>JBBRNJ010000053.1:0-64503 GCA_038230375.1 Polyangiales bacterium | reverse complement strand
GGCGGCATGCGCTCCACGCGAAGCGCGATGAGGTCTGCCAGGCGCGGCGGCGGCTGACCGCCTTGCTCCTTTGCGAAGTGGAGCAGCTGGTCCACATAGAGCGGTGCGATGCCGCGGCCGGGGCCGAACGCCGGCGAGCTGACGGAGAGCTTGCCGGACACAAGCTTGCCGACATCCGCAGAGTCCAGACCGCTGAGGACGCGCGCGGAGGCGGTGCTCGCGGGCCAGCCAGGGTCCGCGCCCGGCGGATACGTGATCGCCAGCAGCGCGGGGACGAGCGGCGGCTCACCCACGGCGTCCGCGAACGCCGCACGACTTCCGCCGTCGATGTGATTGAGGTCGTCAACGGCCACGATGACCTTCTTGCCGCCAGAGCGCTCGTTCGCGCGCAGGATCGCCCATCGGAGCGCGTCCGCGACCGCGTACCTGCGCTCTTCGGGGGACAGGCGCGCAGAGGCATCGCGCTCGACGTCGAACACGTCGGAGAGGCCACGGCGTGCTTCCGTGCTCGCGTTCGCCCAGTCCTTCGCGGCAGGCTTTTCGGACAGGCCAGCGAGTGCGCGGATCGCGAAGCGCAGCGCAAAATAGCCGACCTCGGCCCAGTTCGGGTCCGGGCCGGTGATGACGACGACGTCGCCCGCGGCGCGGCACTTCGCGAGGAACTCCTTGAGCAAGCGGGTCTTGCCCATGCCGGAGTCGCCGACGACGCGCGCGCCGATCAGCGAGGTCTTGGCGTCATTGCGACGGTCGTTGAGCCAGGCAAGGTCTTCGTCCCTTCCGACCAGAGGCAGTGGGAACTGCTGGGGGTCGTGTCGCCCGTTCCCTGCGCCGATTCCAGGCTTCGGCGAGCCGCCGTTCTGGTTCACCACGGACGCGCCGCCCGACGTGTCGGCCGAAGCGTCGATGCTGGGCGCTGGCGGTATGATCGATTTCGCCCCCGCGAGCGACACGCCGCAGTCGCCGCAGAACTTCTGCGTGAAGGGGTTCACCCCGCCACACTTGGCGCACTTCACGGTCTGCGGCGCGATCAGCGGGCGCGGCGCGACGCGGTCGATCTCCGCCATCGCGTTGTCGAGAGCGTCGGAGAACTCGTCGGCGTTGGAGAACCGTTGCTCCGGCTCCTTCTGGAGCGCCTTCAAGCAGACAGTCACGAGCCCCGCCGGGATCTCACGCTCGGGCGCGACCTCGCGCGGGTCCTTCGGCGGCTCGCCGATGTGCATGAGCACGACCTGTGTCGGAGACTCGGCCTCGAACGGCAGCCGCCCAGACAGGAGCTGATACATGACGACGCCAACGGCGTAGAGGTCACTGCGGGGGTCGAGCGTGTCGCCACGACCCTGCTCCGGGCTCATGTACTCGGGCGTGCCGCAGACGATGCCGGGGCTCGTGATGCCTGGTGCGGTGGTCTCCGCGCGCATCTTGGCAAGGCCGAAGTCCACGACCTTCACGAAGTCGCCACCGGAGCGCACGGGCTCCAGGATGATGTTCTCGGGCTTGAGGTCGCGGTGGATGATCTCCAGGTGGTGCGCTTCTGCGAGCGCCGCGAGCACCTGCCGCAGGATACTGACCGTGCGGCGGAACGTGAGCGATCCGGCCTCGTACTGGACGCGCGCGAGATCCTTGCCGCGCAAGAACTCCATGACCAGGTACAGCTGCCCGTCGTCCGTCTTGCCGAAGTCGATGACGCCGACGGAGTTCGGATGATTCAGCCGGCTCGCAGCGCGCGCTTCGGTGATGAAGCGAGCAGCGGTGTTCTCCTCGCCAACAAGGTGCGGGTGAATGACCTTCACGGCGACGGTGCGGGACAGCGCCGTCTGCTCCGCGCGGTAGACGCGCCCCATGCCGCCGATGCCGACCAGGTCCAGGATGATGTATCCGCCCGGAAGCGTCCGCCCGATCATCGGGTCGTCCGTGTTCGTTGCGACCTTGCTTACGGGGAAGCCGCAGGATGGACAAAACTTGTGTCCATCGTCACACGTGCTCTGGCATTGGGGACAAAGTCGCATTCGTTCGGTCGGTACCGTCTCGGAAATACCCCTCGTCGAAGCTATCACGCGAATTCGGTGACCGGAACAACGGAGAAGCCTTTGCGCGGACGGAGCGCCTGGGTAGGATTGCGACGTGGCCAAGCACCTGATCGGTGAGCTTCTCGTCAACGCCAAGGTCATCTCGCGTGAGCAGCTCGAGGAGGCGCTCGCCCAGCCCCGACCCCCTGGCAAGAAGATTGGCCACGTGCTCCTCGAGCGCGGGTGGATCAGCGAGGCGCAGCTCACACAGACCCTGAGCTTGCAGCTCGGCGTGCCGTGGGTGTCGCTCTACCACATCGATTTTTCGCGCCAGCTCCTCAACCGCGTTCCGCGCGAAATGGCGGAGAAATACTGCCTGATCCCGATCTTCGTGCGCCATGTGAAGGGGCAGGGCGAGACCCTCTATGTCGCCACCGACGACCCCAAGAACGAGCTCTCGCTCGCCGAGGTCGCGCGCGCGGCCCAGCTCCCGACACGCCCGATGATCGCCTCCCCGGCGGACATCCGGAGCGCCATCCGGGTCTACTACTTCGATGGTGAGGGCATGGTGGCACCTCCGCCGCCCCCGCAGTCTGTCATGGCCGAGCCCACGCCCTCCACCCTCAGGGACCGTCCTGCGCGGCCGCCGGCCCCGCCATCCGCGCCCTCGGGCCCCGGTGGCGCGCCGCCCATGCCGCCTCCTCCTCCAGCGCCCAACATGCCGCGCACGGCCGATGGGCGCCCCATGAGCTCACCGGCGCCTCGGCCCCCCTCCGTCCCACCACCGCCGAATGTGCCCAGCGCGTACGGCAGCGTTCCCCCGCCGGGTGGCAGCAGCCCACCGCCCGCAGGCTCGGGCTCGGAGCGTCCGCCCGCGCGGCAGAGCAAGCCACGGATGGTCGCGCTCACGCTGCTGGACGGCACCACCCTCCAGCTCCCCGCGCGCAATGGCAATCGCCGCAACTCGGTCCCGCCGTCCGCAGGCGGCGTGTCGGAGTCGCTGACCGCGCGCGATCTCATCAGCGCGCTCCGCGCCGTCTCGCACGGCGCCGACGCGAGCGAGATCCTGGGCGACGAACCGCAGTGGGAGCCCATCATCGCAGCGCTCCTGTCGGTGCTCCTGAAGAAGGGCATCATCGCCGACTGGGAGTTCATAGAAGAGTACCGAAAGATCTGAGCGGCCCCTCGCGAGTTCACCCGCGAGCATCCCCACGGATGGCTACGAGATGACCCGCGCGTCGCGGAGCGCTTTCATGGTCTCTTCGGTTTCGCCGCACTCCCGGAGGATCTCGTCGGTGTGCTCGCCTTGCCTGGGCGGGGGGCGCATCTGGGAGACGTCTGCGGGGGTGACCGGTAGGCGCATCTGCGGGATGTTCCCCCACGGCGATGGCATCTCGAAGAAGAGGCCGCGCGCGCGAATGTGTGCATCTTGCATCAATTCGTTCGCCTCCAGCACGGGCTCGAGGCAGACGTCGTGCTGCGCGGAGAACGCCTCCCACTCGGCGCGTGTGCGCCCGGCGAAGACCTCCGTGAGCTTCGCCTTGAGCTCCGCCTGATGCGGCCCCGGCATGAGCGCGCCCATCTCGGCATTCAAGCCCACCGCGGACGCGAACCCCATCCAGAACTTTGGCTCGAGCGACGCGAGCGTCACGTACTTTCCGTCCTTCGTTGCGTAGGTGTTGTACGGCGCGATGCCGCCCGACAGCGGCTCGTTCCCGCGCGCGGGTGTCTGTCCGCCGAACAGCGCGCCGATGCCGCTCATCGCGAAGCCCATCGCTGACTCCAGCATGGACACGTCCACGACCGCGCCCTTGCCGCTGCGATCGCGCTCACGCAGCGCACCCAGGATGCCGATGACCGCGTAGAGCCCGCCGCTCACGTCCGCGAGCTGGAACCCGGGCGGCGTGGGTGGCGCTCCCGGTGGGCCCTGGAACGCGAGCACGCCCGCGCGCGCGAGGTAGTTGAGATCGTGCCCCGCCTTCTTGGCGAGCGGCCCGGTCTGCCCGTAGCCGGTCAGCGCGCAGATCACGAGCTTCGGATTCGCGGCGAGCAGCGTCTCGTGCGACAGGCCCAGGCGGTCGAGCACGCCGGGCCGGAACTGCTCGAGCAGCACGTCGTACGTCTTCACCATGCGAAGAAAGAGCGCGCGTGCCTCCGGCTTCTTCAGATCCAGCACGGCGCTCCGCTTGCCGCGGTTCAGCGCCAGAAAGATGCTGGAGATACCTTCGATCTGCGGCGGCATGTGGCGCAGGTAGTCGCCGCCACCTGGGTCCTCGATCTTGTCGACCGCCGCGCCCATGTCAGCGAGCGCGAGCGACGCGAACGGTCCGGGCAAGAGGCGGCTCAGATCCAGCACCTTGATTCCAGAGAGGGGCGTCATCTCCACTGTCATAACAAAAAAGCAAACGCCCCGCGTGGCCGAGGGCCATGCGAAGCGTTGCAAGCACGAATCCGTTCCCGGGGATGGACCTGGCGGACCCGCGCGCTCGAGTTGGCTCAGGCCTTGTACGAGAAGAGCTTCTGGAGCTTCATCGCGAGCATCTGGTTGCCAGCGACCTTGAGCTTGCCCGCGAAGAACAGCTGCATGCCGTTCGCCTGCGGGTTCTCGATCAGCTTCTGGAAGTCTTCGGCTGCGATCGTGATCGTGCAGTCGGCGGTCGCCTCGTTGCCGGCCTTGCAGACCGGACCCGTGGCAGACACGTCGATGAACCACTCACCCTCGCCGGTGATGTTCATCTGGTATTTGGCGCCGATGGTTCTCGCATCTTCGGCGTTCGCGGTGAGCGCCGCAGGGAGTTCTTCGTTGAACAGCTTCTTCACGTCCACGGCCATCGTCGTTCCTCCTCGTGATTGTCGAGCGTGCAGGCGTCTTCAAGCGCGTGCGAAATAACGCAGTGAAGTCGCTATCACCCAACTCAGGCCGACGTCAACGGGGAGGAGCCGTTACTGGCAAGAACCGGACACGCATGTCGTATTGCCCGGGCATTGTGCATTCGAGTGACAACCGGCAACGCAGTGCCCAGCGCTACAGATCATGCCCGACCCATCGTTGCCAGGGTTGCACTGCCCATCACCACTGCAGCTAGCCCCCGACCCTGACCCCGACCCCGACCCCGAACCCGAACCCGAACCTGACCCCGAACCCGACCCCGACCCCGACCCCGAACCCGCGGACCCGTCACAAGGCCCGAGCGGGAGCGTGGTCTTCACCGCAGTCACGTTGTATCGGCCCGGATGGTCGCGCAGATCGCTGTACCCGAGGCCGCCGCTGATGCCGAACAGGTACTTCGTCACCGAAGGCGACGAGTCGAGCACCGCCACGCCCGCGCGGCTCTCCACAAACGTCGCGGGCCCCGCGTCGTCCGTACGCGCGACCACGCACTTGCCCGAGGCAGTCGTGATCTTCAAGTGCACGCCGCACCCGTAGCGCTGCGAGGATGCGACGAACCAGGGCTGGTCGTTCCTGGAGTTCTGGTTCGTGCACGCGAGCGTCTGGTAGTCGCCAGGGCCGCCGAACGTGGTGATCCCGTAGGTGGTGTGGATCGCAGTGCTCATGTCCTGCTCGGTCACGGTGGTGTCTTCCGAGGGGGCGGCCTCCGACCCGCAATGGAGCAAGAGGAAGAGGGCAGACACGAAGGCGGCGGATTTGGCAGTGCGGAGCATGCGGCCCCATCAGCACCCTTCGTGCCGTCGCACGTCTTCCGCCGCAGTCTCACGATCGCGGCCAGATCCAGACGCGTGGGTGCATGTGCGCACGCGCGAGAGGTGTCGCGAGCGGGTGACAACTGCTGCCAGGCACACGCAAACTGGATGCGTGACTCACGTCGCCAAGATCGCTGCGATCGTGCTTGCTGCGGGCGGCTCGCGTCGACTCGGACGTCCGAAGCAGCTCGTGCAAATCGCAGGCGAGTCACTGCTCCGTCGCGCGGCGCGCGCAGCGAGCGATACCTCCTGTGCGCACGTGCTCTGCGTGCTCGGCGACCGGTCCGACGAGATGGTGGCGGAGCTGGCGGGCACGCGCGCCGTCGTCGTTCGCAATGCGGCGTGGGAGCGTGGGATCGGCACGTCGATCCGCGCGGGCGTCCAGGCCGCAGAGGAGCTCGGCGCGACGGCGGTGCTCGTGATGCTGTGCGATCAGCCGTTCGTGGATGCGGCGCTCCTCACCAGTCTGATCTCGAGCTTCGAGGCTGGCGGCGTCTCCCCGCGTAGCGCAGTCCTCGGGGCAGCGTGTAGCTACGCCGGCACCGTGGGCGTGCCCGCGTTGTTCGGGAGATCGCTGCTGGGATCGCTTCGTGATCTTGGCGACGACGAGGGCGCACGGAAGATCCTTGCCCGCGTCGCAGGTGACCTTGCCGTGATCGACGCGCCCGGCGCGGAGACTGACGTGGACACCGAGGACGACGTCGCGAAGCTCTGAGGAGTTCAGGTCCGGGAGGCAGCGGTGGGTGACGCTTCCACGAGCGCATTCGCAAGCGCTTCCCACGCCAGGCGCGCGCATGCGCGACGCACTGGAAATCGCGAGAGACCCGAGAACGCAGCCAGGCCGGGCATGCTCGCCGGGGCGTCGCCGAGCTGCTCGAAATACGTTCGCGCCTGGCCCACGAGCGCCAGCGCTTCCTCGCGGCTCTTTCCCTTCACCAGTGTGGTGAGCATGGAGGCGGATGCGAGGCTCACGAGGCACCCGTCTCCCTCGAACACGACGTCCACGAGCTTCTCGCCAGTGACAGCGGCGCTCACACGTACCTCGTCGCCGCACGACGCGTTGGAGCGCATGGCGGAGATGTCCGCACGCGCGAGCTTCCGCTTGTTGCGCGGCTGATTGCCGTGGTCCACGAGCTCCGGCCCATACAAGTCACCTGCGCTCATGAACTCCCTCCGCTCATGCACCTGTTCATGACGCCCCCAAGGTTTTCTTCGCCGACTGGACCGCGGCACACAGGGCGCGGACGCAATGCACGTCATTGTAGACCCCGAATGAGGCGCGGACGATCTCTCGTTCGCCGAGCGCATCGAGCGCAGGGTGTGCGCAGACCCGGCCCGCGCGAACGGCGACACCGCGGCTGTCCAGCCATGTCGCCACGTCGTGTGCGTGGACGCCTTCCAGCACGAAGGAGACGATGCCTGTTCGCTGCGCTGGCGCACCCACCACGCGCACGCCGGGGATGCGAAGGAGCTCCGCTGCTGCATGCGTGGCCAGGCGTCGCGCGTGAGCGATGCGCGCATGCTTGCCGATCTCCTGGAGGAACGCGAGCGCCGCGGAAAGACCGGCTGCGCCCTCGACGTTTGGCGAACCCGACTCGAACCGCTGCGGGCCTTCGCGGAGGGTCACCTGGTCGGTCGTCACGCGGAGCGCGATGCCGCCACCGAGCGCGACCGGCGTCATCTCCGCCTGACGAGCGCGGCTGGCGAAGAGCGCCCCCGTGCTGGAAGGCCCGTACAGCTTGTGGCCGCTCATGGCGTAGAAGTCAGCGCCAAGCGCATGAACGTCCGCATCCGCCACGGCCGCGCCTTGCGCGCCGTCCACCACGACCGCAGCACCGACCGCGTGAGCGAGCGCTGAGATCTTCGCGACCGGAAGCTCCGCGCCCGTGACGTTGGACACGTGCGTGAGGGCGACGAGCTTGGTGCGTGGCGTGAGCAGGCGAGCTACGTCGTCCGCGTAGATGTCGCCGCCGCGCGCGGGCACGGTCACGAGGCGCGCGCCGGACTCCTGGCACGCGCGGTGCCATGGAAGCAGGTTCGCGTGGTGCTCGAGCGCGGTCACGAGCACCTCGTCACCATGGTGAAGGCGTGAGCGTGCCCAGCCCATTGCGACCAGGTTCAGGCCGTCGGTGGTGCCGCGCGTGAGGATGATCTCGTCGACGCTCGCGCACAAGAACTCCGCGAGATCCGTGCGCACGCGGTCCACGAGCGTTGTTGCGCGTGCGCCCAGCGTGTGCGCGCTGCGGTCCACCGCGCCTGCGCCGTGGAGATAGACGCGCGCCACTGCGTCGGCGACGGAGCGCGGCTTCAGCGCGGTGGCTGCGGAGTCCAGATACACCAACGGCTCGCCGTGGATCCACTCCGACAAGGCGGGGAATGCGTCGCGAACGCCAGGCAACGATTGCAGGCCGTGCGCCGTGCTCTCGCGCTCCGCGACGCCGGTGCCATTCAGTTCGGGCACGGCGCGCCCTTCGCGATCCAGAGGTCGACCGCGGACACGAGCTCCGCCTGAGAGAGCGGTGGGGTGGTCCTGCCGGGACCAGGGCTCCATGCCCATCCTACGAGCGCGTCGTGGCCCATGTGCTCGCGCAGCGCGGGGAGCGTGCGGTTGCCGTTGCGTTTCGGATCCTTCAGCTGCTCGCAGAGCGAGTGAGGCGTGTGCCCCTGGAAGACCAGCGGCATCTCCGGATCCGGAAGCCGCCAACCCGGAACGCCCGGCGGCGAGTGCAGCGCCTTGCCGTTCTCGTTGCGGTGGCAGGTGTTGCACTGCAGGCCCTTCAGGCTCCCGCGGCTGATGTTCATCCGGTGCGCGATGCTGTCGTCGCCGTTCAGCGGCGCATTGCCCATGGGGTGACAGTTCATGCAGCGCGGCGACTGGAGGACGCTGTTGATCGCAAGGAACGCCTCTTCGCCGGTCTTCGGCTCGGTGCGGGCCTCGGTGGCGACGGTCAGCCCGACGCCCAGAAGGAGCGCCACGGCAGCGCCCTTGATCTTCATGTCACGGCTCATGGATCGGACCTTCCTTCGTGGTGAGCGAGCGGCCGTCACGTCCGTGAAGGCGCGCGTGGATCTCGGAGACGATCGCGAGCGCGATGGCGTCCGCGCCGTCACCCCCGAGATCCAGGCCCGCGGGGGCACGCACTTCGGGGCGCGCACCAAGGGTGAGGCCCATGGTCGCGAGCATCTTCTCGGTGCGGGCGCGCGGGCCGAGCACGCCGACGTACTCGCGGGCCTCTGCGGCCTTGCCGAGCACGCCTTCCAGCGCGGCCTGATCTGCGCGCAGGTTGTGGGTCATCACGAGCACTGCGCGCGCGCGGGCCTTCGCCGCGGCCGCCGGCAGGTCTGCGATCTTCACCTGCTCGCGCACCGCGGAGGCAAGCCGCGGGTGGGCGAGGGCCGCGGCGCGATGGTCCATCACCGTCACGCGAAAGCCCAGGCCCGTGGCGAAATCCACGACGGGCAGTGCGTCTGCGCCAGCGCCTACGACGAGCAGCGACACGGGCCGCGGCAGGTACTCGGTGACAACGCCGTCCTTCTCGGTGGTCTTGCGATCGCGGATGCACTGGTCGATGCTCGCAGCGAGCGTGGTGCGCTCGGCTGCCGTCAGCGTGCCTTGCACGTGCTCGCGCCCGCCCACACGCCAGAGACGGCGGACGGTCATCGGTACCATAGGTGTAGACTGCACGGATTCGCCCGCGGTGCCCGGGTGCGGCAGGTGCGCCACGGCGCCGGGCTCGTTGCTCTCCGCATGAGAGGACAGCAGCGCCATGGCGTCTTCTGCAGACCCTGCTGGCGCGAGCGCCTCGAGCACGATTCCCAGCGCCCCCTGGCAGCCGTGACCGATACCAAGGAGTGAGTCCGCCTCTTCCGACGCAAGGTCGTAGGACACGTACGCCGCCGGGTCGCCGCGCGCCTGCATTGTCTTTGCGTGCTCTGCGATGTCCGCCTCGAGGCAGCCGCCAGAGAGAAGGCCGGTGACGTCGTCGCCTACGATCATCGCGCGCGCGCCCGCACGACGGTACGTGGAGCCCTTGCGCCACACGAGCGTCGCGAGCACCGCAGGCGTGCCCTTGGCGCGCGCGCGCCCGAGCACGTGCTGCATGCGAAGCACCTCTGTCACCGCAAGAGCTCCTTGGCGGACACGGAGAACGGCAGCCGGCGGATGCGCTTGCCGGTCGCGGCAAAGATCGCGTTCGCGACGGCGGGCGCGATGGGCGGAAGCCCTGGCTCACCGACACCAGTCGGCGGCTCCTTGCTGTCGACGATGTGGACCTCCACAACCGGCATCTCGTGCATGCGGAGCGGCGGGAAGTCGTGGAAGTTCGACTGCTCCACCACACCCTTCTTGAACGTGATCTCCTGTCGCATGGCCGCGGAAAGGCCGTAGCCGATCGAGCTCTCGATCTGCATCTTCACGATGTCGGGGTTCACGACGGTGCCGCAGTCGATCGCCGCGACCACGCGCTCCACCTTGAGGCCGCGCACGGGATCGACCGAGATCTCGGCGACCTGCGCGCAGTAGCTGTTGAACGCCTTTGCGACCGCGATGCCGCGGAAGAGCCCCGCGCGCGCGGGCGTGCTCCAGCCAGCCTTGTCCGCGGCGAGCTCCAGGACGCGCAGCTCCGGCGAACCCTTCTTCATCAGCTTGCGACGTGCCTCGAACGGATCAAGGCCGGCGGCGTGCGCGAGCTCGTCGATGAAGCTCTCCACCACGAAGATGGTGTGCGACACGCCAACGCTGCGCCACGAGCCCACGGTGACGAGCGGCTCGATCGGCGCGAGCTCGATCTTGAACGCGGGGATGTCGTACGGGATCTCGGCCGCGCCTTCGATCGACGTGGGATCCGTGATGCCGCCACGCGCGGCGAGTCCGGCCAGACCGCCGCCAAGCGCGCCCATCTGCATCTTCGCAACGATGGGCGTGGCGTGGGGCGCGAACGCAGCGAGGAAGGGGCCTGATTGCGCGACGATGGATTGCGTGGCGATGCGATGGCTCCAGGAGGAGATGGCGCCCTTCTTGTCCACGGTGCCGCGCATGGCGCTGGTCGCCATGGGCCGATAGCCGTCGTTCTTCATGTCGTCCTCGCGCGACCAGACGACCTTCACTGGGTACTTCACGCGCATCGCGACCTGCGCGGCCTCCTCCACGTAGTCCTGCTGGATGCGTCTGCCGAAGCCACCGCCGAGCAGCGTCTGCTTCACGGAGATGTCGTCCATGGAGATGCCGGTCACTTTTCGGACAGCCTCCGCGGCGAGCGACGGCGACTGCGTTGGCGCCCACACGTCACACTTGCCGTCGTGCACCCATGCCGTCGCGTTCTGCGGCTCCATGGTGGTGTGCGCCAGGTACGGGAGCTCGTAGACGGCCTCGATCGTCTTTTGGGCGTTCTTCACCGCGTCGTCGTCGTTGCCGATAGCATGGATGACCGACGCATCGCGGCTCACGCGCTCGCGATAGGCAGCAGCAAGAAGCACGCTGTCAACGCCTGGATCCGAAGCGCTCCACGTGACAACGACCTTCTCCGCGGCCTTGCGCGCGCGCCAGTAGCTCTTCGCCACCACCGCGACGGCGTTCGGGATCTCGAACACGGCCTCGACGCCCGGGTCCTTCAAGGCCTCTTGCGCCTTGAACCCCTGGAGCTTCGCGCCGACACCGGGCGCGCGGATGATGACGGCGGTACGCATGTTCGGGAGGACGACGTCCATGCCGTAGATGGCGCTGCCATCCACCTTCATGCGCGCGTCCCTGCGCGTCACCGGCTTGCCGATGTACTTCCAGTCCTTCCGCTCCTTGAGCTTGGGTGTGTCGACCTCGATGCTGGCGGCGGTCTTCGCGAGCGCCCCGTAGCGGAGGCTCTTGCCCGTGGGCACGTGGATGATCGCGCCGTTCTCGGCCTTGCATTCGGACAGCGCCACGCCCCACGTGCGCGAAGCAGCGGTGCGGAGCATCTCGCGCGCGATCGCGGCCGCCGTGCGGAGCGACGTGAACGAAGACACCACGCTGGTGCTGCCGCCGGTGAGCTGCATCTGCAGCGCGGTGTTGTTGTACGCCGCGCTGGCGCCGGCGAGCTCCACGCCAAGGTCCGCGGGCGCGATCTCCAGCTCCTCTGCGACCAGCTGCGCGCTGGACGTCATGGTGCCCTGGCCCATCTCGACGCGGTCCAGGACGAAGCTCACCTTGTCGTCCGTGCCGATCTTGATGAACGCGTTGGGAACGAAGTCCGCGCCGCCGTCAGCGCGCTTCACCATGCCGAACGACTTGAAGCCAGCGCCGCAGCCGGGCAGCGCGATCTCGAAGACCAGCGCGCCGCTGGCCGTGAGCGCGGTGCGCAAGAAGTCGCGGCGATTGAGGCTGTGCGTGGTCACTTGCCCACCTTCATGGCCGGCGCGCCTTCCGCCGGCTTCTTCGGCGGCGATGCTTCGGGGGTCATGTTGTCGGCTGCGCGATGCACGGCCTTGCGGATGCGGCAGTAGGTGCCGCAGCGGCAGATGTTGGCGGAGAGCACCGCGTCGATGTCCTCGTCCGTGGGTTTGGGGACCCGCTTCAGGAGCCCCAGCGCGCTCATGATCTGCCCGGACTGGCAGTACCCGCACTGCGGCACGCCCTCGTCGATCCAGGCCTGCTGCAGCGGGTGCAGGTTGCCGCCCGTCGCCAGGCCTTCGATGGTGAGGATCGGCTTCTTGTCGACCTCGCCCACGGGCGTGACGCACGAGCGCACGGGCTCGCCATTTACATGCACTGTGCATGCACCGCACTGAGCGATGCCGCAGCCGAACTTGGTGCCGTTGAGGCCCAGCTCTTCGCGCAGCACCCAGAGCAGCGGGGTGTCCGCTGGCACGTCCACCGTGCGCGTTTGACCATTGACGGTGAGCTCGATCATGAAAGCCTCCCGATGAAACGCATCATGTTCACCACAGCGCGAAGCTCGCTGCCAGGCGTGGCATCACGCCCCGCAGCGTCTCGAACTGGGTGAACGGAACAAAGTACGAGGCCTCGGCCGTGAGCACGAACGGCCGCGTGTAGACCAGGAACGCACCAAGCGAACCGTCCACCGCGAGCCGCGTGCCGTAGTCCGTCTCCGTGAGGCCGCCGAAGCCAAAGCCCGCATACGGGATCAGAAAGCGACGGCTCGCGTTGCCCTCGAAGCTGACGATCATGCCAACGTCGTAGAAGAGCGCGTTCTTCCCCTCGCGCGAGCCCTTCAGGTAGTCCATGTTGAACCGGATCTTGCCCTGCGAGGGACCGAACGCCGGGTTGTTGTGCGACCACGAGAACAGGTCGGCCTCGATGCCGGCGCCCCAGTACGCGCCCAGGCTGCCGTTCGGGATGTAGCCCGCGCCAGACACGCTCGGCATCATGACGCTGAGGATTGGCTCGCATGCTGGGTCCCCTGGGCTCTCGCCGGGACAGCCCGCGAAGGCATCGCGCGCCGGGAGGAGCACGAACAGGGAAACCAGCGGGAGGAGTGACAGGAGGAGTTTTGCCCTTCGCATCGGTCACGCAGCCTACATAATCTTTGGGGTGCAGGCGACAGACGAGGTTTATTCGGGCCGCCGGGTCGGGCATGATGCGCCCGTGAGTCGCCGCCTGCCCCCCCGGTTGTCCTCGTTTGCGCTGTTTTTTTGCGGTTCGGTCGTTGCGGCGTCCGTTGCCGCCTTCGCCGCATGTAGCCCCGCAAAGCCGCCTCCGCCAGAGCCACCGCGCACCGTCGTGGACGCCGGGGCGCCCGTGGTGGAGATGCCCGCCGTGGCGGACGCCAGCGTGGAGGTCGCCGCCGTCGCGGATGCATCCACGGATGCCGCGCCCGTCGCGGTGGCCGAGCCGCCGCTCGAGGGAGAGAACCTGCTTGCGGAGGTGCGCGCGGTCTATCGCGTGGCGGCGTGCGCGGATGCGGACAACGCGTTCATTCCGAAGAACCTCCCGCAGGAGATGGTGGACCAGCACTGCGCTGAGCTTCGCCCCAACTACGAGGAGTACAAGAAGGACTGGCTCGCGGTTGCAGGGCCGTTCCTCGACAAGATAAGGCCAAAGGGCCTGCCCACGACTGTGGTGTACCCGTTCGGCGGCGGCGATCTCGTGAGCGCGCTCGCCACCTATCCGGACGCGATGGTCCTCACGACGATCTCGCTCGAGTCGATCGGTGATGCGCGCACGATCTTGAAGGCAGACAAGACCAAGCTCGAACGCGAGCTGCGCAACCTGCGCGACCACCTCGCGAAGCTGTTCCTCAAGGCGCACAGCCGCACGGTCAACCTGGAGCTCGACTCACGCAACGGCATCGCGGGCGAGGTCGCGTTCACCATGGCCGCGCTCGTCGTGCACGGCTACGAGCCCACCGCGCTCCGCTACTTCTGGATCCAGCCCGACGGCAGCGTGCACTACCTCACGGCCGCGGAGCTCAACGATCCGCGGACCAAGAAGCTCGCGTTCGACAACGTGGAGACGCGCTTCCAGAAGAAGGGCGGCGGCCCCACGAAGGTCCTCCGTCACATCGCGTTCGATCTCTCCGACGGCAACCTGGGCAAGCGGCCCTACCTCCTCAAGTACCTTGATCGCGAGGCCCAGTCTTCAGGAGGCAAGGTCAGCGAGATGACCAAGGCCGCGAGCCACCTGCTCTGGAACGACGGGAATTTTGGGGTGATCCGCAACTGGCTCGCCACGCACACGGACTGCATGATCTCCGACACGACGGGCTTCCCGCCGCGCATCGCCAAGCAGTACGGCTTCGTGCAGGACTTCTACGGGCAGTACGAATGGCCCGAGCCGTTCGGTCCCGTGAACAACCGCGACGCCACGGACTTCAAGAACGCGTTCAAGGGCCACGAGCCGATCAGCTTCCGCTACGGCTACCCCGACAACAAGCACCACGGCCACATCGTCGTCACGCGCAGACCCTGATCGCGCCAGCGCCAACGGAGCGTGCTGGCTCATTTGCCGGAGAAGATCGCTTCGAACGTGCAGACTGACGGGTAGCCGTCCACGTCAGTGTCCGTGACGCAGCTCCCCGATAGCGACTTGCCGTCCACCGCGGCCGTGCAGACGAAGGATGAGTCGTTCACTGCGTCCACAGTCAGCTCGCTTCCGCTGATGGTGCCTGCAAGCGGGCTCCCCCACTGCACCGCGACGTTGCAGCCGTCCTGCGCGATCACGAGCTCGTTGCCGGCGCAGTCGTTCCTGGCCATGAGCCACGTTCCAGCAATGTCGGAGCACGCGGCGTTCGAGCCCGTGCTCCCCGCACCTCCACCGACGGCAGCGCCCGCCATCGGGTTGCCGCCGGATTGCGATGCCGCGGGATGGTGTCGCAGAGGAGCGAGCTGTGCGTTGCAGGCGCAGAGCGTGACCGCGAGGAACGCGATGAAGATGACGACGCGATGCCCCATGACCGACGATGAGCAAGCCACGTGCCGCGGGCGGATGACAGCTCGCGCCGCAGTGAGGGTCGAGTCCACCAGGCGAAATGCGGCTTCACGGGTGAAGCGTCAGCGCAGAACGCCGGGACCGGAAGTTACTTCACGCCTGGGGGCGAGGGCTGGCTGCAGAAGCCGTTGATGCAGGTGAGCGCGCCGGACTGGTTGCCGCAGCAGTCCGTGTCCATCTTGCACTTCTCGTATTGCTGCGAGCACGTCGGCTGCGCGTTGGAGCACACGAGGGCGCCGCCGTCGCCGCCGGGGCGACAGTAGCCACCGCAGCACTCGTTGCCGGTCGCGCACGAAGAGCCGTCGCTGCGGCACGGATCGACGACCCAGAAGCCGCGCGAGTTTCCGGCGAAGAGCTCCTGCGCCGGCAAGTAGAACGCGGGGTGGCTCGGATCGGTGCCCGCGGGGGCGTTCAGATCGATCGCCGCGACCCAGAGCTTCTTGGTCGTGGGTTTGTCCTGGATCTCCTGGTAGCGCGGATCGCTCCATCCGGGATCGACCGTGGCGATGTTGCCGTAGAGGCGTCGGCTCGTGAACACGACCCACGCGTAGCCGCCCGACACGATCGGATTCACGGTGGGCTCGTAGTTGAGGTTTGCATCCACGGCGTGGTTGTTGGGACCCGTCGGGATTGTCTGTGTGGTGCCGTTCGCTGCGTAGCCGTTGAGCCGATTGAGCTGCACGGCGCCGCCACCAGCGGACTTGGTCCACCACAGCGTCGCGCGCTTCACGTTGGGCCCGTCGTTCGCCGAGCGCGTCGTGTAGGCCTCCGAGCCGGTCGTGCTGTCCTCCACCTCGAAGATGATCGAGTTGTTCGTTGGCAGGAAGGACGGCCAACCCACGACGGTGTTCGCGACCGTGGGCGTGAACGGAAGCTGCGGATTCGAGAACGTGTACGTCTTTGGATCGAAGTCGAGCACGCCGAGCGACTTGCCATCAGCCGCGGGGAGCGCACCGCCAAGAGCGCCGCCCGTGTAGTTGAACGCGACGTGCTTTCCATCCGGAGAGAACGCGGGCATTCCGGCCTTGAACGTGGGCAGGTTCGGGGCCGCGATGGGCCCGCCGTCAGGCACCCAGTAGAGCCCGCTGTTGTCCGTGGTGTCGGCGCCCTTCGTCACAGCGGCCGCGATATCGGCGGCGTTCGTGAGCATGTAGTTGCCGTTCGGCTCGAGCGCGCCCCAGCCCCACTGTCCGTTCGTGGTGAGCGGCATCACCGTCTCGCCAGCGTCGGCCTTCAGGTCGTAGACGCTCTCCACGCCGTTGTCGAACTGGCCCGTGATGAGCGTGCCGCCATTCGCCGCCACGTTGTGGCAGACGCGACACTGGTTGGTGCCGCCGTTCGCGCCAGCGACGAGGGATGGTGACGTGTCACCCGAGCGGATGCCCAGCGTGGCCGCGCCGAAAGGTCCAGTGCCGCCGCCAGGCAGCATCGCCCCGTTGTAGTTGTGAACGAGCTGCGTTCCGTACGACTGGTAGTAGACGATCCCTTTCAGCTCGCCGGACGCGATGGTCCACGTCTCCTGGATGGGACCGAACGCCGCTCCGCCGACCGAGAAGGTGAGCGACACCGTGACGGGCTCGCCCTGGTTCGAGTTCGCGAGCGCAGTCCACGCGCTCTGCGGGATCGGATGGTGGATGAACGGCGTAGCGGTCGCGGAGAACAAGCCCTGATACTCGTAGTGGGCCTCTTTCAGATGAATGTATACTGCATCATAGCTGGCAGTCCCGCTGTCCGCCGCGCCGGTGCCGGGAGCCCACTGGAGGAGCGGTGGCAAGAGACCGCGCGGCCACACCGTCGCGTCGTACGGGTAGAGCAAGCTCGCGTTGTCTGCGGTCGCTGCGCCCAGGAGCGCGGTCTTCGTCGCCGGGCTCACCGCGCCGCCGACACCTTCGCCGCCGACGCCACCTGCACCACCTGCGCCCGCATCGCCGAGCTGATCGCCGGGGAGCGCGCCGTTCTGGCCCACGTGCATGTTGACGGTGACGGTCACGCTCGCGGTTCGCGCGCCGAGCGTCGCGCTCACCTTCGCGGTGCCACCCAGTGCGCCCGTGGGTGTGAACACGCCGGAGGAGACGTTGATCGAGCCGATCTCACCGCGGTCCACGGACCACACGGGCGCCACCTTCGCGCCATTCACGGTCGCCGTGAAGGGGAGGGTGGGAAGCGGACTGCCGGTCATCACGTCGAGCGGCGCGGGAGCAGCAGGCGAGATGACCAGCGGCAGCGTCGACGCATCACCGGCGTCCGTGATCGCTTGCCCGTCGTGGCCTCCGAAGCCCGGCGGCATGGTCGACCCGTCGTCGCTGCCAACGGAGCCGTCATTGTCGTTGCCCTCGGGGAATGCGCTGGTCTCACCGGAGCCGCACGCGACGGCGGCAGCCATGGACAGCGACGCCAGCAAGCCCCACGCACCGAGCCGCATCCGTGAATTCAACATGGCAACTCTCCGTTCGTTCGCGCAAGGCGAACAAGGTCCAGCATCCTTCAGGGTAGCTAGACCGCGGAAGGGGGAGCGCTATTTCAGCCGCCTTCGAGACAAAACGGTGCGCGAAGCGGGGGTCGTGTGTGCGTCCGCTGGTCCCTTCGCGCCACTCAGTCGTCTTCCAGGCGATCATCCGTCTGCGCCACGGTCGTGCGCATCGCGAGCACGCGAGTCTCCGGGGCGGCCTTGCCGTTCGCCGGGTCCTCGCGGACCAGGATCAGATCGCCATCGCGGATGCGGTCCACGCGCCAGCTGGTCTGCGAGTCGCCGTTCATCTCCGCGCGGCCGAGCAGCTCGCCCTTGCCCACGACCCACCCCTTGCCGTTCGGGTCCACGAGCATCGCGCGCGGATCGTCCGTCTGCGTGACCAGACCCACGAGCTTGAGCTCCGATACGGCGAACCGACGGGCCTTCCGTGGGCGGTCGTCCTTCGGCGGCGGACGCGTGGGCTCCTTCGCTGCAACGCGGAACGGATCACGCGCGAGCGTGGCGTCGAACTCACGAGCCGGAATGTCCGCGGTCTTCGTCGCAGTCACCGGCGCGAGCACCTTCACGCTCTCGGTGGCGATCGGCGCAGCCTCCTGGGTGGGCGCAGGCGGCGCGCCGCTCACGCATCCAAGAAGCACGAACAACGGAGCCCAACGAACAACGCGCATGGCCGACCTCCCGATGTGACGAACTCAGATCGTAGCGGTTCCAACGCGCGAAGCCACCGCTCGCCCCTGCGCACATGTCGGCGCAGGTCGTGGCAGCGCTCAGTTGCAGGCGTGTACCGGGGTGACGACGTAGGGCGGAAGGGCGTCCACATCGGACTGGGCGATCTTTTTTGCCTGGATGATCTTCTTGTACTGCTGGCCGCTTGCTCGCAGCGTGCGGACCTTTGTCTTCTGGTCATAGGCGGAGAGGCCGAACTTCGGGCAGAAGCCGTTCGCCCACTCGAAGTTGTCGATCAGCGACCAGTGGAAGTAGCCGCGCACGTCCGCGCCCGCTGCGATCGCGGCGCCGACCTGCTGCAGGTGCTCACTGAGGTAGCGCGCGCGATTCACGTCCGTGGAGTCCGCGATGCCATTTTCGGTGATGACGATCGGCAGCCCATACGCCTTCGCTTCGTCCAGGACCTGCCGCATACCCTGCGGATAGACGTCCCACCACAGCTCGTTCTTCGGTCGGCTGTTCTGGATGTGATCCTGGATGACGCTCGCGTTGATCTTCGGAATGACCACGCCGTGGCTGCGCGCGATGAGCGTGTCCGAGTAGTAGTTCACGCCCAGGTAGTCGACGTGGTTCTTCAGGGTGGGGTCGCCCAGCTTGTCGTTCGGGCCGTCGTACTTCTGGTCGTAGTCGTCGTCCCAGTCGCCCTTGACCACGGCGTTCATCAGCCACGCGTTCCAGAAATATTTCACGCGCGCAGTGGCGTCGACGTCGTCCGGGTTCGTTGCGTCGTATGCGTGGAACGCGCGCTGGTGGAACGCCATGGACACAAGGGCCGACTTACCGTCGCCGTCGGCGTCGATCGTGTCCGCTGCGTGGATCGCGTCGAACGCAAGTGCGTGCGCCTTCGCCTCGGCCTTCACGACCGCGAACGTGCGATCCATCGCGAGCAGTTGCCCCGGTGGGAAGCTGCCTTGCACGTAGCCACCAAGGGCCAGGTTCAGCGGCTCGTTGATGGTGATGTAGTGATCGATCTTGTCGCCCCACCGCTTGGCGATGCGCCTGCACCACTCCACGAAGAGCGCGGTCATCTCGGGGCGCTCCCAGGCCTGCGGCGCGTCGGCCATGCTCGGGTCCGACAGCCACGACGGCGAAGAGAAGTGATGCAGCGTCACCCACGGCGCGATGCCCGCGGCCTTGAGCTTGGTGAGCAGCGTGTCGTACGCGGTGACGCCTGCCATGTCCGGCATGTCCGCGTCGAACGCGGCCTTCGTGGGATACAGGCGGCCCCACTCGATGGAGAAGCGGTACGCGTTCTGCCCGCTCTGCGTGAGCAGCGCGATGTCGTCGTCGATGTGCGCGAGCGCGTCGGGGCCCAACAGGTCCGGATCATCCATGTTCTTGATCTTGCCGGCGGTCCTCACCCACGCGCCCCAGTCGGTCGACGTCAGGCCTTTTTCCACCTGGAATGCAGCGGTCGCCGAGCCCCACGCGAAGCCTGCGGGGAACGTCACCTCTGCGGGCGGCTGCGGTGTGTCTTCCACCGGGCCGGCGTCATTCGCGTCGGCGTTTCCGCCCGGGTCGCTCGACTTGCACGACGAGGGCAGACAGACGAAGAGCGCCGCCGGCAGCACGAACAAGAAACGCTTCAGCATCGGAGCAGCTTGCCTCTCCCGTGGAGTCTACTCCGTGGAGCCCGCCGTATCGACCGAGACGACGCGGTTGCGTCCCTCTTTCTTCGCGCGGTAGAGGCGCTCGTCCGCGATGGCGAGCAGCTCGTTCGGGCCGCCGGTGTCGCTGATGTCGTTGAGCGGCGCGACGCCGATGCTCACCGTGACCTTGATCTCCTTGCTGCCAGACGGCACGCGGAGCTCCTCGATCGTGCGGCGGATGCGCTCGCCCAGGCGCGTGGCCTCCGTGCGGCCCGTGGAGCGCGCAAGGATCACGAACTCCTCGCCGCCGTACCGAGCGAGCAGATCCTCCACGCGGATGAGGCGATGCACGGTCATGGAGACGGCGCGCAGCACGGCGTCGCCGGCAAGGTGGCCGTACGTGTCGTTCAGCATCTTGAAGTGATCGAGGTCCATGATGAGCACGCTCATCTTCACGCGATGGCGGCGCGAGTGCGCGACCTCCGCCTGCAGGCGCTCCATCAGGTACTTGCGGTTGTACGCGCGCGTGAGCCCGTCGCGCGTGGAGGACTCGTAGAGCTGGTGCTGCAGCTCCGCCTCGCGCCGGTCGATGATGTCGAAGCGCAGCATCAGCGTGGGACCGAGCTGCACACGATCACCGCGGGTCAGCGCGACCGGCTTCTTCACGCGGACCGCGGAGACGAACGAGCCGTTGGTGGAGCCCAGGTCCTCCAGGAACCAGGTCTCGCCAGCCTTCTTGAGGCGCGCGTGGGCGCGGCTCACGCCGGCCTCTTCGACGGGAACCTCGGACTCGTTCCCGCGCCCGATGGTGAGCGAGTCGCCATCGAGCATGAAGACCTCACCGGCGTTGAAGCCCGTGATCACGGTGAGCGTGGCTGTCGCCATGTCGTGCGTGGATGGAACGGTGAGCGACGGCTCCGTGGTCCGCTCCGTGACGATCTGCCCCTCCGACACCCAGCTGTCCGACGATGGCGGACCGTACGCGGAGATGCGGCCCTGCGATCCGAGCGCGACCGGCGGCACTGGCGACGCGCCCGGCATGTTCGGCGGCTGCGCGGTGGGGGAAGCCGGAGCCGACGACACCGGAAGCGGTACCGTCCTCAGCTTCTTGGTCTTGCTCGGATCTTTCGGGCGCACGTAAACCCCGAGTTTATCGCAGGAAGGGCGATAGCAGGCAAGAAACACCCACTTCGCACCGTGGACGCCGAGCGCGTGGCGGAATAAGGGCATCGGGTCCATGGGCATCCTCGAAGGCAAGGTCGCAATCATCACTGGCGCGGGCGGCGGCTTGGGCCGCGCACACGCGCTGCTCTTTGCCAGCGAAGGCGCGCAGGTCGTCGTGAACGATCTGGGCGGGGCGCGCGACGGCACCGGGAGCGCCGCGTCCGCAGCGGAGACGGTCGCGCAGGAGATCGTGAAGGCGGGAGGCAGGGCCGTTGCCAATGCGGACTCCGTTGCCACGAGCGAAGGCGCGGCGAACCTGGTGCAGGCGGCTGTGTCCGCCTTCGGGCGCGCGGACATCCTGGTGAACAACGCTGGCATCCTCCGCGACAAGAGCTTCCTCAAGATGGACGAGGCCATGTGGGACTCCGTGATCAGCGTGCATCTCAAGGGCACGTTCCTCTGCTCGCAGGCATTCGTGAAGCAGGCGCTCGCACAGGAAGACACGGCAGCCGGCGCGCGCGCACGCATCGTCAACACCACGAGCGTGAGCGGCATGATGGGCAACTTTGGCCAGGCGAACTACGCAGCTGCGAAGGCGGGCATCTACGGCCTCACGCGCACCATGTCGATCGAGCTGCAGAAGCACCGCATCCCCGTGAACGCGCTCGCGCCCATCGCAAAGACGCGCATGACGGAGGACCTGCCCATGTTCACCGGCGTGTCGACCATGACGCCCGAGCACGTCTCGCCCGCGGCGCTGTTCCTCGCGAGTCACCTCTCCGGAGACAAGACCGGACACGTCCTCGCGGTGGCCGGCGCGCGCATGTATGCGTTCAAGGTCGTCGAGACACAGGGCAAGTTCAAGGATGAGTCTCAGGGAGTGTGGACGGCCGAAGAAATCGCCGAGCACTGGGACGCCCTGGTGAAGTAGACTGGCTGACCTATGGCCAGGCCGAACCCGCGCGCTCTCATCTCCGCTTCCCTGTCCTACCTTCGCAAGAACCCGGACGAGGTGGTGCGCGCAGCGGTGAACCTGGCGACCCTGCGCTTCGGTCTCCCGCTCGCGGCGCTGCGCTACCTCGTCAAGGAGGTAGCCACGGGCAAGAAGGCGCCGAAGGACGTGCAGATCACGGCCGCGCCGCCCGCGATCCGCTTCTCCGCGATCGTGGATGCCATGGGCACCAGCGTCAGGGCCTCTGCGGCTGTCCGCATCGAGGACGTGTACCTCTCGCCCGACGCCATGCGCATCACCGTGCGCCTGCGCGACGTGAAGCTGGAGCTCGTGGGCGAGAGCGACTCGCCCGTGGCCACGCTCATCAAGTCCGGCGCGCTCGACCTCTCGAAGCCCGGCAATCTGGTGAAGTTCATCCCGAAGCGCCCCGCCGCCATCATCGAGGCCGAGAACGATCGCATCGTGCTCGATCTCATGAAGGTGCCGAACCTTGCAAAGAACCCGCGGATCCGGCGCGCGCTCGAGATCATCACGCCCATCGTCGGCATCGGCGCGATCGAGACCGATCGCGACCACCTCTACGTGCGCCTCCGCACGCAACGTGCCGGCGTGATGGCCTCCGTCACCGCGCTCCTCAACCGCTAGCAGCTGCTAGCGGCTCCACGCACCGACCTACGCAACCCTACGCGCCCGGAGGCGTGCTGTCGCCGACGAAGCCATAGAACGTTGCGTTCTCGAGCGGCGGCAGCTCCGCTTCCTTCACGAGGATGGTGCGCACCGCCCACACGTCGCGGAAGATGCGGTATTTCAGCGCTGTCTGGTCCAGGTAGTCCACGCCCGCGGAGCCGCCGGTGCCGGTGCGACGCCCGATGATGCGCTCCACCATGCGCGCGTGCCGCTGGCGGAAGATCACGAACGCCTGCTCGAAGTTCACGATCGCGTCGAGCACGGCGCGCGGCCACGCAAGCAGCGGCAACTCGCGATAGCTCTCTATGAAGATGAGCGCGGCCCGCGTACGCGACACCTTCGCGCGGCTCTCCGCAGGCACGTCTTCGCCGCAGAGGAACGCGCGCGCGCTCTCTGCTTCTTTCTCGTAGCGGGAGCGGAGCCGTGTGACGTCCTCGGGCGTGAGCGCACCTGCAAGCGCGAGCTCCAGCGCGGCCTGCCCGCTCTTCGCGTGCCCCGCGCAATATGCGTTGATGAAGGCCGCGACCTTCGCGTCGTCGTCGGGCTGGCCTGGCGCAGAGCCCTGCACCGGCGTGCGATAGATCCATTCGTTGATGGCGTCGCGCAGCGTGGGCCTGTCGGTGAGGCGCGCCTGTACGCGCTTGCTCGCGGAAGACGCAGTGCCGTCGTGGTTCTTGAGCGCGAGCATGTAGCTGCCCTCGTGACCGAGCGGGATGCGCTCATCGTCGGCGAGGCCCATGAGGATCTCGATCTCGCGCAGCTGTCCCGACTGGAAGCCGCTCGCCGGGTTCAGCTTGTCGCGGAACGCGAGGTAGTCGCGCGTGGTCATGGTCTCCATCACCGCGAAGTGTTCTGCGATGTGATGAAGCAAGAGCGCCATCCGCTCGATCCCGCGCGCGGCGGAGGCGAGCGCCTGCTCCGGCACCTTGGACGTGGCGAAGAGGTTCCGCACCGTGACGAGCTCGCGCAGAATGAGCTTCATCCAGAGCTCGTCGATCTGGTGAACCGTGATGAAGAGCACCTCGTCGTTCGTGAGGCCGGCGTCGGACGCCTCGAGCCCTGCCTGCAACGCGAGCAGCTCCTCCACCTTGATGTAGTCCCAGTACGCCGTGGGTTTCCGCACGGGCGCAGATTTGCGCGGACCGGCCTTTCCCACAAGGATCATTACGCGGGTGTAAAAATCCCTTGCGAACAGAAAAGAGAGTGGTACCTACACCGTCTCACAACGGGTCGTCCCCGACCATTTCCCAAGCCGGTACCAGCATATGAACGTCAGCAAGCTCGTCATCGCCCTCGTCACTGTCGGGCTCTCCGTTGCCGGTTGTGCGGCGGAAACGTCCCAGGACGAGACGGACGGCACCGCGACGCAGGATCTCTCGGTGACGCGCCTGAAGGGCCACTGGGCCAGCGCGAGCGGCCCCATCTTCTCGATCGACTTCACCACGAAGAACGCGCAGACGCTCGGTGGCTTCGTCCACGGCCACGAGTTCACCGCGCGCATCGACAACGGCATCCGCTGCATCACCACGCCCTGCCCGAACGTGGACACCGTGACTGGCGTCTACAAGTCGAACGGCGGGAAGCTCACGCTCACGTCGTTCGACAAGCCGTCGCTGAACTTCTCGCGCATCATTGGTGACTACACGCAGGCGCTGTCCAACGCGGACGGCACGCTCACCATCGACAAGAGCGACAACACCGTCCACGAGACGCTCGTCCGCGGCGTGGCCTGCGGCGACAGCACCTGCGGCACCGGGCTCTACTGCTGCAACCCCCTTCGCGGAATGTGCGCCAAGCCCGGCGTCATGTGCATCCAGTAAGACCGCTGGTCGGGCCTCCGAACGACGCGCTACTTCGCGCCTACTTCGCGTCCGCTTCGTCGTTGAGCCGCGACGCTTCCAGCAGCATGTGCGACATCGAGACCGGCGTCTCCTGCGAGGCCGGGCTCTGGTACTCCGTCACCATGAAGTGGAACTTGCCGACCTTCCAGTTCAGCACATGGCGCAGCGTGTCGACCGGCTTCGCGCGCAGGTTCTGATAGCGCGCGCCGGTGCATGCGCCCTCTCCCAGGAAGAAGATGGCCATCTTGCCGTCGTCGCACTCGACCATGAGCTCGCCGGTGCGGCGCTCCATCTCGAGCATCGTGAGCACGGTGGGCACGCTCATGCGCGCGATGTCACCCTTCAGGATGATCCCGAGCGCGCGCGACGAAGGCTCGTTCGCGGGCGAGGGCGCTGCTTCGAAATCGCGCAGACGCTCCGCCATCTCGATCAAGGCCTCGATCTGGGCGACCACCTCTTCGTGGGTGTACGGGCGCTCCAGGTACATGTCCGCGCCAACACGGAAGCCCTTGAGCCTGGCTTCCTTGTCGCCGGCCTCGGTCAGGAAGACGAACGGGGTCTTTGCCACCGGTCCGGCCTCTGCGCGGATGCTGCGCGCGACCCAGAAGCCGTCGATGTCGGGTAGTTGTATATTGCATACAATACAGTCGGGCTTCAGCGCGCGTGCGCGGTCGAAGCCCTTCTTCGCCTCGTGCTCTATGTGGGCCGCAAAGCGGCGCTCCTTCAGGAACGCCGCGAGCGAGCGCGCCATCCCCTCGTCGCCATCGATGATGAGCACCGTTGCTTTGCTGATCACGAACCCAGGATAGACCGTTTCGGGTCGTCACACCTACCGCCGCGTCGCCGAGCTACCTGGAGAGGACGATGGCCTCACCTGCGTGCCGGTCGTCGCCGCTGAATCGATAGACGAGCATCTGCGCCGCGAGCGAGCTCTGCGGCTGTACCGCGTACGAGCCCGCGAGCAGGGCGACGCGATGGAGATCTCGCGCGTCCAGGATCGCGAGCTCCTCGTTCGAGAAGAGTGACGCCCAGTCGCTGCCGACGCGCAGATTTGGCGGCGACACCGTGGAGAGCCGCGCGTGCTCGGCGCCGCTCTTGTCGTACGCTACGAGCTCCTTGCCCAGCACGTAGAAGCCGCCGTCCGCGGCCTCCCGCACGCTGCTCCTCGGCGGCAGCGGCACGCGGCCCTTGACGGCTCCGGTGCGTCGGTCGAGCACCAAGAGCGACAGCGGCTTGTCGCCTGCGTCCACACGGTACTCCGCCACGCTGCCTCCCTCGACTGTGCCCCACGCGTCGGCGGGAAGGGTGGCTCGCCAGAGGATGGTGCCCTTCGTCGTGTCCATGAGCGCCGACTCTTGCTCGAACGAGAAGAAGAGCTGCGAGCGCACCGCGTCCGCGATCACGAGGTGGCGGGGCACGAGGCCATCGACGTGCTTGCCGTTGCGATGGTGGAGAACGTGCCCATCCCTGACGTCGAAGAGATCGAGCTCACCCTCGTGGCCCCCACGGAACGCGCGATCGCCGACGACGCCCGAGTCGTACGCCGACAAGTGCGCAAGGGCTGCGGAGCGCCACCGCTCGTTTCCCGTCGCGAGGTCCACGCCGACGATGACGTGGGGGTAACCGGAGATCGAGCTGTGCTGCGCCGCCGGGTCCTCGACCTCGAACACGCCAATGCCCGCGCCTCCACCGATCAGCCCCACGCCAAAGCCGAAGCAGCCCGCGTGCGGCGCCTCTCCGTCGTGGCCGAACATCTCTACATAGGTCTTCTTGAACGGCGCGCCGATCGTCTTGCCACTGTCGCACGCCGCGAGCTGCACGCGGCACGAGCACGCGAAGGCACAAGCGGTCCCGGACTGCGAGAAGGAGCAGTCACCGTTGATAGGCACCGCCTCGGTGGAGAGCAGCCGCCCGGTGGACACGTCGATCCGGTGCATGTTGTTGCCTGCCCAGTAGAGGACCTCGTTCGCCGCAGAGGCGCGAACGTGCAGGGTGTGCCGCCCACCCCGTGTGCTCGGCGCCACCATCGTCTTCCACCGCCGCGCGCCAGTCGTCGCCTCGAACGCCGAGATCGAGTCAAGACCCGGATCGGCCATAACCACCGCCCCACCCACGATCGCGGCATCCCACGCGGCAACACGAAAGATCTCGTGAAGCTCGCCGAGGTTGGTGGTCGGTGTCGAAGTCGAAGTCGAGGTCGAAGTCGAAGTCGGTGTCGAAGTCGACGTCGGTGTCGAAGTCGAGGCTCGCGTTGGACGCGTCGCTGGTGTCGGCGCGCACGCCGCGAGCAGAAGTCCGGCCGCGATGGCTCGCCTCATGGACCCATTCGACCGCGTCGCGGCCATCGCGTCCAGCTCGGAGGTCTTCGCGGGGAACGTGCTCGGCTTCCGCTACGCTGAAGGCTTGCACGACCTGCGCTCGCATCCGTACCTGATCTTCGCCGCCTTGCCCGCGCTGGCGGCGCTCGCGGTGCTCGACTGCGGGCGCGGCGGGACCATCGACCCGCCCACACCGGCTCGCGCGCCGTCGTCCGCGACATCGGCAGCGCCGCTGCTGCCACCCAGCGCGAGCGCGAGCCCGTCCCGTGCCTCACGTCGCCCCATGATCGAGGTCCTCCCCGTCGTGGAAGGAGAGCCGCCCTTGCGCGCTCGTCTGTTGCCGGGCGACACCGTGGTCGGCGCATGCACGCGACTGCTCTCGCGTGGCCTTGCGACCCCCGCGGGCATGACCGCGCGCTGCGGACCGGATGACGCCACGGGTTTCCACGGCCCCACGTCCGTGCGCAGCTGGCTCACGAGCACGCCCGTGCTCCTCGCCAGCGCGGACTTCACGGATCCGCAGATCTGGTACGACGAGGACACTGACCCCCTCCACGCGCACGTCGTCGTCGACCTCATGCCAGCATCCAGAGAGCGCTACGAGGCGTTCGCGAAGGCCCATCCGAAGGCGCGGATCGCGACCGTGATCGACGGCGTCGTCGAGAACGTCAGCCAGGCCGGCACCCTTGGCGTGCAAGGGCGCTTCTTCATCACGCCGTCCGTTCCCGTGGGCGCAGTGAGCAACGAGCCCATCGCATCCTCCATTGGAGTTGCGATGGGCGCGAAGCCGCGATGACCAGCAGGAAGACGCGCTCTACTTCTTCGGGGGGACTGCAGCGGGGGCGGGCTTCTTCACGAACTTGAGCGTCATGCGATCGCTCTCGCCGATGGCGGCGTACTTGTCGTGGTCCTTGTCGCCCAGCTGGTACGTGGGCGGAAGCGTCCACACGCCTTCGGCGTAGTCCTTCGTGTCCTTCGCGTTGGCGTTGAATTCGGCCTTGCGGTCGAGCGTGAGCCCAGCCGCGGTCACCGTATCGATCACGAACTTCTCCGGGACGTAGCCCTTCTTCGCGCTCTCCTTCGGGTCCGCGTCTGCCTTGGCGCGGTGCTCCTCGATGCCGAGCACGCCGTTCGGCTTGAGCGCCTTCGTTATCTCCTTGAGCCACAGGTCCCAGGTGCCGCCGTTCACCATCCCGTGCACGCCGCGCATGATGAGCACCATCTCCACGGTGCCCTCCTGCGGAAGGTGCGGCGCCTTGCCGTCGATCACGATCATCTCGACCTTGCCGTACAGCTCCGGCGAGGTCTCCGTGAAGCTCTTGAAGCGCTGCGCGTAGAACGTCCCGCGCATGTCGGACGGGCCGTTCGGATCGCCGCCGGTCGCCACGTAGTGACCCTTCTTGGAGAGCATGGGAGCGAGGATCTCCGTGTACCAGCCATCGCCCGGGCCGATGTCGATCACGGTCATGTTCGGCTGCACGCCGAAGAAGTCGAGCGTCTCCTGCGGGTGGCGGGACTTGTCCCGCGCAGCGTGCTCGGGCGTGCGGTGCTTGCCAGCAAGGATCGCGGCGACGGCGGCGTGGCCGTTCGGATACGTCTTCTCCGCGAGGGTCTTCGCCTGCGCGTGAAGCTCCGCCGTCCAGCGCTCGAGCTCCTTCTTGTGGGTGACGTCCCACTTGGCGCGGTCCTCCTCGAGCGCCTTCTTGGCCTCGGCCTTCTTCTTCTCCTCCGGGGTGGGCTCGGCCGGCGGTGCCGCGCTCGCGGCGGGCGGAGTGCTCGCGACCGTCTCCGGCGTGGGAGCGGCCGACGGCTGCGGCATGGCCTGCACGGGCGTTGAGGGCGGCGGCGCGTTGTCGCCGCACGCAAGCAGGAGCGCACCAAGGACCACGGGAGCAAGAGCGCGTGTCTTCATGAGCGCCCTCACTAGCGCGCATCGCACGGGCGGGCAATTGCCCCAACATGCTGAGCTTCGTGGCTTGCGCTATTTCTATCAAGTGATACTATTGATATCATTTGCTATAACAGGAACGGAGGCGCATATGCTCGAGGACATGGCCCGGGACGACGACAAGCAAGCGCGTGAGCTGCAGCTCAACATCCGTCTCTCCGCGGAGGAGCTGGCGGAGGTGAAGGAGCTGGCGGACCACCGCAGCGTCACTCCCGCCGGGCTCGCGCGCATGATCCTGCTGCGCGGTGTGCGCCGTCAGCTCGGTCCGCGCACGGAGGCGGAGCTCGCGATCGCCATCCTGGAGGAGGTCGCAAAGTTCGAGCAGCTGCACGGCGCGCCCATGCCCGCGGACAACCTGGTGTGGTGGCTCGACGGGCTGCTCATGAAGGGCCGGCATTTCGCGTTCAACAGTGCCGTGGACACGCTCATGTCGGACGGCAAGCTGGTACGGAAGGAGAACAGCGGCGTGCGCGTCTACGCGACCGCATCGCCGCGTGCCGTGAGCGCCCCGAAGAAGCACGCGCTCCGTGGACGGCCGAGGCAGCGCTGAGGACCGCGGCTCTCTCGGCGAGCGGGAGTGGGCGTCGTGTCAGCGCAACGTGACCTTGCCCGTAGGCTGGTCCATGCCCGTGGCGTTGCGGCCATCGCGCTCATCGCCCCAGCTCTTGCCGGCGTGCGAGACGCTCTTCTGATCGATCTTGTAGGTCGCCGTGCCGCCGGCCTTCAGGAACACCGCGACGGTGGGCAGCATCTGGCGCGCCTCCGTGAGCGTGGTCTCCATCAGCGCCACGCCCAGACAGGCGCCCGCCGCGACGAAAGAGTCGGCGCCGCCGGCGTTCACGAAGAGCGCGGTGCCGTTGTCCTCCGACACGCCGAGCGTGAGACCGGTGGCGGCATAGGTGTCATTGCCGGCCTCGTCCAGGTGCACGGCGCTGGACAGATCGTGCGCAAATCCCAGGGCCGCCGCCTGCAGAGGCACGTGGGTATCGTAGCGGTCGTTGCCTGCGCGATCATCGAAGAGCGCAAGGCCCATGTGCGCCGCGGAGCCTTGTGCGTAGTAGAGCGCGTCGTACGCGTCGTCGCCCGCGTCGTCCAGCAGCATGCCCAGGCCCTGCACGAAGCCAGCGCCTTGCGCGAACACGCCCGCGCCGTACGTGTCGTTGCCAGATGCATCGCGAAGCACGCCGATGCCGCCTGGGAAGGGGAAGCCCGGATCCGGCCAGTCCGGCCTGTGTCCCGCGCCCACGCCTTGCGAGAGCGACCAGTTGCCGGCGATGGGCGATGCGGGCGGACCGGGGAGCTGTGCGCTCGGGTACAGCATGTCACCCGCGAGCGAGCTCGGAGCGCCGCTCCACGAACCAGCGATCGCCACGTACGAGTCATCGCCCTTTGCGTCGACGATGGCGCCCACGCCCTTCGTGAAGCCAAAGCCCTGACCCGACGTGTACAGCGTGCGCTTGTCATTGCCGCCAAGATCCAGCGCGAGGCCGAGACCCCACGCGGCTGCGCCCTGCGAGAATCCCTCGGCGACGTACGTGTCGTCCCCTCCGTCGTCCAGCAGCACGCCCACGCCGTGCGAGCCCATGCCCTGCGAGCCCACGAGGGACCGATAGGTGTCCGCATCGCCGCCCAGATCGAACAGCAACCCCACGCCGAGCACGCCCGCGCCTTGCCGTGGCGTTCGCGACAGCGTGCGCCCATCGTTCGACACGCGTCCGGATCCGTCGCTCGGGAGGCGCCGGCCGACGTTGTCCTCCGGCACGGGTGACTCCGCGTACGCGTAGGTGTCGCGCCCGCCCAGATCGACCGCGACCGCGATCGGAACCGCCACTGTGCTCGTGCCCGTGGCGATGCGATAGACATCATCGCCGCCAGTATCCAGCAGAAACGCAGCTCCGTTCGCGTCACCATCAGGCTCGTACGTCCGTGAATCGGAGCCTCGCAGCACGATGCGACCGAACGGCGCGGTGAGCGTCACGTCGGGAAGCTTCACCTCGGCGAACCGTGAGAGCTTCGCGCCCTCCACGACCAGCGCGACGCGCGCTGCCGACCTCACGATCGCGTCCACGTCGACCGCGTCCAGCGCGGAGAGCATGTCTGCGTTCAGCTCGAAGTGACGGACGCCGAGCATCCACGTGGGCACCGTGGCAAGGTAGTCGAGCGTGACTGTGTCCAGCTTGCGCGCGGCCAGCACCTCCTTCGTGGCCGCGGCCATGGCGCGGACGATCGGCGCAAGCGCGGACTGGAGCGCGCGCGGGACCTTGCTCGTGTCCTGTGCTGGAGCGCCCACGTCGAGAAGTGCGGTTGCAAGTGGGGCAGGGTCGCCCGCGCGCGTTCCGTACCACGCCGCGTCCTCGCACGCGGAGACCGGCGCGCCACGACGCGGGGCCGCCGCGGCGATCGCGCGCGTGACCGGCGTGGTCGACGCGAGCGCATCATCCAGGTCCTTCGCGAGCGCGGCGCCGTACGCAGGCATGTCGAGTGAGCGCTGTAGCAGCGGAGCCATGGTCGCGAACGCGCGCGGGTCGGCGACGTCGAGCTTGCTCGTCTCCAGTGCCGACAGCGTGTGCCCGAAGGAGCATCGGTCGCGTGACACCCTGGTGAGCGCGGTGTCGAGCAAATCAGCGGGACTCATCCTCGGCGCGCATGCGGCTTCGTCCACGACGGGGGGTGATGTGACGCACGCGACGGACGACGGGACCGTCTCGTTCGCGGGCGCGCCCCCGTCGCCGCTGTTGCGGCCGGACGCGCACTGGCCCGGGGTGGCGCACTGCGTGGCGTCGGCCCCGTCTGGAGAGCTCGCGCTGCACGCGGCACTGGCCAGGAAGAGTGTGATGCGCGCGCCAAGGAACAGGATACGCCGGGGAGAACTGCGGAGGCTCACGTCCCTGTGGACGGTCGTTTCCTCTCAAGGCTGAGCGGCTCTCGCGCACAGGTGTGTGCACGCCATTGCACAGGTGTGAAGACCGCTGCCCGTGGTCCGTGCTCTGCAAGGGAGAAATCGCCTGCATCCCGGCGTGGAACGCCTCGTGCAGGTTGTCCTCTTCGTGATCTCCTCGATATACCTTCCCTCATGCGCGCGACCGAGTGGATGTTCCTGATCGCGTCGCTCGGGAACCTCACCCTGGGCGTGCTCAGCATCGCGCGTGGCCGAAAGAGCCCCGTGTCGCTTCCGCTCGCGCTCCTCTGCTTCGACATATTCGGCTTCTGCTTCGCGCCGCTCGCGCGCAAGGTCACGAACAACTCCGAGCTCTTCAGCTACGTGGACTCGGTCACCACCGCCATGGCGGGGCCGCTCACGCTCCATTTCATCGTCACGTTCGTCGGCGCGCGACGAAGCTACGGTCGCGCGGTCGTCGCCGCCTACGTGGCGTTCGGCGCGCTCGCACTGTCTTCTGCCGTTGGCTTCGGCTCGCGATGGGGGCGCGCGTGGCTGGACTCCCCGGTGTGGCACGAGGTCTTCCTTGCTGAATGGGCGCCGACGCTCGCGCTGATCACGTTCCTCCTCGTGCGTCACCTGGTGCGCGTCGCAGATGCGGGCGAGAAGGCGCGCACGCGCATCATCCTCGCGGCGCTCGCCGTGGGCAGCGCGGCAGCCACGGTCGATGAGCTGGCGGAGGTTGGCTTCAATCTGCCGAAGATCGCGCCGCTCGGGGCGCTGCTCGCGACCCTTCTCATCTCGCTTGCTGCGTTCCGCTTCCGCTTCTTCGATCGCGATCTGTCGCTCTCCACGGCGGTCTACACGGTGTCGCTCGCGATCGTGAGCCTGGTGGCATACCTGATGGTCTTCTCGCTGCTCGGCGGCAACGTCGCGGCGCTCGCGCTCGCGACAGTCACCGTCACCGTGGTGGTGGGTGCCGCTGTCCGTGAGGTCGTCTCGTCGTTTGCGGTGCAGCGCGGGCGCGCCTCGGAGCTCGCGACGCTCGGTCGATTCTCGAACCAGATGGCGCACGATCTCAAGAACCCCCTGGCGACCATCAAGGGCGCGCTGCAGTTCATGAAGGAGGAGCGCGCGCAGGGCCGGTCGCTCGACGTGCAGCACGAGTTCATCGACGTGATGCTGGGCGAGGTCGATCGCATGCACCGCGTGGTGGACGACTACCAGCGCGTGGGCCGCGTCCAGCCAGTGCTTCGCCGCGTGGACGTGAACGACGTGGTGCGAGGCGCGATCGCGCTTTCGCCCTTCGCCAGCGCCGCAGAGGTGACCGTGGAGTCCACGCTCGCGAAGGATCTGCCCATGTGCAGCGTCGACCCAGACCTGGTCACGCAGGCCATCCAGAACGTGATCCACAACGCGCTCGAGGCGATGCCGGACGGAGGCAAGCTGACCGTCTGCACCGAGCGCATCGACGCACCGGAGGGAGTCGCGCTCACCATCACGGACGCAGGCCACGGAATGGACGCGCGAAAGGTGGAGCGCGCCTTCGACGAGTTCTACACGACGAAGCCCGACGGAACCGGCCTGGGTCTCGCATTCGTGCGGCGGGTCGCCCAGGCCCACCGCGGCTCGGTGTCGCTCGATAGCAAGGTTGGCAAGGGGACGGTCGTGCGAATTCAGCTACCTTCGGGCTGAGGCAATACAGATGGAAGCGGCCAGGCTGCGTGGAAAGAGCGTGCTCACGGTGGACGACGATCTTGCGATGGGCAAGGTCCTTGGCGCCCTCATGGGCCAAGAAGGGCTCGTGCCGCAGCATGCTCGCTCTGGTGCAGAGGCGCTCGCGGCGCTGGAGGCGCGTCCGTTCGATCTCGTCGTGACGGATCTTCGCATGCCCGGAATGGACGGCATGACGCTGCTCTCCGAGATCATCTCGCGCTGGCCGGGGGTGCCGGTCGTGATGCTCACCGCGCACGGCAACGTGCCGCTCGCCGTTGCTGCCATGCGGGCAGGCGCCGCCGACTTCGTGCTGAAGCCGTTCGATCGCGAGGAGCTGCTCTTCGTGCTGGGAAAGGCCGTCGCACAAGGAGAGCGTGGCGCGGACGCGATCCCCGTTGCGCCAAAAGGCCCCAGCGACATGGTCGGCACGTCCGCTGCGATGCGCGATGTGCACGCGGTGATCAGGCGCGCGGCGCCCGGCACGGCGACGGTGCTCGTCCTGGGCGAGAGCGGCACCGGCAAGGAGCTGGTGGCGAAAGCGCTGCACGAAGGAAGCACACGCAAGGACAAACCGTTCGTGAAGCTCCACTGCGGCGCGCTGCCGGACACGCTGCTGGAGAGCGAGCTCTTCGGCTACGAGAAGGGCGCGTTCACAGGCGCGGCCACGCGCAAGCCAGGCCGCGTGGAGCTTGCGGACACCGGCACGCTCTTCCTGGACGAGATCGGCGACATCACGGCGCACATGCAGGTGAAGCTCTTGCGCGTGTTACAGGAGCGCGAATTCGAGCGCCTTGGTGGCACGCAGACCATCAAGGTAGACGTGCGCTTCATCGCCGCGACGAACCGCGATCTGCCTGACATGGTGGCGAAGGGCACGTTCCGCGAAGACCTCTACTATCGGCTCAACGTGGTGCCGTTGGTCCTGCCTCCGTTGCGCGCGCGTGCAGAGGACATCCGCCCGCTTGCGCTGCGCTTCGCGACGGAGCACGCGAAGTCGAACGGCCGTCGCATGGAGCTGGGAGAGGGCGCGCTCGACCTGCTCGAACGCGAGCCGTGGCCCGGCAACGTGCGGCAGCTGCAGAACTTCATCGAGCGCATCGTTGTGCTGTCGGAGGGACCCGTGATCGAGGCGAAGGACGTCCTGCGCGAGCTTGGGCCACGTCCGTTCGCAACCGCACCTGCGGAGAAGAGCGCCGCGCGCACGGACGATCTGGACAGCGCGCTCCGTGACGCAGAGCGCGAGGCCATCACGAACGCCCTGACACGCGCGGGTAACAACCGCACCGTCGCTGCGCGCATCCTCGGCGTGAGCCGTCGCGCGCTCTACTACAAGCTGGATGCGCTCGGGCTCGCCTGAGCGCGTCGTCGCTCTTGCGCTCGTCCTTGGCCTTGCGCGCACGGCCTGGGCAGAGCCACGCGCGCTGTCGGGGCGCTACTCCGCGTACGAGGAGACCGCGATCGCCGATGCCGCAGCGGGTCTCCACACGTCGCTCGATCCGTCTCCGGAAGGGAAGACCATCGAGCGCATCGACTTCGTCCGGCTCGATCCGATCGATCTGCATGATCCGCTTCCGATCGCGATGGATGCCGTGCACGCCACATCGCGCGAGCACGTCCTTCGTCACGAGCTCCTGGTCAAGGAGGGGGACACGTTCTCGAAGGTGACGGTCGACGAGTCCGCGCGGAACTTGCGACTCTTGCCGCAGCTGTCGCTCGTGGTCGCCGTCGCCATGAAGGGCTCAACGGAGGACAAGGTTCGCCTGGTCGTGATCACGAAGGACGTGTGGAGCCTCTACGTGGACTTCGACCTCGCGGTGACCGCTGGTGGCCTGGAGCTGCTCGATCTGGAACCGAAGGAGACCAACGTCGCCGGCCTCCAGCAGATCGCCCTCACGCGGTTCGTGCTCCAGCCGAAGTCGTACTCGCTCGGCGCGAGCTACGAGATCCCGCGGCTGGACGGCCGCTTCCTGGACCTCTACGTGGACGGCAACGTCATCTTCGAGCGCGACCGCGGCACGCCCGAAGGAAGCTACGGCACGGCGAGCATCAAGCAGCCGCTCCACTCGTCGCGCGCCGAGTGGGCGTGGTCCACGGGCATCGTCTGGAAGGACCAGGTCACCCGCCGCTACGTGGACGCGAAGGTGACCACGTTCACGCCGTCCGCGCCCGACGCGGCCTTGGTGCCGTGGGTCTATCGCGAGCGCACCGTGAGCGAGCAAGCAAAGCTCACACGCTCGTTTGGATGGGAAAACAAGCACGATTTCTCGGTCGGCGTGGGTGTGTCGCGCTCCGTATACCGCGTGCCGGATGACGCATCGGACTCTGCCTCCATCGCGGAGTTCTACCGCGCCGCTGTCCCCGTCGGAGAGGCGCGCGTCGGGCCGTTCGTGCAATGGCATGCGTACTCGAGCGACTTCTTGCGCACGATCGATCTCGACTCGCTGTCGCTCCAGGAAGACAACCGCCTTGGCCACGACGTATGGCTCCGAGCGTACGCGCCGGTGCACGCGCTCGGCTCCACGCGTGACATCCTTGGCGTGTACGGTGCTCTTGCCTACGGCGTTCCGTTTCGCGACGGGCTCGTGCGTGCAACGCTGGAGACCACGGTCGAGAAGGACATCGATCGCATCTCGGACGCGTCGGTGAAGGGCCAGCTCGGGTTCGCCACGCCAAGACTGGGCTTTGGTCGCTTCGTCGCCTCCGTGACCGCGCTCGATCGCGTCCGCAACTATCTCAACGTCGAGTCGTTCCTTGGCGGCGAGTCGCTCCTGCGCGGCTACCCGACGCGGTTCCTGGCCGGGCGCGATCTCGTCGCTGCGAACGTCGAGTACCGCACGCCTGCGTTCTCTCTGACGTCGGTGCAGCTCGGCGGCGCAGCGTTCTACGACGTGGGTGACGCGCCCGGCGGTCTGGACCAGATACAGCTGCGGCACAGCGCGGGCGTTGGCGCGCGCGCGGTCTTTCCGCAGGTCGCGCGCGTTGCGCTGCGGCTCGACGTCGGGTTCCCGCTCTCGCTCCGCCCCTTGCCCTCCGACGTGCCGCCCGTGGAGATCTTCTTCGCGTTCCGCCAGGCGATCGGGCTGCCGGTGATCGGCGACGGCCTGGCGCCGTAGCCGCGTGCGGTCCCGGCATTCGTGTGCGCAAGAGCGTGCACACGCGTGTGCAGCCCGCTGCTCGCGCGAGGTGGGGGGGATGCACGAATACAGGGAAATTCTCGATGGCGCGACGCGTGCTCCTGGGTACTGCATGATGAACCTCACGCTTAAGAATCCCCGCGCCCTCATCCATGTCGCTTCCTTCGCGCTCGTGCTCGCCGTCTCCCTCGCGGCCACCGGTGCCCACGCACAGTCGCCAGAGCCTGCTCCGCTGGAGCCGTTGCCGCATCCGTGCGAGGCACCCGACCCGTGCGTCAAGCCCCAGCAGCATGACAAGGTGACGGTCGCTCCGGCAACACCTGTAGAATACAACCCCAACGACGGGACGCTGATGCACGGCTTCCGCATCGGCTACTCGGCGACGCTCAACTACGACAAGCAGATCGCCGCGTTCGACGGGCAGAGCCTCCAGCAGAAGGTGGACATGCGCTCGCCGCATCACTTCCTGGTCGGCTACGAGGCCTTCTATCGCGTCGTCGGCCACTCGTGGCTCAACGTGATCATGGTGGCGAACGCGAACGTCGCGGGCCTGGAGGAGAGCCACTTCTTCCCGAGCGGCAACCTGCTGCTCGGCGGTGAGTTCAACAACAACTTCCAGGTGGGCCTTGGCGTGCACCTGGAGCCGCTCAAGGGCAGCGAGGCACACACGATCGTCGCGGCCGGCTGGACGCCGCGCGTTGGAACCTTCTACGTGCCCGTGCACGCGTTCTTCATTCCGGACGTGGACGGCGTGCACCGCTTCGGGCTCACGACGGGCGTCACCTGGTGAGCGCGCGCGAAATTTGCGCGAAATGGGCGCGTAACGGCCCCTATCCGCATGGGGATCTTCAGCTGCAGACCCAGAAATCATGCCGACAACAGTTGTGCGCCGGATGGTCCTCGCCCTATAAAGGGCTCGTGTAGTGCGGCTCCGTTGCCGTGCTCTTGATGGAGACTGAATCGATGTCGGACCACGGCCACGCCTCTGGACACGCGCACGATGACGGTGCGGTGCACTCGCACATCTCGTCGCCGTTCTTCTACATCGCGATCTTCATCGGGCTCATGATGCTGACGGTGCTGACGGTCGGTCAGTCCTACGTCGAGCTCGGCAAGCTGAACCTGCTCGTCGTCATCATCATCGCGACCTTGAAGGCGTCTCTGGTCGTGACGTTCTTCATGCACCTTCGCCACGACAACCGGTTCCACGCGCTCATGTTCGTGTGCGGGCTCCTCTTCATCGGTGTCTTCTTCGTCTACACCATGAACGACACCGAGCACCGCGGCGAGTTCGACCCGCTGAACAACGTACACTTCGAGCCGCGCACCGGCCTCCAGGCGCCTGGTGGCTTCGACATCCCGAAGGCCGAAGAAGCGCAGAAGAAGGACAGCGAAGAGTGGGAAGAAGCCCAGAAGAAGGGCGGCGGAGAGCACGGCACGGAGCACGGCGGAGCCACCACGCCGGAGCACGACCCCGCCGCTCCCGAGCATCACTGAGCTCCTGCTCGTTGCGATCCCCGCGGGTCGTCAGGTCGTCAGGTCGTCCCGAGCACCTGCACTGCGCGCGTCGCGCTTGACGGTGAACGGCGGAGGAGCGTCACGCCCATCGTCACCATCCACACGTTGAAGACCAGCACCGCCGCGTAGAAGGGCGGCAAGAGCCCGAGCGAGAAGTCACCGAAGTCCTGGATGAGGCCCACCGTGAGGCCGGCCAGGCCGCTGATGATCGGGAATGCGCCGAGCCACTTCTTGAACGTGGTGCTCTGCAGCACCGTCACACCGAAGAGGAGCGGCGTGACGCCCCACGACAGCAGCGTCCAGTGACCGAAGAATGCGCGGCCCACGCGGTCCACGGCGCCGGCGGCGGCGATGGTGGCGTCCGTCGGGTTCGCCGTCATGGCGAGCGCCACGGTCTTTGCCGCGAAGCCGTCGACCACGAAGAAGACCAGCGCCACTGCCGTGGTCGCAGTCGCGACCGAGCGCGCGACGCGGGCCCACGAGGCCGCGGGCTCGTCCACGATCGCACGCGAGATCGCGTTGAGGCCAACGAGCATGAGCAGGAAGCCCACGGTGAAGCCCAGGTACACGGCGTTCCACGTGGGGTTCGCGGCGATCTCCTTCATGTGCGTCGCGGGGTCGAAGATGGTCGCCGTCTCCACCGGGTGAAGCGCGCCGGAGACCTGCGTGATGATCCCGGAGAGGATCGCCGCGACGCCACCAACCTTGAGGAATGTATTGTTCTGCGTTGCTTCGTTCTGCATGCGTTCAACGTGACACGCGCCTTCCGGAACTGAAGGATCCCGGCGTCCAGAAGACTTGTCCAATCGTCCGGACGCACGAACAAGCCCAGGAATCCTCGCTATGCTGGAGCCATGGAAAGAGCGATGGACGACCTGTCTGCCGTGCTCGACGCGGTCCGCATGCGCGGCCAGATGTATTGCCGCCTGGAGGCGCGCGCGCCGTGGGCCATGCGTGCGAAGGGCTCGCCGGTCGCCACGTTCCATGGCGTGGTCCGCGGGGACGCGGTGCTACAGGTCCCTGGCGAGCCGGATGTGAGGCTCGCGGCGGGGGATCTGGTGCTGCTCTCGCATGGCTCGGGACACGCGATCGGTGATGCGCCGGATCGCGAGAGCGTGCCGATCGAGGACGTACTCGGCGGCGCCGACGGCTCGTGGCTGGTTCGCTGCGGCGGTCGCGGTGCGCAGACGGTTCTGGTGTGCGGTGGCTTCTCCGCGGGGCGTGACGGGCCTCCGCTCCTCTCGCTCATGCCTCCTATCCTGCATGTGCAGGGGAGCGAGCGCGTGCAGCTCCTGCTCACACTCCTGTCCGCAGAGGGCGGTGCGCGGACGCCAGGCGCGGACGTGCTGGTCGCGCGATTGACGGAGGCGCTCTTCGTGGAGGTCGTGCGCGCGTGGCTTGGCAAGGACGAAGGGCAGACCGGCGCCTGGATCCGTGCGCTGCGGGATACACGCATCGCGCGCGCATTGACGCTGGTCCACCAGAAGCCGTCGCGCGAATGGACCGTGGCGACGCTGGCGCGCGAGGTCGGCATGTCGCGCTCTGGCTTTGCGCTCACCTTCGCGCAGCTCCTGGGTGAGCCGCCGCTGTCGTACGTGCAGCAGTGGCGCCTCTATGCGGCCAGGTCGATGCTGCGCGAGTCGGCGCACGCGATCGCGCAGATCGCAGAGCGCGTGGGCTACGACTCGGAGGCGTCGCTGAGCAAGGCCTTCAAGCGACGCTACGGAATGCCGCCAGGCGCCTACCGCAAGAGCCTCCACGGGCCGGCGGAGGCGTAGCCAGGTGTGCAGCTGACTGCACAGGTTGGGAAGAGCCGAGTGGCCGTGGCGGTCACGAGCGCGGATTTCGGTCTCTACGCGAGCGAGCTCGGCGGAGTCGGACCAGGCTCCGCCTCCGTTGCGATCCTCGAGCGTGTGTCGCTCATCGTCATCCTCGTGTGGATGTGCCTGGTTGCGGCCCGCCTGCGGACACGCGCTCGCGGTCGCGTAGAGTGGGAGGTCAGGAGAAGCGGCAGTCCGGCTGCGGCTGACCCACGTGCGTGAGCACCAGGTGGAACAGCTGCGACTCGCGCGCGGCGACGGCGCCCGCGGCCGCGAGCAGGTAGAAGCGCCACATGAGCCAGAAGCGGCGGTCGTACTTCTTCTGGTCGAGCGAGGCGTAGCCCGCCTCGAAGTTCTTCCACCACGCGAGCAGGGTCGGGCGGTAGTCGGGGCCGATGTTGTGGAGGTCTTCCAGGACGAAGAGGCCTTCCATGGCCTTGCCGAGCTGCTGGAGTGAAGGCGAGGCCGCGTTCGGGAAGATGTGCTTCTCGAAGAACGGAATGCCGTGCGTCTGGCTCTCGTTCGCAGCGATGGTGTGAACGACCGCGCGCCCCTCTTGCTTCAAGCAGCGGTGCACGACCTCCATCATGGCGCGGTGGTTCTTCCAGCCCACGTGCTCCATCATGCCGATGGACACGACGGCGTCGAACTTCTCGTCCTGGCTGCGGTAGTCAGCGACGCGGATGTCCACGTCCAGATTCTTCGCCTTTGCGCGATCCATGGCCAGCTTCTGCTGCTCCACGGAGACGGTGACGCCGCGCACCTTGCAGCCGTGCTTCTCGGCCGCGTAGAGCGCGAAGCCGCCGAAGCCGCAGCCCAGATCCAGGACGCGCATTCCGGGCTTCAGATCGGCCTTCTGGCAGATGAGCTCCAGCTTCGCGTCCTGCGCCTCGGTCAGGGTCTTGGCGTTCTTCCAGTAGCCGCAGGTGTAGACCATGCGCGGGTCGAGCATGACCTCGTAGAGGTCGTTGCCCAGGTCGTAGTGCTTCTCGGCGACGATCTTCGCGCGCGCACGGCTCTGCATGTTGGTGACGAGCGACTGGATGGTGAGAAGCTTCAGGCGCAGACTGCCCTGGATCTTCTTCTTCATGTCCACGCGCAGGATCTTCTCGATGAAGATGTCGAGCGCATCGCACTCCCACCACTCGTCCATGTACGACTCGCCCAGGCCGATCGAGGCCTCGCGAAGCAGCCGCCCGTAGAAGCCGTCGTTCTTCACCTGGATGTCGCCGGGCTTGTCGCCGTTGATGGTGACGTCCGCCGAAGCGAACAGCTCCCGGACAATCTTCTCCGAGCTCTTGTCGTGGCGCTCGGTGCGGTGGTTCGACGTCGTGGGCTCGCTGTGGGTCTGGGTCATGCGCGCACGATACCTGCTTTTTCACCGATGCGATGCTGACCACCCGAGCAGCGTCGGGCCTTTCGGGGTGGCTCCCGGCGGGGCGGTCTCGAGGGTCACGCGCAGCTCGGTCGTCGCGGCTTCGTCAGGGCCGAGTTCGACCACGAGGAGCGAGCGGCCATCGTCTTGCACCGTCACCGGCCCGAGCAGTCGCCAGCTGTGCGGGCCTTGCGTCCATGCGAAATAGGCTTCATTTGCGCCCACGCCGCCGGCGTTGGGAAGATGGCTCGTGGTGAGCACCGCGACGCGAGCGCCGGGCCGCGTGCGATACGTGCCGTGTGCATCGGGCGGCGCGCCGGCTGCGGGCTCCAGGCGCAATGGGATGACGTCGCTCGCGGTCACCATGCGCAGCGCTTGCTCGTTTCGATCCGCGAGCTCGTCACGCCGTCGTGACCAAAGCACGAGCGCGGTCGCGGTCAGCACCACGAGCAGCGCGGGCGCGAGCCGCCGGAGCGCCAGACGAATGCGCGTCTTCGTGGTGCCCAGCGGCATCTGCAGCGTCGCGGCGATCTGCTCGTGCGTGAGCTCGTCAAAGTACGCGAGCGAGAGCGCCTGTTTCTGCGCCGCGGGCAACGCGTCCACCGCGGCCTGGATGACGGCCTTGCGATGCGCGAGCCACTGCGCTTCATCCGGCTCCAGCGCGTCGTCCGCAAGGTCGGCCAGCGCCCCATCCCCTTCTTCGGTGCGCCCCTGCTTCCTGCGCAGCTCGTTCAGCGCACGGCGGCGTGCGATCTGGACGAGCCAGCTCCGGAGCGACCCGCGCGCCGGATCGAAGGAGTCGTGCTTCTTCCACAGCGTCATGAACACGTCCTGCACCACCTCGTCCGCCGCGGCCGGCTCGACGATGCGCGCAGCCGCCGTGAACACGAGGGACGCATACCGACGGTGCAGCGCACGCAACGCCGCTTCCTCTCCACGCCCCAGACTGGAGACGAGAGCCAGATCGTCGGTGTCGCGTGCCTCCGCCGAGATCGCCATCTGTCGTCAGCTTACCGGTGCATTCGCGCCGTGAATCAGGGGATCGCGCATGAGCCGCGCATCCTTCAGACGGCGCGAGAGGATCGCGTCGAGCGACCAGATACCGGCGCCGGCCGCAGCGAGGAACGCACAGCAGAGGAGCATCACGAGGTCCAGCCGCGCTTGGTACGCGAACGCCCAGAGCCCGACCTTCGGCGCCGCAGAAACGGGCTCCGGACCTGCGCCCACGAGCAGCGGGAGCTTCGTGGTGGCGATCGCGACGAGCATGTCGAACGCCAGCGGAAGCGCGGCCAGCCGCGTGAACAGGCCAAGCGCGAGCATCGCGCCACCGACGAGTTCGACCCCACCGACGAAGTAGGCGAGCTCTTCGGGTGCGGGCAGCCCGAGCTTCGCGAATCGAAGCGGCCCCTGGTTCTCGAACACCAGCTTCATGGCTCCAGACCACATGAACACCCAGCCGAGCGCGATACGGACGAGCAGCGTCCCCCTGGACGATTCACCTGCGTGCATGAGGGGCTTGAGGTTCATGATCCTCGTACACCTCCAAGCGGTTGTCTGGATTTGTGCTGCGCAAAGAAATCTCGCGCGCCCGCGCAGTGGTGGTTAGCTTGCGCGAAACCATGCAATCCACCGCGACCATCGCGAGCGAGCCGGCCCTGACGTTCCCACCGGGCCCTCCGCCGCTCTCGAACAATCCGGTCGCGCTGCTCCGGTATTTCCTCGCGTTCCGGCGCGATGGGATCGGCTTCGTGCGGCGCCGTTTCGGGAAGTTCGGTGACATCTACTACAGCAACTTTCGCGGCTCGCATCTGTACCTGTTGCGCCACCCGGAGCACATCAACGAGGTGCTCGTTGCGCAGGGCGCGAAGTTCAAGAAGACCGAGAAGGGGCTCACGGCGCGGCAGCTCGCGCGGTACCTGGGCAGCGGGCTCCTCACGAGCAACGGTGAGCTGTGGCGGCGGCAGCGGCGATTGATCAATCCCGCGTTCAATCGCAAATCGATCGAGGCGCACGGACCGGCGATGGTCGAGCGCACGGTGCGCATGCTGGATGGGATGCGTGACGGCAGCCAGGTTGACCTCTCGCGCGAGATGATGGGCCTCACGCTCGGCATCGTGAAGAAGGTGCTCTTCGATCACGACAGCGACGGCGAGACCGACGCGGTCGCGCGCGCCATGACCACGTTCCGCCAGGGCGCCAGCAGTCCGCAGATCCTGGCCGACTGGCTGCCGCTGCCCGGCGTGCGCCGCTCGAAGAAAGCGCTCGCGGACATGGACCAGATCATCTTCGACATGATCGATCGCCGCCGCGCGGAGCCCGAAGAGAAGTTGAACGCGCGGACGGACCTGCTGTCGCTGCTGATCCGCACGGTGGACGCCGAGGCCTCGGGAGAGCGCATCTCGCGGAAGCAGCTGCGCGACGAGCTCCTCACCATGTTCCTTGCAGGCCACGACACCACGTCGCACCTGCTCACGTGGACCGTCTACTTGCTCTCGCAGAATCCGGACGTGGAGAAGCGGCTCATGGAGGAGATCGACACCGTCCTCGCGGGCCGCCTTCCCGGCGTTGCGGATCTCCCGGCCATGCCGTACGCGGAGCAGGTGCTGAACGAGGCCATGCGCCTCTACCCGCCCGCCTTCGTGCTGTCGCGCACCGCATCGGAGGACGCGACCGTTGGCGGGTTCACGATTCCCGCCGGCGCCGAGGTCGTCATGTGGACGTATCTTGCGCACCACGACGGGCGGTGGTTCCCCGACCCCGAGCGGTTCGACCCCGACCGCTTCGCGCCTGACCGCATGACGGAGATCGCGAAGAAGGCGTTCGTCCCGTTCGGCGCAGGCACCCGCACGTGCATCGGAAAGCACTTCGCGATGATGGAGGCGCGGCTCCTCCTGGCCACGATGATGCAGCGAGCCCACTTCGACCTGGCGCCCGGCCACGTGGTGAAGCTGGATCCGTCCGTCACGCTCGCACCGAAGGGCGGCATGCCCATGCGCGTGAGCCTGCGCCCGAAGGCGGCGGTTCTCGGATAGGCAAGCGGCCTGACGTCGGGTACGTTTCCTTGCGGAGGCTCAGTCCAGGCTTCCTTCTATTCGGCTTCGGCCGGCTCAACACAGCCTGGGCAATTACCTCCATTTTTCTGCGGCGGATCGGATCCCAAGATTCGATCCGTTCGCGTTTTGGGGAAGCGGGGCGGCGATGGCGGAAGAGGGGATTCGTGATGTGCTCCTCAAGCGGAAGGGGCTCGTGTTCCTTCCGCGCGAAGAGGAATGGACCGCGGGCGTCGCTCGTGAGGCCGTTTTGGAGAACCACCTTCGCGCGGTGGACATCTCGCTCGCGGACATCGGGTACGCGCTGTCCACGCGGCTGCGCGTAGAGCTCGGGGCGTTGCCGCTGTTCGATCTCGCGATCGTGCGCGAGCACATGATCGAATGCCTCGCGAGATCGTCCGGCGCGCGCGACAAGCACGTCCCGCTCTTCCGCAAGTTCCCGGACGACGTGCCCGCGGACACCACCGCGCTGTGGTGGAAGAAGTTCCTCGCGCGCTTCTTCCAGCGCGAGAACATGCCGTGCCTGTTCTGCCGGCGCGTGGGCGCCACGTACGTCTTGAAGCCCTGCGCGCACGTGGTCTGCGAGCACTGCTGGGATGGCGCAAACTACAGCGCGTGCCCCGCGTGCGAGCGCGCGGTCGATCGCTCGTCGCCGTTCTTCCTCACCACGCCGAATGATGACGCGCCGCTGCCGAACGAGCGCATCACCTTCAAGCTGCTCGACGTGGGTGAGGACCTTGACGCGCAGGCGCGCGCGCTCTTCGCTTCGTTCTGCGATCGGAAGCAGGCCATGTCCCCCGTGGACGTGGGCGCGCTCACCGCCGTTGTCGTTCACTACGGCGAGCGCATCGTTCCGTGGCTGCCCGCGAAGATCCCGGTGAAGGAGAACTCCGCGCGGGTCTTCGGCACGCTGCTGCAGAAGCTTCCGCCAGACGCGGTGCTTCCCATCGCGAAGAAGCACCTCACCACCGCGACCGACGTGCTCCGCATGCTCGCGGTGGTGTCCGGCGCAGACGCGAGCCTGCAGGGCGTGCCGTCGTACGTGAGCGTGCCGCGCGACAAGCCGGGCCGCTGGGCGTCGCAGGTGGAGACGCTGATGGCCACGCGCTGGAAGAACTACCCCAGCGTGGCGAACGTGTATGTCGCGTTCACGAAGAAGCGGTTCAGGGTGGTGCGCATGTCGCGCGCGTTCCGTCGGGCGCTGCTGTCGCTCATGGAGTCGTTCGACGCCGAGCGACTCACGGAGGACATGCTTCGACACCGCTCGTACTGGGTGTGGGTGGGCGAGACGTTGCACCCGCACGAGTACGCGAAGCGCTTCCCGAAGGTGGCCCACGCGTTCACGATCCTCCGAGAAAATGCCCCTGACGGCACGCCCGCTCCCGCCTTCCGCACGTTTGCCAGCAAGGTGGAGACGGCGATCGGTGCGCGCGACATCCAGGCCGCAGTGACGCTGCTTCGAGCACGACCAGGCGATCTCGCGCGCCGCTTCGATCACCTCCTTCGCGTCGCAGACGGTGACGCCACTCGCGTCGCGATCGTGTCTGACGCGTTCACGGCGTGCGTGAAGTCCTTCTCCACGCCGGTGCTGCTCACGCTGTGGACCACGCTGCCCACGCGCGTCGCGAAGGCGCCCGTGCGCATGTACTGGCCAAAGGGCGGCGTGACCACCGGCGTCGCCGCGACCGACAAGCGCACCACGCTTCCGCCCGACGTCGCACGAAACGCAACCGCCGCCATCCAGAACGAGCTGCTCCGTCGCTTCGGCGAGAAGCCCGCGTTCGCCGACTTCATCGTGGACGACGCGCTCGCGACCATCACGGTGCCGTTCAACGAGCGCACTGCCAGTCCTTCCGCGGTGCAGCTCGCGCGCGGCTCACGGGTGCAGGGCGAGACGAACGGCAAGCTCGTGCGCATGTTCCTTCACTGGTGCCAGCCGAAGGGTGGCTACGACACCGACATCGATCTGTCCGTGGCCCTGTACGACAAGGACTGGAAGTACGTCGGCGTGTGCTCGTACTACCAGCTGGACTGCACCATCAACGGCAAGCCGATAGCAAAGAGCGCTGGCGATCTGCAGGACGCGCCGTTCCCGGATGGGGCGACGGAGCTCGTGGACCTGCGCCTCGCCGAGGCACGTGCGGTCGGCGTTCGCTACGCCGTCATGGTCGTGAACGCCTACGCGGGCATGACCTTCGACCAGCTGGAGCGCGGCTACGCCGGCATCATGCTCCGCGACGACGATCACGGCGCTCTCTTCGACCCGCGCACGGTCACGCTGAAGTTCGCGCTCCAGGGCGACAACGGCATGTTCATGCCGCTCGTGTTCGACGTGGAGGATGGCACCATCCACTGGCTGGACGTGTACTCCGCCGGGAAGATCCAGTTCAACAACGTGGCCACGTCCAACGCCGACGTGTCGCGCATCTGCCCCACGATGATGAAGTACTTCGCAAGCGGCGTGCGCCCGACCATGCGCGATCTGGCGCTGCTTCATGCTGCGTCTCGCGGCAGTCGGGTTCACCTGCGTGCGCGCGACGGTTCGCATCGCACGCTCGAGCGCGCGACGAGCGAGACGGCGAACGCGTTCTTCGAGCGCCTGCGTGGCGCATTCGGGGCGCGCAGCAAGGGGCCGCTCACGCTCGGAAAAGGCACGCCGGCGTTCGCAGCGCTCTATACCGGCGACGTCGCGCTGCCCGAAAAGAGCGTGGTTTATGCGCTCTTTCGCGAGCAACTGACCGGCGTGGTGGCCGCGAGCGAGCTCATTGGATGATGTCGTTCGCGCCACTCAAGGAAGCGCGACAAGTGCCGTTCAGGGGGGAGTGATGTTCCCCAGGCCCACTGCGCTGCTCCTTCCGGCTGGTACCGAGCCGCTCGATACCGTGGACCACGTGGAGTATGCGCGCATCATGGACGATCTCCGTCGCGTGGCGCTCACCACGCCGCGCGAGACCGGGCCGGATGCGCCGATGACGGCTCGCGCGCTCTCCTGAGCAAACCCCGAGCGCTGGCCGCGGGCGCGTGACATCATCAAGCATCGCGCATGGCCCTCGTGACCCCGAACCGGATGGACGCGTTCGTCGAGCGTGCAAGCGCGCTCCTCCCCGGCGTCCTCTACAGCTTCAACATCGCCGACTTCAAGCGACGCAACGCGCACCTCGGGCATACGGAGGGCGACACGGTCATCGCGATGCTCGAGCAGCTGTTCCGCGATCTGACACCACCCGACGCGTGCGTCTCGCGCGTGGGCGGCGATCGGTGGCTGATGTTCACGCGCGGTGGTGACGGGGCAGTCGCGCAGATCCTGGAGCGCTTCGCGCGCACCGAGCCTTTCGTGTCCGGCTGGGAGATGCGCGCGACCAAGGACTCTGAGCAGCGGACCGGTCGCGGGACGGTCGTCGCCGAGCTGCGCCTCGCGCTTCGATGCCTGCGCGCGGAGGTCGACTCGCCAGAGCAGCTCCTGGTAGCGATCGCTGGCGTCACGAAGAGCGACTACTCGTTGCCCGTGAGCCGACCGATCACGCTTGCCGCTGAAATGAAGCATGAACGGTGGCAATCGGTCTCGGACTATCCCGATGCTGGTCCGGTGTGCCCGTTCTGCGGTGAGCATCGGGTCAACTGGACGGATGGTGACGGAGGCATCTACTCCGGCGATGGGAAATGCGTCGGCTGCGGCGCCAGCCTCTCGCTTCACGACGTGTCTGCCCGGCTCGGCGCGCCCGGCTAGGCGCGCCTAGGCGTTCTCCAGCAATACCTTCAGCGTGCCTGCGGACGCTGCGCGCGCGAGGGCTTCGTCGGCCCGCGCGAGCGGAAAGCGCGCGCTGATGAGCGGCGTCACGTCTATGTCGCCTGCGCCCAGCGCGGCGATCGCGGGCTCGAAGCGCCCGCAGCGCGAGCCGATCACCGAGAGCTCGTTGATCACGATCGGCGCGAGATCGAGCTTCAGTGCGCCCGCGACGGTGCTCTTCTGGACGAGCGTTCCTCGGGGCCGCGTCGCGCTGATGGCGGCGGCAAACCCGCGCGCGGAGCCAGTGGCCTCCACGACCACGTCCGCGCGCTCCTTCTCTGGCAGCCACGCATCGAACAGCGCCGTGCGAACACCGCGCGAACGAAGTAGCGCGAGCTTCTCCTCGTGCTTGCCGACAAGAAGGACGTCCGCACCCGTGCGCGCCAGTACCTGCGCCACCAAGAGGCCGAGCTTTCCATCGCCGAGCACGACGCAGCTCATTCCCTTGGCGATCGCGACCTGGTCGAGCACCTCGAACGCGGCGGCGAGCGGCTCGGCGAACACGGCGTGATCATCGTCGATGCTGTCCGGTACGGCGTGGAGGTTTGCGACGGGGACGCTGACGATCTCCGAGAACGCGCCGTCCGCGCCAAGGATGCCCATCACCGTGCGCGTCGGGCAGTGGCGACGAAGACCCTGTTCGCACATCGCGCACGCGCCGCACGCGAAGTTGATCTCGACGACGACGCGCCGGCCACGCCATACGTCCGGGCCTTCCACGACCACGCCCACGAGCTCGTGACCGAGCACGCCGCGAAAGGACATGTAGCCCTTCGCGATCTCCAGGTCCGTGTTGCAGATCCCCGCGCGCGTCATGCGAACGAGCGCGCGACCGGGCGCAAGGGATGGCTCGTCGCGCGAGATCACGGTGGCCGTGGTGCCGTTCCAGAGAAGCGCGTGCATCGCGCCTGAGTCTATCGAATCTCCACGAGCCCTGGCGTGTCGATCGCCGCGACCGCGCCCAGCGTGCCGCTCGCCTCGGACACGAACCACACGTGGCCCGCAAATGTCTGTTGCACGGCCGTTCCGCCAGGGCGAACGGTCGCATAGGTCTTTCGCTGACCGTCGAACCCGAGCCACGCGATGGTGACGTCGGCGCTGCGATGGTTCTCGAACTGGATGGACGTAGGCGCGGTGCTCGCCGGCGACACGCGCGGAACCGCGTTGCTCGGGAGCCACGCAAGCGCACGACCCTGATTGGAGAGCGGCGGCGCAGATGCGGGCCATGCGAACCGCCCGGCCTTCGTGACGTCGAAGCCGGTGAGATGCGCGCGCTCCTCGGGCGGTCGCGCCGCCGGCTTCTTGTAGCGCCACGGCCCGTCGCCAAAGACCTCGCGCAGGAGCACGGCGATCTCCGGATCGTAGGGGACGAGTTTGTCGCGCGTGTCGATGGGTCCGTGCTCCTTGTCGTTCGCGCGATTGCAGCCGAACCAGGACTGCGTCGCCTCGGCCCAGTACTCCATGCGATTGGTGGCGGCGTAGGTGTTCGCCCAGAGGCCCTTCGCGCGCGCGTGCTCGTATGCGGCGACAAGGCGCGAATCGAACGAAGGATCGACCGTGACCATCCCGCGCTCGTGGATCGCATGGGCAAACTCGTGGATGAGGATGTTCTCGGCCCTGTACGGATCACCCGGCAAATCGAGCAGATTCTCCTCCGCCGCGCTGACCGCGGGACGCGCTTCGGTCGCCCCAAGGCCACGCGCCCGCCGGTCCCAATAAGTCTTCGGCGTGAGATCGCTGTGCTCCGGAATGTCGGTGGTCATCTCCGTGGCCGCCATCACGGCAAGGCGCACGTTGTTCTTCGCCATCGCATGAAGGATCCCCGGTCGCGCACCGATCATCTTCCGCACCAGGAAGCGAGCCTCCACGATCGCGAACGGAGACACACGAGCGGAGCCGACAATGGGCAGCGTGTCCGCGTCCACGTACTGCGTGTAGAAAGGCGACAGATGAAACCGCGCGACGACGCTCGCGGGCGGAGCAGTGACGTCGGACGAAGCAACAGCGGGAGCGGGAGCGGGCGCAAGCGCGGGAGGAGCCGCGCTGGCGACAGTGGGCTCGGGCGACGCCTGCGGTGGGGAGCGTGTGCACGAAGCAAGCGCCGCCGCAGCGACAGCGAGCAGGATGCCGGGCAGTGTCGCCGAGGACTTCGCGTGCACGAGAAGAGCGTACCACCCGATTCATCTCCCGATCTGCCGGTGGAGCCCCGGCGCTCCGCGATGTAGAGTCACGCGCCTGATGGACGATTTCGAGGCGTACCTGATCAAGCGACAGCAGCGGGGCAAGACGCTGCTCATCGGAGCTGCGGTGTTCATCGGCTGCAGCATCGCGGTGCCCTACGCGCTCATGAAGATGGGCATCATCAAGAAAGACACGTTCGAAATCTTCGTGGTCGCCGACGTGTTGCTCGGAGCGGGCGCAGTGCGTGCGGGAGTGATGCGCCTCCGCGACGCCGGGAAGTTCCCAGGTGGCGACCCGTTCGTGTGACGAGCACTCCCGCGTGCAGGGGCGTGGGGTAGATTCACGCATATGGGAACGGCGTGGTCACGCATTTTGCTGGTGCTGGGCGACATCGTCGAGCAGGACACGGACGCGATCGTCAACGCGGCGAACACCAGGCTCATGGCGGGTGGAGGCGTGGACGGGGCCATTCACGATGCAGCCGGCAGCGAGCTCCAGCGCGAGTGCACCGCGATCGGTGGCTGCGCCGTCGGGTCCGCGCGCATCACGAAGGGATATGGGCTCGTCGCGAAGCACGTGATTCACGCGGTCGGCCCCGTGTATCGAGGCAAGGCGCAGGACGCAGGACGTCTGGCATCCGCGTATCGCGAGTCGATGCGGTTGGCCGCGAAGAACGGCGTGCGCTCGATCGCGTTCCCGTCACTGAGCACCGGAGCCTTCGGCTACCCCGTCTCCGAGGCCGCTCCGATCGCGCTCGAGACGGTGCACGATGAGCTGCTAGCGACGCCAGCGATCGTCTTCGCGCGCTTCGTGCTCTTCGACGACAGCACGTTCGAAGGCTACGAACGAGCGCTCGGACGCCTACGCGGCACCGCGTCCTAGCGGTCGGCGAAACCATCAAGCGCGGCATTGCGCGCGCCTCACTGCGTGCGCTAGAAGGGAACCTTCCGGGGAGTCGCACAGTCCGGTAGTGCACGAGCTTTGGGTGCTCGTCGTCGCGGGTTCAAATCCCGCCTCCCCGACCATCTCACACCGCTTGACGGTCAGGTTCGTGGTTCTTGCGCGTTTGGACGCAGGGGGTTGGATGTTGCGCCCGTGTGCGGCAGACTTCGCTCGTGGGCATGTTCGACACGTTCGTTCCGGTACCCGCGCTCGCCTGTCCCGTGTGCGGCGGCCCCCTTCGATGCTGGCAGGGAAAGGATGGTCCGTGCCTGCTGTTCGTCTGGACGCAGGGCGAGCGTCGTCCAGACAGCACCGTCGACGATGTCGTCACGGACGGCTCCGCGCTTCCCGCCGAGTTCGCGATCTATTCGTATGACTGCCCGTGCGTCGACCCGGTGGACGCCGTCGGCCGCTGTGAGAACGGCGTTTGGACAACGACCAGGCTCGCGGGCCGTCAGCGGATGGCGAGGCGCTTCTTCACTTGATCCAGCGCGGCCAGCGAGCGCTCCACTTCTCGGAGCAGCTCGGTGCGCTGCACTGGCGTCATGCGCGCCGCGAGCTCCTCCATGCGCTGCGGAAACTTCTCGCCCGTGAGTGACTGGCTGACCCTGCGCACGCGCGAGAGGAGGCCCGCGCGTGTGAGTCGCACCTGACGTGACTTGCCGCGGCGGCCCAGCTCGGTGGTCACGAGCTGCTGGGTCTGTTGCTGCGTGAGGTTCCATTTCGACACCTGCTGCGCCGCCTGGCGGAGGGCCGCGGGCTCGCGGAGCGGCAGCAGGATTTGCTTCCGCTGGACGTCGAGCCGCTGCCACGCCTGGTCTGTGATCCGGTGATCGTTCGCCGCGATGGCGACGGCCACATAGAGCATGCGGCGGCTGATGGGCAGCGTGGGTCCGCCCGCGCGCCGCGTGAGCTCGAGCCACACCGGATTCTGACTGCGGTCGTCCATGGCGGCTGCCGCGTCACCACTGAAGACCTCGACGACGAGCCAGCGACCAAAGCGCAGCACCGCGGCCTCGAGCGCGTTGGCCAGATCCTGCCCCTCCGCGAGCGCGCGTTGCAGGAGCTTCGTATCCGCGCCAGAGAGATTCACTGCGGGCGTGTGACGTTCTGCGCGCATGAGCGCGGTCGAGCGCGGCCGAGACGACGCGGTCTTCTTCTTGGTCCCCATGCACCGGAGCATACGGGAGGCCGCGCAAGGAAGAAGCCATTTTTACGGCGTTCTGTGAATTCCAGTCTGGAATTTGGACGGGATGGGACCATGCTGTGCGTTCTGGCGGCGACGGAACGCTTCTTCGTTCGTGCCCGCCAAAGCGACAACGCCAGAGCGCCGCCTATCGGTGTGAGTGAGGATGTAGCTCCACGAGCATGTGGATGAACTCGTCAAGGTACTCGCCGCACTTCTCGCACCGCACGTGCTCGTGGTCGGACTGCATCGGGTCGCCGCAACCGACGCCTGCCGCCACGCGCGCCATTGACTCTCGCTCGCCTCTCAGGGCCGGCGGCTGCGCGCGCGGCCGTCGGGTAGATAGCCGCAGAACGTGCCGGTGCGAATGGTCTGGTCGAGATGCGTCGCGAGCTCCGGGAGCTCCTCTTCGATGCGGCGGATGGCGTTGCGTAGTCGCTTCTGCACGGTCGTTCGGGCCCTCTCCGCTGCACCTCCGACGCGGCGATCCCGTCCGCCGAGCCCTACGGCGCTCGCCAGCTGCTGCGTCAGGAAATCGATCTCGGTCCGCGCGCGATCGGCGCGGCTCACGTCGGCGAATCCCTCCGCTTCCTCGAGCTCTTCACGAAGGTCGAGCAGCCGGCGACGGTAGCTCTGGATGGCCTCGGCATCGAGCACGGTCCCCGCATCGCCACGGTCGATGACCTCACCGTCCTCGCCCCCCGCGGAGACGAGCTGGAGCACGTGCAGCTCCTGGCCGCGGCTCGACACAAGCTGATCGAGCACGCGCAAGCCAACGCTGTCGCGGAGGCGGACCGCGCGCCCTTGCCACGCTATCTCCCACGTATCGCCCTCGCGGCGCATCGCGAACCGCGCCTCTGGAGCCGCTGCGTTCGCGCTGTTCGCGCTGTTCGCGGTGTTCGCGGTGTTCGCGGTGTTCGCGGTGTTCGCTGGGGTCTCCGTGTTCGTGTGCGTGAGAGCCGCCACGACGGCGCGACGCTCGTCCAGCAGCGGGAGAAGGCTGACCTGCCCGAGCTCCACGGCCAGCGTCCGTGCATGATCCAGGAGCCCGAGAGCGCGATCCCGGTCACCGTTCTTGTTGCGAAGAAGAAGCACCCCCGCGAGCTCGTAGCGCACGCGCGCCAGATGGGCGCGCAGGTTGGCCTGTGTGGTCTTCGCTTCCGCGTCGCTCAGGTGATCGACCGCAACGTCGAGGCGACCGACGGTCTCGGCAAGGAGCCCGAGTTGGCGACCATAGGGCGGCTCGACGTACCCGCCGAGCGGTCCCAGGAAATAGAACTGCGATGCGCGAGGCAAGAGCGCCGCATAGAGCTCTTCTGCAAGCTCCACATCCCCCAGCAAGTGACACGCGTCAACGAGCAGGACGAGCCACGCGCCCTCCTTGATCTCCTTGAAAACCCGCTGCGCTCGTACTGCCGCGAGCTGCGCCGCCGCGCGCGTCCGATCGCCCGCTCTCGCGTGAAGCTGTGCAAGCAACATCTCGCCAACGCAGCTCCGCAGCTCGTCGCCAGACGTGCAGAGCGCAGCGCGCAAGCGCGACTCGGTCGCAGGCAGATCGTCGTACCTCTCCGCCGCTCGGTGGAACCCGACCGGGAAGGCCGACATCTCGATGGCCTTGCTCTCGTCCTTGTGGGCGATCTCGCTCGCTTCGCGGTAGCACCGCTCCGCTTCGTCGAACCGCCCATCGATGAGGGCCGCCATCGCGTCGAGCATGCCCTCCATCCACGAAAAGGCGCCGTGCCGGAGCTGAAGCAGCGCCTTGTAGGCACCAAGATGAGCGTCCGCGCTGGCCGGATTCCCGAGCTCCCGGTAGTCGCTCTCGATCAGAAGGTGAGCGCGGATCGCGACCACCGTGTCACCTGCGGCGTGCGCGAGGCGGAGGCACTCCTGATCGAGCATCAGACGCTCGGCGGGGGGGCCGTAGGGCAGCATGGCCAGGCCTGCTTGCGCGAGCGCAAAGCGCAGTGTGTCGCTATCGCCGAGACGACGCGCCATCGCCACCGCGGCGCGAGCGAGCTCCACGGGCCCGCTTGTATCGGGCATCGGCTGGCTCTCCGCGGCGAGCTGCGCCATGCAACGTGCCCGCAGCGCGCCGTCGTGAGGCGGCAGCATTTCTAGTGCCTCTTCGAGCAATGCGATGAGCGTCAGATCGCGAATGTCCGGCGTGAACTCGCAGGCGGAGCCGAGCACTGCGCGCGCGAAGAGCTCGCCATTCCGAGCATGGCGCGCGAGGTCAGCGGCGCGTCGACACGTCTCCTTGCCCGACTTCACGTCTCCAGCGCGAATGCGCGCAACTCCGAGCAAGAGGAGCACCTCGCAGAGCCGGACCTCTTCGCCCTCCACGCCGTCGAGCAGCTGACCGGTGCGCGCGAGCAACTTGCCAGCATCCTCGAACGCCAGGAGTGCGATCGCGCGCTCGGCCGCACGCAGCGCCGCATCCGCTGCTTCGCCGCGCGGGACGAGCGGGATCGCGCGCAGCAGGTGATGCGCGAGCTCGGCGAGGACCGGCTCACTGTCGCCGTCGCGCTCGCTCCGTCGTCGCTGGAGCTCCAGCGCGGCTGCATGGTGAAGTGCCGCGCGTTGAGCCGTCGCGAGATCTTCGTAGAGGCCTTCCCGCAAGAGCACGTGGGTGAAGCGCCACGTCGGGGGATGCTGTTCGAGGGGCTCGATGATGCCAGCAACGACAGCGGGCGTGAGAAGCCCGTCAAGGTCGAGCAGCTCGGTCGTCTTCGTCATGGCCGCGAGCGCGTCCAACCTGAACTCGCGCCCTATCACCGCGGCGACCTCGAGCACCTTTCGCACGGCGGGCGTGAGCAACGAGAGCCGCGCGCGCACCACCTCGCGGATGCCTTCGGGTTGTCGCGCACCGTCATCTTCGCGCCCAAGGCTCCTGAGCTGGAGCAGCTCGCGCAAGAAGAGCGGGTTTCCTTCGGAGCGCTGGTGGATCGCCGCGACACGATCCGAGCTGAAGGCCGCGCCGGTCGCCTGCACCACGAAGTCGGCCACCTCATCGCGATCCAGGCGGCGCAGCGGAAGCACGCATGCCTCGCGCGCGATGCGCGCCAGCGTTTGACCGACCTCCTGCGCGAGCGCCGCCTCCGACTCGCGGTAGGTGCCGATGACAAGGAGTGATCGCGAGCGCAGATCGCGTACGAGAAAATGCAGGAGCAGAAGGGAAGACGGATCGGCGGCATGCAGATCATCGAGCACGACCAGCTGCGGAGCCTTCGCAGCGGCCGCATGGAGGAGCGCGTTGACGGCCTGGAACAGCTGAAAGCGATCCGTGGTCGCGCTCTCTGCGCCCGTGGTCGCAAGTGAGGGGAGCCGATGACGGAGGTCAGGCAAGAGCTCGGCAAGCTCCGGACCGTGCGCGCCCACCAATCCAAGAACGCCCTCCGTGTCGAGGCCACGGCAGATGCTCTGCAACACCTGGATGAATGGCCAGTACGATGGGGCACCCCCCACCTCCCATGCGCGACCCCAGTGGACGGCAACGCCGCGGCCGCTGGCCAAGCGACCGAATTCGTCCGCGAGGCGCGTCTTGCCAATGCCCGGCTCACCTGTGATGAGGAACAGACCCCCACGTCCCGCCGCGTGCAGATCCTCGAGTCCTGCCTGGAGCTCGGTCATTTCACGCCCGCGGCCCAGCCAGATCGTGCGCGCAGCCCGAACTTGCGGCGGCGTGCCGTCGGATTTTCGCTCTCCCCCTGTGGTCACGGCACATTGTGCCATCGGAATTCACGCCTCGGATATGGGAAACCCCCGAACAGGAGAACGAGATGAGCATTCAAGCGCTTCGTGAGTTCATCAACCGCCACAACGCGTCCGCCGCGGGGCTCACCGCACTCGGCGCCGCGCTCGATGCACACGCGAGCGGCACTCCGCTGGATCCCGCCCTTGCCGCGCGCGTCCAGGGTCTCCTCGGTGCGCTCGGCGCGGGGGATGTGCTGGACAACGTGAGCGCGCAAGAGGTGGGACCCTTCCTCGCAGAGCTCCGCTTCACCCTTGCGCTCGAGGCCAAGCTGCTCTTCGAGAAGACACGAAACACAGGCTGGGGCCACGTGGAGCCCGAGCTGCTCCAGAGCGCGGGAGACGTCTCCGTCGGATTCGCGCAGCCGCTCGCGCGCATGGTCGTGCCGAGCCTCGAAGGACTGTCGGATCGGTTGAGCGCGCCCGGCGGCGCCTTCCTCGACATTGGGGTTGGTGTCGCCGCGCTCTCCATCGCGATCGCACGCAACTGGCCCGCGCTACACATCGTCGGCATCGATCCGTGGCAACCGTCGCTCGCGCTTGCGCGCAAGAACGTCGAAAAAGCAGGGCTCGGCGATCGGATCGAGCTGCGCGAGCAAGGCGCCGAGAGCCTCGAGGACGAGGCCGCGTTCGATCTGGCGTGGGTTCCGATTCCGTTCATGCCGGAGCGGATCGTCCGAACGGCATACGAGCGCGCCCACCGCGCGCTTCGCCCGGGGGGCTGGATGCTGATCAGCGCGATCAACCCGAACCTGGATCCGCAGAGCGCCGCGCTCTGGCAGCTGCGCACGACCATGTACGGCAACAACCAGGTCGGCCCGGGCCCCGTTGAAGCCGCGCTGCGCGAGATCGGCCTCACCGACGTGCGGACGTTGCCCAGTCCTCCCGGTGCGTTTCTCACGCTGGTGGCCGCTCGCCGCAAGCCGGCCTGAAAAGCCATGAACGAACAAGAACGCTTCGTGCGCGAGCTCGATTGGACCCCCGATCGAGCCCGGGCTCTGGGCCAAGGTGCGCTCGATCTGTGGTGCGAGCTCCTTCGCACGCTGCCCGAAAGGCCGGTCTCTGGTGCGTGGGCACCGGAGGCATTGCAGGCGATCGCGCCGCCCATTCCGGAAGAGCCGCTCTCGTGCGACGAGCTCCTTGCCCACGCTCGCAAGGTGCTCTTCGACTCCGCGACCTACAGCGGTCACCCGCGGTTCATGGGCTACATCTGCGGTGCCGGAACGGTCCCTGGCGCGGTCGCCGATCTGCTCGCAGCCGGGCTCAACGCGAACGCCGGATCGTTTCGTCTGGGACCAGGCGCGATCACGATCGAGACGCACCTCACGCGCTGGTTCGCCAGCAAGGTCTTCGGGCTACCCAGCGGCGCGTTCGGACTACTGACCTCGGGCGGAGCCATGGCGAACTTCGTTGCGCTCAAGGCGGCGCGCGACGCATGTGCGGGTCGCGCCGTGCGGCAAGACGGAATGGCCACCGCGCCTCGCATGGCGATCTACACGTCCGAAGGGGCTCACATCGTGATCGACCGCGCTGCCGACATGCTTGGCATGGGCAGCAACGCCGTTCGGAAGATCCCCGTGGACGATCGCTACCAGATGCGTCTCGACGCGCTCGAACACGCCCTCTTGAAGGATGTCGAAGCGGGCGTGAAACCCGCGGCGATCGTCGCGACGGCCGGCACCGTCGGCACCGGTGCCATCGATCCGCTCGACGGCATTGCAGACCTCGCTGCCCGCTACGGCGCGTGGTTCCACGTGGACGGAGCGTATGGCGCGCTTGCGTGCCTTGCCGACTCTCTGAAGCCCCTGTTTCGCGGGATCGATCGCGCCGACTCGATCGCGTTCGATCCGCACAAGTGGCTGAACACGCCCATCGCCGGTGGCTGCGTGGTCGCGCGTGATCCGCGGAAGCTCGAGGAGGCATTCGGGTTCCCGCTTCCTGCCTACGTTCGTCAGGACAAGGAGCGCACGGGCGACGGTATCGACCTTGGCCTCTACGGTCCGGAGTTCTCGCGCGGGTTCAACGCGTTCAAGGTGTTCTTCTCTCTCCTGGCGCACGGGCGCAGGCCCTACGCGGAGAGCATCGCTCGCAACGTGGACCTCGCTCGTTACCTCGAGGCACAGGTCGAGGGGCGAAAGCACCTGGAGCGAATGAGCCAGGGGGATCTGTCGATTGCCTGCTTTCGATACGTTCCGCCCGCGCTGCGTGGCAACGATGCCGCGCTCGACGCGCTCAACAAACGGATCGAGACGGAGCTCCAGCTCGACGGTCGCGCGTTCTGCTCCAGTGCCGTCCTTGGTGGCCGGCTCGCGCTGCGGGCGTGCATCGTCAACTTCCGAACGGAGCGAGCAGACGTGGACGCGTTGCTCGACGCCGTCGAGGACATCGGCCAACGAATCGCGGAGGAACGGGGAAAAATATGAGCAAGTCATACGACGCAATCATCGTGGGAGCGCGCTGCGCAGGTTCACCGACCGCGATGCTCCTTGCACGCAAGGGCTACCGCGTTCTCGTGGTCGACCGCGCGACCTTCCCGAGCGACACGGTGTCGACGCACGTCGTGCAGCCGCTCGCGGTCGCCGCGCTCTCGCGATGGGGACTGCTGGACCGCCTCGTCGCGACCGGCTGCCCGCCGATCGATACGTACACATTCGATTTTGGTCCATTCACCCTCAGCGGATCGCCGGGCACGAAGGACGCCCCCGTGGCCTACTGCGCGCGGCGGACCATCCTCGACAAGCTGCTCGTGGACGCGGCGGCCGACGCCCGCGCCGAGATCCGTGAAGGCTTCACCGTCGAGGAGCTCTTGATGGAGGACGGACGCGTCGTGGGGATCAAGGGCCATTCGAAGGGTGGCGGCACCGTCACCGAACGCGCGAAGGTCGTCATCGGCACGGATGGTCTGCGCTCCCTTGTCGCCGAGGCGGTCCGCCCTCCGCAGTACAACGAGAAGCCGCCGCTGCTCGCCGCGTACTACTCTTACTGGAGCGGCCTTCCGATGAACGGACGGTTCGAGACCTACATCCGAGAGAGGCGCGGATTTGCAGCAGCGCCGACCCACGACGGTCTGACGCTCATCGTCGGCGGATGGCCGCACGCGGAGTTCGAGGCAAACAAGAAGGACGTCGAGGGTAACTTCTTGAAGATGCTCGACCTCGTGCCCGCCTTCGCCGAACGGCTACGCAGCGCAAAACGCGAGGTGAAGTTCGCCGGCGCCGCGGTGCCGAACTTCTTCCGCAAGCCGTTTGGTCCTGGATGGGCGCTCGTGGGCGACGCCGGCCACACCAAGGATCCGATCACCGCCCAGGGGATCAACGACGCCTTCCGCGACGCCGAGCGATGTGCCGTGGCGCTGGACGAGACATTCACCGGAGCGCGCTCGTTCGAAGAGGCGATGGGCGACTACCAGAGAGCGCGCGACGAGCACGTCATGCCGATGTACGAGTTCACGTGCAAGCTCGCAACGCTCGCGCCGCCGCCGCCGGAGATGCAGCACCTGCTCGGCGCGGTCCACGGCAACCAGAAGGCCATGGACGGCTTCGTGCAAATGAACGCCGGGACAATCTCACCCGCGGAGTTCCTGTCGCCCACGAACATCGGAGCGATCATGGGCGCGGCGGGACCGCCCGCGATGTGATTGGATCGGTTCCATGAAGCACGCGTTCATCCTTCTTGTCCTTGGTGCGGCCGGTTGCGCGAACACGCCGAGCACGGTCGAGGCACCCACTTCCGCGCCCGCGCCGGCACCCCCAGCGGCCCCCGGGGCGAAGACCTACGCCGTCCACTTCGGGCGCGAGAGCCGCGTCGGAGAGCGCCTCCACTTCGTGAAGGATCACGCCTCGGACATGATCACGAAGATCACCCGCGATGGCGCCCCCATCCCCGACCAGCACGACAAGCGCGAGAAGCACACCCTCCACTACGACGCGGTGAGCACCGTGGTCGCCGTGGACACGAAGGGACGCAGTACCCGGCTCCGCTACGACGTGAAGGACCTCACGTCCGACGGTCAACGTCTGCCGGCCTCGATCATCGAGCTCACGCGGCACGCGAAGGAGAAGGACGCCGACATCATCGTCGACGGAAGTCCGACAAGCGAAGACGTCCGGAAGGCGCTTCATTCCTTGCTCAAGCTCGGTCTCGATGGTGCGAGCGACGACGAGATCTTCGGGCCGAAGACGCCGCAGGCCATCGGCGCACACTGGGCGATCGACGAGCCGCTCGCGATCGCGTCCTTCAAGGACGACGGGGTCGACGTGTCGACCATCAAGGGCGAGGTTTGGCTCGACGGCACCACCAACATCGATGGCGCAGAGTGCCTCTCCGTGCACGCCACGCTCGACATGCGCGGCATGAAGATCCCGGATCTACCGCCCGGGTCCGTGATGGAGGAGGGCCACGCGACAGCGCAGATGAGCGCGGTACTTCCTCTGGACGGCAGGGTGGGGCGCGCCGTCGATCACCTCACGACAAAGCTGCTCTTCCGCATCCGCGTGCCCGCGCCGCAAGGGTCCCCGATGATCGTGTCGGTCGAGGCGAAGGAGACGGACGAAGCCCACGAGACCGCGATGTAGCCGCGGCTCACCTGGCCCACGCCTGTCGGGAGGGGCGCGGCGAGCCAACGGACACTGCTGAAAACGGCTCGATTCGGGGCCCTCCTGGCGATCGCAGGCCTGGGGGCCCACAATCCATGACGAATGCCGCTGCATCGGCTAAATCGCGCGCCTGCCACATGACTCTGTCTGATGTCCTCTCGAGGTTCAGCGGAAAGTCTGGGGTCCTGGCAAAGCTGGGCTCCGCAGACTCCGCCAGCAACGGCCGCTCATCAACCAGCGTCGTTGCCCGGGATCGTCATGCCTTCTCGTACCGCGCCGCCGTCGCCATCGCAGAGGCGATCATCCCGGGCTCCTCCTCCATCCCGCAAGCGGACGAGGCCACCGTTGCTCGCGCCGAGGAGGTCGTTCGCTCGTTCGACCCCGCCGCAGCCGCCGTCTGGAACACCGCGCTCACAGGGCTCTCCGCCGCTGCCGTCACGCGCACGGGTCGGCCCTTCCACGACCTCACCGCCACCGAACAGGACGATCTCCTTGCCACATGGGAGACGGACCCGGTGGTCCGCGTCTGGCTCACGCTCGTCAGCACCGTCTTCAAGTTCGTCCATTTCGATCGCCCGGACGTCTACGGCGCAATGGGCGGGAAGCTCAACGTCGTCTCGTCGCTCGAGCAGCCGCGCTGGCTCCGTCAGATGAAGACCTCTGCGGACATCGCGGACGGCGAGGTCCTCGAGTGCGAGGTCGTCGTCGTGGGCACCGGCGCGGGCGGCGCCGTCGTTGGACGCGAGCTCGCGGAGCGCGGACACGCCGTCCTCTTCGTGGAAGAAGGGGAGCACCACCGCCGCGACGCCTTCGACGGCAGCTCCGTGCGCGCGCACCAGCGCTTCTATCGCGCTGCCTTCAGCGTAGGAAACGCGGTCATCCCGATCTTCATCGGTCGCCTCTTCGGTGGCTCCACTGCGGTGAACGGCGGCACGTCGTATCGAACGCCTCCGTGGGTCCTTGATCGCTGGTGCGACGACATGAGCACCACCGACTTCTCGCAGGAGAAGATGCGCCCCTACTTCGAGCGCGTGGAGACCTTCCTGGAGGTCGCGCCGTCGCCGCGGAACGTCGTGGGCCCCATCGCGGACGTCATGTCACGCGGCTGCGACAAGCTCGGGTGGTCGCACTACACCGTGCCGCGCAACGCGCCCGGCTGCGACGGCTCCGGCTTCTGCGACTTCGGCTGCCGCACGGACGCAAAGCGCGGAACCAACCTCTCGTACATGCCCGCGGCACTGGAGCGCGGCTCGGTCGCGTACACCGGCCTCACCGTCACGGAGATCATGACCGAGGGCCGCGTGGCGAAGGGCGTGCGCGCGAAGACCAAGGACGGCCGCACCGTCACCATCCACGCGAACGCCGTCATTCTTGCCGGCGGCACCATTCCCACGCCGCTCCTCCTTCTGCAGCAAGGGCTCTGCAACGAGAGCGGGCAGGTCGGGCGGAACCTCACGCTCCATCCGTCATCGGGCTTCTCCGCGCTCATGCACGATCAGATCCGCGGCCATAAACACGTGCCGCAGGGCTACGGCTGTGATCAGTTCATCAAGGAAGGGATCGTCATCATGAGCGCCCAGCCCGATCGCAACATCGCGTGGGTGCTCTTCCCGCAGACCGGTCGCCGTCTGATGGAGGCCTTCGAGCACCTGGACAACATCGCGTCGTTCGCGCTCCTCAACGCAGACTCCACCCCGAACGGGCGCGTGTGGCGCACCGCGCGCGGGCTGCCCGCCATCACGTACAACCTCACGCAGAGCGACGTGGATCGCATGCACCGCTCCATGATCCTGGCAGGCGAGATGGCGTTCGCCGCGGGCGCAAAGGCGGTCTACCCGGTGCTCAACGGCGCGCACGAGGTGAAGGGACAGAAGGAGTTCGAGGCCTTCAAGAAGTCACGCTTCGCGGCGTCGGATTTCGGCTGGACCAGCTACCACCCGCTCGGCACCTGCAAGATGGGCCCGGACCCCAAGACCAGCGTCGTCGATCTTGATCACGAGACCCACGCGATCGACAAGCTCTTCATCGTGGACGGCAGCACCGTTCCAGGTCCCCTTGGCGTGAACCCCCAGATCACGATCATGGCCATGGCCACGCGCGCCGCAGAGCGCATCGCCGAACGCCTGTAGACTGCACGCAGTTCGCGCGTGCGCGCAGGCGCTATTTCGTCGTGGGCGGGACCTTGGGAACGCAGGTGGATTGGCCTGCTCCGGTGACGGAGAGCGGCGCGGTGCCGATGCTCTTCGTGGTCTTCATCATGGGGTCGTACTCGTTGATGTCGCTGTTCTCGAACGCGTAGAACCGACCGCCCCAGAACGCGAGGGCCTGGCTGCCACCGCCCATCGCCTGGATCGCGTTGGAGCCGATGGTGGATGCATCCGTGGGGCTGAAGTCGTAGAGCACCGGCGTCGAGACGTCCTTCAAGAAGAACAGCGTGCCGTCGCCGTTGCTGGTCATGTCTCCAAGCGTGGCCGACGTACCCACGTTGCCGATGCTGGTGAGCGCGCCCGAGCCGATGTCGAACGAGGAGAGCTTGGACGAGTTGTTCAGGACGAACAGCGTGTTGTCCACGGTGTTGGTGATGCCAATGAACGTGAGCGAGAAGTCCGAGTAGTTGCCGTTCGGCTTCCACGTGGAGACGGCGGAGCACGACGCGTCCGCGGTGCTCGCCTTGTAGATCTGTCCGCCGGCAACGACCCACGCGTTGCCCTGCCGGTCTACGGTCATGTGCGTGGGGTTCGAGAGGCAGTCGAACTTGCCGATGAGCGTGAATGTCTGATCGGGCGGGTAGAAGCTATAGAGCTTGTCGCCCTGACCGGTGACGTACACGAGCGTCGCGGAGGGAGGGCATCCGTCCGCCGAAGCGTCGCCGCCGCCCGTGGTGTTGCCGCCTTCGCCGCCGAAGTTGGGGCCGCCACCGCCTTCGCCGCCGCCGAGCAGCCCGCCGCCACCGCCACCGTCGGTCTTGTCGAAGCCGCTTCCGTCCTTGCTGCCGCCGCAAGCAACCCCGGCGAGCATCGCCGCGACCGAGAGCACGCCTGCCGAGAGGAGAGAGAATCGCAGCGTTGTTGCGGCGGGAACGACCAAGGAGCGAGCGCCCTTACCCATCTTTTCACCGTAGCAGAGAAATCGGTGACGAAGCGGGAGGGGTCTGCACAAGCCCTGGTATGCGCCTTCAATGCACCTTTTCTTGTACCGCTTCCGTCATCACTGCGCTCACGCTTGCCGCGCTCTCCGTCGCTTGCTCTTCGTCAGGTGAGCTCGCGAAGAACTCGGCCGACGCAGCCTCCGAGCAGGACGCGGACGGCACGGTGAAGGAGCCCGGCCTTGATGCGGGCGCGAACCCGCTGCCGGACGGCGCCGCCGCGGATGCCGCGAGCACCAACATGGATGGAGGCGCGGACGCAGACCCTCTGGGCATGTGCACCGCGGATATGCGGGCGTCGATCAAGACCTCGTGTGGGGGCGTTGCGTCCGGCGCCTACTACACAGGACTGCTGGACTTCGCGTGCGCAGACACCACCGCGAGCGCGCCGGACAGCGCCACGAAGATAGATGCATTCTGCAAGTCTCACAAAGTGGGCGACACCGTGTATGCCGTGCTGTCGGACGCGGGCGTGGGCTTCTGGTGTTACTGCTTCGTCGCTTGAACTTGTGGTAGAGGCCGCGCGCCATGTCTGCGCGACACCGCCTCCTCGATAGCCCCGACCTCGGCCGCCGCGTCCATCTCTGGAGCTTCGGCGATGTGGG
>JBBRNJ010000052.1:0-64572 GCA_038230375.1 Polyangiales bacterium | reverse complement strand
CGCCCACCGTGGCCCTCACCGGCGTGACCGTGGAGCACGAGAAGGGTCGCTGCGAGAAGGCATGCGACCGCGTCATCATCAGCGCGAGCGCGCCGCCGGAGTACACGCTGCGCACGGCGCAGGACGGCCGCCTCCGCCTGGAAATCAAGGGCGTCTCGGTTCCCGAGAACCTGGCGCACACCACCGACGCGACGGGCCCGGGCAGCACGCTGCGCGCCGTGACCGCATCGTTCGACGCAAAGTCGAAGTCGGCGGTGGTCGAGATCGACCGCGATGGCGAGGCGTCTGGCGCCGTCAGCGTGGAAGGCAACAAGCTGATCTGGACGTTCGATGCTCGCAAGGGCGCGCCGAAGACGACCGATGCGAAGGGCAACGCGGTCCGCAAGACGCAGACCGTCGCGCGTGAGCAAGTGGGCGCCGACATCGCGAAGGTGGAGACCTCGATCCACGGCGACGAGAAGGTGGAGACGTTCGGTGGTGGTGAGGCAGCAGGCTTCACCTCCGGGGTGAACGCGCAGGCGGGCCGCTACAACGGCCGCCGCATCGACCTGGACCTCAAGGACGCTGACATCCACAACATCCTGCGGCTCCTCGCGGACGTCGGTCGCGTCAACATCGTCACCGCAGACGACGTCACCGGCAGCGTCACGATCCGGATGCGTAACGTTCCCTGGGACCAGGCGCTCGACGTCGTGCTCCAGGCGAAGAGCCTGGGCATGGTTCGCTCCGGAAACCTGATCCGCGTCGCTCCGCTCGACCGGCTGCAGAAGGAGCGCGAGCTGCGCCTCGCTGCGGCCAAGCAAGAGTACGAGCTCACGCCGCTCGAGACGCGCCTCATCCCGGTCAGCTACGCGAGCGCCGACGAGCTCCAGGCCCGTGCGAAGGATCTCCTCTCGCCGCGCGGCTCCATCGCCGTCGACGAGCGCACCAACGTGCTCATCAGCCGCGACATCTCCGGCAACCTGAACAACATCGAAGAGCTCATTCGCTCGCTCGACACGCAGACGCCGCAGGTGCTCATCGAAGCGCGAATCGTCGAGGCCACGAGCCGCTACGGCCGCGACCTTGGTATCCAGTGGGGTGGTGACTCCACCTTCTCGTCGGCCACCGGCAATCCGACCGGCGTCGCGTTCCCGTCGCGCGTGACCACGTCAGGCGGTGCCTACGACGGCGCCACACCGACCCGCGGTCTCTCGCCGTTCGTCGGAAACGTCACGCAGCCGAACTTCGCGGTCAACTTGCCCGCCGCAGTCGGTACCGGACAAGGCGGTGCCGTCGGCTTCACCCTGGGGTCGATCGACAACAACTTCAACCTGACGCTGCGTCTGTCGGCCTCCGAGGCGAGCGGTCTTCTCCGCATCGTCTCCAGTCCGCGCATCCTGACCCTCGACAACCGCGAGGCTCGCATCAACCAGGGTACGTTGATTCCGTTCTCGCAGATCTCCGCGCAAGGCGTCCAAACGACCTTCCAGGAAGCCAAGCTGCAGCTCCTGGTGAAGCCGCACGTCACGGCCGAAGGCTCCGTCTCGATGCACGTGAAGATCAACCGAGACGAGCCCGACTTCAACCAGACCTCTGCGCGTGGTGATCCCACGATCCTCAAGCGTGAGGCGGAGACCGACCTGCTCGTCATGGACGGACACACGGCGGTCATCGGCGGCATCTACACGCGTAACACCGGTCGAAACCTGGACCAGGTCCCGTTCTTCGGCGACATCCCGATCCTCGGCGTGCTCTTCCAGCGTCGCCGTGCGAGCGATACCCGCAACGAGCTGATCATCTTCCTGACGCCGCGCATCGTGAACCGCGCCGAAGCCCTCGGTCGCTGAGCAACGTCTCGATTCACCATGGGGCACGGTTCGGAGTTCCCGAATCGTGCCCTCTGCTTTAGGCTCGCCACCACATGACGACCTCCGGAAGGCTCTCCGCCCGCTGCGGTGGGGCGCACGGCTCTTTCTCCCATGCACACGAGCATGCGCACGCGCTTGCCGCACGACCCTTCACGCTGGGTGAGGACAGGCGTCCGCGCTTCGAGCGCGACCGGCCGTTTCGCATCACGCACCTGAGGCTCTCGGCCAGGCTGTCGTTCGCGCACAAGAGCATCGAGGCAGTGGCCACGCTCGACGTGGTGCGCGCCTCTCCGACCGCCACGGAGATCCCGCTCGATGCGATGGCGTTCGACCTGCACAAGGTCCACGTCGACGGACAAGCTGTAAACTACACGTATGACGGCCGCGTGCTGACGATCCCGCTGGGGAAGAAGAAGGCCGCGAAGATCACCATCGGGTACACGGCAGTGCCGCGGAAGGGTCTCTACTTCCTGGAGCCGGATGCAGAGGTGAAGGATCGCCCGCGTCAGGTGTGGAGCCAGTGCCAGGAGGAGGACGCGCGTCACTTCGTGCCCTGCCACGACGCGCCGCACGAGAAGATGACAACGGAGATGAGCATCGCAGTGCCCAAGGGGTTCTACGTGCTCTCCAACGGCGCGCTCATCTCACGAAAACCTGAAAAAACAGGGCTGGAACGCTTCCACTGGAAGATGAGCGAGCCGCACTCCAGCTACCTGCTCACGCTCGTCGCGGGTGAGTTCTCGGAGATCGAGGACATGGCCGGCACCGTGCCGCTCTCGTTCCTGGTGCCGAAGGGGCGCGAAGAAGACGCGCGCCGCACGTTCGGGCGGACCAAGGAGATGATCGCGCTCTTCGGCAAGCTTGTCGGTCAGCCGTACCCGTGGAACCGGTACGCGCAGGTCGTTGTCTCCGACTTCATCTTCGGCGGCATGGAGAACACCACCGCCACGACCATGTACGAGCACGTGCTGATCGACAAGCGTGCCGCCATCGACATCACCAGCGAGGACCTGGTCGCGCACGAGCTCGCGCATCAGTGGTTCGGTGACTTCCTCACCTGCCGCGACTGGGCAGAGGGTTGGCTGAATGAAGGCTTCGCGACGTACTTCGAGCACCTCTGGCAGGAGCACACCGAGGGCCACGACGAGTACGAGTACGGGCTGCTCACGGACCTGCATGGCTACCTGGGCGAGGCCGCGGGTCGCTACAAACGCCCCATCGTGTGCCGGGACTACGACGCGCCGCTCGACCTCTTCGACAGGCACCTCTACGAGAAGGGCGCGCTCGTGCTGCACGCGCTCCGCATGGAGCTCGGCGACGACACCTTCTTCGCGGGCATCAAGAAGTACGTCGCCACGCACGCGAAGGGCATCGTGGAGACGCGCGACCTCCGCGCCGCACTCGAGTCGGTGAGCGGCCGCTCGCTGGGCTCCATGTTCAACGAGCTGGTGTACACGGCGGGTCACCCCGACCTCACGGTGGACGTGTCCTGGAGCGACGGCGTGCTCTCCGTGTCCGCCAAGCAGACACAGGAGGCGAAGGACGGCGTGATCGCGGCGTTCCAGGTGCCGATCGAGCTCCACATCGTGGATCACGCAAAGAAGGTCCACGAGCGCAAGGTGGTGCTCGACGCGCGCGCCAATACGTTCGCGCTGCCGTGCCCCAAGCGGCCTCTCTTCGTGGTGGTGGACCCGCGGATGCGCATCCTGGGCGACGTGACCATCACCGCTCCGGACGACATGACGCGCGAGCAGCTTGCCCATGCGCCCACCGCGCGCGGCCGGTGGCGGGCTGCGCAGACCCTTGCCAAGCACAACGATCTGCTCTCCATCCGCGCGCTGGGGCAGGCGCTTTCCCGCGAAAAAGAAGCGTGGATGGTGCGTTCGGAGGCGGCGCATGCGCTCGGAACGATCAGGAGCCCCGAGACCGAGGCGCTGCTCGTCCCCGCGCTCGGCACCAAGCACCCGAAGGTGCGGCGCGCGGTGGTCGCGGCGCTCGGCATCCTCAAGTCGAAGGCCGCGGCAAAGACGCTCGCACGCCTGGCAAAGTCCGACCCGAGCTACCTGGTCTGCGCAGAGGCGGCGCGCGCCCTTGGAAAGACGCGCGATCCCATCGCGAAGAACACGCTGCTCGCCGTGCTCGACACGCCGTCATGGGCCGACGTGATCGCGGCGGCCGCCGCAGATGCGCTGGGAGCGCTGCGAACGGATGACGTGATCCCGGAGCTCCTCACGCGCACCCGGTACGGTCAGCCCACGCGGCTGCGGCGCGCTGCGATCTGGGCGCTCGCGCAGCTCACCACGGAGCCCCGCGTGCGCGAGACGATCGAGGAGCTGCTCACGGACAAGGATCCCTACCTCCGCATCGACGTCACCCGCGCGCTCGTGGAGATCGGCGACGTGCGGTCCCGCGGCAAGCTCGCGGCAGTGCTGGATACGGATCTGGACCCGCGCGTTCGCAGGCGCATCCGCGAGGCGCTGCGCGATCTGGGCCGCGACGACAAGAAGGTCGCGCGCGAGCTCACCGGCCGCATCGAGCGCATCGAGAAGGACTACGCGGAGCTTCGCGCCCAGCTGCAGAAGCTCACCGCGAAGGGAAAGAGAGCGCGCATCTGATGGCGACCGAGGATTTTCCGATCGACGTGGAGCAGCGGGGCAACGTCGCCGTGTGGACAATCGCGCGCCCGGACCGCATGAACGCGCTGTCGCGCAAGACGCTCTTCGCGTTCGGCAAGCTCGCACAAGAGGCGGTCACGAACGACACCATCCGCGCGATCGTGATCACCGGGTCCGGCGAGAAGGCGTTCTGCGCCGGCGCGGACCTGAAGGAACGTCAGGGCATGACGGAGAACGACGTGCGCGTGCAGGTGGAGCTGTACCGATCGGAGCTCGGCCCGATCGATCGCAGCCCCAAGCCCGTCATCGCCGCGCTCAACGGCGTCGCCTTCGGTGGCGGGCTCGAGCTGGCGCTGCTCTGCGATCTGCGCGTCTGCGCGGCACATGTGGAGGTCGCGTTGCCCGAGACCACGCTGGGCATCATTCCCGGCGCCGGCGGCACCCAGAGGCTGCCGCGCATCGTGGGCGAGGCGCGCGCGAAGGAGATGATCCTCACCGGACGACGCGTGAACGCGGAGACCGCGCTCGCATGGGGCCTCGTGAACCGCATCACCCCCGCTGGCAAGAACCTGGTCGATGACGTCATCGAGTGGATCGCGCCGATCGCGAACGGCGCGCCCATCGCGCAGGCGTCTGCGCTCTGGGCGATCGACGCATCCTTCGACTCGTCACTGGAGCAGGGCCTGCTGCTCGAGTCGCATGCGTACGACAAGACGCTCGTCTCCGAGGATCGCCGCGAGGCGCTCAAGGCGTTCGCGGAGAAGCGAAAGCCCGCATTCCAGGGAAAATAGGCTAGATCGCGTCGCCAGGACCGATCAGGGTCGCGGGTCCACGAGCTCCGAGATCACGAACACCAGCGGCCCGGAGAAGTCGATCGCGGGCTCGTTGACGACGTAGTTCGTCACGTCGTCCTCGTAGACAAGGTCGTCCGTGGACCACTCCGCGAGCGGGCTCTTGGCGGTGGGAACGACCAGGCTCGGATCTCCCGACGAGATGTCCATGAGCACCTTGATGCCCGTGGGACCGCCGACGATCGCGCCGGTGATCTCGTTGCCCGTCTTCTGCGCCCACGCGTGCTGCGGATGCTTCGGGTACGTGGTCCCGGCGCCGATGAGGAACGAGTAGCCGAATGGGTTCAGCCCCAGCATCCAGTGCAGCTGATCACGCCCAACCTGATCACAGGCGTCGTTTCCGCCCAGTCGCCGCGCGGCAAGGCACACGGCCGCCGCGCCCAGCGACTGTTCGACGGTGCCGTTGTCGAACGCGTCCAGCGCGTAGTGGTACGGGGCGCCGGGCCCCGTGGGCGTGGTGGCGGACTGCAGCATGGGAACGGCGATCTCCGTGAGCAGGCCAGCCATCTCGACACGCACCGGATCGCCGACGGGAAAGAGGCGCCCGGTCTCGAGCAGACCCATGGCGGTGGTGTCACCCCAGTAGAGCGGCTTCGCAGGCGTGGACGTGGTGTCGACGATGCGTGAGTACTTCACTGCATCGTCCTTGAACGGCTGCTCGTTCGTGGCGAGCGCTAGCTCCGCCGCGCCGAACGCGAGGTCGTCCGCGTAGTGACTCTCCTGGTAGAAATCCACGGGATCCGGGTTCTGGTTGGCAAGGCGCGTGGGCACCGCTGCATAGGCATTCCGCGCGGCTGCGAGCAGCGTTGCGGAGTACGCGGCGTCGTCCTTGAAGACCACCGAGCCGAGCGCGAGCGCCGCTGCGCCACGTCCGAGCAGGTTCGCGCCCTTGCCGGCAGCGAACATGAAGAGCGGACGCTGGGCGTAGCCCGGGATCGCTGTGGTGGTGTCCGCCTCGGGCACGCGCGGATCCGGATCGTGGTCCTTCTCTCCGGAGGACTGGTGATAGAGTGTTGCGCCGCCCAGCATCTTCACGAGCCAGTCGAGGCCCCAGCGCATCTCCGCCTTGAAGTCCGCGCTCACGTTGCCGAGCTTCGCAGACGAGAACGCCGCGGGGTGGTCGCGCAGCGCGAGCAGATCCACGGACAGCACGAACGCCGTGGTTCCGACGAACTTGATGTAGTCACCTGCGTCGTGCCAGCCGCCCTCTGCGTCCACGGCCGGGCCGCTCGCGAGCGTGATGTTCGTGGTCGTGCCGTCGGCGACCGCCACGCCGTCGCCGGAGTGGCCCGCTGCGGTGACGGAGGAGAAGAGGTGACACGCCGCATGCTTCGAGATCGCCGCGGTGGTGGCGCCGCAGCGCTGCTCCTTCAGGAACGCGAGCATGGTGGGGACCAGGTTCGCGTAGACGTCGTCGGCGACCTTGATCGGCCCGAAGCGCACGCCGTCCACCACGACCCAGTAGGTGCCGGGCGACTTGATGGCGGACAGATCGATACGGTCGCCGGTGATCTTGCTGCCCGCGCGACTCGTGACGTCCACCGCGCGTGGGCTGGCCTTCGTTGATGTGCCGACGGCGCAGCCCTTGTCGTCCACCAGCTGGTAGCTGGGCGCGGCCTTCCCGTGCGAGAGCATCATTGCCCAGTTGGTGCCCTTCGTGAGGTAGCCGAGCTGGTCGTACCGGAGCACGTAGCCATTCGCGGGCCCCGTAGGCGGGAGCGAGCACGCGGCCATCTGCCCGCCATCGCCGATGGGGGTGCTCCCATCTGCGCCCGTCTGGATCGGCGCGGCGTCCACGTCGCTGCTCGTGTTGTTGTCGCTCCCGCAGGAGGCCTGCGAGAGGCCGAGCGTTGTAACCGTCATGAGCGCTGCGAGCGCGGTGGAACGAAGACAAGCAGCCGAGCGAAGAATGCGCATGTCATTCAAGGATACGTGCGCCTGGCGGGATGTCACGGACCACCGCGGCTTCGCTGCCGTCTCGCCGTCTCGCCCCGCTAGAACCGGAAGGTCGTGTGCACGGCGCGGGCCTGGAGCCCCTCCACCACGTAGGTCAAGTCCACGTCGCCGTTCTTCAGTGGCGCGTCCGAATAGAGCAGCTCGCGCCCAGCCAGGGCGTCGCCATACGCGGGATCTACCTGGCTGTAGTGGACGTGCCTCACCATGATGGTGATGTCGCACGTCGTGGAGCCCGCATTGGAGAGCATCGCCGTATCGAAGACGAAGCGACCGTTCGCGTCCAGCAGCTTCGTGCCGCCGCTCGTGCCAGGGATGCTCACCGAGTACGCAATGAAGTCGTGGATGCACCCGCCGCTCGCGGTGAGCTGCCACGAGTCGCCATCTCCCACCGTATCCGGGCCTGGCGGCGGGCTCACCTCGATCGCCACCTTGTCTCCTTGCTGGATGGTCTTCGGGAGTGTGGTGACGATCTCGAACGGCGCACCGACGATCGCAACGGAGCCTTGCGCGGAGCTCTTCCCGGCCGGCCGCGTGAGCCCGATGCCGATCTTGTGCACGGCGCTGGTGCTCGGGAATGTGGTTGTATAATGCACCTTTCCGGGAACGTCGCTCTCCACGAAGAGCACCTCCGGAGCCTGGGAGTCATTGACCGCCTGCGCAACGTCCCCACCGCTGGTCTGCAGCCAGCGGCCCTTGTCGTCCAGCCACGCGGCATACACGTGGACACCGGAGCCGTCACCGTAGTCCTGGGCGGACAGCGATGGGTGCATCGAGCCCGTGGCGACGGTCTCGCTGTGTGCGGTGTCGGCGGCGTCCGCGGTGTCTGTGGTTCCGGAGCCGGCCGACCCGCCGCTGTTCGTGATGGTGCACGCCGTGCCGAGGGTCAGCAGAATAAGTGAAGGAAGGGATAAGCGTCTCATGACCGCCACTTCAGCAGGATGCGTGCCGCCTTCGCGCGCTCGAAATCACGGGCCTTCACGCGTTGGGCGTCCACGAACCCCTGTGCTCTTTCCGCCACACGAGCGACCTTCATGTCATGGGGGCGCGGCCCATTCGAGCTTGAGAGACCGGCACCCCGAAGTAGTGCTAATCGCAACGACCATGTCTCTCGACGACAAGCTCAAGGAAACGTTGGCCCGTGTCGAACAGGGCGGCGCGCCGAAGTACCACACCAAGAACGCGGAGACCGGGAAGCTCTTCGCACGCGAGCGCATCGCGAAGCTGTTCGACCCGGGCACGTTCGTCGAGGACGCGGAGCTCGCCAACAACCTGGACAAGGAGCTGCCCGCGGACGGCGTGGTCATCGGCACCGGCAAGATCGGCGGGCGTGTCGTGTGCGTGATGGCGAATGACTCCACCGTGAAGGCGGGCTCGTGGGGCCGCCGCACCGTCGAGAAGATCCTCCGCATCCAGGAGACCGCGCAGAAGCTCCGCGCGCCGCTCTTCTACCTGGTGGACTCCGCGGGCGCGCGCATCACCGACCAGATCGAGATGTTCCCCGGCCGGCGCGGCGCGGGTCGCATCTTCTACAACCAGGTGCAGATGAGCGGCGTTCAGCCGCAGGTGTGTCTGCTCTTCGGACCAAGCGCTGCAGGTGGCGCGTACATTCCCGCGTTCTGCGACGTGGTCGTCATGGTCGAAGGCAATGCCAGCATGTACCTGGGCTCGCCCCGCATGGCGGAGATGGTCATCGGCGAGAAGGTGTCGCTCGAAGAGATGGGCGGCGCCAAGATGCACTGCTCCGTGTCCGGCTGCGGTGACGTGCTGGTGAAGACAGAGGAGGAGGCCATCGCCTGGGCGCGCCGCTACTTCGAGTACATGCCGGCGAGCTGCGATCTGAAGCCGCCCATGGCCACCCCCGTGGCGCACAAGAGCAGCGGGAAGAAGTTCTCCGAGATCATCCCCGCGGACGAGAACAAGTTCTTCGACATGATGCATATCGTGAACGAGCTCATCGACGAGGGCTCGTGGTGCGAGGTGAAGCAGCTGTTCGCGCGCGAGATGCTGACGGGGCTCGCGCGGATCGACGGGCGCGTGGTTGGCATCGTGGCGAACCAGCCGAAGTGGCTGGGCGGCGTGCTGTTCGTGGACTCCGCGGACAAGGCTGCGCGCTTCATCTGGCTGTGCGATGCGTTCAACATTCCGCTGCTGTACCTGGCAGACGTGCCAGGCTTCATGATCGGCACCAAGGTGGAGCGGCAAGGCATCATCCGCGCAGGCGCCAAGATGATCGCCGCCGTGAGCGAGGCCACGGTGCCCAAGCTGTCCGTGGTCGTGCGAAAAGCGTACGGCGCGGGGCTCTACGCCATGTGCGGACCGGCGTTCGAGCCGGACGCATGCATCGCGCTTCCGTCCGCCAGCATCGCGGTCATGGGACCGCAGGCAGCCGTGAATGCTGTATACTACAACAAGATCCAGGAGGTCCCTGCCGGCCCCGAGCGCGACGCCTTCGTGGCGAAGCTGCGTGAGGAGTACAAGGCCGACATCGACCTGATGAAGCTCGCGAGCGAGCTCGTGATCGACGCCGTGGTGCCGGGTGAGCGCCTGCGTACGGAGATCGCCGCCAGGTTCGCGCGCTTCGAGAACAAGGTGGAGCCGCGCCCGCGCCGCAAGCACATGGTCCCGCCGGTGTAGGGAGAGGTCGAGGTCGAGGTCGAGGTCGAGGTCGAAGTCGAGGTCGAGGTCGAAGTCGAAGTCGAGGTCGAGGTCGAGGTCGAGGTCGAGGTCGAGGTCGAGGTCGATCCGGCAAAGGGCAGGGATTGGGTCGTGGGTGCAGGGCGGATTGCCTGGAAGACGACCCGGGATTGGCTTGTTTTCTCGGGTGATTTGCTGAGCACGCGCCTTGCTCACTGGGGGTCATGGCAACCCGCACGCGTCCCCGCTTGAGCACGGAGCCCGATCCGTTCGCGCTCGATTCTACCTCCGAAGGGTTCTTCGCCGTGGGCGACAGGCCGACCCCCGTCGTCGAGAAGATCGAGCTGGAGCTCGAGGAGGAGGACACGGAGTTTGCGAGAAGGAGCTCGCCCGAGGTCGTGATGCGAAGGCGCCGTTATCGGAGGCTCGTCACGCGCGTGGTCTCCGGCGTGGGCGTGGTCGCGATGGCCGCGTTCGCGAAGGGCGCGCTTCGTCCTGCAGATGCGTCAGCGCTTCGCCCACCTCCGAACGCGCCACAGCTCGCGCAGCAGACAGAGCCCGCTCCACTGCCAGAGGCGCCCGTAGCGCAGGCCTCGCCGCCGCAAGAGACCACGGTGGCCGTGGAGCCCGCACCGATCGTCGAGCCCGCGCCCGCGCCCGTCGCCAAGGTTGCGGTCCGCGCGGCGAAGCGCGATGACGACTTCAGCGATCTCGATGTGAAGATCGAGGTGCCGAAGATCGACACCTCCCTGGATTTGTAGCTCGCCGCGTGAATCTGCTGCGCACGCGAGCCCAAGGCGACTTCACAAGGCGTCAGTGGGATCGAGCGTCTGCCGGCACGTCGCGTCGTCGATGTTTGCGGCGAAGACCGGCGCCCCGTTCGCGCCCGTCCCTGCGATGTGGAAGTTCCATTGGCGCTCCCTGGACATTCCCGCGGGGAACGAGACCTCTGCCACGGCGTTCGCCGGCGCTCCGGCTGCGCGCGCGCCGGCCCACACCTGCGCAAGCGAGCAACGCGGCTCGGAGTCGGCCTTGGCGTGCATGCTGAGCGGAATGGTGTCAGTCGTCACGGTCACGTCCGCCCCCTCGAAGCGCACGATCGTGTCGGGGAAGTACTGCGCAGGGGTGACGACGCCAACGGGGGCCCCTGGCTTCTGCTTCGCAGGAATGGGCGGCAGGCTGAACGCGTAGACGATCGAGGCTTTGTACGATCGCGCCGTGAGATCCACGAGGCCGTTGGCTCCAACGAAATGCGCGCGCAGGTACGTGAGCTTGCTTCCCTTGGGTGCGCGCGCGCGCGCCGCAGCGATCAACGCGGTTGGATCCACGCCGCGCCCGCCGGCGTCCGCCGTTGCGTGGGTGCCAACGGGCTGCGGCTCCACAACGGTGTGGAGCTGCGGCTCTGCGACGGTGTGAAGCTCCGGGTCGCCAACGGTGTGAGGCTGCGGCTCGACAGGCTCCGTGGGAGCTTCGCGTGGATGCTCCGGAGGCGTGGCGCTCGCGCTCTCTATCGGCACCTGCGCGATCACGGGCGCCCTGGGCGGCGGATCGCTTTGACACGAGAGGACCGTACCCAGCAGCCCCAGCGTGAGCCCTGCGAGCGTCATCGCGCGACCCCCGATGATGACGGCACGTTGTCTCGACACGTCCGAATTCTCGCATGACGCCCGAGTCCTCGCAAACGCTCCGGCGCGAGACGTCTGCGCCGCGCGCTCCGTGATCTACGGGGTGATCGTGATCAGTGTGGTTCCGAAGAAGGGCTCGCCGGGTTTGGCGAAGACGATCTGCGTCACTCCGGCAGTCGGCACGCCCCCTTGCACGACGTACTCCCAGACGTATTGACTGGGCGTGTTGCCGCCGCCGGCAGTGACGGTCTCGGACCCCTTGAGCGGTCCAATGAGACCCTGCGGGCCGCACAGCCTGAGCGAGCCATCCGACAGCAACTGGTTCGAACCAACCAGCAGCGTCACCTGGACTTTGATGGTCTCATTCACCCGCGCCTTCGTTGGGCTCGCGATGATGGCGGCGTTGCCGGTGGTGCCCGGGAGAGCGCACGAAGCGGCGGGCCCTCCGTCTACCGGAACGGTGTAAATTCCGCTGTCCGGGCCGTTCGTGCTGATGGCACCGGAGTCTTCGCTGAGGTCGGTTCCGTGGAAGGGCGTGCACGTCCAGAAGACCGCCGACACGGGCAGCCCCACGAGCGTGAGGAGGTAGCGGTGGCTCACAGGAAGATTGGATTCGTCACTGCGAACGGCTTGCGACCGGGGTGGAGCGGGGCGAGATCCGTCGTGCCTTTCGCGTGGAACACGACGTAGTGTTTCCCGGCGCCTGCGCCTGCCGCGACCATGGGCGTGGCGTCGTAGACGTGACCCGGGCCCGCGCCCGTGGACGTGAGCGGCAGCGTCTGCGTGAGCTTGCCGTCGACGTACACCTCGAGGGTGGTTGCAGAAAGCCAGCTCGGGCTCTGCACGCGCACCTTGAACGCGCCCGCTGCGCTCTTCTGTCCGGGGCCCTTGCCGTCGGGGCCCTGCGCCGAGATGTAGAGGCCGCCGCTCACGTTGAACGCGCCATTGCGGACGCCATCGCGCACGCCGTTCGCAGAGAGCTTCGTGGGATCGTCGTGGCCGAACTGGATGCAGTTGCGCGGATACCCCACGGGGTTCGAGCGAATGTGGTGGCTGTCGGAGTTACCAATGCCCCACGCATTCTTGCCCGCGGAGAGCAGCGAGAACCACGACGCGACGGAGTCCGACTTGTTCGAGTCGAAGTCGGAGTCGTTCCAGACCTCGATGGCCTCGAAGTGATCGCTCCACAGCTTCGGGTCCTTGCCCGTGGCGGACGCGTTGTCGAACTGCGACGCCGTGAAGTACCCCATGAACGACGTGCCGATCGGGTGGTTGATGATCAGCACCGGCTTCTCGGGGAGCGCGTTCGTCTCGTCGAAGATCTGCTGCGGCGTCTTGCCCACCCATTCGATGGCGCCCATGTTCACCTTGGTCGCGTCGGGCAGCTTGGGGATCACGCCAAAGTGACCGAACGTGAACGTGGTGAGCTCCTCCGACGGGAAGCCGAACGCGAACCTGGAAACGCCCAGCTGTTCGATGAGCGGCTGGAAGTCCACGATCCACTCGTGCTCGCTGGAGACCGGAATTTCCAGCCCGTCCGCGACCGCGCTCTTCACCTTGTCGAGGGTCGTGTCGCCGGCGTCCACGGAGTAGTACGAGTGAATGTGGAAGTCGGCGCACATCACGCCGCTCGAGTCCACGGAGTGCACGAGGCTCGCCGGCAACTCCGCCGTCATGGCGCTCTCCACCTGCGCCATCTTGTCCGAGAGCTCCCACTCGTAGCCGCGCGTCACCACCACGCGGTGCTGACCGGGCGGCGCGGGGAGCGTGATGTCGCCGTTCATCGCGAACGCCTGATAGAGGCGCCCGTTCTCCTCCTGGTCCACGCCGAACGAATCGGGAGCGGCCGCGTACGCTGGCTGCGGCAACACCTGCACGCGCACCGGGATGCCCGTCATGTTCGCGGCGTCCGTGGCCGCCACGTGGATGTTGCCATGCGTGGGCTGGGTGAGAGCGGCGGTCGTTGCGCCGGCCGACACAGCGACGGCCTTCGACACCGCGTAGCCGCTGCCCGTGGCCTGGAGCGTGAGCGCTGCGGCGGGCACATGCATGCTGAAGGCGCCGTTCTTGTCGGTCTCCCCGCGCGTCACGTACGAGCCGTCCGCCGCGAGCGCGTGAACGAACCCTCCAGCGATGGGCGTGCCGTCTTCCTCCTTCAGCGTGCCCGTGAGTACGCGCAGGCTGTTGTCGCCGTCGATGCGGGCGAGCGTGGCGCGGGCGTTGTCGATCCCGCCCGCAGCGGGGATGATCTCCGCATAGTCGATCGTCTGCTGCGCGCATGTGTCGAGCGAGATCCCATTGTCCAGGATGAAGTACTGGAAGCCGGAGATGTTGACGCCGAACTTCATCTTCGTGTTCTTCGCGCGGATGATCACACTGCCGGTGCCGCCGTCGAAGCCGACCCACTCCGGGCTGCCCTTCGGGCTACCGAAGCCGGCGCCCGGGGTGAACAGCTTCGCGCGGTAGGAGTGGAACATGCCCATCATCTGCATGCCCAGGAAGGTCTCCACGTCCGTCGTGGACGTGTTCATGAGGCTGAGCCTCACATCCAGCTTCTCGGCGTGTGGCTCGAGCACGTAGTCGATCGCGATCGGGTAGTCGTACTGCTTCGGAAAGAGCGCCCTGAACGCATCCAGGAACGGAATGTCCTTCATGCCGCCGCGCGCGCGCACCACGGCTGCCTTGCCGTCCTTGCCGTCGTTGATGACGGTCACCGCGTCGGGGCTGATGGTCTCTCGTGCGAATGCGAAGAGCGTCTCGCCGTACTCGGAAACGCCCAGGGGCTTGCCGTCGTTGCCCACGACGTCGATCGAGATCACCTTGCCGCCGTACGGCACGTAGCCGTCCGTCTTGCGGGCGCCGCCGATGTACGCGGCGATCTTGTCGTTCGCGATGATCATGTCGCCGACCTGCACGCGGTTTCGGGCGTCCTTCGGGCGGACGATCTGCGCGGCGCTCGTGATGACGCCCGCGCGCGCCTGACTGGCGGCCTTCGCGCCGAACGGGTCAGCGTGGCCGTTCGGATCGCCATCGGCGAAGCGCTCGTCCAGGGCTGCGGTGCACGTGCCCTCGTCGGTGGACCCGCCGTCGCTGCTGGACGAGGAGCATGCCACCACCGCCAGCACCAAAGCCGCTACCGCACCCAGAACCGTTCTCTTCAAAGCCATAGGCCAAGAATGGCATATGGCGCGCGATCCACCCAGGGGGCTCGGTTCCACTGCCTCCCGAATGCAACACCACCGCTGGAACCCTGAAAAAATGGCCCGTTTGCGCGGGCGGGGGCGCCGTCCCGCGGCGCGGTCGGATGGAATGGGGGCTGCAGAATGGTGGACATGCTGCCCCCCCGTCGCTCCGCCCGCGTCCGCTACGAGTCCGCCGAAGCCCGTATCCGCGACAGTGACTCCCGCATGCGAGCCTCCGCGCCGACGTCGTCACAAGAGGTGAGCTCGTCACGCGAGATCGTTCTCATCCCGCTGTCCCTGCCGAACGGCAACAGCCGCGCGACCTGACCTATCGAAGTGGGCGCCACCACGCGCGGAGCTTCTGCGATGGAGTCATCGGTTGCGAGAGTGAGTCGGCTGCCTTGAGCGCTGCCCTTCGCATCGCTGCTCCATCGCCTGGCCAGATTGCATATCCGTAGCGGCTGCGCGCATAGATGGTCGCAGCCTCCGCCATGGAGGGCGGCACACCGTGCTCCTTGCGGACGCGGTCGAGCAGCTCCTCCACCGAGTCCGAGTTCGAAGGCGAGATGCCCGCGTCCTCCGCCACGATGCGAACGTACTCCCAGAGGTTCTCGATGCGCTCGCTGGGCGACTGCGGGAACACGGGCGTCTTCAGGTGCGTGACCACGAAGGCGCGCTTCATGGGTCGATAGAGCGCGAGCAAGAGGAGGAGCGGCAGCAGGTAGTGCGCGTTGTGCTTCGCGCTCTCCGCCATGTCCTTCAGCATCTGCATGATCGCCTGCTCGTCGAACTTCGGTCCCTTCCCGCGACCGTCATCGTCGCCGTACTGGCTCCCGCGCTCCTTGCTATGCGCGCCCTTGTTGTCCGTCTCGCGATCGCCCTTGCCGGTGCGCCACAGGAACGGCGCGAGCACCGCGGTGAACGCAAACAGCAAGATCAGGATCGCCACCATCGGCAGGACGTTGCGTGTCCTGGGTTTCGGGAGCACGACGTCCTTGCGCGTCTCCACGCGGCGCTCCAGCGCACCCGAGAGCGCCTCCCACAGCCGGACGCGCTGCGTCTGCTTCGACATCAGGAAGAGCAGCATCAGCAAAAGGAAGCAGAACAGGAAGAACAGCGGCAAGGGCAGCCATGCGGTGAGCTTGTTCTCCTCCCATCGCGCCGCGCGGTCTTCGCGGTTCAGGATCACCATCACGCTGCCGATCCATCCGACGGATGGCCAGAAGAGGCTCATGGTCTCGAAGCGGTGCTGCAGGGAGAGGAGACCGCACGGGAACGCCATCACGAAGAAGAACATCGGGATGCCGATCGCCTCGGGAAAGCTCGGCCCCACGCTGCTGACCAGCATGCCGCCAAGGACCGCGCAGAGCGTCGCGCCGATGAGGATGGGCCACATGCGGATGCGGAGCAGCGCAACGAGCTGTCCCAGGAAGACGCCGACGAGTCCCGCCAGGCACGCAGCGATCGCGGTCCCGAGCTCCGACGCGTTGTCGTAGGCCACGATCGTGATGACGAACGCGGCGAAGCCCGTCACGTTGAAGACGAGGTAGACGATGATGGGCCGGAGGGCGAGCTTCCACGCCTCCGCGAACGGCGGTCGCCATGCCTGCGGTCTGCTCATGGGCGCTCCAGCAAAACGAGCGCACCCTTGGGCCGCGCCATGACGATGTCGATGCCGCGCCCCGCAAGGGCGAGCGTGTCCGTGCGCGCCGTCGCCGCAGCGCGGAGCACGCGTGCGGAGTCGGGCTTGCCGCCGAAGACCTCCTTCCAGTCAATCTTGTTGTCCTCCGCTCCGACCGGGTAGCGGTAGCGGAAGAGGCGATCGTCCTCGCGCTTCACGGCCTGCGGCAGCAGGCTCGCGGTGTCGATCAGCACGAGGCTCGCCTTGCCTCCGGCGAGCCCGGACAGATCCGAGAACCCGCAGGTGACCAGGATGGCAGACGTGTCCTTCGCCAGATCACCGAGGAGCGCGCGACCGTCGAGCACGCTCTGGTAGGCGGCTTCCGCGCCGATCGAGCGCCAGCGTCGCTCCTCGCCGCGCCTGCACGTCAGCGTCTCGCGCCCGTTCGCGCCGGCGGTCACGAGCTCTACCTTCTCTCCACGCCGCACGAAAGCGTGCGCGATCGCGATCCAGGTCTCCACGGCCACGTCGAGCGCGTCCTCGAGCGATGCGCGTCCGTACGCCCACGCGTTCGGAAGGTGGGTGTCCAGTACGAGCACCACCTTCTGCGGCGCGAACGGCACCGACTCTGGCACGCGCACCATCAAGCGTCCGGTGTTGACGGATTGCTTCCAGTGCACGCGTCGCACGTCGTCGCCCTGGACGTACTCGCGCGTGCGGAAGTGGTCCTCTGTGGCAAGGCGCGAGAGGCGTGAGAGCGGCCCCTCTGCGCGCGACAGGCTTCGCGGCTCCTTCTGCCAGGAGATCGCGCGCAGTCGCGGCAGCACGCGGAGGTTTGCGCAGGCGTGCGAGGCGACGGCGACGCGGGTCATGCCCAGCACGTCCTCGTACCAGATGTGCGCGGGGCCCAGCTTGTACACACCGCGCGCTGTGCGAGGGAGCGGCGCCGAGAGCGTGGCCTTCGCGCGGTTGACGCCGCGATTCACGGCGAAGCGCGTCTGACCGGAGAGGCGATCTGGCAGCTCTTCCTCGATGTGCAGCCGGAACGCGGGTGGCACCGGCACGCGCGCGAGCAGGAAGCGCTCCTCCACTGGATCTCCCGCGTCCACGACGGTGGGCGACATCTCGCGATCGATGCTGCCGCGCCCGCGCCGCAGACGGTCATCGAAGGCACGCACACTGAAGGCAGAGACCACAGTCGCCAGCGTCGAGAAGATGTACAATACACCCAATCCTGCCACCGCCACGACGCCGAGCTGCGCCCACTTTGCGGACAGCGCCAGCGCAACCATGATGAGCGAGCCCGCGGCCAGGCTGATGCCGCGGCCGGTGAGGATGCGCACGTGCTTGTCTGCCGCGAGCGCGAACGCCGAGAAGCCGCGCTGCCCTTGTTCGGCAAGCGAGCGAAGCTCACGCCCGACCTTCACGGAGATCGCGACCACCGTGAAGAGCAGCAGCGGCAGCGCGAAGAGCGCGAACCACTTCGCGAACGACGCAGACGTCTCCGTCACCTCGTCCACGTCGAACACGATGCCGACGAGCGCCCCCACGCCCCAGGGAAGGATGAAGAGCAGGCCCCCGTGGAACGCCGCGCGCAGGAGCCTGAGCAAGCTCAATGAGGTGCTCCAGCGTCTCCGGGCCCGACGAGGGGGATGGTGGTGCCCGTGCAATCCAGCCCGGTGAGCGTGAGGCCCCGATCGCCGAGCGCCACGGTGACAGCGCCCTTCGTGCCGGCCTTGCTGTCCACGTACGGGCGCTCGATCGCGACGAGCACTGTTCCCCGCTGCACGTCGATCACGAGGTCGCGCTCCGTCGCGGCGCCACCTGCGCAGAACGACTGGATCGGCGTGCCGTCGTTCGCGAACTCGGCGTCCGTGCATGGACCCACGGGGCCGTCAGCGCCAGCGTCGACGTGCGTGCACATGTACGAGTATCCGCCCTCCGGGGTCTCCCGGCCGTTCACATGGACGAGTGCGCCGCGCGTTCTCACGATCTCGAACGCGACGTCTCCAGGGCAGCGACCGCCCACGTCCGCGCCGAGCGCCACCGCACCGAGTCCCTTGTCCGACTTCCCGACGACGAACGAAGCGCGACCCGCGCCGCCGTGGCCTGCCGTGATGATCACGGGGAACGTCACCGCTGCGGCAGGGCCGTCGTTCCCCGTGAGCGCCTTGCGCGCTTCGTCGTCGGTCTTCGGCGCGTCGTCGTCATCCCACGTGGTGGACGGGAGCTCCTTCCACAGCGCAAGCCAGCCGGGCGCTTGCACACGCGTCTTCTCCGGGAACGCGGCCTTGAACGTGTAGTCCGTGCGGATGGGGCAGATCTTCTTGCCCTTGAGCTTCGAGCGCGCAGCGGGGCTGGGAAACACGTGGTCGGCCATCCAGTAGTCCACCTGCGCGTTGTCGCTCTCGTGGAGATCGTCCTCGACCAGGCCCAGGTTGAACCAGATCTGCGAGAGGAGCCTTGGGTCCTTCGTGTTCGCGGCAGCCATCTCCAGATCGCTCCGCGCAAGGTCCAGCTCCTTGCCCGACATCAGCCTTGCATAGGCCTTCTCTGCGAGCGCGCGAGGGTCGTTCTTCTTGGCCGCGAGCGCGCCGTCGAACGCGCCGATCGCGGCGTTGTACTTGCGCTGGATGGTCGCGATCCGGCCGTTCGTCATTGCGGAGCGGTAGCGTCGGCGATCCTCGGCTTCGTCGGCGGTCTCCGCGCGAAGGCCGCCGTCGTCCGTGTGCAGCGCATGAGCCGTCTTCAGTGCGCTGGCATCCACGGCGGCAGCCGATGCGCTGGCTGCGGTCGGCGTGATCGTGATCAACGACGCGTCCGGTGCGGTCGGTGCCGGTTGTGTCTCTGGCTTCGTGCACGCCCAGGGCAAAGCTGCGACAACCAACAACAGCGCGCTCACAAACCTTCGTCGCATGCGTCGATCACAGTCGAAATCAGGCGCACAAGCAAGCTTCACGCGGGTGCTGGCACCTTCTCCATGCTGCGCAGCACGAGCTCTCTGCCCACGCCCGAGTCGCTCGTCAGCACGCGGTGGCCCAGCACGTCCGGCGCGAGCGTCTTCACGTCATCCACGTTCACGAACTCACGTCCCGAGAACATGGCCCGCGCCTGCGCCGCCCGCGCCAGCAAGATCGTGGAGCGTGGCGACACCGACCGCAGGTTCCGCTCGTCGTTGCGCACCGCGCGCATGATTGACACGACGTACGCGCGCATCTCGGGCGACACGTAGATCGCGCGGCTCCGCGCCTGCCATGCAACGACGTCCTCCCTGGTGACCACGGGCAAGAGGTCTGCAAGGGCAGGGTTGGGTGAGAGGTGCACCTCCAGCATCTTTGCCTCTGCATCCTCAGGCGGGTAGCCGACGGACAGCATCATCATGAAGCGATCCATCTGCGCGGCGGGCAGCGCGTAGGTGCCCTCGTCCTCGAGCGGGTTCATGGTGGCGATCGCGATGAACGGCGGCGGCAACTTGTGCGTGGTCCCTTCCACCGTGACCTGCCGCTCCTCCATCACCTCGAGCAGCGCGGACTGCGTCTTCGGAGGCGCACGGTTGATCTCGTCGGCGAGCAGCACGTTCGTGAACACCGGACCCGCCGCGAACTCGAACGTCTTCTTGTGCATGTTGAAGACGTTGGACCCGGTCACGTCCATCGGCAGCAGGTCGGGCGTGAACTGGATGCGCTTGAACGTGGCGGACACACTGGCCGCGAACGACTTCGCGAGCATGGTCTTGCCGACGCCAGGCACGTCGCGAAAGAGCACGTGCCCCTGCGCGGCCACGGCCCACAAGAGGCGGATTATCACTTCATCCTTGCCGAGGATCACCTTCTTGATGTTCGACAGCACGCGCTGGAACTGGTCCTGGATCGGGGCGAGACTCTCCTTGCCCTCGGAGCGAACTGGCGTGCTCGTGCCTTCCGTCATTGGTCGTTCTCCCACCGCGATGAAAGCAGAAAGCGCCGGATCTTGAGCCAGAGTTGTCTCGCGCCGGACGCGTTCGCGTGCTCGTAGCCCCAGAGCCAGAACTTCACCTTCTCTTCCGGGATGTGCCACGCGGAGGCGTACGCGTGGATGACGCGCACCTCGCTCGCATCGGCGATGCCGTCGGCGCAGGCGGTCTCGCACATGAGCTCGACGACCTTCTCGCGCTTGTCGACAGGCACCAGCCGCGCGACGTCCTCTGCGCGGTGCACGCGGAACTCTTCCAGGGTGAGCGGCGCCAGGCCTTCGCTCTCCAGGAAGCGGTCCACCACCTCGCGCTCCTCTTTTTGCAGCTCGCCGTCCGCCGCGATCACGCTCACGAGCGGATACACGATCGCGCGCGGGGGCGCAGAGGGCGGGGGAGGCTCCTGGCGTGCAGACCGCGGCGCCGGGTCCGCGACGGGTGCTTCGCCCTGGTTCGACACGCCGCGCCCTCCGCCAAGGGCGAATGGATCCACGATCGTGGGGAGCACGTCGCCGCGTACAAGGCGCGCTAGGATGTCGTCCGCGTCCGGCGTGACGAACCGCGACACGAGCAGGTCGTCGCGTGAGCCCGCCCCGTCCTCCATCGCCCACGCGTCGAGCCGCAAGAGCAGTGCCTCGCGCGTGGCGAACATCACGGGCGCGTGCACGACCATCGGAACGCATCGCGCGCCGCAGTGGGCACAAGCCTTCTCGTCCAGCGCGGACGGGTCCAGTGGCGCACGGCACGCCGGGCACGCATTGGCGGGCACGCGCGACATGTCGACCGCGATCTCGACACCGTCAGCGCCGCGCACCACGCCGCGCACCGTCACCAGGCAGAGCCTGCAGCTCTCCTGCGAGGGCACCCCGAACCTGCTCGCAGGCGAGTCCGGGTCGTAGAGCTCCGCCACGCCGCCCTCCAACCGACAATGCGTGCAGTCTGCATACAGTTCGACGGGAGCGCGACCCATCAGGACGGGTCGTTCCGGATGATCTCGTGGAAGTTCGCGTAGTCGAGCACGCGCGTGCCGTCCTCCGCCTGGTGCAGGATGTCAGCGAAGCGCGCGTTCTCGACGATGTCACTCATGGCGTAGCGGTACCGCGTGTGGATCTGTGCGGCGATGGTCTCGTCCAGGCCGGTGAAGGACAGGAAGAGCTCCGCCTTCTCGTCCCTGAGCTTCTGCCGCTGCTCGGCGCTGAAGAATGGGCTCGACTCGTCGATCTTGTGCATGGCCGTCCACGACAGGAAGAACAGCGCGGTGCTGGCGCGCGTGAGCGGGATGTCTATTGCCTTCCGCATCACCTCGCCCTCCCGCGTGCGCTCCACGATCATCAGGCCGACGCGAAGCGTGGCCTCCACCACGTTGTTCGCGCGGAAGTTCGACATGCGGAACATGAGATGCGGCACGCCGTCGCGGGAGTGAATGACGGCGTACTTGGTGAACAGCACGCGCGCCGTGGGCCGCGCGAATTTCGCGAACGTGAGACCGGTCACCATGGCCGTCATGAGCAGGCCGGTGAACGCCTCGATGCTCACCACCAGGTGCCCGTAGCGCGAGGCCGGTGACATGCCGCCGTAGCCGATCGTGCCGAGCGTCTGGACGCTGAAGTAGAACGCGTCCTCGTAGTCCTTCACGTGGTCGATGCAGCCCGGCGACAGGTCGTAGGCAATCGCGAAGATCGCGTTGGTGCCGAAGAACATGAGCGCCATGCCCACGAAGAACGCCCACCACGGCACACGAAGGATGAGGTGATAGATGTCCTTGTGAGGCGCGAACTCGCGGCCCAGGATCTTGATGTTCGCCATCGACGCAGGCGTGGTCGACGCGCCGATCTTCTTCCTGGCGGGCTGCGACGGCTGGGAGCGCTCGACCATGTGTCCTGGGAACATAGTGCCCAATGGGGCAATCGGGACAGTGACAATGCCGGGCTTGCGCTAGAGGGCCATGTTGGGAGAACCTTCTCTTCCTTCATGCGACGCTTCCTTCTGCTTCCGGCCATGGTCCTCGCGACGGTCGTGTGTGCATCTCATGTGAGGGCCGACGGTCCCACTGCGCCGGCCCCCGCTTCGCCCGCGTCCCCATCGATCGATCCCGCGAATGGTGTTCGCTACTTGCGGATGCTCGGCCCCCACGCCGCGCACGTGCTCGCGCCGGACACGGGGCGCATCGGCGCGCTCGTCAGCGTTCCAAGGGGCGTGACGCCCGCGTCGCTCGGGCTCACCGAGATCGTTCCCGGCATCGGCCGCATCCATGGCTCCGCCGCGCAGCTCGACGCGTTCGCCGTGGCGCATCCTGGCCTCCGCATCGAGGTCGCGCCCACCGTACACCCCCTCCTGAAGCAGGCTGGCGTGTGGACGAAGGCGGCCGCTGCCGCGCTCGCTGGCGCGGATGGGAAGGGCGCGCTCGTGGGCGTGGCGGACACCGGCATCGACGTCACGCATCCTGATTTCCTGGACGAGACCGGTCACACGCGCGTCGCGTGGCTGCTCGACTATTCGCTGAAGCCCGTGGGCCTGTACCCGGACCTCGAGAAGCAGTTCTCGGTGAAGGACGACGCGGGCAACCCGGTCGCAGGCGCCGTGCTCGCCGCCTCGGACATCGATCAGTTGATCGGCCAGAAGGGCGTGACCCCCACGGACGAGATTGGCCACGGCACCCACGTCACCTCGATCGCGGCGTCGAACGGTCGCGCGAAGGGCGGATACCAGGGCGTCGCTCCGAAGGCGGGAATCCTGTTCGTGCGCGTCACGCATGCGCACTCCGAGTCCATCTCGAACGACGATCTCGTGTCCGCCGTGAAGTTCATGTTCGATCGCGCGGACGCGATGAAACGCCCCGTGGCGGTGAACCTCTCGCTTGGCAGCGACTTCGGCTCGCACGACGGCAACATGCTGTGGGAGCAGACCATCGCGGCCTTCGTGGGCAAGGATCATCCGGGCCACGTGCTCGTCGCGGCCGCAGGCAACAGCGGCAGTGTCGCCGATCTGCCCATTCACCAGGTCGTCCACGTCGCGACCGGTGCCACCACCCGCGTCCCCGTCGTCACGCAGGGCGCCACGTCGGGCACTGTGCAGGTGTGGGTCTCACTGCGCGCGGGCGCCAGCATCAAGGTCGGCCTGAACAGCCCCGAGGGCGAGTGGATCTCGCCTGTGCCGGATGGCCAAGAGGCAGGCAAGAACACGAGCGACTACAACGCGGGCGTGATCTACGGGCAGAGCAACACGAGCTCGCCCGTGCCGATCGCATCGCATGGTGCGGTCGTCGTGTGGACGGGCAAGTGGCCGAAGGGCACCTACGAGATCGAGCTCGACGGCGACGGCACTGCGGACCTCTACCTGCAGGGCACGGGCGACGCGTCTGCCTTCTCTGGCACCCCTGCGCACTTCGCGTACGGCGTGCGCGAGGGCACGGTCAATCTGCCTGCCACGAATCCCAACATCATCGGCGTTGGTTGCACGGTGAATCGGACGCGATGGGCGAGCATCGGTGGCGCGGATGTCGGTGTGTCCGTTCCCGTACTCGACGTGGTGGGCGGTCTACCTGACTCGAAGTCACCAGGCCGCGATCTGAACCAGGGAGAGATCTGCTGGTTCTCCAGCGCGGGGCCCAACGCCGCGGGGATCGCCAAGCCCGAGATCGCCGCGCCTGGCGGCGTCGTCATCGCCGCCATGAGCAAGGACGCACCACCCAGCTCCGCGAGTAGCATCTTCAACTCCGGCGGCGACTGTCCGAAGCTCCGCAGTGGCGCGACCGACAACCGCTGTCTGCAGGTCGATGCGTTCCATGCGGTCTCCGTCGGCACGTCGATGTCCGCGCCCATGGTGGCCGGAACCGCGGCGGTGCTGCTGGGGCGCGACCCGTCGCTCACGCAGGATCAGATGACGGCGCTGCTCCAGGCCGGCGCGCACAGGTTTCGTGGTCCGGCCCCGTTCGACGATCAAAACGGTCCCGGTGAGGTTGACGTGCTCGGGTCCCTCGTCGCGCTGGACCGCATGAAGAACCCGCAGAACTCGCTGCCCGCATACGCGAACAGCTGGGTCACGCTCAGCGAATCGTTCGTGCCCGCGGATGGGTCCACGCCCTTCACGGTGATCGCGGAGCTTCGCACTCCGTCGGGTGACGTGGCTGACCTGGTCGATCCTGCGCGGCTCAACCCTGTCGTGTCGTTCGGCGGCAACAGGCTGGAGTCGCCGCAGCTCACGCGCCGCGGTCCCGGCGTGTGGGTCTACATACTCACGCCGCCGCCCGGGTACGGAGGCACGTACGCCACGTTCGGCCTGGAGCTGGATGGTGTGGCCGTCGTCGCACCAAAGAGCGTCCCGGTCGCTACGGACCCCTGGACCGCATCGTACCCATCACGCGCGACCGGTGGTGCATGCAGTATGCACGTATCCGGCTCGGCGGACGATCGCCTGGGCTGGGCAGGGCTCGCGGTGTTCAGCGCGCTGGTGCTCGTACGGCGCCGTCGTCGCTAGCCGTCGCTGAGCCGTCGCTGAGCCGAGTCGCTCATTCCGGAGCGATGGAGACCACCAGTGCGTGGGGTTGCCACATGAGGTCGTCAGGGTCGAACTGAACGCCCGGGTCGCCCGCGTTGACGGCGACGATGAGCAGCCTGTCGACGCCCGTGAGATCCACCACGGACAGCCCAGCGTTCGTCGCCTTCTTCAAGCTCGCGATCGGGAGCCGGCCGAGCTCGCGACCATCCTTGTCGATCTTCACCACGGCGAGCTTCATGCGCGCGCGCTCCTCCCACGTCGCCTCGATTCGCAGGCTCGCGGTCTGCGCCGCGGCGGTCTTCACCACGAAGTACGCGGAGCCCAGCGGAGCGAGCGGGCGACGCGAAGAGAGCGCGCGCGGACGATCCGGAAACTCCACCTCCCAGTCGAACGCGACCGCGCCGCCGTCGCCGAGCGCCGCCATGTCACGACCATGCTTGCCGTCCGATCGCGAGCCCTGGAACGCGCGCGCGACCGCGAAGTCGAGGTACAGGTCGGAGACATCTGACCCATGCGACAGCGCGTCCTTGAAGCTCTTTCGCAGCACGTCGAAGCCGTCGGGCTCGTTGTTCCACAGCGCGGCCCCCGTCGATGTCGTCGTTGGAGTGAGTGACCAGATCGTGGAGACGATCGCGCCTGGGTACTGTCCGTAGGTCTCATCCAGCCAGTCGTAGAAGAGCGAGCCACCGCGCGAGAACGACGCGCTCAGGTTTGGATCCGCGTGCACCAGCGAGTCCGCGAACGAGAGCTCCGGATGCCACTGCTGAAGGCCCACGCCGCCCGCAGAGCGGCCGATCGCGCAAGGCACCACGATCGATGCGAGCGACTGCGACTGCGCGCGCGCAGAGGCAGTGTCCGTGGCGGGCGCCACCGTGAGCTGGATTCCGCGCGCAACGCCATACGCAGCCGCCGCGTCCACCGGGCAGCCAGCCGTGAGACGACCATCCATCAGCACGAACGCGTTGCCTCGATCAACGCGTGAGCGAGGGTCGCGCTCGTCCACGAATGCCTCCACGTCGAGAACGGGTGAGTCGACCAGGTAGAGATCGAACGCGCCGGTCGTGATGCTCGCGTCCGGTCCTGGCAACCCCATGGTGTCCGTGTAGGCCTGCCACGCACTCTCAGCCGCGCGCAGGGTGGCGAGCACCGTCTGGACCGTCACCCAGGCATCGCCGTGGACACAGATGGGCAGCTGGAAGGAGCAGGCGTGGCGAGCACCCTTGCCCATTCGCGGGCGCGGCATCCGCAGGTCCATGGGCCTTCCCGAGAGCGAATCACCCAGTAATGCAGCCGCATCGGGCCGCTCCACCTCGTCATCGTCGGCGAGCTGGACATCGGCGTGCGCCGGGCCGGCGAGGAGCGCAAGGCACGGCACCAGCAGGGCAGGCAGCCAGATCCGGAGCGTGCCGGGCAGCCGCGCTACCCACCACGTCGCTTGGTTTATCTTTGCTCTTCTGTGGCCGCGCATTTGACAGGTTGTTTCCAACCCCTTTATAACGGAATTCCAGCGAATTTTCGCGAGAGGTCCAATGGCGTCTCCCTCCTTCGACCCGAAACACGCAGTTGTCTTCGACATCGCTCGCGGAGCGACGCATGACGCATCCAAGGCGCGGCTGCTTCTCGTGCCCGCCAACGCGCTCTCCGAGCTCGTGCGCGGCTCGGAAGATCAGGCGCGACGCCTTGGCCAGGCCATCGGAAAAGCATGCGGTACGCGCGTTGCTGCCAGACTTGGTGGCGGTGACAGCGTCCGTCGTGCCTCCATCGAGGCGGTCGTCACGGAGCTCGCAGGCGAGCTCTCCGTCACCGGCGTCGGTCTCGTCAGCCTCGAGCGGTGGGGCAAGGCCCTCGTTGTCGCTGTCGAGAACACCGCGGTCGACGACGACGTGCTCCTCGCGGGCATCGTGGATGGCGCCATGTCCGCCGCGGTCGGCAAGCTGGTCGCGGGCGTGACGCTCGTTCGCCAGGGCAGCACGGCGCGCGTGCTCATCGCGAGCGAAGCCACGTGCAAGCGCGTGAAGGAGCTGCTCACCGGCGGCACCGCCTGGGGCGACATCCTCGGTCGTCTCTCCACCGGAGGTGGCGCGTGAGCGCTGCGCGCGTCGAGAAGCTCGAAGCGCTCCTTGCGCGTGTCGCGCAGCGCGCCGCATTGCCGCGCCCCGCGTCCGGCCTACTTGCTGCTGCCGCACCCGCCGCACCCGCCGCACCCGCCGCACATTTCGCCGCCGCCGCCGCCGCCGTGCCCGCGCCCGCCATCGCCATCCCGCCGATGCGACCGCTCGCTGGCTCCGCGCCCGAGCTCACTGTCGAGGAGTCCGAGGAGTACATGGACACCGACGTGGAGGTCTCCACGGAGGTTGTCGAGGTTGACGTCGACGAGGGCGACGAGGCCATGCACGATGAACTGGCTGCCGCTGCCGCGCAGGAGCAAGCGGGCCACGAAGAGGCAGACCAGCAAGCTCCCGTCTCGTCCAGGCGTCCTGTCGCGCTCTCCCAGGAAGAGGAGCACGACGAGTACGCGGAGAATCCGCCACGCCACACACCGCCGCCGGAGTCCGGTCGTCAGATCGCAGCATCTCCTTCACCCGCGCCCCCGCTGGCCTCCGAGCGCCGACCGAGCGCCCCGCCCATGGGCGAGCCGCAGGTCGGTGGATGGCGTGAGCCTGGTCTCGAAGCGCCTCGCACGCCGTCCGTCGTCCCGCCGCCCGCCCATCTGCAGCCACCGCCGCGCACGCAAGCTCCTGCTGTCCCGTCTGCCGCATCTCAGGTGCCCGCCGTGACGCTGACGGCTTCGCCGGGTCAGCCGATCGCGGGTGGTCCGCCGGGTGGACCCGCACAGGTGATGCGTCCGGAGATCCGGCCCAACGCCGAGGTCGCCAAGATCGAAGGCGAGATCGCCGCGGCAGAGGAGTCGTCGTTCGGCGATATCCTCGACTCGTCGCTGTCCATCTGAGCGTGGAGCGCGAACCTCTCAAGCTCGTTGCCTCGACACCGTTCGAGGCGCCTGCGCATTTCATCGAAGGTCTTGCGGGCCTCGGCGTGACGCTCGACCGCGGGCAGCTCGCGCTCATGGGTGACTACCTTGCGCGTTTGCTCGCCATGAACGAGCAGATGAACCTGACGGCGATCACGTCCCCCGACGAGGCGTGGACCAGGCATGCGCTCGACGCGCTCTCGATCGTGCCGGAGCTCTCGTTCCTGCGCGCCGGCGGGAGGCTCATCGACGTGGGCTCTGGCGGCGGCGTGCCCGGCATTCCGCTCGCCATCGCGCGGCCTGACATCGAGGTCACGCTGGTCGAAGCGACACAGAAGAAGGCTGCGTTCCTCGTCGCGGTCGCTGCCGCGCTGGGTCTCTCCAATGTGAAGGTGCTCGCAGAGCGCGCCGAGGAGCTGGTCGCCTCACCCCGCGCCGGCACCTACGATGCGGTCACGGCGCGCGCTGTCGGGAAGATGCAGGCGCTGCTCCCATGGACCGGGCCGTTCGCGCGTAGGGGCGGGAAGCTCTTGTTCATCAAGGGCCAGCGCGCAGACGAAGAGATGCGCGAGGCGAAGAAGCCGCTGCGTCGCTTTCGCTGCATCCACGAACGCACCGTCCAGACCACGACCGGGCGTGTGGTCGTGCTGCGTATCGACTGAGGTCACACGTACGTGACGGCCACGTGGTTCAGCCACGTGCGCTGGCGTCGCGCATACACACGTGTCGCGCGAACGATCGCGTCGGGCAGCTCTGACTCTGGCAGCTCGCCTGCGAGGAACGCGCGTGTCTCCTTGTAGCCAACGGCGCCCATGGCGCGTGCCTCGCCGAAACCGTCCGCCACCAGCGCCCGCACCTCGTCCACGAGCCCGCGCGAAAGGAACGAAGCCACGCGCCGCTCGATGCGCGCAGTGAGCTCCTCCGGCATGACCGCGGTCGCGATGAACGTGGGTGCAAGGCGCGTCTCCTTGAACGCGTGCCGGTCGTGCACGTCGGACTGCCGCTCTCCCGTCTGCTCGAAGATCTCCAGTGCGCGGCTCACGCGCAGGAAGTCGTTCGGGTGAAGACGTTGCGCGGAGCTCGGATCCACTTCTGCCAGCTTCGCGTGCAGAGCAGCCCGTCCTTCCGCATCCGCGAGCGCCTTGTGACGCGCGCGGATCTCCGGGCTGGGCGGCGGCGCCTCTGCCAGGCCAAAGAACAGGGCCTTCTGCCAGAGGAACGTGCCGCCGCACACGATGGGGACCCGTCCGCGGGCGCGCACGTCGTTGATGGCAAGCAGGGCCAGCTCTGCGAAGCGAGCCGCGTCGACCGCCGCGAGCGGTGCGATGGTACCGATCAGGTGGTGCGGCGCGCGGCGCAGCTCGTCCGCCGATGGCTTGCCGGAGCCAATGTCGAAGCGCTCGTAGATCTGCACGCTGTCGGCGCTCACGATCTCCCCGCCAAGAGCCTCCGCAAGCATCAGCGCCAGCTCCGTCTTGCCGCTGGCCGTGGGACCGACGAGAGCGATCACGCGTCCTTCTTCGTTCGCGCGCCTCGCGCGTGCGAACACCACCACTACAACCAACTCTGCGCTGCGCTCAGCGGCCGACACGGCGACCTAGCTCGTCGAACGACATGCGGAACACCACGGGCCTGCCATGCGGACAGTGACCAGAGAAGTCGATGTCGCGGAGCGCCTCCAGCAGCGCCTGCACTTCCTCGTAGGCAAGCGCGTCGCCAGCGCGGATCGACCCGTGACACGCCATGGTCGCCAGGACCAGATCGATTGCGCCCGAGAACGAATATGCAGACGCATGCGTGAGCTCCCCGAGCAGGTCGCGCGCGATGCATTCTGGCGAACTGCGCAGCAGCCGCGGTACGCCGCTGATGGCGATCGTCTGTGGTCCCACGCGCCGCAGGTCCACACCCAGCTCCAGGACGCGGCTCTCGTTCTCCTCCACGAGCTCCGCCTCCTCGGGGCTGACGGCGAGCGTCTCGGGCACGAGGAGCCGCTGCATGGGCACGCTCTTGTTTGCGTACGCGTTGCGAAGGCGGTCGAAGGTCACGCGCTCCGCAGCTGCATGCTGATCGAGCACGTAGAGGCCGTCATGCCCTTCGCAGACCAGATACGTCCCGCCCGCCTGGCCAAGGAAGCGAAGGCTGCCATAGAAGTCCGGTCCGGGCAGAACGCCTTCCTGGTGGCTCGGCGTGGGGCCGGGGCCCACTGCGCCGTCCAGTGCCTGGGCGAGCGCGCCGGTCGCGACGGTCGTGCGCATCGCTGCGTCCCGCGCATCCGTCAGCGCGGCGCTCTTCTGCGTGGTCGTGGGGATCGGGGCCTGCGCGTGGAATGGGGAGAATCCGCGGGCGGGGATCACGAGCACGCGCGACAGCTGCGCGCCCAGCTCGCGCGAGAGCAGGTCGTAGAGGCCGCGGCCGTTCTCGAACCGGATCTCCGTCTTCTGCGGGTGCACGTTCACGTCCACCTGCTCGGGCGCCATATCTATGTAGACTACACCTATCGGGTAGCGGCCGGGCTCCAGCAGCGGACCGTACGCCTGGGCGACCGCGCGGGCCAGGGCGCGATCCCTGACGACGCGGCCGTTCACCACGAAGTGCAGGGACGCGGCGCCCACGCGCGAGCGCTCGGGTCGGCTCACGAAGGCCTCGATCGACACACCAGCGCGCGTGGCGCGTGCGGCCAGGAGCTCCTCACCGCCGAGCGCGTCCTGGGCGCGCAGGTCGCGGCTGTCCGCGCGCGCGAACATGCGTACCAGGCGTCCGTCGCGATGCAGCTCGAATGTCACCTCTGGCCGTGAGAGCGCCGCCGACTGCATGACCTCCGAGATGTGCGCCGCCTCCGTCGCCGTACTCTTCAGGAACTTGCGGCGAGCAGGCACGTTGTAGAACAGCTCGGACACCTCCACGGTGGTGCCAGGCGAACACCCCGCGGGGATGGCCTGCGGCTGGCCCGCGGCGTTGTCCGGCGCCGTGATCTTGGTGCCCTCGGCCTTGAGCCGTGGCCTTGTGTACATCGTGAGGTGCGACACGGAAGCGATGCTCGGCAGTGCTTCGCCGCGGAAGCCGAACGACACGAGGTGCATCAGATCGTCGAAGACGCGAATCTTCGAGGTGGCATGACGAAGCAGCGACAGCAGCGCGTCCTCGCGGGTCATGCCATCGCCGTCGTCGGATACGACGATGCGCGCCATCCCGCCCTGGTCCGCCTCGACGCGAACGCGCGTGGCGCCGGCATCAAGGGCGTTCTCCACGAGCTCCTTCACGACGCTCGCAGGCCGCTCCACCACCTCGCCCGCAGCGATCTTGTTGGCGAGGTCATCGGGAAGGCGCTTGACCTTGCTCAAGTCAGCGCTCCGATACGGGCTCCCCCGCGTCTGTGAACGCGGTCGTCTGCTTGCGCGTGAGCAGCACGATCGCCATGGCGCTGAGGAGCGTTCGAACCAAGATCCACGTGGACCAGACGGAGGAGGCCACCGCGGTCACCATGCCGGGCCGCCAGAGTAGACGCTCGACCGAGTCGGGTGGGCTCATCATGCTGCCCGTCACGCCTATGTGCACGAGCCACGCCTCGCGCGCATCCCGCGTGACGAAGTACGCAACAATCAGGAGGACCGCCTGCGCGGTAGTCACCTGCAGGAGCATGGAGCGGGCTCCGGCGCGACCGCCGAACGTGCGCGCGGTGAGCGCCAGCATGGCTGCGCCCAACAGGAACTCGGCAACACCAAAAGGATACTGGCGCACCTTCGCCGTCTCCATGGTGGCCTGATACTTCTCATACGACGCGCGCGCGGCGTCGCGGTCCTCCGCGGTAGGCAGCACCTCGATCTGGTGCTCGAACGCGTCGGCTGGCGTGCGGTACTCCTCGATGGTCTGGCACCCAGACATCCATCCCGCGGCGCCGAAGAGCATCGTCAACGCGAGCGCGACGAGCAGGAAGACCGGCCGCTTCAGGGTCGGGCCTGGGCTTCGCGGAGGTGAGGAATCACTCATGAGACTGCGGTTTGGGTAGCACGAAACGCCACAGAGACCGCCGAAATCGTGCTATTGGCGACCGTTCGGACCCTGAGTCGCAGGACGCACGTGCGTCCTCGGGGCTGCTGCTGTTGGCTGCTGGTGGGAGGAATCGATGGGAACGAATCGCGCGAAACGGAATCGCACGACGGTGCTGGTCGCCTGCGCTGCTCTGTGCGCGCTCGTCTCGGGCTCGGCGCTCGCGGCTGGTGGTGGTGGCGGTGGTGGTGGTGGCGGTAACGGGACCGGCGGTGGAAAGGGCGACGGCAAGAAGGCCACCGCTGCTCCTGCCAAGAAGCCCGCGCCTGCACCCGTCAACACCGGTAGCTCGGCCAATCCGCAGGCGATGTTCTCTCTCACGCCGGAGCTCTCGCAGAAGCTCGCATCCTCCGACGAGTCGCAGATTCGCAATGCGCTCGACGACGTTCGCCTCGCGGGCAAGGCAGCAGCGCCCGCGGTGCCTGCCATCGTGAAGCTCCTTCAGCGTGGCGTATCGGCGGGGCTCGCAGAGACCGCGTGCGACACGCTCGGCGACATCCAGTCGCAGGACGCCACTGTCGCGATCGCTCCCTACGCGCGCCATCGCGATGTGAAGGTGCGCCGCGCCGCCGCGAAGGCGCTCGCAAGGACGCGCGGCGCGGAGGCGATCAAGGCGCTCCGCGTCTCGCTCTCCGACAGCGACGCCGTGGTGCGCGGTCTTGCAGCCACGGGCCTTGGCTCCCTCAAGGCCAAGGAGGCCGTCCCGGATCTCCTGGACGCGCTCGATCACAAGATCGCCGAGTCCGCCTCCTCCGTCGGACAGCTGTGCTCACCCGAAGAGTGCGAGATCTTCATGGGCAAGCTCGGGCGTCTCCCGTTCGACGTCATGACAGGTGGGTTCGATCAGATGATCTTCCGGCCCGAGACCGAGCTCAACGACGACAACAAGGTGAAGATCATCGGTCGCCTCCGCGAGCTCGGGACCGCGGAGGCGAACAAGTTCCTGAAGGACGTGCAGGGCCGCTGGCCCGCGAAATGGTCCAAGCGCGTGAAGCAGGCGATCGACCAGGGTGTCATCGCGACGGGAGGTGGCTCGTGAGGTCCGTCGTCTCGAAGCTCGCGCTCGCCGCGATTGCTTCTGCGCTCTCCGTTGGCGGCTGCGGTGGCAACGATCTCCATCCGAAGCTCTTCTCCTCTGAGTGGTCCGACGACGGCGGCGCGTCCATCGCCGCTGTGCGAAACAAGCTCCGCGACGCGCCATTCACGCGTGGCGCTGACGTTGTCCTCGCCATCCCTACGTCTGCCAAGAACAAGATCATCGGCATGCCGATGGCCGGCGGCGCGAAGTGGACCGTCACGCACGCGCTGGATGCACGCCCGCAGATCGTGGGCTCCATCGTCGTGGGCTCCGGCGGTGGCGAGGTCTTCGCGCTTGACGCGACCACGGGCAAGCAGCTCTGGTCTCGCGCGACGGGTGGGCTTCCAGTGCGCGGCGCTGGCGACGACGGCAACCTCACTGCGGTCACGCTCGGCAAGGTGGACAGCGCCGGCTCCGTGCTCCTGGTCATTGCACGCGACGGCAGCGTGAAGCGCCAGGTGGAGACCGACAAGGTGCTGGGCGTGCCTGCGATGCTCGGCGCGCACGTGTTCGTGCCCTGGTCCAACCAGTACGTGTCGGCATACGACGCCGTCACTGGCGAAGAGGTGGGGCGCGTGACCCTGCGCGAGAAGGTGAGCCGCGCCTGGACGGAGAGCTCCGCGCTCTACTTCGGTGAGGTCGGCATCTTCCGCTTCGACGACCACATCAAGGACGCCTCCAAGAACGGCGCCTCGCACATCGGCATCCCGCAGCGCGAGCTTCCTGGTACGCCGCGACTCCTTGTTCCTGGCACCGAGCGCATCCCCGTCGTCGCGAACGCGCTCGATCAGGCACGCCTCTACGCCCGTCCTTCCGGCGGTGCCGTCGGGGCGTATGGCGTGGACACGAGCCGCTTCTTCGCGACGTACTACAGCCTGATCATGAGCTTCGACTCGCAGAGCGGGAAGCTCGCGTGGGTGCACACGAACAAGGCGGACGTCATCGGCGGAGAGGCCGTCCCTGGCGGTCTCGTCACCTGCGATGAAGACGGCAAGGTCACTTCGTTCGACGCGAAGAGCGGCGGCATCCTGACGGAGACCACGTTCGGCGAGCCGATCCAGAGCTGCGTCGTCTTCCTGGACTCGTACAAGCCCACGGGCAGCGCGCCCGCGCTGGGCACGCTCTCCGAGCAGATCTCCACGGCTGTCACCAACCGTGAGGCCACGCTCGCCACCGCGCAACGCCTGCTCCTCCGTGAGCTCGCCACGCTGCCGGACGAGTCCGCCACGAAGACCCTGGTCGATCTGGCGCGCGATCCGCGCACGCCGCCCGTGGTCGACAAAGACGCGCGCATCGCGCTCGCCCAGCGGCGATCAGGTGCACAATACATGCTCACGGCGCTCACCAAGCACTACGATTTCCTGGGCGACGTGCTGGTCTCGCCGCCCGTGGGACCCATGGCGGAGGCCCTTGCCGCGATGAAGGAGCCGAAGGCCAGCTCTGCGCTTGCGCCGTACCTCACGGACCCGAACATCACCGACGACGACGTGAAGCGCGTGGCCGCGGCGATGCTCGTGTCCGCCACCACGTCCGAGCTCCCGCAGCTGCGCACGTTCTTCATGATGTATCGCTCGGCCTCCGAGTCGGAGGACATGGCCATCGCCACGGCGACGGTCGGACAGACCATCCTGAAGCTCGATCGGAAGGACGGCCGCGCGCTGCTCATGGACGCGGCCAAGGACCCGTTCACCACCGTCTCGGTGAAGAACAAGCTCGAGGCCATCCTCGCCGCAGAGCCGTCGGCCGCCGCGCCCGCGTCTTCGTCTTCAGCCGCGCCTGCGTCATCCGCCGCGCCGCCGCCGGTCACGAAGCCGAAGAAGTGAGCGTCATGTGCCTTCGGCCTCGCGCCGGAGGCCATCGAGATCCGTGATCTCGATCTTGCCGTACGACAGGAGGACCAGCTTCTTCTGCTCCAGCTCCTTCAAGCAGCGATTGATGGTCTGTCGCGACGTCCACAGCATGGTCGCGAGCTCCTCTTGCTTCACGATCACCACACGCGCAGTACCTGTGCGCGCTTCGCCATAGCTCTCTGCCATGTGCACGATGCGCCGGGCCAGGCGCGCGGAGAGCGGCAGCGTGGTCACCTCCTCCATCGCCGAAAGGACCAGGCGCATCTTCGTCGTGAGGAGCACGCCCAGGCTCCTCCACGATCCGGGATCCTCCGCGAGCCACGCGTCGAGCGACTCCTGCGGCAGGTGAAGCGCGGTCGCCTCTCCATCGGCAACGGCATCGTGGGAGCGCGGCTGGCCGTCGAAGAAGCCGATCTCACCAAGCCACGTGGGGCAGCGCGCGAGTGCAAGCAGTACCTCGCGCCCATCGGGCCGGCACGTCACCAGGCGTACGGTGCCATCGAGCACGGCAAAGAGACCATTCGGCGGCTCGCCCTGCGCGAAGAGCCGCTGCGCGGGCGCCCACGTCCGCACCACGCCCATCTCGAGGATGCGCTCCTGCGTAAGGAGTGGAAGCCCATGGAACCAGCGACCGCTGCGAAGGAGCTCTCTGTAGGTGCTGGCCGGACGATTCGACATTGAAATGGAGGATGTGTCGCGGGGGCGACAATGTCGCGAAGAGCCGGGCCCTACGTTCGAGCTCGGAGGACACTCACCATGCAACATCCGCTTTATGGAGCCCAGGCGCCGAAACGGCAACTGCTCGCGGCTCTCGGGGCGCTCCTTGCGCTCTCCGCGTGCGCGGACGACCCGCATCTGCGCAGCGCCACCGTCACGGACGATCCATGCGCGGTCGCGCCAGGAGAAATGCCGCGCACCGACTGCGCGACCGTCACGACCGCGACGACCACGGAACCGCAGCTCTCGTCCTGCGCGTTTTTGCCGAGCTGTGGCGACGCCAACACGTGCTTGCCGCTCGCGCGGAACCAGGGAAGGACCGCGATGGACTTCCGCATGCGTCAGCTCTCTGTCGTTGCGCCCCGTGCGCTTCGTGAAGGACCGATGCAAGCCGCGCTGATCCAGAGCCGAGTCGACCTCGACTGGCGACAGTGCGGCGAGACAGGCACCGGTCTCTGGAACTGGCTCCTGCGCGTGGACCGTGAGACGGGCGCGCTGACGTTTGGCGGCGCTCCCCCGGCGGATCCAGTTGCGGACGGATATTGCTTTGCGCGCATGAGGACGCCGCAGGGCGCGTCCGTGTCGTCGGCGCGTGCGCCGATCACCTGGAGCGGCACGGCGTTCGCGACGACGGCGCCCATGGACCTCCGGCTGCCCGTGTTCCACACGAGCGATCCACGCAGCGCGCAGGTGCTCTCCATTCATGACGCGCGTCTCGCCGATGTGTCGCTCTCCACGGAGGACTGCATCGGCTCGCTCGACCGCGCCGCGCTGGACTCCACGTGCGCCGCACGGAGCGGGCGGGACAAGTGGCGGTCCGGAGGCGCGCTCGCGGGCTACATGACGCTGGAGGAGGCAGACCAGATCGTGCTCGCCGACCTGTCCGACGAATCGCTGTGCGTCGTGCTCCTGGGCTCGGGTGCCCGCGACGCGACCACGCACCGCTGCACGCGCGACGCAGCAGGCAAGGTGCCCGCCCTTGGCGACTACTGCTCCCTGACCAAGGCCGCAGGTGGTTGCAGAGACAGCATGTGGTTCGCCGCAACGTTCGCCGCGAGCGCCGTCCGGATCCACGACGGCTCTGGTGTCGCCGCGTGCAGCGGCGTTCAGATGTGACGCAGGTCCGCGCGGCGCAGGTTCAGTCGAGTGCGCCGTCCACCACGCCCAGGCCGTCCTGGCGCGCGAAGAGGCAGCACTCGCTGGCGACGGGGAACTCGCGGCAGGCGTTCGGACGAAGCGTGTAGATTCCACACTTCAGGTCGTGCCCCAGGTGACGGCAGTCCTTCGAGCGCAGGAGCGTGAGGACCGTCTGCTTGCCGCGCTTCTTGGCCAGCGGCGCCCTTCCCAGCTCGGGGCGCCCGCCTTCCTCGAAGCGCGCGAAATCGGCCGGCTCCAGGATCACCTCGTTGTCCTTGCAGCACGAGCCGCACTCGAGGCAGTCGAAGTTGACCGTGCGATGCGGGCCCGGATGGACCGAATCGCGCGTGGCCCGCCTTCTCACGATGGCGTTGCAGGAGCGCGGCACGCGCAGCGAAGAGAGCCCGCGAAAGCGTCCCGTCACGTGGGTCTCGTAGGTGTTCTTGCCCAGGTCCAGCACGGACCAGTAGCCAAGGTCGCCGATGTCGCCCTTTGCCGGCGTGGGGATCACCAGGCGCGCGCGCGTGGAGCTCTCCCAGTAGACGGCGTGCCCGCCCTTCATCACCCAGGCGATGCACTCCTTGTCGAACCGCGCGTGAAAGCTTCGAACGATGGGCCGGACGACACGTGTCATGTCGCATGCCTTTTGTCATCGATGCATGCGGAACACAAAGAGCTATCTTCGATGGCGTGAAAGCGATCGTCCTTGATGGGTTCGGTGGGCCTGAAGTCCTCAAGCTGAAGGAGGTGCCCGATCCCGTGATCGGGCCGGACGAGGTCGAGATCACCGTGCGCGCCACCGCCGTGAACCGCGCGGACCTCATCCAGCGCATGGGCGGATACCCCGCGCCGCCCGACGTCCCGCCCGACATTCCGGGGCTCGAGCTCGCCGGCGAGGTGAGCGCCATCGGGGCGCGCGTCCGCAACCTGGCGAAGGGCGATCGGGTCTTCGGTCTTGTCGGCGGCGGCGCGTATGCAGAGAAGGTGCGGGCGCATGCAGAGACGATGGTGAAGATTCCGGATGCTCTCTCCTACACGGATGCGGCCTCGCTCCCCGAGGCCACCATCACGGCGTACGACGCGATGATCACGCAGGGCGGCCTCTGCGCGGGCGAATGGGTGCTCATCTCCGCGGTCGCGAGCGGCGTGGGCACGGCCGCGGTGCAGATCGCGCGGGCGATCGGCGCACGAACGATAGGCACGTCGCGCACGAAGGAGAAGCTTGCGCCCGCGATCGCGCTTGGCCTGGACGTGGGCCTCGCGGTCACGGACGCCACGTTCGCGGATGCGGTGCGCGAGGCCACGAAGGGGCGCGGCGCCGACGTCATCCTGGAGCTGGTCGGTGGCGCCTACGTCGCCGAAGATCTGCAGGCAGCGGCGCACCAGGGTCGCATCATCCTCGTGGGGCTCACCGGCGGAGCGCAGGGCGATCTGAACCTGGGTCTGATCCTGCGCAAGCGCATCACGCTGCGGGGCACCGCGCTTCGGTCCCGTCCGCTTGCGGAGAAGATCGCGGCGGCGCAGCTCCTGGAACGCAATATCGTCCCGCTCATCCAGCGCGGCCTCATCAAGCCGTGCGTCCACGCGGTGCTTGCATTGCGCGACGTGGGCGAGGCCCACACGCGTGTCGCGGCGAACGAGGGCGTCGGCAAATTCGTCCTGGAGGTCTCTGCCTAGCCCCTGGTTCTACTGTGGGAAGTTGCGTCCCAGTTCTCAGTTCCGGCAGTGCTACACGATCGCCGACAGCATCGCGTTGTAAGGCGCCGGTACTCCCAGCCAGATCTCGAATGAGAGTGCGCCCTGGCGCGCGAGCATCCCAAGGCCGTTTCCCGTGCGGATACCCGCTCGCTGCGCCTCCAAGATGAACTCCGTGCGCAGCGGCGCGTAGATGACCTCCAGCGCGGCAGCACGCGCCGGCAAGGACGAGAACGACACCGCGCGCGCCACCAGCTCCCCACCTTCCTTGCCCGTCATGCCCGCGCTGGTGGCCTGCACGACCGCGAGCACAAAAGGCTCTTCCGGCGCCGTTCGCGGTGAGGTCAAGATGAGGAGCGGCTCCATGCACAGCTCCGTCTTGCCCAGCACGTCTGCGACAGCCTCACGGAATTGCGTGCATGATGCATCTGTCGAAAAGGCGCGTGCGCGCACGATGAGCTTGCGCAGCCGCAGGTGCATCGAAAGCGAGGCCACGGCGGAGCGCGCGGTGCCTCCGGAGCCCAGGATGATGCCAGTGCCGTGTGCCCAGTCCGCCGGCGTGAGCTCGGGCGCCAGCGCGGACACCTCTGCCGCGAGCGCGGGAACGTCGGTGTTGTAGGCCACGACGGCGCCGTCCTCGTTCGCGAGCGTATTGGCAGCCCTCACGGCGCGCGCACTCTCGTCCACGCGATCTGCGAAGGCGAGCACGGCCTCCTTGTGGGGGACCGTCACGTTGAGCCCGCGGAGCTCGCCCGACCGAACGCGCGCGACCCACGCGCCCACGTCCGCGGAGGCGACCTGGTGCGCCTCGTACGTGTGGTTCATGGCGAGGGCGCGGTATGCGCTCGCGTGCATGACCGGGCTCAGAGAGTGCGCGACGGGGTCGCCTATCAAACCGAATTTCATGTTCGTTCCACGAGCCTCAGGGCTCGCCAGGTTTCTTCTGGCCGCCGGCCTGCATGATGTCCGTGACGGTCGCGGAGAACGCGCCCTCGTGGATGCGCACGCGCACCGGCTCCCCGAGCGTGAGCTCGGCGCTGCTGCGGACGGCGCGACCATCCGTGTGCGTGGCGATCGCGTAGCCGCGCGCGAGCACCTTCAGCGGGCTCATGGCGTCCAGGCGGCCGAACAGGCCTGTGAGGTCCTCACGCTCCTGCGACATGCGCCGTGCAAGGCGCTGCTCCATCCGCGCGCGCCGTTGCACCAGGTCCGCGTGTTCCTTCGCCAGCACGGCCCGCGGGTGGCGTCGCGTGAGCCGCTTCTCCAGGCCATCCACTGCCGCGTGCTCGGCGCGCACACGTGCGAGCGAGAGCTCTGTCATGTCGGCTTTCAGATCGTCCACGCCCTGACGCAGGTCGCCGATGAAGCGCACGGGGTCCGGCAACCGCCGGACGAGCGATGACAGCTCGTGGCCTTCCCCCGCGAGCCGGGCCGTTTCGAGCCGCCGGAGGCGGAGCTCCTGTTCGCGAAGCAGCCGCAGCTCGGCGCGCACATCCGGCACCGTCATCTCCGCCGCCTGCGAGGGCGTGGCCGCGCGCGCATCCGCCGCGAAGTCCACGAGCGTGACGTCCACCTCATGACCGACGGCGCTCACGATGGGTACGCGGCAAGCGGCCACGGCGCGCACCAGGTCCTCGTCGTTGAAGGCCGAGAGGTCGTCGGCGGAGCCACCGCCACGGCCCACGATGATCACGTCCACGTCGGGAACCCGCGAAAGGGCAGCGAGCGCGAACATCACCGAGCGCGCGGCACCGGCGCCCTGGACAAGGGCAGGTGCGAGCAAGATGCTGGCGCCGCCCCGCTGGAATGCCACCTTTGCGATGTCGTGGATGACAGCGCCGGTCTGCGACGTGACCACGCCGATGCGACGTGGCGCATGGGGGAGCGGGCGTTTGCGCTCGATCTTGAAGAGGCCCTCGGCGGCGAGCTTCGCCTTCAGCTTCTCGAGCGCGACCAGCAGCGCTCCGGCGCCGGCGAGCTCCACGGCATCGCAGATCAGCTGGAGGCGGCCGCGCGGCGCATAGAACTGCGGTCGTCCCCGCAGCCGCACGTGGTTGCCATCCTTGATGCAGGCGCGACCGCGCGGCGTCAGGCTGGACTTGTACATCGCGACATCGACGGAGGCGTCCTCCTTCGCGTCTTTGAGTGTAAAGTACATGTGTCCGCTGGCGGCCGGTCGCGCACCGGAGATCTCGCCTTCCACCCACACGGCCGTGCGGAAGTCGGAGTCGAGCGCGCGACGAATGGTGCGGCCCAGCTCGGCGACGCTGAAGGTGCGCGGGCCCTCAGCAGGATGCGCGCTCTCGATGCGCTTCGTAGGGGGCGACAGGCTGATGGGCTCGGCGCTGATGGGCGGCGCGCTCGCAGGGATCGCTCGTGCAGGCTCTGCGCTCGTGGGCAGTGTGCTGACGGGCGGCGCCTCCGGGGTCGGCGCGGGCACCAGCTCGGGCTCGGGCTCGGCCTTGGGCTCGGGCTCCACTGCCCGCTCCGTGAAATCGAACTCGAGCGTCCTGCCAGCCACGCTATGGTTTTAGCCGATGTCCGTTGCGATGTCGTCAGCGCTCGCGTGGCTCTCGGGCTTCGGATTCACGGAGCTCGTCGAGGTGCCGCTGTACTCGGTTCGTGCCTTCTCCCCCGCTGGGCGCGGCGTGAGGAAGCGGCTCGCGATCGCGTTCGGCGCCAGCCTGCTCACGCATCCGTTCGTGTGGTTCGCGTTTCCGCGCATCTTCCAGGACGAATGGGCCAGCATGTTCGGTGCGGAGGCCTTCGCGGTGGTGGTGGAGGCCGTCTGGCTGCGAGCGTTCGGTGTTCGCCACCCGCTGCTCCTGTCGCTCGCCGCGAACGCATCCAGCCTCTTTCTGGGCCTTTCGTCGCGCGAGTTGTTCGGTTGGCCGTAGCGCTCTCGCGGGGCGAGCTGGTAGAACGGGCCGCACATGCCGAAGACGTTCAAGAAGGTCCTCGTCGCCAATCGTGGAGAGATCGCCGTGCGCGTGATGCGCACCCTGCGCGAGATGGGCATCGCGAGCACCGCGATCTACTCCGACGTGGACCGCGCTGCGCTCCACGTTCGCGTCGCCGATGAGGCGTATCCCGTCGGGCCCGCCGCCGCGTCCGAGAGCTACCTCCGCATCGACAAGGTCGTGGACGTCGCGAAGAAGGCCGGCTGCGACGCCATCCACCCTGGCTACGGCTTCCTCTCCGAGAACGCCGAGTTCGTGGACGCGTGCGAGCGCGCTCGGATCACGTTCATCGGTCCGCCGGCCTCTGCGATGCGCGGCATGGGCAACAAGACCGCGGCGCGCAAGCGCATGGAGGACGCCGGCGTGCCCATCGTTCCGGGCGCCATGTGCGACACCAGGGACGAGGCCATCGCGGCGGCGAACAAGATCGGCTACCCCGTCATGCTCAAGGCCTCGGCCGGCGGCGGCGGCAAGGGCATCCGTCTGGTGAGCGCCGCAAGCGAGATGGCGAACGCCTGGGAGCGTGCCCGCAGCGAAGCGAAGAAGTTCTTCGGCGACGATACCGTCTATATCGAGAAGGCGATCATCACGCCGCGCCACGTGGAGATCCAGGTCCTGGGCGATCGCGATGGCAACCTGGTCCACGTGTTCGAGCGCGACTGCTCCATCCAGCGCCGCAACCAGAAGGTTGTGGAGGAGACACCGTCGCCCGCCGCATCGCGCGAGCTCGTCGCCAAGATGGGCGAGATCGCCGTGAAGGGCGCGAAGGCCGTCGGCTACTTTTCCGCCGGCACGTTCGAGTTCCTGCTCGCACCAGACGGAGCCTTCTACTTCCTGGAGATGAACACGCGCCTTCAGGTGGAGCACCCCGTGACGGAGCTCGTCACTGGCCTCGACCTGGTGCGTGAGATGGTGCTCATCGCGCAGGGCGAAAAGCTGGGTTTTGTGCAATCGGATCTGGAGACGCGTGGCGCTGCGATCGAGTGTCGCGTCTACGCGGAGGACCCCGCGAGCGGATTCTTGCCTTCACCAGGCAAGATCGAGAGCCTGGTCACGCCTGCAGGACCCGGAATCCGCGACGATGGCGGCGCCTATCCCGGCTGCGTCATCTCCAGCTTCTACGATCCGCTCATCTCAAAGCTCTCCGTGTGGGCGCCCACGCGCGAGCGTGCGGTCGCGCGCATGCGTCGCGCGCTCTCCGAGTACATCGTCACCGGCATCCGCACGAACCTCGCGTTCCACGAGAAGCTGTTCGCTCATCCGGACTTCGTCGCGGGCCGCTACGACACGGGCTTCCTCGATCGACACCACGACATGCTGCTCGGCTACGCGACCGTCCCGCAGGAGCACCGCGAGAAGGTCGCCGTCGCCGTGGCGCTCGCCGCTGCGCGCATGGAGCGGGCAACAGGCGCGAAGGAGGCCGTCACTGGCGAAGCAGGCGCGCGCCTCGCGCCGTGGGTCGCCACGCATCGCTCGAGCATGCTCCGCCGCTGATCAGCTGCAGGATCAGCCGCGATCAGCCGCGATCAGCTGCCGTCCGCCGCGTCGCCGCCGCCGTCCGAGAGCGCCTGAGGCGAGCACTCGGCGCCGCAGTACTTCTGGACGCAGCCGAGGAGCGCGTAGCCGATGGTCTGCGCCTCCGACGAGACGCCAGCGGCCATGGCTGCGCACGCGATCTGGCTACCGCCCTTGGCGATGCACGTGAGGACGTTGCCGGCGATGCTCTTGCAGTCGCAGTTGGCGTTGCAGCTGTCGATCTGGGTCTTGCAGGTCTTCGCCGTGTTCGCGCAGGCGAGGCAAAGTCCGGTCGACTTGGTGCCCGCTTCATCCAGCGCGGCGTCGGGGATCTCGGTGGTCCGGTCCACGGCGAGATCGCACGTGGCGCTGTCGGCAGACGCCGACGTGTCGGGGACGGACGTGTCGACCGTGGAGGTCTCCTTCAGGCCCGCGCCGTCAGCCCCGCCGTCGTCGGAGGTGCTGGACGCTGTGCTCCCGCAAGCGGAGAAGAGGGCGCAACCGCCAACCACGAACAATGCGCCCACAAGAACCCTGCCCGCCTTGTTCATGGGCGAAGTTGTAGCGCAACCACCGCGCCTCCGCCTGCCATTTTGCAGGTCCATGGCCTATCGTTGCGACATGCCGCGCATGCTTTGCCGTTCCCCCTTCGCGTCTCGATCGGCGATTGTCGCGCCCATTGCGATGTACTCGCTGGCGTCGGCCCTCGTTTTCTTCGCGTGCGGCACGAGCGGCGACAGCAAGGGCACCACGCAAGCTCCCATCTCCGCGCGCTTCTCCCTACCCACCGATGGCACGCTTCCGCTGCTCCTGGACGTGCCATTCCCGTCGGACCTCTATCTGACGAACGGGAAGTACACCGATGCGATCCCGGGGTTCGACCGGCTCGTGAAGCAGAGCCCGCAGTTCCTCTCCCACGAGCTCGCGAAGCAGAACGGCTACTCGCGCATCTCGCTCGCATCCTTCTACATCGACGACAACACCGTCGCCCCCGACGACAACGGCGACGCGCTCTCCGCCGACGTCGACCCCGCGAGCCTGCCGCGCACCGAGGCGGACTGCGTGGCCGACGGCTCGAGCGTGTTCCTGATTGATCTGGGCGCTGCAGATCCGGCCGCTGCGCGCCTCCCGTGTCGTGCGGCGTTCCATCCGAAGACCGGCCTGTCCAAGCTCCACCCTGCGCTCGCCGTGGGGCCTCCGCGCGGCAAGCCGCTGCCCGCGGGCAAGCAGTTCGCCGCAGTGCTCACCAGCCGCGTGAAGGACAAGACAGGCCGCAGCGTGGGCCGTGCGAGCGCCTTCGAGCGCGCCGTGAACGGGCAGATGGCGGGTACGCCGGTCGGTGACTTGTATAATACAACCTTCACGAAGGTGACCGCCGCACTCGCCTCTGCGCTCGCCTCGGACGGCGCCCAGATCGTCGCGCTCGCGCCCTACACCACACAGAACGTGGAGGAAGAGCTCTACGCGCTGCGCGACGCCATGGAGAGCACCCCCAAGCCCGCGCTCAAGTGGGACTCCGCCTCCATGGCGCCCATGAAGGCCTCCTGCTTCGCGCAGAAGATCGGCGGCGTGCTCCCTGCTGGCTTCAGCGCATCGCTCGACGACTGGCTCGGCGTCGCCACGGCCAAGCTCCCTGACGGCAGCGACGACACGGACCGTGATCTTGCCGTCCGCGCGCACGACAAGATCGCCGCGGTGGGAACGGCCACGTTCACCGCGCAGAGCTTCCTCGTCTCCAAGCCCGGTGGCTACGACGAGCTCGATCACGCGACGTTCGCATCTCCACCTGTCGCAGTGCCCGAGAAGATCTGGATCTCGTTCGCGGTCCCATCGACACCCATGCCTGCGACTGGCTATCCCGCCGTGCTCTTCCAGCACGGGCTGTCCGCCTCGCGCGCCGACTTCCTCGACGTTGCCAACAACTTCACCAAGGCCGGCTTCATCGTCGCCGCGATCGACAGCATCACGTTCGGTGGGCGCGCCCCTGAGACCCATTTCCAGACGGACACCGCCTCCAACTTCCCGATGGCGCCCGGCGCGACGTTCACTGGCGCCGACGGCTTCGCGGACCCGTACCTGGGCGACACGAACGGCCCGTTCGATCTCTTCGGCGGCCTGAAGAACATGGGCGCGCTGCGCGATCAGATGCGACAGGCGGAGCTCGACACTGCGCAGGTGATTCGCCTTCTGCGGAGCGATCCGGATCTCTCGCCTATCGCGTGGAGCGGCGTCACTGCCAAGGTGGACCCGGACAAGGTTGGCTACCTCGGGGACTCGCTCGGCGGGATCCAGGGCGCGGTCGCTGCCGCGATCGAGCCGAACGCGCGCGCATGGGTGCTGAACGTCGCGGGCGGCGGCATCTTGCCCGAGGTCGGCGCACACGGCCCCATCATCAACATCCAGCTCGCTGCCGCCGGCGCCATCAACTTCGGGTTCGTCGGCGACCGCTTCGACGAGTCGCATCCGTTCGTGGGCATTGCCCAGACCATCATCGAGGCGGGCGACCCGATCATCTACGCGTCGCACATCGTGACCGACCCGCACAAGCTCGCCGGTGCGCCGACGAAGCCGCGTAACGTCCTCCAGATCGAGGTGCTGTACGACGAGCTCGTCTCCAACGAATCCAACGAGGCGCTGGCGCGCGCGGCGGGCTTCGGGATGGCCACACCCAACGTTGGCTCGAACGCTGGCATCTTCGACATCAAGAACCTGGATAACAACCCGCAGCGCATTCCGTTCGCGCAGGTCGCACCGGACGCCACGGGTATCCACGACACCCCGGTCGCTGGAGTGACCGCTGTCCTCGCCCAGGTCAGCCCAGCCGGCCACGGGTACGATCTGTTCAACTCGAAGGCGACGCGCCGATACGAGATCCCCTTCAACGCGAAGGAGCCCACTGCTCCGCCGTTCCGTGATCTTGCCCAGTATCAGGTGAAGACGTCGTACCGCGAGGTCCAGGCCACCGCGTCCGGTTTCTTCGCGTCCGCCTTCAAGGGCGGAGCGCCCGTGGTTTCGGGGCTCAAGGCACCCGTGCGTGACGTGGACGGTGATGGGACGCCCGACGCCGCGGACCCGAACCCCAACGACGCCAACATCAAATGACGCGCGGCGGTTGGCGCGGGTCTCCCACCTAACTTCCGCTCCCGGTGGGCCCAGCGTGCGGCGGGTGCTACGAATTTGAGTACCCCCTTGGCTCGCGTTCTTGGAGATAAGAAGCACACCCTCATCAGGCGCTGGCCGCTGGGGACCGTCGCGGTTCATCCGCACCCGGCCCCCAAGCTATTTGCTGCGGCGCTCCTGTTCGTCATCGCGATGAGCGTGCCGTTCATGCCGCTGCGGGTGATCGCTGGCGCGCTGTCCGCCTGCGTGCTCGTGTGGTCTGCGCTCGGACGACGTCGCTCCCGCGTGCTCGCGTCGCTGGTTGCAACGCCGCGTGGGCTCTATCGCGAGGACGACGTGTCCGCGATCTTGCTCTGCGAGTGGGGCATCCCGTTCGGTGTGTCGTGGCTCATCGGCAAGGACGCCATGCTCGCGTTCACCACCACGCGCGAGGTGCGCTGCGTACGCGTGCGACTGGTCGGCGCGAGCATGAACGCGATCGAGCAGGTGAAGCGCGCGGGCTCGCCCATGTCGGACGCGGGGTTCGAGGTACTGTCAGAGTCCGCATCCCTGGAGGCCGACGACGCGCTCGAGGTGGTGCGCTACTGCGAGCAGATCTCGCCGCGCTCCTCCTCACGCGTGCTCGCATCGGGCCTTCGCGGCGAGCGCGTCCTTCTCGACGGCACCAGCCTTGTCGTTCGCTCTGGCGGCGGTGAGGTGAACGACAGATCGTTCGACCTGCTGCTGCCGCTGGAATGGCGCAGCTCCACGTTCCACGAGGTGGGCGGCGCATCGGCGATGCTCTTCTCCGCGCTCGTGGTGAAGCAGCAAGGCGCGGAGGTCGTGTTCGTGTCGCCCGTGCAGGGGGAGCTCCGCGGTCCCTACGACGGTCCGCCGTCGCGCGAGTCGCGCGTGGCCATCGACGCGCTGCTGCTCTCGCCCATCCGCCGCGCGCTGGCGCGTGCACCGCGCATTCGTCGCTCGTCGCCGTCGGCCCCTCGTGGCCCGCGCGAGCAAACGGCATGAGCGCGTCGCTGCGCCGAGCGGCATTTTTCGGTGTTTCGTTTCGTCCGTGGAAAAGCGGGCGCGCGTGCGATAACTAGCGCCCCATCATGGCGAAGCGCTTCTACGTCACCACGCCCATCTACTACGTGAACGACGTGCCGCATCTAGGCACCGCGTACACCACCGTGATCTGCGATGCGCTGCGCCGCTATCACCAGATCATCGGCGAAGAAACCTACTTCCTCACCGGCACGGATGAGCACGGCCAAAAGATCGAGCGCGTCGCGGCCGAGGAGAAGATGGACCCCAAGGCGTTCTGCGATCGCATCAGCGAGCGCTTCCGCGAGGCGTGGCCCAAGCTCGACGTGGTGACGGATCGCTTCATCCGCTCCACCGATCCGGATCACGAGGCCTTCGTGAAGGAGCTCTGGAAGAAGATCGAGGCCACGGGCGATCTCTACGAGGGCGACTACGAGGCCTGGTACTGCGTCGGCTGCGAATCGTACAAGACCGAGAAGGAGCTCGAGCAGCCCGGCAATCTCTGCCCGCTCCACAAGAAGGCGGTCGAGCGCGTGAAGGAGCGGACGTACTTCTTCAAGCTGTCGAAGTACCAGGACCGCTTGCTCGCGTTCTATGCGTCGCACCCGCAGTTCATCCAGCCAGAGTCGCGCCGCAACGAGGTGCTCTCGTTCGTGAACGGCGGGCTCGAAGATCTGTCGTGCTCGCGCACAAGCTTCACGTGGGGCATCCCTGTCCCCGGCAACGAGAAGCACGTCATGTACGTGTGGTTCGATGCGCTCTCGAACTACCGCAGCGCGCTCGGCTCGGGCGAGCTCGCGCGGTTCTGGGCGCCGAACGCCAAGGTCGTGCACATGGTCGGCAAGGACATCCTGCGCTTCCACGCGATCTTCTGGCCGGCGTTCCTGATGGCTGCAGGATACAAGGATTCTGAGCTGCCCCACACGGTCTACGCGCACGGCTTCCTCACGATCGACGGCCACAAGATGAGCAAGTCGCTGCGCAATGCTGTGGACCCGCTCCGCCTCGCCGAGGAGCTGGGCGCCGACACGCTGCGCTACCAGCTGCTCCGCGCGATCTCGTTCGGCCTGGACGGAGACTTCGATCACGCGGCCATGCTCGAGCGCTACAACGCGGATCTCGGAAAGAACCTTGGCAATTTGCTCTCACGCACGCTGGGCCTGTGCGTGAAGTTCACCGAGGGGAAGACACCGGCGTTCGGCGAGAAGACGCTGCTCGAGGAGGAGCTCGAGAAGGGCTTCGAGCTCGAGGTTGGCAATGCGCGCACGGCGTGGGAGGAGATCGCGCCGCACCGCGCGCTCGAGGCCACGATGGCGCTGTCGTCGCTAGCCAACACGTATGTGGACCGCGCAGCTCCGTGGGCGCTCGCGAAGAACAACGACACCGCGCGCCTCCACACGACGCTCGCGTCGCTGCTGGAAGTGCTCCGCGCGCTCTCCGTCATGATCTGGCCCGCGATGCCGAAGAAGAGCGCCGAGATGCGCGCGCAGCTCGGCCTTCCGCCGCTCGCGCCGAAGGTGGGCGAGGATCTGTTCCCCGCAAAGTTCGCCCCTCGCGCGGCCGCTGAGGCGCTCGCGCCAGGCACGCCGCTGTTTCCGACGTACGACAAGGATCAGGTCGCGACGCTGCTCGCGAAGCTGGTGCCGCCGCCCGAGAACGAGCCTCGGCAAAACCCGCCGTCGAAGACGGTCGCGCCGCCCGACACACTGAAGGAGAGAGGGCAGGCGGCGCCGGCAGCAGGAGGAACGGAGGCAGCCGCCACCGGCGTCGCGCCCGAGATCGACTACGCCCGATTCGAGTCCGTGGATCTGCGCGTGGGCATCGTTGCCACCGCGGAAAAAGTGCCGAAGAAGGACAAGCTGCTCAAGCTCACCGTCGATCTGGGCGAGGCCGCGCCGCGCACGATCATCGCGGGGCTAGCGCTCACGTTCACGCCGGAGGCGCTCGTGGGCAAGCGTGTGGTCGTCGTAGCGAACCTTGCGCCGCGAGATTTTGGCAAAGGCATGGTCTCGCACGGGATGCTTCTGGCGACGGGGCCAAGCGAGGCGCTGACGCTGGCGACAGTGCCAGGCGATGTCCCAGCAGGAGCGCGCCTCAAGTGAGGAGAGGAGTCGTCGGCGTCGTGATGGTGCTCGCGTGCAACCGCGAAGCGCCGACGTCGACGAAGAGTCCGACCTCGACCGCGACCTCGACCTCGACCCCGACCCCGACCCCGACTTCGACCCCGACCCCGACCCCGACCTCGACCTCGACCTCGACCTCGACGGCGACAGTGACGACGAGTCCGACAACGGCGACCCCGACCCCGACCCCGACATTGCCTGGCCGCGCCCGTGGTCGCCTCTTGACCGAGGCGGCTGCGATCGCTGCTTTTCAGCAGGCTTTTGTGGAGGAGATTCTTCCGGCGAACCAGGGGCGGGTGAGTCTTGCGAGCTCCGTTGCCGACAAGAAAAATCTTCACGCGAGCAAGCTCGCTTGCCGCGAAGGCATGCGGCGCGTGATCGATACGCTCGGGCCCAAGGAGAACGATCTCATTCTCTTTGCCGCGCCTCCTTCGCTCGATCGTGGCGGTCAGTGCTGGGAGGTGCGCGCCAAGGTGAGCGTCTTCAACGAGATCCTCGGCTACATGGATCCATCAACCGGGTCGCTGCTCTTCGCCTGGTTCGTGCCAGAAGGGTAAACAGCATCGCCTTGGACGCGATACATCCCGCCAGGCGAACCTTCGGTCTGCGCGCGGTGCTCACGACCAAGAGGTCGCTGCGCTCCGTGCTCGACCGAAGCTCCGCCTGGCGGGCGTCTCGCGCCCAATCCGACGCTGTTTCCGAGCGGACAATCGCCAACTCAAACACACTGGAAAACAGGGTCGATTGGGGTGGTTTATGGGAGTCGGTCTGCTTGGGCTACGTCGAACATCGGGAGCGAGCCGCCGATCAGGCATTGCGCGTCCGTCGGGCACACGTAGGTCCGCGATTGCCCACGCAGGCGGACGCGGTCGCCTGCCTTGCCTCCCGTGGGCGAGAGCGACCACGCCAGATCGCCCGGCGTGATGAGATGGCCCGCGAGCGTGAACATCCCCTTGGAGCGACCGAGCTCCCCTTCGATGGTCTCTGCGTTCTTGACGAGCACGATCTCGCCGATGCGTGACGCCGAGAAGAACATCCCACCTCGGGTCTGCATGGCTGGCCCATCGTGTGGTGGTGCAGGCCGGTGCTGCACGAGCACCGCGACCACGCGCACGCGCGCGCCCAGGAACCACTCGGCGTCCTTCGGGATGCCGTCGTTGGTCGTCGCCGCCATCCACCGCCGAAACTCTGGCTCGTCGAACGCGACACCACGCACGTCGTAGCCGCCCTTCACCGGACGAACGATCCCCTCGAACGTGACCGAGCCTTCGACGAGCGGGGCGTCATCCGCGATCGCACGCGCCGTTCCTCCCTTCACCATTCGCTGCTGGCTCGGGTTGTCCGGCTGCTCCGGCTGCTGCGCTGGGCTCATCGGCGCCTGGCTGGTCTCAGCGGGCTTGCCGCACGCGAGCAAGGAGGTGAGGCTCGCCACCAGGACTGCGCAGCGCCGAAGGAGCACAACGAGAACGTAGCGCGACGCAGGTTGCAGCGCTCGTCAGATCGAGTCGTCCTCTTCCGGGTTCACCTTGCGAAGGCTGAACGGCACGCGGATGTGCAAAGTGCCGCCGCCGTGCGGCTTCTGGAACGTTGCCTTCTCCACGCGCTTCACGATGCACCCCATGGTCTCTTGTCCGAGCACCGCGCCGCCCGTCGTCTCCGTCTTCAGCACCGAGCCATCCGCTCCGACCAGGATGTCCACCGTGATGAAGCCATGCGCATTCGGGTTCATGCGCAGCCGCTTCTTGTAGCAAGCGATGAGATCGTCCTTCATCGAGTCCAGCACACGGCTAGCGTTGTCCGTCTCCTCCTTCGTGTAGTTGGGCTCCAGCGACGCGCGCGGCACCATCTGCGGCGCCTCGCAGTAAAGCTGGCACTCCCTGACCTCCGTGCTCTTCGCACCCTCGACGCTGTTGCTGGACTGGGTGCTCGCAATCCCCGGCGTCGCCGCGGCGCTGGTGGCTGGTGCTGCCGCAGGCTGCGCAGGCCCCGCACAACCAAACACCATCACGAGCATTCCAGCGGCAAAAATACGGTGAAACATGGTGGCTCCGATCGAGAGAATCGAAGCCACCGGGTGCATCCGCCGTGCCGCCAGAAAACCCACGGAAACCACCACGCGCGTGCCGCGGCAGCACGCAGAAGGTTCGCGCGACGCAACCCATTCGTCGAGGTCGAGGTCGAGGTCGAAGTCGAAGTCGAAGTCGAAGTCGAAGTCGTCTTCCCCATCACCCCGTGATGCGGTCGATCACCAGCGGCAGGGGCTCGATCTGCTCGTCCCCGATCTTGAATGCATTCTGCACGCGATCGTAGACCGCGTCCGCTTGCGCCTTCGTTCGCGTTCGCAGGAACGCCACGTAGTCACCGTCACCCACGCGCGCGCCCGGCTTCTTCACGATGTCGATGCCAACGGCGTGGTCCACGGCCTGATCCGCACGCGTCCGCCCGGCGCCCATCTGCACGGCGCAGAGGCCGATCTCGTGCGAGTCGATCTCCATGACGTACCCGTTGCGAATCGGCGCGACGGGATAGGTGACCGGCGCCTGCGGGAACAGCGAGCGGTCCGTCACCACACGGGGATCGCCATGCTGCGCAGTGATCATCTTCTCCAGCGTGCGCAGGGCGGAGCCATCCTTGATCGCCGCATCCATGAGCGCTCGCGCGGCCGTCACGTCCGTCGCCTTGCCGCCCATCACGAGCATCTCCGCGCCCAGCGCGAGCGTGCACTCCGTGGTGTCCTCTGGCGCCATGCCGCGGAGCACGTCGATCGCCTCGATGGTCTCGTTGGCATTGCCGACCGCGTAGCCAATGGGCGCGTCCATGCGCGTCAGCAGCGCGACGACCTTCTTGCCAGCGCGCGTCCCCACGCGAACGAGCGCCTCTGCGAGCCGTCGCGCGCTCGCCTCGTCCTTCATGAATGCGCCCTTGCCGACCTTCACGTCCAGCACGAGCCCGTCGATGCCCTCCGCGAGCTTCTTCGACAGGATCGAAGCGACGATGAGCGGGATCGACTCCACCGTGGAGGTCACGTCGCGCAGCCCGTAGATGCGCTTGTCCGCAGGCGCGATCTCCTTGGTCTGGCCGATCATGCACGTGCCCACTTCGCGCACGATGCGCTCGAAATCAGCCGTGGAGAGGTCCGTGCGGAACCCCGGGATCGCCTCGAGCTTGTCGAGCGTGCCTCCCGTGTGGCCCAGCCCGCGCCCGCTCACCATGGGCACCGGAACGCCGCATGCGGCCACGAGCGGCGCCAGCGCGATGGAGATCTTGTCGCCCACGCCACCCGTGGAGTGCTTGTCGACCTTGAAGCCGGGGACGCTCGCGAGCTTCAGCACGTCGCCGGAATGGAGCATGGCCTCCGTCAGCGCCACCGTCTCCGCGTCATCCAGCGGGTTGAGGAACGCCGCCATGAGGACCGCCGACATCTGGTAGTCCGCGAAGCAGCCGTCCATGTAGCCGGCGATGATCCGCTTGATCTCGTCGCCGGAGAGGCGGACGTTGTCGCGTTTCTTGGCGATGAGCTCGACGAGGCTGACGGTCATGATGAAAAATCCGGTAAGGTCAGTGGCGCCATGAACCTGCGAGCATTCCTCTTGGCCGCTGGAGTCGTCACGATTTCATGTTTCGCCTGTGACAACAAGAATCCCGCTGGCACGGAGCCCGCTGGCTCCGCGAGCGCGGCGCCTGCGGTCACACCGGCGACCACCGGAGGGACAGCCGCCACCGCGAGCGCGGGTGCTGTTGCGAGCGCAGCTCCCAGCGCGGCCCCAGAGCCGAGCGGCTCATCGGCCACAACGACCCTGCCCGACGGCGGCCCTGGATGCGGGTCCAAGGCCAACCCGTGCCCGATGCAAGCGTGGATGCAGAAGAACGCGCAGCCCGCGATGCAGAGCAACGACGCGGCGAAGGTCGGCGTCGTGCTGGACCAGATCGCGAAGATGACGCCGCCCGGCGCGTACCCCAAGTGGGAGAAGATCTCCGCGGACGGCGCCGCAGCGGGAAAATCAGGCGATTACGGCGCTGCGAAGGCCTCGTGCAGGACCTGCCACGAGGAATACAAGTCGAAGTACAAGAACGACGACCGCGCACGGAAGATCTGAGCCTATGGCCGGCTCACCCGACACACGCGCGCCGTCATCGCTCTCGCCGCAGCGTGCACCCACGCTCCCGTTCGGCTCGCAGACTCCGCCGCAGCGCCCCACGCCGCGCGCGCAGAAACCGAAGATCCGCGCGGGCCGTCCGAGCGGACAGTTCACCCAGGTGAAGCGGCTCGATCGCCTGCGCGACCTCCTCGAGAAGGAGCCCTCCGGCATCGCGATCATCGATCTGGCGAGTGCACTGCGCATCACGGAGCGCTCCGTTCGCCGCTATCTCGAGATGCTCTCAAAAGTGACCACGCTCGAGTCGATCCCCACCACCCCAGGGGGTCCGCACAGGTGGCGAATCAAGCCGGTCGAGCGCGCGCGCACGGTCACGCTGCGCAGGACGCAGGCGTACGTGATCCTCTCCGCGAAGCGCGTGTTCGACACCTGGCGCGGCTCCGCCCTCTACGAGGAGCTCTCCGTTGCGCTCGACCAGATCCGCGCGGTCGGCGCCCGAGCTGCTCGCGGCGGCTCCGTCGGTGAGGCCGTGCTGGATGTTCGCACCGACGAGCGCTTCTTCCTCCTGCCGGTGCCGGCGCGCAGTCTGGCTGGACGCGGCGATGACATGGACGCCTTGTTCCAGGCCGTCGCCATGTTGCATCCGCTTTCTTTTCGCGGGGAGCAGCGCGGGCTCGCGAAGGGGGAGCGTGCGCCACGACAGGTGCTCCATCCGTATGCGGTCATCGAGTTCTCCGGCAGCCTCTTCATCGTGGGCCCCGAGGCCGGGAAGGAACAGGTCGGCGTCCTCCCCTTCGAGAAGATCAGTGACCTGCGCGCCGTGGAGAAGAACAAGTTCTTCATCCCGGCGGACTTCGACGTGAACGCGTACACGCACGGCGCGTTCGGTGTGGCCCCGCCGACCAGCGAGCGCGCCCTGGTGGAGTTCGACGCGGCCGTGGGCGAGGACATCCGCGCGCGGAAGCTACACCCCGCGCAGAAGCTCTTCACCTCGAAGGATGGCCGTGTGCGCCTCTCTTTCCCCCTCGTGAACCGCGAGGTGGTCGCGACCTTCGTCCTTGGCTTCGGTGAGGCGGCCCGCGTCATAGAGCCACCCGAATTCGCCGCGGAGATCGCGTCCCGCCTGCATCGCGCAGCGCGTCGTTACGGCGCGCCGCCTGAAATGTCCGCGCCGAGCTTGCCTACGCATCCACCCGCTGGGTAGAACGGCAGGATGGCCAGCGACACCTCGGAGAGCAAAGCCTCCACGCACGTGCACACCCCGCTCAAGGTCCTCCAGAATGCTGGCGCGGAACCGATCGTGCCGAAGAAGCAGGCCGTCGATCCCACCACCTTGAAGCACAAGGACCTGGTGCGTGGCCCGTTCTGGCAGAAGATCCCCGCGTACGCGGCGATCGACGAGAAGACGTTCCTCGATCACACGTGGCAGGCGAAGCACTCGATCACGAAGGTGTCGAAGCTGCTCGAGACCGTGCAAGGCCTTGCGTCGTCCGCCTTCATGACGGACGCGGAAGAGGGCTTCAAGCACGCGCCCATGAGCGTTCGCGTGAGCCCGTACATGCTCTCACTCATCGACTGGAGCGACCCGTACAGCGATCCGATCCGCACGCAGTTCCTGCCGCTCGGCAGCCGCCTCTTCGCCGATCACCCCAAGCTCGACCTCGACTCGCTGCACGAGCAGAAGGACGCGCCCGTCCCCGGCCTCACGCACCGCTACACCGACAAAGCCCTATTTTTGCCGCTCGACACGTGCCCCGTGTACTGCCGCTTCTGCACGCGCAGCTACGCCGTCGGCATCGACACGGAGGAGGTCGAGAAGGTCAACCTCAAGGCGAACGAGGAGCGCTGGAAGCAGGCCTACGCGTACATCCGCACGCGTCCCGAGCTCGAGGACATCGTCATTTCCGGCGGCGACGCCTACCAGCTCCGCGCGCAGCAGCTCGAGGACATTGGCATGTCACTCCTCGACATGCCGAACGTGCGCCGCATGCGCTTCGCGACGAAGGGCCCCGCGGTCATGCCGCAGAAGATCCTCACCGACGACCCATGGGTCGATGCGCTCACGCGCGTGGTGGAGAAGGGCCGCAAGCTCCACAAAGAAGTTGTACTCCACACGCATTTCAATCACCCGAACGAGATCACCGGCATCACCGAAGACGCCATGAACAAGCTGTTCGAGCGCGGCATCTTCGTGCGCAACCAGAGCGTGCTCCAGCGCGGCGTGAACGACGCGCCAGAGACCATGCTGCTGCTGGTGAAGCGCCTGGGCCACGTCAACGTGCACCCGTACTACGTCTACGTGCACGATCTGGTGAAGGGCGTGGAAGACCTCCGCACCTCCGTGGACACCGCGATCTACCTTGAAAAACACGTGCGCGGCAGCACCGCCGGCTTCAACACGCCGGTCTTCGTGGTCGACGCGCCAGGCGGCGGCGGCAAGCGCGACGCACACAGCTACGAGTACTACGATCGCGAGACCGGCATCAGCGTCTACCAGGCGCCGAGCGTGAAGCCGGGCGAGTACTTCCTCTACTTCGATCCGCTCCACCAGCTCTCGACGCACACGCAACGCCGCTGGCAAGATCCCGCGGAGCAACAGGTGATGGTCGACGACGCGCTGGCAAAGGCGAAAGCACGCCTGCGCTGAGGTCGAGGTCGAGGTCGAGGTCGAGGTGTGGGCGTGCCTGCTACGCTTGTTTGTTCGTGGGAAGGCGGCGTCTTGACCCTTCGTAGAAGGACAGGCATCCTTGTCTACGATGAGCCGTGGTCTCACTGCGCTGGTCCTGTCTGCCTCCCTGCTCGGTGCAGGGTGCGGTAGCCTCGATGCGAAGCCGCCCGCGCCTTTTCAGGTGCGGATTCGCGTCACCGGCGACGTGGGGCGCCCCGTTGGTGGCGCCACCGTCCTGCGCGACACGAAGGAGCTTGGGGCGACGCAGGCCGACGGAGCGCTCCTGGTTGCCCTCAACGGAACCGAGGGCGAGACCGTGGACCTCACCATCCGCTGCCCGCAGAACTTCGAGTCACCGAAGCGCCCGATCTCCGTCACGCTCGTCCGCTTCGTCGACATCCAGAAGGTGCCCGAATACGGCGCCGCATGTGCTGCGCTCGAGCGCCGCGTGGTGGTCGCGGTCCGCGCCGTGAACGGGGCCAATTTACCGGTGAAATACCTGGGAAACACGGTCGCCCGCACCGACGTCGCTGGCGCCGCGCACTTCGAGCTCGCGGTCCGTCCGAACGAGCCCTTCGCGGTCACCATCGACACCGGCGAGAAGGGCAGCGACCGCCTGAAGCCCCAGAACCCATCGCGCGAGTTCAACGTGGGCGCCTTCGAGGGCATCATCCTCTTCAACCAGGTCTTCGTTCAGGAGAAGAAGCCCGTGGTCTATTACGCCCGCCCAACAGGCCCGGTGAAGATTAACCAGTAGTCCTACAATGTAGGCGTTGGTGTGACTCTTGCGAGACACTTTCTGGATCAAAAGAACCCCACACATGGACATGTCAGGATCCAAGAAAACTTCAGCGGTGGTGTAGGGAAACCGCCAACTATACGGATCCTGGTCAGATACGTCACAATCCAGAGACACCAGTTGGACGTCTCCAAAAAGTAACGCTGGCACGAATGATGGATTGATTGGTCACGACGACGCGACTGCGGCGGCGACCGAAAGCGAAAACGAAGAATCGAAGCAGCGGTCAGGTAGGTCGACACGAGTTTGGGCGTACCCAGTATCATCGGGTGCGCAAGTTTACAGAGACAGCCCCCAGGGGCGATTGAAGGAGAGAATCAAATGAAGAAGGCAATGAAGTTCGTGAAGCGTGGCGCGTCGATGGTCGAGTACGCCCTCCTGCTCGTGGCAGTTCTCCTGCTCGCCGCGGCTGCGTACAAGGCCCTCGGCCCGAAGGTCGGCGCAGCTGCCACCAACGCCGCCACCAAACTCTGAGGCCTTCTGCGCCAGAGGCTCACGGGCGTCCGCAACGGCAAGATCCGTTGCCGGTTCGCTCGTGAGCCGCATTTGCGCGCAGAGAAACCAACGGACCCGGCCAACTGCAGGCCAGGCTCCATCTTTGTCCCCGTTCTCCAGCTTGGAGCCGAACGTCATGAGCGTGAAGGCGAGCACATCAAACGATACGGATCGGGCAAGATTGGCCGCGGTCATCTCACGCAAGGCGCGTCGCTCTCGTGGCGCGGTGCTCGTGGAGTACGCATTCCTGCTCACCGCAGTGGCAATTCCCGTGATGGCGGGAATCAGTGCTGGTGGCGTGCAACTGCTCAATCAATACAGAGCAGCGCGCACGAGCATCATGGCACCCATCCCATGAGGTTGATCGCGGGATGATGCCTTTCCTCATCGCAGCGCTCGTTCTCAGCGCCGTCGCTGCGGTGTTTGACGTGAAGACGGGAAACATTCCGAACTGGCTGACGCTGCCGCCGCTGTTCCTCGCGCCGGTCGCGCACTACGTCTACGCGAGCTCTCATGGGGTGGAGCCTGCCGAGGTCCCCTACGAAGCGGGTTTCTCGGTGGCTGGTGCGCTCGTGACCGGGGTCGTCCCCGTCATGCTCTTTCGCCAGAATGCCATTGGCGGTGGTGATGTGAAGATGCTCGCCGCGGTCGGCGCGCTCTGTCAGCCGTCGCTTGGTCTCGAGGTCGAGCTCTACACCTTCGTCGCCGCGATTGTCATCGCACCCGCCCGCCTGGCGTACGACGGTAAGCTACTCGCGACTCTGAAGAACACTGGCTTTCTCATGTTGAACCCGATTCTCCCGAAGGAAAAACGCCGCACCGTGGAACCCGAAGTGATGTCCTGGTTCCGGCTTGGGCCTTGCATGTTGATTGGCGCTGCTGTCACCGTCTACCTGCACTGGGGTTTCAAATGAACACCGAGAGCGTGAGGCCCCCTGAGGACAAGACGAAACCGAGCCTGCTGCGAGATCGCAGAGGCGCGGTCCTCGTGGAGTTCATCGTCGCGCTGATGCCGTTGATGATGACCTTCTTCGGCTTCGTGGAGGTCACCAAGATCTACGCGGCCAAGCTGGCGACCAAGCACGCCACGATCACCGCTGCGCGCGCCGCCGCCGTGTTCTCCAACGCACACGAGAACAACCCCGGTGCCGAGGGCAGCGGTGAAGAGCAGGCCAAGGGCGCCGCCGCTGCTGCACTGGGTCCATGGATCGGAAACGGGGCCATCACCTCGGTCGACGTGACAGTGACCGACCGCTCCTCGAAGGACGATCCCTACGGTCCCGTGAAGGTGAAGGTCACGGCCACGTACAAGTGCACGGTCCCCATGATGGGAAAGCTCATTTGCAAAGGTGGAACGATGAAGATCCCGTACGAAGCCACCATGCCGCACCAGGGTGCGAAGTATAAGGCCGAATGAGCACCTCAATCTCATCTTCATGGGTCGGTAGCAAGTGGGCTGAGCTCGCTCCGCTGTCCATACTGGCCATGCTCGCGTCGTGGTTCAGCTTCGATGCCCCCCCGGCACGCGCGCCCAGCGAGCGAGAGAAATCTCTTCGCCAGGACGAGCGCGGCGCGGTCATGTTGATCGGCCTCTTCATGGCGACGTTCCTCATCGGTTCGATGTGGTTCATGAAGGGTGTCGGCGACGCGATGGTCTTCAAGGACCGCATGCAGGAAGGCGCGGATCACGCCGTGTTCAGCGCAGCCGCCGTCAATGCGCGCGGCATGAACCTGATCGCCGTCATCAACCTGATCATGTTCGTGCTCGTGATCGTGCACTGCGTGCTCGCCGTCCTCAAGTGGGCCGCGCTCGCTTGCTCGTTCGCCATCATCACCGCAGAGGTTTGCTTCCCGGCATACGAGGCGCTCGACAAGGCCGAGACCGCATACGACAACACGGTCATCCGCTTTGGTCTCCCCGCATTGAGCATTGCGAGCACCGCTGCCGCGATAGGGTATCCATGGTACGGGTCGTATGCCGGCTTCAACGTAGGCTCTGACTATGAGTCGACAGCGATAGCGGCGAGCGCTTCGAACATACCTGGGTTCTCGTTCTCCTTGCCGCTCGGCAAGCTGTTCGGCGGCGGCAAGGCGCCTGCTGGCGGCAATACGAACATGAGCGGACTGCTCTCGCAGTTCCAGCGCAGCGGCTCCGCGAAGAACAAGCCCAACAGTGCGTCTTTCAACAGCGACATGAAGCTGGGTCTCCCTGTCATCCTCGTGGAGAACAAAGAGCTGTGCGAGCGTGCGGTCGACAAGGTCGCCGACCTCGTTCCGGGCTTCTTGCGGTGGCTCATCAAGTTCATCGGCGACCTCACCACCGACTGCGACGGCGGCGTGTGGGAACAGAAGATGTTCGGCTGGAAGCGCATGTACTCGCCTGCCCAGAACGGCAACGACTGGATGCAAGTCTGGAGCTTCAGCTTCCCGAAGGGCTACACCGAGGACGCCGAACACAGGGTGGCGCTCGCCCAGGGGACGAAGACCGGAGTGCCGCTTGCGGCGTCTCTCAAGGGACAGAATCCTTCTACACCGATGTACTTCGCCCAGTCCGAGTTCTACTTCGACTGCGAGGAGAAGTGGGACGACGAGAGCTGCAGCAAGGACGACAACGCGGTCTTCAACATGCGCTGGACCTCCCGCATGAAGCACGTGGCTTCGCCCGACTTCTTCGGCATGCTCATGGGCGTCATTGGAAGCAACCTGCTCGGTCCGCTCCTCGACTTCGGGACCGACGCACTCACCGATCAGCTCAAGAACACGAAGGTCGCCCGGAACATCTCTGCGATTCTTGGCAAGAACGCCAAGAAGCTGGGTGGCGGTGCGGGTGAGAAGGGCGTTGATGCGCTCGGCGCGCTTCTCGATCAGGGGGAGAAGGCCATCCAGGACTCGTATAACGAGTCCATCACCAAGGCGATGGGGAGCTCGGTCGGCAAGGCGTCGCAAGGAGTGTTGCACTGATGATCTCCCGATCCCTCCACAACACCCTCGCAAGCTCACGGGCTCGCGGCCGTCAGCGCGGCGCGGCGCTCGTCGAAGCCGCGGTCGTCCTGCCCGTGATGATCGCGATGCTCGGCCTGACCATGATGATGTTCAACGCCTACTCCAGCAAGCTGACCTCGAATCAGGAGGTTCGCTCGGAGGTGCTCGATTACGCTTCGCACGCGTGCAAGTCGCAGAAGATCACGTACAGCGGCACCTCCAAGGGCGCCGGCGGCAGCGTCGCCACTGGCCAATCCGGTGCGGGCGCCAGTGACAGCACATCGTCCGGCGCGCTCGGGCAGAGCGGCGGCGCGGCGAAGGCCAGCGGCTTCATGCAGAAGGCCGAGGTCAGCTACTCGTCGAGCACCATCAACAACCCGAAGCCGAACAGCGCGACTGGCGGCCAGGGTCTGTCGATCAAGATCACCGGCATGAAGTCGACCGCGCTTTGCATCGAAGAGCCCCAGGATGGTAGCATCGGGGGGCTCTTCAGCTACGCGAAGAACAAGATCGGTTCGCTCTACTAGGGAATCTCGCGAGGTACTCATGTTGCCCCTTGTTCTACTTGCTGCGTGGAAGCGAAATCTGAAAGCCGGCTCTCCGGGCCTGCGCCGGGTCAAGGGCACGTTGCGCGTGGCAGCGTGGCTCTCCTGCGCGAGCCTCGCCGGCTTCGGCATCCTCGCTCACTCCGCCAATGCGAACGCGCGACAGACCAGCATGTCCTTCGGTCGCGAGCTCGCGGCCCTTGCGCCCGAGCCCGAGGGCGTGACGCACATCAAGCTCAATGGCCAGTCGATCTACTATGCCCAGGAGTTCAACAAGGACTCCGTGCACGACGTCCTTGGTCACTTCCAGGAGATCTGCGAGAAGAACCCATCGGCCTTCGGTGAGGTGTTCGCCAAGATCCCGCAAGACCAGTTCCGCAATCCGAAGGGTGAGCCCATTCCTGCCCCGCCGAGCGACATCGCGAACGGCGTCATCAAGCAGGAAGGCGACACGGAGGGCATGCTCATCTGCTTCACCAAGGGCACGAAGAGCGGCTCCACCTTCGCCGAGGCGATGACCAAGTTCAACCAGACGCAAGACCTCGGCGAGATAGGCAAGCTTCGCTACGTCTACGTCACGAAGGGTGTACGCGAGACCAAGACCATCACCGCGTGGACCGAGGACAGCTTCCGTTTCGACAAGATCGGTCTCACTGCCAACAACACCAGCGAGGAGTCGCTCGGTACGGACACCGCATTGCCCAAGCCCGAAGGCGCGCGCCGCGTGATGAACGCAGAAGTGGTGGGGACGCCGTATGGTGTTCGCGTCTACGAGGTGAAGCAGTCACCGGATGAGGTCGCGGCCTTCTACGACAACTGGGCGCACAACGCGCACTTCACTGGCATCGCTCCGGACCTGGAGAACGGCGCGCGCGTTCGCGCCTACTTCCACGAAGGCACCCAGGTGATGCTCGGTTCGTTCGAGACGGAAGGAAAACGCTACCTCTCGATCTCCGAGCTCACACCGCAGAACCACGGCTCGCTCCAGGCTGTCACCCCGCAATGATCTCTCGAAACCTCTCCGCAGTGGCGTCACGCGCCGTCATGGGCGCCGTCGTGGGCGGGGCGCTGTTCTGCGGAGTCTTCACGGTGGCCTCCACCGAATCCTCCGCCCAGGCCTCGGATGGGACGACCATCTCGGCTGTCGGCGCCATCAACGACTGCGGGCAGGGCTGCGAGAACAACGCGAAGGTCTGCGTGAAGAAATGCGTCGTCGAGCAGAAGCCTTGCATGGACAAGTGCGACATCGACGAAAAGGACAACCCGAAGTACCTGAAGCCGAAGGACCAGAACTGTCTGAAGAGCTGCTTCGATAAGTCCCGACCGTGTCAGCAGCGCTGTCAAGCAAACCGCGCGTCCTGTGCCCGAAGCTGCCCCAACTGACTGTCCGCGCAGGTCCAGGGAAGTCCGCGCAACATGACGCCCAGGCCATGGACGCGACGGATGCGCTGATCCCGCTTGCGCCGCTTCCACTTCCGAGCGAACACGGGTACCTTCCCAGACAATGAATCGTCGTGCTCTTTTCATCGCGCTCGTGGTGGGAATCCTCGGCGTATTCCTCCTGCTTTTGTACCAACGTCGGTTCGAAGCGGAGGCATCCGGCGGTGAGAAGGTGAAGCTCTTGATCGCTCTCAAGCAGATCGATCGCGGCAAGCCCATCACGGAAGACGCTGTCGCCACGCGTGAGGTCCCACAGGCCTACGTGGAGGAACGCGCCATCAAGGAGCTCGACAAGAGCAAGATCATGAACCTCAAGGTGGGCAACACCGTGAAGGCGCAGCAGACGCTCATGTGGACGGACCTCGTCACTGCGACCGAAGAGCAGCGCGATCTCGCGTCCATGGTGCAGCCTGGCTATCGCGCCGTGTCCATCCGGACCGCGCGTGAAGAGTCCAGCACGCAGCTCATTCGCCCCGGCGACTACGTCGACGTGATCGGCGTGTTCGGCACCGGCAACGCGGACAACGGTGACAAGGAAGCCGCGGTCGTGCTCCTTCAGCGCGTGCTCGTCGTGGCCTCGGGCGCGAGCACGCAGTCGGACGGGCAGAAGGAAGCCGACCGCTACGGTGGAGATCCGATCCTCACCGTGAGCCTCACGCTTCCGGAAGCGCAGATCCTCGCGCTCGCCGCGGACCGCGGGCGAATCGCCGTCGCGCTCCGCAACCCGGACGATCAGCGCACTGCAGAGCGCCTTCCGGACATCAACATGGCAGCGATCGTCGACAGCAAGCAGCGAACGGCGATCCAGGGCGTGCGGTCCAACGTGCCGCAGCGCATCGGTGGCGGCAACTAAATGGGCGCACTCGGTATCTACTCGCGGCGCCAGACGCCCGTCCTCGCCCCGCTTTTCGCTCGTCTTGTTGGCATCGGCGTCGGTGTTGGCTTGTCGCTTTGCCTCACCGGTGGCGTCGCGCTCGCTGCGCCAGATCCCAAGGGTGGCGGTGCAGCGGCCCCCGGCACTGGTCATGCGGAGGACATCGGGCTCGCCGTCGGCGAGACCAAGACGATCCCCGCGACCGGGGTGCGCCAGTACTCCGTCGCCGCGGAAGACATCGCATCGGTCACGCCCACCCCTGAGGGATCGCAGTTCGTCATCAGCGGTCGCAAGCCCGGCTCCACCACGCTGCTCCTCATCAAGAACGACGGCACGCGCGTCACCTACGATATCAACGTCGCGCTGCGCTCTCCTCAGGCGGTCGAGAAAGAGGTCGCATCGCTGATCGAGGGCATCACGGGCCTCACCACGCGGCGCATCGGCGCGCGCATCTTCATCCAGGGTGGCGTCTCATCCGAGGCGGACCTGAAGCGCGTGCAGCGCGTCGCGGAGAGCTACAACGGCCAGGTCGAGTCACTCGTCACCTTCGGGCCCACCGCGGCGGAGCGCAAGCTCCTCGTTCGCATCGACTTCTTCTTCGTGCGGTACCAGAAGGCGCGGCACTTCGCCGTTGGCGTCGGCTGGCCGGACAGCATCAACGGCATAAGCCCTCAGGGACAGCCGATCGTCCAGAGCCAGTTCACGTTCGACTTTGTCTCGAAGACGGCGACCGCCGCGCAGGCATCGATCGTCGACCAGCCCTTGCCGCGGCTGGACATCTCGTCGACGCGTGGCTGGGCCAAGGTCCTGAAGCAAGCCACCATCATCACGAGCAACGGCTCCGAGGCCCAGTTCAACAGCGGTGAAGAGCAGAACTTCCAGACCAGCGGTCTGACCGTCACGATCCAGAAGCTCTTCTCCGGCACCAACGTGAAGGTCCTCCCTCGCTACGACGCAGTCACCAGGGACTGCGAGGTCAAGATCACGACCGACTTCTCGGAGTTCACGCCGCCCGTCACCGGAAACATCCCGGGCCGGAACACCACGAACGTCGAGACGCTCGTGACGCTCAAGCTCGGGCAGGCCGTGATCCTCTCCGGTCTCCACACCAGCGAGCTCCGCAACGACAACAAGGGGCTGCCGTTCATCAGCGAGGTCCCGGTCATCGGCCTGCTCTTCGGCACGCAGACGCGTAACTACCAGGAGGTGGAGGGCGCGCTCTTCATCATCCCGAGCATCATCGACTCGGTTCCCAAGTCGTCGCTCGAGCTGATCAAGACGGCGGTGGATCAGTACAAGGAGTTCTCCGGAGACATCGAGACAGTGGACACGTTCCCGAAGGCGCCGCCCTCGGCGAAGTAATTGTAATATGCACGTACAGGTCGTCATTCAGGCCGAGGACGGGAGGGAGCGCACGGAGACATTTCCCGTGGGACGCGCCATCTCCATCGGACGCCACCCGACCTGCGTGCTGCGCCTGGACAGCGATCTCGTCTCGCGTCAGCACGCGGTGGTGGAGCCGCGCGAGGGCTCCATCATCGTCGAGGACGTCTCCACCAACGGCACGATCGCCGGCGACATGCTCCTCAAGCGGAACATCGTCGAGGTGCCCTACGGCACACCGATCGTCGTGGGCGACTTCACGGTGTTCTTCTT
>JBBRNJ010000051.1:0-64984 GCA_038230375.1 Polyangiales bacterium | reverse complement strand
GGCGCTGGACGCGCTGGGCAAGCATGGAGCGAAGTACCCGCGCGGGCAACTCGCAGAGGAGCGTGAGGCGCTCGCGGTGCAAGCGCTGGCGGGCGCAGGCCGCATGGACGAGGCGCGGACGCGAGGCGCGCGTTTCAAGCGTGATTTCCCGGGCAGCATGCTCATGCCCGTGGTGGATTCCGCCCTCAAGTAACATTTCGTGACGGATGCACGGCGCGGTCCCCAATGGTGGGACAGCGCATGCAACCTGGCACTCTCATCGGGCAGAACGTTCGCCTCACGCGTGTCCTCGGCGAGGGCGGCATGGGCAGCGTTTGGCTCGCCGAGCACCTCACGCTCCGCACGCAGGTGGCCGTGAAGTTCATGTCCGAGGCGCTCGCGAAGGACGCGTCGGCGCGCGCGCGCTTCTCGGCGGAGGCAGCTGCTGCGGCGAGCGTGAAGAGCCCGCACATCGTACAGATGCTCGATCACGGCCTGTCGAACGGGCGTCCGTTCATCGTGATGGAGCACCTCGTGGGGGAGACGCTGGACTCGCGGCTGTCGCGCGTGCCGCGCCTGACGCCAGAAGAGGCAGCCGAGATCGTCCGCCAGACGTGCAAGGGGCTGGCAAGAGCGCATGCCGCAGGGATTGTGCATCGCGACATCAAGCCGGAGAACCTGTTCCTGACCGAGGAGGACGGAGATCTCTGCTTGAAGATCCTCGACTTCGGTATCGCACGCGTCGCAGGCGAGGACATCGGCCGCACGCAGACGGGAAGCATGATCGGGACGCCGCTCTTCATGAGCCCCGAGCAAGTGAAGAGCGCGCGCGGGATCGACGCACGGAGCGATCTCTGGTCGCTCGGGGTCGTGGCATACCGAGCGCTCACGGGCACGCTTCCCTTCGACGGCGAGACCGCCGGTGCGATCTTCATCGCGATCGACTCCGCGGCGATCGCTCCGCCATCGGCGCACGTCGCAGGGCTCGGCGCGGCGATCGACGCGTGGCTCGAACGCGCACTCCAGCGCGATCGCGACGCGCGCTTCGCCACCGCACGCGAGATGTCCGATGCGTTCATCGCAGCGGTCGCATCGCCGCACGAGCTCCCGCGCGGCACCTCGCTCTCGCCAGTGTCGAGCTCGAAGAGCAGCTCGTTCGCAAGCCTGCCGTCCGGAAAGCGCAAGCCGGCAGACAGGAAGGCCGCGATACGAGCGGGTGTGATGGGAGTGATGGGGGTGCTGACGGTGATCATCGTCGTGGCGGGAGGGAGGACGATATTGACGACTTCGACATCGACATCGACATCGACTTCGACTCCGACTCCGACTCCGACTCCGACTCCGACATCGACTTCGACTTCGACATCGACCTCGACATCGACATCGACCTCGACATCGACCTCGACTTCGACCTCGACCTCGCCCCTTCCCTCCTCCTGGGCTGCTGTCTCGGTGGTGATTCCCGTGGTGGCGCCTTCGGCGCTTCCTCCTGCTCCGTCGGCGTCTGCCGTTCCTGCCAGAAAGAAGAAAGACCGTGGTTTTTAGCCGTTTTCATGTGCGTGCGTGGTTGCTCGCCATGTCTGTTTCTTCCGTGGCGCTTGCGGAGCCCTCTGTCGATGACAAGGCGCGGGCGCGGGCTCTGATGGACGAGGGCGATCGCTTCGTCGCGGCGAAGAGCTGGGCGGAGGCGCTCGATCGGTTCGAGCGCGCGGACGCGATCATGCATGTGCCCACGACCGGGGTCGAGGTTGCGCGAGCGCACGCGGCGCTTCTCCACTTCATCGCAGCTCGCGACGCGGCGCTCACGGCCGCGCGGGCCCCGAAGCAGCCCAACGAGCCGGCCGTGTGGGAGGAGGCTCGGACAGAGGCGGCGGTGCTCGCGGGCACGTACGCGGACCAGATCGGCGCGATCGCGTTCGAGGTCTCGCACGCGGAGCCGCTCGCGGTCGTCACGCTCGACGGCGCGATAGTGGATGTCAGCAGCAGCGAGCCGTTTCCGGCGGATCCTGGCGTTCACGTGGTCCGGTTTGCTCCCCCCGGCGGCAATCCGACCGAGCGACGCGCGACCGTCGAGCCCGGCAAGACCGCGCACGTCTCCCTGACCGGTGTGCGCGCCGAGTCGCCGTATCGCGTGCCCATGTTCGCAGGCTTCGGTGCGGCGGGAGTGGGGCTTGTCACCGGCACGGTGCTCGGCGCAGTGTCGCTCTCGCGCGCGAGCGCAGCGAAGTCTGCGTGCAATGCCGGGCACTGCCCGCGTATCGCTCAGAGCGACATCGACGGCGCGAACGGCTTCGGACTCGCCTCGGATGTTGCGTTCGGTGTGGCGCTCGCGGGCGCAGCGCTCGGCGGAGTCTCGTTCTACCTCGATCGACGCGGGACCGAGGCCTCCCCACAATCTCGCACTGGATGGAGTGCGCGGCCATTCATCGGGCTCGCCAGCATCGGGCTCGTGGGAGAGCTGCCATGAGCGGCGCGCGTCACCTTGTCTCCATCCTGCTGATCGCCTGCGCCGGCGGCTGCACCGTGCTGTCTGGGGCGAACGATCTCCGCGTGGACGACACGCCCGCGCAGAGCGTGAGCGCCACGGACCCGGACGCGAGCACGAAGGTCGACGCGGGCAGCACAGCGCCCGTCGACACCGGCGGAGGCGTCGATGCCGCGAGCGATGACGCCACGACCACCCCGATGGACTCCGGCTCGCACGCCGATGCGGGCGCCGTATGCGGTGACCCGCAGACCGCCAAGCTCAACTCCTGCGCGGGCGACGGCGCGCTCTCTTCTCAGATCCTCTCGTGTCGCCAGTACTGCTCGAGCGTCGGACGGTGCTGCAGCACCACTACCTGCACGTTCCTTGGCATTCCCGTGGCAGGTACGTGGTCCGCCGCCGCTGCGACGTGCGGGCTCAGCCCCGACTACGAGATGACGAGCTGCGACGAGCCGATCCGCGGCCAGAATCCGGGGTATTTCAGGTGCTGCTGCTACTGAGCACAGTGGCCCCTGCGACCTTGGACCTCAGAAGCGTGCGCCCATCGTGAGGGTCGCGCCGTCCTTCGTGGCGGTTCCGCCGAGAAGGAGGTGCTCGTAGCGCTCCGCGCGCTCGTGCGCGATGCTGTCCAGGAGAAACATGGCTGCGCCCTGGACCACGAGGCCCGTGCCGACCCCTTGCAACGTCTTGTCGTGGTCGTGCAGCCCTGCACCAACGAGCCCGATGCCCGTGATTGCAACTGCGGTCTCGAACAGCTCGATACCCACGAAGAACCGGTTCACGGTGCGTACGCGAGCGCGCTCCTCCTGCAAGAAGAGCGACGGGTTCTGCGCGATGAGCTCCTTGTTCGCTGCGATGCGCCCGTCAGGCCGTGCGAACGAGAGCACAGCGACCACCGACTCGATCACGCCAACGATGAAGATCGGATAGCTGGCCGCGCGCTCGAACGGCTTGTCCAGCGCGTACAGTCCGGCGCCCATCGTGAGCCCGGCGAGGCCCGCCATGCCCCACCCGTAACCCTGGTTCTTCTCGCCCTTGAAGTACGTGCTCATCGCGTCCGTGAGCTCGGGCACCGTCGGCTCGCGCGGGGCAGCGGGGCCCTGGGCGGTGGGCGGCGACTGCGGCGGCTGCGGCGGCTGCGGCGACGCCTCTTCTGCATGCGCTACGCCGATCGTTCCGAGCAGCAAACCAGAGGCGATCCCGGCGATCTTCGTGAGGCGCATGCGCGCAGCGTACGGGGAGTGCGGCGACAATAAAAGAGGCTATGCTTCGCGGCATGGCGCATCCCGACACCCGCGCGAAGGTCATCATCCGGCATGTCCCCAGCTACGATCCGCAGCGCATTCGCACGGTGATTCGCGAGGCGATGGAAGAGCTGAACCTGCGACCGTACGGCCGCACGCTGGTGAAGCCAAACGTGGTCGCTGCAGGCCCGCTCTTCGAGCACGCGCACACACGCGTGGAGTTCACCGAGGGCTTGCTCCTCGCGCTGCAAGATCGCGGCGAGGGCAATCTGGAAGAGCTCGCGGTGGGTGAGCGCTGCGGCATCACCGTCCCCACGCGCTACGCGTACGAGGCCGCCGGCTACGACCCGATGCTCGAGCGCGTCGGCGTGAAGCGCTACTGCTTTGACGAGGTCCCACAGGTCGAGATCCCGCTCACGCACGAAGGTCGCCTCCGCGACTTCATCTTCACGCCGGAGCCCGTTGCGAAGGCGGACTTCTTCGTCAACGCTCCCAAGTTCAAGGCGCACCCGTGGACCACCGTGACGTTCTCCATGAAGAACTACATTGGCATCCAGGACGACCGCCATCGCCTCATCGATCACGATCACGCGCTCAACAAGAAGGTCGCTGACCTCCAGTACATCGTCCAGCCGCAGTTCATCGCGATCGACGCGATCATCGCCGGCGAAGGGCGCATGCTCACGCCCATCCCCAAGGAACTGAGCCTTGTGATCATGGGCAACAACCAGGTCGCGTTCGACAGCGTGTGCTCGCGCATCATTGGGCTCGACCCGCACGACATCGAGCACATCCAGCTCGCGCACGAGCGCGGCTTCGGCCCCATGGAGATGAGCGACATCACGCTCTCAGGCGACGTCACCTTCGAGGAGGCGAAGGAGCGCGCGAAGGGCTTCCGCTGCGGTCTCATCCGTGTCGAGAAGTACTTCGAGGGCACGAACATCAACGCCTACGCGGGACCGCCACCCGGCCACGACGAGAAGGGCTACTGCTGGGGCGGCTGCCCTGGCGTTCTCGAGGAGGTCATCGAGATCCTCCGCCTCTACGACACCGAGTGCGACAAGAAGATGCCCAAGATCCACATGGTCTTCGGCGACTACAAAGGCCCGCTCGACATCCGCCACGGCGAGAAGGTCGTCTTCATCGGCGACTGCGTGAAGTGGGACGGGAAGATCGAGGGCGAGCTCGTGCAGATCACGAGCAAGTACAAGGACCGCAGCGGAATCGATCCGCACGACGTCAAGGCGAACGACATTTACGTGAAGATGGCCGCCATGACGGCGAAGATCATGGAGGCGAAGAAGCGCCCTTACATCCGCCTGGACGGCTGCCCGATCAGCATCGCGGAGATCGTGCTGCTGCTGTCGGAGCTCGGTGGGATCCAGAACCCCTACTTCGACAAGCGTCAGATCGTCGGGTTCAACCGGTCCTACCTCACGTGGCGCGCAGTGCTCGCGTGGAAGCGTATGCGCGGCGAGCCCTACCAGATCCATGGTGCGACCACGCGCGGTGCCGCGGCGCCGCAGCTTCCGTAGGGCGCTATTTCAGCGTATCGGGCACGGGCTGTACGTAGAACGCGCCCGTCACGTGCGTTCCCGGAAGGTCCTCGCCGCGCGGCGGAATGTCGCACACGAACGAGGCCCGGTAGATCGCCCCGTCATCCTCCGTTGGTGTGACATCGCAGGTGACGGTGCCGAACGTCTGCTGCACGCAGTCGCACGACGGGCAGCCGCATTCGCCTTGCCACGCGGCAAGTGTGCCTTGCGCGTGCACGGTGGTTTTCACCTGCGGGTCGCGCGTGGGTACGAGCGTGAAGCTCCAGTCGTCGTTGCTTCGTACCTCGCACGAAAGGTAGTCGGCGCGCCCGGAGCCCTCGATCAGTCCCATGGCCTTCCCCACGGCCTGCGGGAACGAGGGACCGCCGGTCGCGCCGAGCGAGCACTGACCGAGCATGAGAGAGGGCAGCGGAGGCTTGCTCCCGCCGTTCGAACCGTCACTCCCCGAGCCCGAGCCGCTGGTCCCTCCGTTGCCGAAGCCGCCTCCCTGGCCGCCACCCCCGCCGCCGTTCGTCCCATCACCGTTCCCGCCGCCGCTGCCTTGCCCTCCAGACGCGGTGCCGGTCGTCGGGTCATCGGTTCCGTCCTGCGTGGGCTGGATGCGGCCACCGCATGCGACGCAGAGGACGATCGCGGCCGCGAGCAGGATTGTTCGACTCATGCACGCTCTTGGGATGACCGCGTGGAGCTCGTCACGAAATCGACGGCGCGTTACGCGATCTACTTCACGACCGGCGGACGACAGCCGGCGTCGCCGCAATCGCTGGACAGCGAGAGGACGACCTTTCCGGATTTGTCGAGGAGCTCGACCCGGTTGGGGCAAGCCGAGGCGCGCACGTCGAGCGTGATGGTCTTCTCTGTCGCGGCGCCCGCGTCGCCGAGCAGGTTGATGTCAACGCGCTTGGGCGAACCAGGCGCGGACAGGTCGTAGATGTCGAAGCTCGCCTGGTAAGCCTGGAGCGTACCGCGCGCGATGTCACCGTTCTGGTCTCGGACCAGGAAGAAGAGCCTGCAGCCCGGCGCGAACTCGATCCCGATCGCATCCGACGGGCCGAATGGGCTCTGTCCGCAGTAGAGCCATTGCCCGGCCGTGGCCGCCTCCAGCTCCTCCTGCGTGGCGAGCGCGTAGAGTGGACCGAAGGCGTCGCTGCAGCCGCCCGTGCAGGTATTTCCACGGAGCGACATGAGGTCCGAGTCGACCCAGTTGGCGCAGCCGTAGCCCGAGGGAAAGACGCTACCGTCGGTCGCGGCGACAGTGGGCGTGATCGGCGCTGCGTCGTTCGTGCCCACGTCCACGGTCTGTCGCGCGCACGAGACCGACGTCACGAGGATGGCGAGCATCGCGACCGCGGACAGGGTGCCGACACTCCGAACGAGCAGGCGGCGCATCATGGCGCGTCCTTGTTGTTCGGGGCACTGGGCGCTTGCGTGGCGGCGCTGACGGCGGGGAGGAGCATGCTGTCCGGGTAAGTCTGCTTGAATCTGGCCGCGCGCGCCCGTGCTTCCGGAAGTTTTCCGCTCTGTGCGAGCGCCTGGATATAGAGGGCCTCGCGCTCTTCGGCCAGCGCCCCGCGCGGGAAGCGCTGCTCGTGCGCCTTCGCGGCGACCACAGCAGCGGCCGGATCCCCGCGCCCGAGCGCAGCGCGTGCGCCGTCGAGCAGCATGCGCTCCGCGGACAGATCGCGCAGCGGACCGACCTTGCCGCCAGACGCCGCGGAGGGTGTCGGCGTGGAGGCTTCGAAGACCACACTCGACGCGGCGGGCTCTGCGGGCTGGAGCGTGCGTGGCGCGGAGCGTTGCTCCGGCGTGGCGGCGGGCCGAATACTTGCACTCTGCACGTTTTCATCGCTGCCGACCAGCGGACGCACGCCAAAGCCAAGAGCCGCGCCGAGAACGAACGTGAGGCCCATGCCCACGAGGCTTGTGGCGTTCAGGCCGAGCCCCGCCTTCACGTTGGACGCGACCGCACCTGTCGCGTTGCCCGTGGGTCCGCTGCTTCCGCCACCGCCACCAGGAGGTCCGAACGCGGCGATGGTCGACATCACGCGCCCGGAGAGGCGCGCGCGTCCGTCGTCCTTCATCTGTACGAGCTCGGAGCCGCCGCGCAGGAGCGCGAGCGCGTCGCCGTCGAGCGGCAGAAGGTCGGGCAGGTCAGAGAGCTCGCTCATCGTGCCTCCCTCGACTTGATGCGCTTCGCTGCCGCTGTGAACTCTTCGCGCGCAAGGCGCAGGCGCGAGTAGGCGGTGTTCGCCGGGATGCCGAGCGAGTCTGCGATCTCGTGCATGGGCACGCCGTCGAGCTCGAAGAGGATGAAGACGCCGCGGCGATCCTCGCTGATGGACTCCAGCGCCGAGAAGAGCAGGCGCTGTTGTTCGTGCTCCACCAGCAGCTCGTCAGCGGCCTTCTCCTGCGTCGCTCCGTCCTTCTCCACGAACAGCTCGACCTTGTGACGCGAGAGGCGGCGGTAGTCGGAAGAGAACCGGAAGGCGAACGCGAAGAGCCACGGCCGGATGGGCCGCGCAGCGTCGTAGGTGGCCCAGCGCTTCCAGACCTCGACGAAGAGATCGTGCGCCACGTCCTCGACGTCGCGCGGGGCGACCCCAAGCCGGCGCAGGGACGTTGCGACGTACCCGAGCTCGGTCTCGAAGACTCGCTGGAATGATGAGACATCGGCGCGCACGACCTCCGGGACCATACCCGTCTTTTGCTTGGGATGAGCGCCGCGGTTTCGTCATGGAAAGGCCGCTCACGGAAAAAGGTAGCCCACATGCGCCGAAACCAGCCCCATGACGGCGCCAGACGCCCACACGGTCTGCCCGTTGATGTCGAGTGAGAACGGCGTGATGGGAAACAGGAGATCGCCAGTGGCCCGCACGAACACGCCCGCACCGAGCGGTAGCATGAGACCGACGCGCGGACCGAGCGCCGCGAAGAAGAGGCTCTGTGCGCGCGGGCTCGTGATGTCGGTGGACTCCCCGTGCGCGTCACCAAGGAGCGACAGCGCGCATAGCGACGCAGGCCCCAGATGTCCGCAGGCCGCGATGGGCACCACGAGGAGGCGCGTGGACACCTTGCCGCCTTGGCTCGTGGATGACGGCGTGGGGAGCTGCGCGAGGAACCCCGTCTCTGCAGACGCGAACTGGTAGCGCAAGGCCGCGAAGAGCGAGAGCTGCGGCGCGACGTCGGGGCTCATGCCGACGGACGCACCACCTCCGATGCCCACGGAGGGCTGCAAGCGCGTGGACGGCGGGGGTGGAGGTGGCGGTTGGGGTGGAGGTGGAGGTGGAGGTTGGGGTGGAGGTTGGGGTGGAGGTTCGATCGGTGGTGGGTCGTCGGGTGGTGGTGTGCCTGGTGGGCGTGTGAGGCTCAGGGGATCGAGGGCGATGCTCATCGACAGCGCCATGGTGCGCGCGATGTCGTTGCAGTCCGCGCTCTGGCTCTCGAGGTGACGCACTCCGCGCGTCACTCCGTCAGAGCCGATCAGCTTGACGTCCGCGACGAAGCCGGGCGCGCCGCGGCGCACCTCCGCGAACAGCGTGTTGTCGGCTACGACACGAAACGGCTTGTATCCAAGGCGATTCTCTACCTCGGTGCGGAGCGCATCCTCGTCCGGGCAGGTCTCCGCGCCGGGAGAGCGTACGTAGACGAGCTTCGCCGTGGGCATGGCATGTGCGACGTTCGCCACGAGAAGCGAGGCGAACGCGATCGTGAAGCCAGCCTTGTGAGCTCCGCGCATGAACGCTACGGGCTCGGACCGCGCTTGATGTCGTCGGCAATGCCCACGGCCGTGCGCGAGGCGATCGCGGCGCCCCGCTCTATCCCGTCCGCGATGTCCGCCCGGTCGTCCTCGTCCACCGGCCTCATCATACATGGTACCGTTTGGGACCATGCGAATCGCGTGTGTCGGCGGCGGTCCCGGAGGCCTGTATTTCGCCATCCTGATGAAGAAGCTCGACCCGAGCGTGACCATCACGGTGTTCGACAGGAACCCGCCCGGCGAGACATGGGGATGGGGCGTTGTCTTCTCGGATGAGACCCTGGAGTACCTCGCCAACAACGACGAGCCCACGCACCAGAAGATCACAGCCGAGTTCGCGCACTGGGACGCAATCGACGTCCACTTCAAGGGCCAGTTGGTCCGCTCCTCAGGTCACGGCTTCTCCGGCGTGTCGCGCCACACGCTCATCCGCATCCTTCGCGAGCGCGCGCAGGAGCTCGGCGTGACGCTCACGGATCGCACCGAGGTCGAGACCCTGCCGTCCGGCTTCGATCTCTACGTCGCGTCCGACGGCTACAACAGCAGGCTCCGCGCCGCGAATGAGGACGTCTTCAAGCCCTCGCTGGAGAAGCGCACCTGCAAGTTCATCTGGCTTGGAACCCCGAAGATCTTCACGGCGTTCACGTTCGTCTTCGAGCCTTTCGCGGATGGCTTCTTCCAGGTCCACGCGTATCCGTTCTCCAAGACGCGCTCCACGTTCATCGTGGAGACGGATCCCGCCACGTGGGAAGCCGCCGGGCTTCCCAGCATGGACGAGCCGGCGCAGCTGGCCTTCCTCGAGAAGCTCTTCGCGAAGTACCTCGGAGGCGAGAAGCTGCTCTCCAACAAGAGCACCTGGATCCACTTCCACACGCTGAAGTGCGCGGCGTGGAGCCACGACAACGTCGTCCTTGTCGGCGACTCGGCGCACACGGCGCATTTCTCCATTGGCTCCGGCACCAAGATGGCCATGGAGGATTCCATCGCGCTCGCGAAGGCGCTCACGGCAAACGGGAACAACGTGAAGGCCGCGCTCGTCGCATACGAGGCGGAGCGCCGCCCGATCGTGGAGCGCACGCAGGCCGCCGCGCAGGACAGCCTGCTCTTCTTCGAGCACGTGAAGCGCTACAAGAACTTCGAGCCGCTCGCCTTCATGACGCGCCTCCTGACCCGCAGCAAGCGCATCGGCTACGAGAACCTCAGCGTGCGTGACCCGGTGCTCATGTCCAAGGTGACGGACACCTTTGCGACAGCTTCCGCTGCGGTGGTGAGTGGGGGCGTCCCGGTCCAGGCCAGCAACGCGGCCGCCCCGCCGATGTTCCAGAAGATCACCGCGCGCGGCGTCACGCTCGAGAACCGCGTCGTGGTCTCCCCCATGTGCATGTATTCTGCAATCAATGGAACGCCGGACGAGTTCCATCTGGTGCACTACGGCAGCCGCGCGATCGGCGGCGCCGGCCTCGTCATCTCGGAGATGACCAACGTGTCGGCGGACGCGCGCATCACGCCCGGCTGCGCGGGCATGTACACGGACGGTCACGTGGCGGCGTGGAAGAAGATCACCGACTTCGTGCACGCACGGTCCAGAGCGAAGATGGGTATCCAGCTGGGACATGCGGGCCGCAAGGGCTCCACCAAGGTCCCGTGGGAGGCGCAGGACGCGCAGCTGGACTCCGGCAACTGGGAGCTCATCGCGCCCTCCGCGCTCCCCTACTTGCCGAAGAACCAGACGCCGCGCGCCATGACCCGCGCCGACATGGAGCGCGTGAAAGAGGACCACGTGCAGGCGGCGAAGCGGAGCATCGACGCTGGCTTCGACTGGCTGGAGCTACACATGGCCCACGGCTACTTGCTGGCCACGTTCCTGTCGCCGCTCACCAACCAGCGCACGGACGAGTACGGCGGCTCCCTGACCGCGCGCCTCCGCTACCCGCTCGAGATCTTCGACGCCGTGCGAGACGCGTGGCCCAAGGACAAACCCATCAGCGTGCGCATCTCCGCCACGGACTGGGCGGAGGGCGGCATGACGGGCGAGGACTCCGTCGAGATCGCGCGCGCACTCAAGGATCACGGCGCTGACTTCATCGACGTCTCGACCGGTCAGACCGTCCCGCACGGTCGCCCCGCATTCTACGGCCGCATGTTCCAGACCCCCTTCGCGGACCAGATCCGGAACGAGGTCGGCATTCGCACGATGGCGGTCGGCAACATCACCACGGCCGATCAGGTGAACACCATCCTGGCGGCGGGCCGCGCGGATCTGGTGGTGCTGGCGCGTGGGCACCTGCGTGATCCCTACTTCACGATGCACGCCGCGGAAGAGGCTGGATTCTCTGGTCTGGCGTGGCCGCCGCCGTACGGGCTCGTTCGCCCCATGCCGAAAAACGGCTAAAAACCCCGGCGCATTTGATGTGTCTGGCCCGAACGCCGCGGAAATAGCTCTGGGCCACCGCGAAAGATGTGGTATCAAGGCTGCGCTTTGCAGGGCCTCCGCCTGCTCTGCCTTCCCGGGGTCGTAGCTCAGCTGGGAGAGCGCATCCATGGCATGGATGAGGTCAGGGGTTCGATCCCCCTCGACTCCACTTCAGCGGGCTTTTTGAGGGCTTTTGAGTCAGTCCAGGCCCAGGCGCTTCTTCATTTTCTGGAGACCGAAGCGGGAGACTCCTAGCAGCGTGGCTGCTCGGGTTTGATTTCCGTTCGTCTGGCGGAGCGCCTCTTTGAGAGCGTCGGTCTCGAGCTCGTCGATGCGGGCGCGGAGCGTTCCTTGGCTCTTGCCCTTGGTGCGCGAGACCTCCTCCGAGAGCGCCTCCACATCGATCACGCGATCACACAGCACGACGGCGCGGCGTACCTCGTTCTCCAGCTGCCGCACGTTGCCGGGCCACGCGAACGAGGCGAGCTTCCGCATTGCCGCGGGCGTGATCTCCAGCTTGGCCTCGGGCCCGTACTTCGCGATGAAGTGGGTCACCAGCGCGGGGATGTCCTCGCGGCGCTCGCGGAGCGGGGGCACGCGGACCTGGATGACGTTGAGCCGGTAGAAGAGATCCTCGCGGAAGAGCCCCTGCTCCACCATCTTCGGCAGATCACGGTGCGTCGCGCACAGGATCCGCACGTCCACGTGGTGCGCTTTGTTGCTGCCCACGGGGCGGACCTCGCCGTCTTGCAGCACGCGTAGCAACTTCACCTGCATGCCGGCGGACATCTCGCCCACCTCGTCCAGGAAGAGCGTGCCGCCGTCCGCCACATCGAAGAGGCCGACCTTTGCGGACACGGCGCCGGTGAACGCGCCTTTTGCATGACCAAAGAGCGTGGACTCGAGCAGCGGCTCTGGCAGCGAACCGCAGTTCTCGCCGACGAACGCTCCACCGCTCCGCGCGCTGGCCTGAGCGATCGCCCGCGCGACGAGCTCCTTGCCCGTTCCGGACTCGCCTGCGATCAGGACGGGCACGTCGCTCTTGCCCACGCGACGCACGAGCGACTCCACCGTCCGCATGGCCATGCTGTCCCCGACCATGCCGGAGATGTGCGCTCCCTCGACCTGCGCAAGCCGCTCCGTCACCACGGAGAGCTCCTTCTCGCGCTCGAACAAGAGCGACGCAAGCCGCGCCTGCGCACGCTCCGCTCGCCGGGTCATGCGGCGGAGGGACGCGCGAATGCGCGCATCGCGGATCGAGATCGCGGAGAGGTGGCCAATGAGCTCCGCCCAGAGCAGCTCCTCCCGCCCGAACGCGCCCTTCTTCTGGCGATCGTCCAGGTACACCACGCCCACGCACGCGCCCTGCGCGACCAGCGGCACCGCGAGCACGCTGCGAAGCCCGAGCGCATGCACCGAGCCCTGCACGTTCCCGCTCTGCGCCCACGCGTCGTCCGCGACCACGGTGACCATCTTCTCGAACGCGCGCGTGGCCATGCTCATGGAGAGGCGCTGCGTCTCTCCACCGCGAAGATCCTCGCGGGCGATGTTTCGCGCGGAGCGGACCTTCAGCGTACCGTCCGGCGCGGGCAAGAGCAGCACCCCGCGCTCCACGCCAGACCAGAGCACCATCGCGTCCAGCGTCATCTCGCAGAGCTCACGCAAGCTCTCGCGGGCGGAGAGCGCGCGTGTGATCGAGAACAGCTCGCCCAGCTTGGCCGACGGCAGCGTGAGCCCACGCGCCTCACCGCGCTGCATCACCCACGACTGGCTCAGGAAGCGGCTCTTGTATGCGGGCGGGACCGTGGCCTCGGTCAACGCGCACAGTCCCGCGAGCAGGTGCTCGAAGCGACCCGCGGCCTCCCTGTCACCGGCGCGGAGCGCGAGCTTCTGACCGCGTTCCCACGCCGTGGCGCGCACCTGCGCCGGTGCGCTGCGGCCCGTGAGTCCCAGGAGCCCATCGGTGATTTCGCGTGCATTCTGCAACGAATCGAGAGACTGCTCCGCGCGCGCGCGCAGGTACTCCAGCCGCGCGGTGACGCTCGCGTTGGCGGCCAGGGACTCTGCTTCAGCGAGCAGGTCGCCTGTGAGCGGTCCGCGACACAGCGCGCGGAGCGTGTCCTCGGCGCCCAGCCCGCGCGCAGCGACGAGCGCGGTCCTTGCGAGCTCGTCGCGGCCGGGCGCGTTCAGGCCCATCAGATCGATCCGGATCAAGTCTGCGTAGAGCGAGCACCGCGCGTCTCTCGCCTCGATCGCCCGCTCCTTCGCCTCGCGCAGCGCGGTGAGCGCCTCGAAGGTCGCACCAGCATTCGTGAGCGCGCCAGCACGGGCCAGCCACGCGCGCGCGGAGAGGTGCCGATCACGCCCGCGTTCGCACAGGAGCACGGCGCGCGTGGACGCGGACAGCCCGCGCCCCACGTCGCCAAGGTCCAGCGCAGCCGCGGCTTCGCCCGTGCGATATGTGGCCTCGTCGGAGACCGCGCCCACCGCCACCGAGGCCTCCACGGCGCGACCAAACGCGGCCAGCGCCCCCGCCGCTTCACCTTCTGCATGGCGCAGCATGCCGAGCAGCCCGAACAGGCGGGCGCTCGTGCCTTCGCGGAGGAGCGCCTTCTCCACCGTGCGCAGGCCCAGGTCGATCTCGCCCTTCGCGTAGTGACAGAGAGCGGAGATCTCGGCGGCCTCGGGCCCTGCCAGGTCCGCCTCGTGCGTTCGTGCCTCGTCGTACCGGGAGAGCTCCCACGCGACGCGCGCCAGCACGAAGTGCGCACGGCTCCGCGCCTCCGTTGCGCCGGGCGTCGAGATCGCCAGCACGCGCTCCGCCAACGCACGAGCGCCTTCGCGATCGCCTGTTCGCCGCCGAGCCTCCGCCGTGAGAGCGATGATCTCCGGCTCTTCACGCTGCGACAGCACCAACGCCGCGCGCGCCGCCTGCCCCGTGGCAAGCAGGCGCTCCCCCAGCGCAAGAAGCAGCGGCTGTGGTGCCGACGCAGCGCGAGCCTCCACCGCATGTAGCGTGCGCTCCGTGACCGTTCGCATGGAGAGCGTGCGAAGAAGAAGCAGGTCGGAGTCGTGCGGCGTCCCCGGCGCGGGAGCGGCCTCGGTGCGCGGAGCAGCGCCCGGATCGGCCGAGAAATCCGCAGGCGTGAACGCTGCGGGCGAAAGATGCGACGACAGCGCAAGGAGCCGCTCGGCGAGCTCTGGTTCGGGCATCTCGTCGGGCGTAAGGTTCGTGGCGCCGGGACCAGAGATGCGCGTGAGCCAGCGCGCGCGTCCCAGGGAGTCGAGCGCACCGAGCTCCGCGCCGCTGTCGCTGTCCACGCAGCCAAGCGCGGCGCGAGCTTCGACCACCCACGCACGCGGCGGGCCGTCGAGCCTCACGATGGCCGGCAAGAACAGGTCTACGCGGCGACACGACAGGTAGTGACGCGCGATGCTCGCCTGACGCGACAGCGACGCCTCCTCTTCGCTGTCCACGAGCCCAAGCAGCCCGCCGAGCTCCGTGGCGACGTAGCTCGCCGGTGGGCGCGCGCCCGGGAGCGGTGACGCGATCGCGAGGAGCAAGCGCGTGAGCGGCGTGGCCTTCTCTGCAGCGAGCGCGCGCATGAGCGCTTCGTGCGGCGCCTGCGCCTGCGCGACCGACGGAAACAGGAGCTCGCCGAGCACGAGCCCTAGCTGGAACACATCCGTCTCGGGCGAGACCAGCTCCGACGCATTCGGCTCTGCATACCGCGGTGTCAGACCCTCACGAAGCGACGCGGGCGTGGCTCCGAGCGAGAGATCGATCAGCGTGGCCGCGCGCTCCTCCGCCGCATTCGTCTTCGGGCACCGCGCACCGACGAGGATGTTCGCGGGCGTGACGTCACCATGAACGGCATCAGCCTCGTGGAGCTCGGTCAGCGCAGATGCGACAGCGTGCCCCACGGCCAGGGCGAGCAAGTCCCCACGCGCACCCTGCGCGAAGCGCCGCTCCTCCGCGGCCACCGTCAACGGCTCGCCCTTCGTGAACGCAAGCGCGAGGTACGTGCGCTCCTCGTCGCGGCCGAACGCCACGAGGCCCGGACCCCATCGCCTCCGCAAACGCGCGGAGAGCTCCGCCTCGCGCATCAGGATCTCTTCGTGCCCCACATGCGCGATCTTGAGCGCAACCCGTACGCCGCCGACCCCACGCGCATCCAGCACCTCCGCCGCGCCGCCATGACCGAGCCGGCCGACGACGGTGAACGACGCGACGATGCGGGGCATCTCACGGGGGGCAGGTGTCAGCGGAGTTGGCAGCATGCGAACGCCTGAAAACGTCGCACGGGAGGGCCAGGTCCGTCAACGCCGTTGGCGGCTCACAGACGGGGTTGTTGTGCCAGCTCTGACGGGAAAACGTCAGAACTTGATGCCGTTTTCCCCGCGGTGCTTCCACCACTTCCAGCCAAAGTATGCGGCCGGCACGGCCAGCACGACGCCAGCCACAGGCGCGAGGAGCACGCCCGCCGCGACAGCTCCCGCGGTGGTGACTCCGGCGACAACGCCCTTCTTCTTGGATTCGGTGAGGACTTCGCTGCGCGTTTTGCTCATGGGCTCTGACCTAAGAATGACGATGCAGAGGGTGCACGTCAACCCCTCCGGCGAGCCCAGATTTCAGGGCCAGGACAGAAGGGCGGGTGGTTTGGGCGCGTTGCGCTATCCATACGGTGTGAAACCGCTCTTCACCGTTGGCTTGCTCACATCTGCCCTTGTCACGACCTCTGCCATCTTTGTTGCCTGCGGCACGGATGGCGGCTCGGTGTTCGACCAGAAGGACGGGGCGTCCGATGGCGGCAACGGGGGCGAGGGCTCGATCGATCCGTTCGGTCATGGCGACTCGGGTCTCGGCGACGGCGCGAAGCCGTGCGTGAACCTCTGCAAGCAGCAGGTCACGTGCGACGCCGGCAAGGTCACGTCGATCAGCGGCAAGGTCTACGACCCCGCGGGCAAGGTGCCACTCTACAACGCTGTCGTCTACGTGCCAAACGCAGCCGTCGATCCGATCACCACCGGCGCCACGTGCGACAAGTGCGGAGCGGTCTCTGGTGAGCCGCTCGTCACCGCCATCACGGACGCCACGGGCTCGTTCAAGCTGGTGAACGTCCCGGTGGGCAAATCAATCCCGCTCGTGGTGCAGGTCGGCAAGTGGCGCCGGCAGATCGTGATCCCGGAGGTCAAGGCCTGCACGGATCTGCCCATCACGGATCCGCAGACCATCCGCTTGCCGAAGAACCAGTCCGAAGGCGACATGCCGCAGATGGCCATCGCCACTGGCGCGTCGGATCCGTTCGAGTGCTTGCTCCTCAAGATGGGGATCGACCAGGCGGAGTTCACGCCCGACACCGCGATGAAGGACGGACGGGTCCACTACTACCAGTCCAACGGCGTGGACCTGAGCCCCAAGGGCCCGGACGCAGACGGCCTCTGGAACGACCTGGCCAAGATGAAGAAGCACGACATCATCATGCTTCCGTGCGAGGGCGAGCCCATCGCCAAGCCAGATCTGGATGGCGGTATCTCGCCCAAGGGCAACCTTGCTGCGTACGCGAACGCTGGCGGCCGCGTGTTCACCACGCACTACGGCTACGTGTGGCTCGCGGGCGCGGGCGCGGACGCGGGTGACCCGACCGGGCCGTTCATCTCCACCGGCAACTGGAAGGGCGAGTACCCCATCATCGAGGCGAACCTCAACCCGCCGTTCGACACGAAGATCGATCAGTCGTTCCCCAAGGGCGACGCCTACGCGCACTGGCTGATGAACGTGGACGCATCAACGACCCTTGGCCAGCTCACCGTGATCGAGTCGCGACACGATCTCGTCAAGGAGAACAACCCCCCGGCGCAGCGCTGGAACTACGAGGCGGACTTCCACGGCGAGGGCCCCGGCGTGATGCACATCACCTTCAACACGCCGCTCGGAGTCGCCGACGACAAGGTGTGCGGTCGGGTCGTCTTCAGCGACTTCCACGTCTCGGCAGCCGCGCTGAGCGGGCAGCCCACCTTCCCGGACTCGTGCATCTTGGGCGACCTGACGCCGCAGGAAAAGGCGCTGGAGTTCATGTTCTTCGACCTGTCCTCGTGCATCCAGTCGGACAAGACCCCACCCACACCACCCGGTATTCACTGAGGAAGAAGACCGACGTCACACTTGGGGGAGCGGCGACGATGGAATGGGTATGAAGCCCATCGGCCTTACCGTTTTGATAGTGGCGACGATCGCGGCGTGCGCACCGAAGGCGACGACGACGACGACTTCGACGACGACACCGACATCGACTTCGACCTCGACCTCGACCTCGACCTCGACCTCGACCTCGAGCTCGACTCCGACCCCGACCCCAACCTCGACCTCGACCTCGACTTCGACTTCGACTTCGACCCTGGGCGAGCATGATGGGCTCGAGGCTTTTCTTGCTCCTCGCGTCACGGGGCCTTTCGAGCTTCCGTTTGCTCCGAAGCGGAACGTGTATTTTACGGTTCCTGCTGGCGGGAAGAAGCGGCTCATCGCGAACCTTCACGGCATGTGCAATCCGCCGGGGTATGCCTGCGGGTACTGGACCGGCGCGGCGAAGGCCGAAGGGTTCCTTGTCTGCCCCACCGGCAACGGCAGCTGCGGTGGCGCGTTCAATGCGCCGACGTGGACGGAAGATGAAGCCTCGGTCGATCGCGATCTGGAGGCGTCCATCGCGGCCGTCGATTCCGCCTATCCGAACGAGATGGACCGCGAGGGGGCGATCCTCACGGGCTTCTCACGCGGCGCGTACATTGCACCGACGATCGCCGCGATGCATCCGGGACGATGGTCGTATCTGATCCTGACGGAGGCGAACGTCTCGCTGGATGTGCAGCGGCTCCGTGCAGCGAAGGTGCGCGCGGTCGCGCTCATCGCGGGCGAGTGGGGCGGCGAGCTGCCAGGGGAACGCGCCACCGTGAAGCGCCTCCACGATGCCGGCTTCCCCGCGAAGCTCTTCGTGATGCCCAAGGCCGGGCACTACTACTCGGCGAACATCGACGAGATCATGGGCGAGGCGATCACCTTCGTGACGGACGCGGCTCACGCGGGGTGAGCACGCCCTCGCGCCGCAGCATCGAAACCACCGCGCGCAGGCCGTCCTTGCGATCCAGCTGCAGCAGGTGGCCGCCAGAGAGCAGATGCATGTCCGCGCCGAAGTGCGCTGCGATGCGACGCGCATGCGCGATGGGCGTCACGCGATCCCCCTCCGCGGCGACAACCAGCACACGCGACGCGGGAATCACGAGCGGGCGCGCGAGCGGGCTCACCACGCGCGTGGCCTGCTCCAGCGCCGTGTGCTCGATCTTCGCCTCCTCCGCGCTCTCACCAAGCCGGCCCCGTGCGTGCGCAAAGTCCGCCAGCGATGCGAGCGGGATCACGGGCGCCGCAAACGCCAGCCGCGGCTCCACCGTCGCGAGCAACGAAGCGAGGAACCCTCCAAGGCTCACGCCCATCACGCCGACCGCCGGTGCTCCCTCCGCGTAGAGGTGCGCAGAGAGCGTGCGGGCGTCGAACACGGCCTGGCCGAACGCCTCGTTGTTGAAGCGAGGATCGCCGCCGGGGAAGATGGGCACGCGACCGACGCGATCGCTTCGCTTCGCGTGGAACGGGAGCACGAACAGCGCAATGTCGAGCCCAGCGCGAAGGAGCGCGCCGATCTGCCACTGCCGCTCCTCGAATGCCCACTGCCCGCCCATGTAGCCATGGATGAGCACGATCGCGGGCCGCCCTTCACCACCGGAGATGAGGCGTGCGTGGGCGGTTCGATTCGGGATGCGGGACTCGAACTTTGCGCGCACGCCTTCGTGGCGCGGGATGTAGCCGCTCTCCCACGACAGATCGATCGTGCGGGTCTGCTGCGCGCGGCCGAAGCCGCCCACGACCTCGGAGACTATTGTTCGTCGCAGCACCTTCGTCCCGGGCGCCTCGAAGAAAGTTCCAGGGGTGGTGAAGTACTCCGGCACCTCGTAGACACGCGCGATATCGGTGAGGAGCTGCACGCGCTCCTCGTGCGTGAACTTCGCGATGGTTCGCTTCGCGCTGCGGCTCCCCTCGACGTCGATCACCGTGAGAAATGCCTCGTCGAGGACGGACGCCGCCCTTGCCGCCACCCGTGCAGCGAGCGACTTCCCCCCGCCCAGTGGAAAGCGGAGCTTCAAGACGGGGATGGGGTGACGCTGGCTTGCGGAATCACGGTGGTTTACGATGGTAGCACGATGGCGATCTCCGAAAGCTCGTCCGCCCCCGGACGCAGGCTCCTGCTGGTCGAGGACGATGGGATGCTCGAACGCGACATGCGTCGCATCCTCGTCGCCGCGGGGTTCGAGCTGCTGCCAAGCGTACGCGACGAGGACGGGCTCTTTCGCACGCTGCGCCGCGAGCACGCAGATCTCTGCCTCCTCGACATCGAGCTCGGCGGCGCACGCGACGGCGTCGAGCTCGCGAAGGACATCTACGCCGAGTTCGAGGTGCCCTCCGTCTTCGTGTCCGCGCACAGCGACGCATCGACCGTCGCTCGCGCCGTGCTGGTGTCGCCACACGCGTTCGTGGTGAAGCCATTCTCGGAGCGTCAGCTCCTCGCGTCGGTGGAGCTCGCGTTCTCGCGCCTCGACGAGGCAAACAAGCGCAGGAACATGGAGGACGCGATCGCGAAGATCGCCGGCACGCTGGCGGACGGGGGCCTCTTGCCGCTCGTCAAGCCTCTGAATATCGACCTCGGCAGGCGCCCCGAGATCGCGACGCTGTCATCCCGGGAGCGGGAGGTCCTCAACGGACTCCTCGCAAATCGCCGCGTCCCCACGATCGCGAAGACGATGGGCATCTCGCCAAGCACCGTCCGCAACCACCTGAAGTCGATCTTCTCGAAGATGGGCGTGCACTCGCAGGCGCAGCTCATCGACCTGTTTCTCCCGCCAGAAGAGCTCGTCGAGGAAGGCTGAGGCCCCAGGCCGACCTCACGCCGACGCGAGGTGTTTCTTCGCTGTTGCAAGGAAGCGGACCCGTGCAGCTGCGTGCTCCACGATCGGACGCGGGTACGTCTTCCCCAGCGTGACGCCAGCGCGCGCGAGCTCCTCGGGCGGCGCGTCCCACGGGGAATGAATGTATTTTGCATGCACCCGGGCGAGCTCCGGCACCCATCGACGCACGTATGCGCCGTCCGGATCGAACCTCTCGCCCTGCGTGACCGGATTGAAGACGCGGAAGTACGGCTGGGCATCGCAGCCGCAGCCGGCGGACCACTGCCAGCCGGCGTTGTTCTGCGCCCAGTCGCCGTCGGTCAGGTACCGGAGGTAGTGCGCTTCGCCCAGCTTGTAGTCGATCAGCAGGTGCTTCGTGAGGAAGCTCGCCGCGATCATGCGCGCGCGATTGTGGACGAAGCCCTCGTGGAGAAGCTGCCGCGCTGCGGCGTCGACGACCGGATAGCCCGTCTTGCCGTCCTTCCACGCCGCGAGGTCGCGTTCGGCACTGGAGCCTTCGCCGCGCCACGGGAAGCCCTTGAAGTCGGCGCGGAACGGCTCGTGAAGGAGGTGCGGCCGGTCCCACAGGTTGTGGTGCGAGAACTCCCGCCAGATCAGCTCGTTCTCGAACTTCTCGCGAGGCACGCTGCCAAGGGTGAGGGACATGCCCGCAGCCGTCCACACCTCGCGCACCGAGACCAGGCCGAACTTCAGATCCTGCGACAGCCGGCTGCCTCCGGCGAGGTCCATCCGGTCGCGCGTCTCCACGTAGCTCTTCACTGGCGCCTTGAAGAACGCCTTCATTCGTTCACGGGCTGCGCGCTCGCCTCCGCGGAGCAGCTCCTGGTTGTGCGTGAGCCCCAGCGAGGCCAGGGTAGGCAGCGTGGATTCGTTGCATTCTACATCCTTTGGGAGCGCCGGAAGCCGTGCGGGCGCGCGCAGCGGCTTTCGCCCTGGCGATCCGGCGTACACCTTCCGGTGCGCGCGCATGAACGGGGTGTAGACGGAGAAGACGCCGCCTTGCCCCGTGCGCAGTGAGCCTGGCCGCATCAGCGTCTCACCCTCCGAAAGAACAAGCTTGATCGACCCGAGCGCGCCCTGCACCTTCTCGTCGCGCGCGCGGCCGAACGGCTCGGTCCAGCGCTGGGCCAGCACGCGATCAGCCCGGAAGCGGCGGACGAGCTCCGGAACGATCTCGTGGCTCTTGCCGGAGACCAGCAGCAGCCGCGAGCCAAGCGCGGCGATGTTCTCCCGAAGGCTCTCGATGGACTCGAGCAGGAACTGCATGCGATGCGGGAGCTTTTGCGCCCGCTCGGGCGAGAAGAAGTATGGATCGAGCACGAAGAGCGGGATCACATCCCCATCTGCGACTGCGCGCGTGAGCGGCTCGTGATCGGTGATGCGGAGATCCTTGCCACGAAACCAGACGAGCGAACGCACGACTACTTGGATGCTCCATGCCTCCGCAGCGTTGTTCCACTTGCCGCTACGGCGTGGCGCAGATACCGCACGGCTCGACATGCGCGCCCTGGTCGATCCACAGACGCACGCGCTCGCGCTCGTCAAGGTCGAGCGGGTTCGTGTTGTAGGCCGGAGCGCCGTAGCTCGGGTACGGCATTGACCGGCCCAGGATGGCGTCGGACAGCACAGCCTGCTCGTCATCGTTCAGTGGGTACGCAGATGTGTTGACCGTATAGGCATGCGGCGGCTCGCTCTTGCCCGTTGCATCGGGGCACAGCTCGCGGGCCTTCGACACGGCGCTGTTGTCGGGCGCGGGCGCCATCGCGATCTTGTAGACGAGCCAGCTGGTCGCCGCGTGACCTGGGTCGATGATGGGGAAATTCAGCCCGAAGACGCGGTTCGGCGGCACCGCCTGCCCCGAGATGCCCGACGTGTTGGACCCCTGCGAGATCCGGCCGATGGCGGTCTGCGCGACCCCCTCCGCCGTCGTGAGGTACATGCCCGCCGCCGGGTCCGAGGCGTCGTCGTGACCGTGGCAACCGAGACTGCCCGAGCACTTGGTGTCGAAGATGGGGAGGATGTCGGCGCAGAATTTCATCGTTGGGGCGACGGAGGCCGCGCCCTTGGCAGCGCTCACGTTGAAGGCGATCTCGATCGGGCCGACAGCGGGATCGAGCGGGGCGTTGTCGATCGCGCGCAGGCCGCTGATGTCCGTCGAGCTGCCGGATACGGGCAAGAAGAGCTTGTAGCTCTGACCTGCCGTGAGCCATGGAGTCGTTGACGACGTCCCGGCCCCGGGCGTATTCGGGCTGGCGATCGACACCGTGAGCGCGATGGGATCGTAGCTCACGAGCGCGCCCTGCAGCGGCTGGCCCGATGCGTCCGTCACGATGAACGACTGGCGTGTGACGGTCGACGGGTTCAGGTACCGATCGAACTGCAGCGCGATGATGCCGTCGGCCGGCACCGGGTGCGTCGCGTCGGCCGTGGAGGACACGAGCGATACGTACCGCGTGAAGGTGGGCTGCTGGTGTTGGCTGCCCTGATCACAGGCGAGCGCCGACCCACCGAGCGCTGCTGAAAAAACCAGCGCGCCGATCAGCCGAGGCGACTTCAAGTGCGCGTGCCGGCCGGCCAACGCCGGGAGTCCGGGTGTCGGAAGTCCGGGTGTCGGAAGTCCGGGTGTCAGGAATCCGAGTAGGTGCTGAGCTGGTCGCGAACGACCTGCTCGCTCACGCCCGTACGGATGTGATCCTTCAGGCAATCGGCCAGGGTGATCAGAAGATCGTCCACGCCCTTGTCCTCGATCAGCTTCGCTAGCAGGGCCTTCGACTCCCGGCTCTCGTCCCCCCGAAGCATCTGTCGAACCTGATCCAGGGAGATTTCCCCCTGGAAGTCCAAGTACATGTTCTCGATCAAATACCGGACGAGTGAATTCAAGTGCGACCTCCGTGTTCGGGGACCGCTCCATATACCCGTCGGTAGGTCGCGTATGCAAGCGGAACTTCAAACCTTCCCACATGCGTTGGAGGCTCAGCGGCATTGGGCCAGCACTCCGGCGCCGGGTTCGTGGCAGACGAAGCAGGGACGCGGGTTCCTGCGCATTTGAGTGGCACAACCGCCCTTGAAGCCGGCGTTGTGCGGGTTGAAGCCGCCGCCGATTCCTTGCCCGCCGTGGCACACGACACAGTCGCGCTCGACGTGGCACGAGACGCAGGCGTTGATGTTTCGCATGGCCTCCTGCGCGTGATGGCCCGGCTTGCGCGGGGCGTCGCTCCAGACGCTCTTGGGCGGGTGGAAGCGTCCAGAGTCGCGCGCCTCCGATGGGCCGCTCATGGTGACGCCCACGCGCTGATGGCAGCCGATGCAGAAGGACTGCTCCCGGTGGCAGCTCGTGCACTTGAGCGTGGCCTGGCGCGCCTCGATCGGGTGCATCGAGATGTAGTCGTTCGGGTGGATGTTTCGCGGACGCACGCGGCCGTCGTGGCAGCCGACGCAGAAGTCTTCCTTGTGGCAGTTCGCGCAGAACTCGGAGTCGTTCGCGGCCACCATCTTGTGGCGCTCCATGAAGTCCGGCGTGTGCGCGGCGTTGTGCATCCACCGCGGCGGCTTCATGGTGCCGGAGGCGAACATCATCTTGATCTTGCCGCCGCCACTGTTGCCGATGTGCTCCGGCAACGCCTGCGTGGTGGCCGAGGCCATCTCCTTCACGTGGCAGGTGGTGCAGTCGCTCTTGGCAAGGCCGCGCGACGCGTCGTCCATCTGGTGGCAGCCGAAGCAGCCGCGCATGCGGGGGAGCTGGTCGCGCGTGGCGAGCTCCAGCTCCTGGACCTCACCGTGGCACTGCTGGCAGTTGATGTTCCGCACGGCGTGCTTCTTGTGCGAGAAGACCATGTTCGGCCGGGGGATCACGTTGCGGGCGACCAGGTTGCCGTCCGACTCCTTGTAGCCGTTGTGACAGAACGCGCAGCTGCCGGTGCCGGTGGGCGCGCCGCTGGGCTTCACGTTGAGCAGGTCGGAGTGATCCGACTGGTGGCATTGGTCGCACTTCGTGCCCTTGGGAGTAAGTGTATCCTGCACGGATTCGCTGGACGTCGCGCCCAGGTGGCAAGACACGCACTTCTGACCGAGCGCCACGTGGAGCTTGTGGTTGAAGCGGATCGTGAGCTTCTGAGGCGGAAACACGACGTCGCTGGGTCCCTTGTCGGGATCGAACGCGCCGGGCGGCAGATACCGCAGAGGCACGCGGTCGTCGTTGGGCATGGGAGAAAGGCCATGCGAAGCGCCGCCGGGGGTCGGGGTCGAGGTCGAGGTCGAGGTCGAGGTCGAGGTCGAGGTCGAAGTCGAGGTCGAGGTCGAAGTCGCTGGCGTCTGTGCGAACGCGATCGAGATCGCCGTCAGCATCGCGAGCATCAGCAGCCAGAAAGAGAGCCGCTTCACTTGGTCACCGCCACTGTGAGCCACGCCATCACGCGGAAGCGCTGACCAACGAGCCTGTTCATGTTGTGATCGAACTCGATGAGGACCTTCGACCGCTCCGCGAGCCGGTAGCCCGCGCCAGCGGTGTAGCCGAAGCTGGTTGCGTCGCGATCGGGGCGGAGCTTGTCATTCCACTGCCAGACGCCCGCGCGTCCTTCGAGGATGTAGCGCGTGGCGAAGACGCGCTCGCCATAGGCGTCACCGCCGACGCTGTCGCCGTCGCTGCCGAAGTTGCCGCGGCCACGAAGGCCCAGGTGACCCCAGCCCCACTTGTACTTTGCTGCCAGGTTGCCGCCGCTGTCGAAGGTGGACGATGCGGTGGGGAAGTAGTTCGGCACCGGGTCGACCTTGACGCCGGTCGCCGACGGAGAGCTGTTCGGCGCGTCGTTGCTGGTCTGCTGGTGGAACACGCGCACGTGACCGCCGGCGGCGACGCTGAGCTTCTTGGTGGCGTCGAGCGAGCCGCGGAGGCCCACGTCGTTCATGGGCGCGGCCTGGAAGAAGTTCCAGATGGAGTCCGCGTCGAACGTGGGCTGGTAGTAGTCGTAGTCCAGGCTGAGCGTGAGCTTCTGCCCGACGAACGCATCCACGGACGCGTACGCATTGGAGAGGCGCGCGTTGTAGAGATCGTACGCAACGCCAGACTTGGCGCCACCGATCTGCGGCACGGTGCCGTCCACGGACATGCCAAGGCGCTCGGACGAGATGCGCCCGCCGTTGTACTGCGTGTTCGTGTAGATGCCGTTCACGAACTCGCTGGTGTTGGATGTGCCCGTGTTCTCGACGCGACGGTAGGTCAAGCGCGAGTGTACGTACGTGAGGCCCGTGGTCTCCACTGCGGCGCCGAGCGCGGGCGCGATGCCCTGCGGCTGGAGGCTGGGATAGAGCGAAGGATCGTAGCCGCCGCGGTCTCCGCGCGCGATGCCATCCTGCTCGAAGCGCGACGTGCTCATGAAGAAGCCACCGCGCTGCTCCATGCCACCGTACAGCTCCATCGCGAAGAACGCGGGCGTGGTCACGCGGACCTGGCCCCCGTCGAACGACCACCAGCCGAGCACGTCGGTCACGTACTGGCGGCCGACCTTGAAGCCAAGCCACCCCTTCAAGAACTTCCGTCCCTCGACGTAGCCGTACATGAGGTCGAGCGCGTTGCGGTTGAAGGTCGGGACCAGGCGCCCGTAGTTGGAGACCGTGGTCTCCTGCGGGCTGGCGCCGTAGTCGGCGTCGTAACGAACACGCGTGCGGAACGTGAGCGACGGCGCGTTGGGGTCCGTGCTCGTGTTCATCAGATCGTAGACGGACGCGCCGAGCGTGGTCGTGAGCCTGCGCCGCGCGAGGACCGTCTCGCCGGTGGGGCTGCGCACGTCGTAGAACTGCGCGGTCGTGTCGCTCGTCACCTCGGGGTCAAGGGCGTGCGCTGGTGTTGTCACGGCCATGAGCAGCAGAGAACTGCACACCGTGACGAGGGCCTTCCTCATGGGTGCGAGCTCATGTGTCTGAAGCGCGCTTTCCGCCGTATTCGGCCACCAGCTTGTCGTCGTACGTATCCGAGACACCCGCCACGAGACGGATGGCGTGAGCGACCTCCGCCTCCGAGAGATCGACGATGGGACGCTCCGTGCCCTCGGCGTTGAGCTCGAGGAGGCGCGGGAAGAGGACGTCCTTCTTCGCCGGATCGAACACGATGGTGGGCGACACCACGCGCAGCGACGCGACGTCTGCGCGGCGGAGCAGCATCACGAGCACGGCAGCACTGCCGCGCTTCAGCGTCCATGCGACCTGCTTGGACTCGCCCTCGCCGCTGTCTTTCGTCAGCAGAGTCGCGGGGTCGAGGCCGATGGTGCGGATCGCGGCCTCCACCATGCCACGCGCTTCGTTCATGCCTTCTGACAAGCCGCCACCCTCCTTTTGCCCCTACCTACGCCGAGCATCCTACTTTCGGTTGACCCCCAACGTCCATAGGTGGCACCCTGTCCTGGTCGAAAGATCGTGCAGCCCCGTCCATGACAGAGCAACAGCAGCGATACCGCGTCATAGAAAAGCTCGAATCGGGCGGTATGGCGGAGGTTTTTCGCGCCGAGAGCGAGGGCCTCCAGGGGTTCAAGAAGCAGGTCGCGATCAAGCGCGTCCTCCCGCACCTCAGCGAGAAGAAGAAGTTCATTTCCATGTTCCTGGACGAGGCACGCCTCTCGGCGTCGCTCTCGCACTCGAACTGCGTTCAGGTCTTCGACATCGGCGTTGGCGACAGCGCGTACTTCATCGTCATGGAGTTCGTCGACGGGGCGAACCTCAAGTCCATCGCCGAGTCGATCCGCAAGCAAGGCCGTGAATTTCCGGTCCCCGCCGCCGTCTTCATCTGCGCGGAGATCTGCAAGGGCCTCTCCTACGCGCACGAGATGAAGGACGCCAACGGCGTCCCGCAGCACATCGTCCACCGCGACATGTCCCCGCCGAACGTGCTCGTCACGAAGTACGGCGAGGTGAAGATCGTGGACTTCGGCCTCGCGAAGGCCACCACGCAGCTCGAGAAATCCGAGCCCGGGATCATCAAGGGCAAGTTCTCCTACCTGTCACCGGAAGCGGCGACCGGCCAGGAGGTCGATGCACGGACCGACATCTTCGCCGTGGGCATCATGCTCTGGGAGATGCTGTCCGGGCAGCGCTTGTTCCTCGGGGAGACGGACTACCAGACCGTCCGCAAGGTCCAGCAGGCCGTGGTCCCTTCGATCGCCCAGATCAATCCGCGCGTGCCGCCGGAGCTCGAGCGCATCGTCGCGAAGTCCCTCGCGCGCGAGCAGGGCTCCCGGTACCAGACCGCCCGTGAGCTCGGGCAGGACCTCAATCGCTTCCTCTTCAAGAATGGAGAGGCGATCGGCACGTTCGACATCGCCACGCTCGTGCAAGGCGCCATGCGCGAGCGCCAGAAGATCCGCCCGCCGCAGGGCTCGATCATCGACAAGCTCATCGAGGAGGCGCTCCTCGAGTTCACGTCGCTCAAGGAAGACGGTACCGCCTCGGATGCGGACGTCACGGGCGCGAACAAGCACTCCTCGCCGCTCAATCCGGATCAGTTCGTGGACCCCACGAACTGGGCGAACGAGATCGGCATCGGCGAACGCAAGCCCTCTTCGGTGGACTCGCTCACGGGCTCGCTCTCGGGCGCGCTGCAAGAGGGCAACCTCTCCGCGCTCGAGGACGTGCCCTCGGTACCGCCGCCGCACAGCTCGAACCGGAACTCGCCTTCCATCCCGGCCCCGCAGTCAGTACCGCCACCGCACTCGAGCCACTCGAGCCCGCCGCTCGCGCCGGTGAGGCACGAGATCATGGCGGCGCAGCTGAAGGAGCCGAAGCGCGGCAACGGCATCCTGTTCTTCTTCCTGTTCCTGCTTGCAGCTGCAGGGGCAGGCGGCGCCTACTTCTACAAGTTCCGGCTGAAGTAGCTCAGGCCCCTTTTTTCTGCGCGCGCGGCTTACCGGTTCGCCGGGTGCGCAGCGCAAGCAGCGCCGCAACCGTCAAGACCGCCGCGCCGCCCACGCCGAGCGCGAGCGCATGATCGCTCGACGCGGCGGTGGCGCCCGGGGTGTCGCGAAGTGTGTCCTGTGCGTCCTTCGCGATGCTCGTGTCGACGAATGGGCCCAGGTCTCGACCCGTGAAATCGGGCTTCGGCATGTGCTCCGGGTAGAAGAGCAGGCTCTTTGTGATCTCCTCGGCGCTCGGCGTGAGGTCCTGCGGGAGCGCGGGTGCGTAGATCTTCGCGATGAGACGCACCTCTTCGTCGCTACGCGTGGGGAGCGAGCGCGCGAGCGTTGCGCCGGCCTCCTCGTTCTTCACGCGGAGTAGCTGTCCTGCCTTTGCGAGCGCGCGCACCATGGCCACCGCGTCCCCACGCCGCGAAACGAGTGACTCGCGGCGGAATGCCAGCGCGTGGAACTGGCGGTGGGAGAGCTCCGGTACCTCGCCGCTCGATTGATCGACCAGGAGCACGCCATGGTCGCGCACGATCGCGTGCTCCAGAAACGGCGTGTGCGCGTACAGGAGGTCAACCTCACCGTTCGTGAACGCGTGGTTCTGGTCTGGACCGCGTAGCGTGACGACCGAAACGACCTCGTCCGCGGAGAGTCCGACAGACGCGAAGAGCGCACGCAAACGCGGCGGCGGATGCGGCGCGATGCCGAGGCGTAGCCCTTTCAGCGCGGACAGACGCTCACGGAGGGGCCTCTTCGCGGACAAGCCGCGCTCCGCGGCCACCTTGGCGGAGCACACGAGATTGATCGGATCATTCGCCAGCACATTCGCGCACACGACGATTTCGGCCCGCTCGGCGACCATCGACGCGAGCATGGGCGCGGGCAACAGCATCGCGTCAGGCTTCGTCTTGTCGAACATCGCGCGCGCTCCGTTGGGCGCGTCCGGCGAGGACAGCTCGATGGCGAGACCGCCGTCGTCGAAGAACCGAGCGGCCCTCGCCATGAAGAACAGCACGAGCTGGAGGTTCTGGGGATCCGGCAAGAGCAGGCGGATGGCTGCCACGGGCTACCGACCGAGGTCGGCGCAGCAGCGGAAGCCGGTGCTGTAGTCGTGGTAGCTCGCGTCGTGCGCGACGGTCTTGTACTTGCAGCCGTCACCGTTCAGGTGCGTGTCGCGGTAGTAGCCGCCCCGGAACGTGCCGCCCGGATCTTCCACCCACTCGTGCAGGTTGCCGACCATGTCGAACGCGCCGAACCCCGAGCGGCAGTGAGGGTGGCTGCCGGAGCGGGCAAGCGTGCCGGGCACCTGGTTCAGCTGCGGATCGTTCATGGCGGCGAACGACGCGTAGGCGGCCTCGCCCATGTCGTGATGCAAGAGGTCCACGGGCGCCTTCCCGGAGTCGTTGCAGTAGCCGTCCCTGTGATCCTCGCCGTAGGGGAACGTGGTGGGGTTGCGGCCTTCGCAGGCGTGGACCCACTCGTCCTCCTTGCAGAGGCGCTTCCGCGACGCCTTGCATGCGGAGTCTGCCTCGTTACGAGAGATGTAGGCCTGTGGCATGACGCCCGAGCGCGACACCGCGCGGACCTTCTCGTCCTTCGCGATGGAATCGAACGGCGAGTGCGGCGACTCGTGTCGCGTGCCAGGCGCGCTTGCGAGCGTGACCAGGCTCGCCTCGTAGCGATCGATGCAGTATGCAACTGATGTGGCCGCGGACACCGGCGGATCGGTGCGTGGCTCGACCTTGACCATGTCGCCTGGGCAGCCCCCGCGGGCGTCCGCGGGTGCCGTGGTGAGCGAGGCCGCGGCGCAGCCTCCCCCCACCAGGATCAAGATCGCGGCCCTGCGAAGCGACATCGGCGTGGGGTGTAGCAGCGGGTCCGGCCCCCGTCCAGGAGCCGCGCAAACACTCTGGGGCGTTCACTATTTCGCGAGGCGCAGGTAGTCCAGATAGCTCGGCCACCGGACTTTCCGGTACCCAACGGGGACGCGACTCATCTCCCCACCGAGGCAGACCCGCCATCGGCGAGCGCATGTTCAATCCATCGCTCTCGCGTTGCGTCGTCGAACCGGAGGAGAAGGTGCTCGCCGAAAAGCACCTGGGGATGGTCTGGAACGGGCATGACCGGCGACGCAACGCAAACACTCCAGGACGCGACCTTGCTCACGTGGGGGGTGCACGCCTGGCCGGGGGGCGCGCTGCTGCAGGGGCGGCCCTCGTCCGGCCGCCATGCATAGGACTGGCGCGCGAGAAGCCGCTCAAGGGTCGGGGACAACGGCCCGCGCGCGGCAAGGGTGTAAGCCAGACCGTACGCGAAGAGCCGGTCCCACGAGCCCGCGGGGCGCTGCAGCTCGGGCCATGCAGCGAACGCGTGTGCGGCGGCACCGGCGCTGAGCTCCTCCGCGGAGCACCGCCGGCGCACAGCAGTCGCATCGTCCGACTCCGGACAAAACCACGCGGGTGAGTCACACGCACGCGCATCCAACTTCCCTTTGATCGAGGCGAGCAGCGTGTCTACGGCCGCGCACGGCGTGTGCGTCGCGGCAAGCACGAGGAGGGCGGCGCCAAGCTCATCGGACCTCTCGTCCCCGTGGAACCCGCGTTCGGAAGCGAGACTCAGCACGTCGCACGCGAGGCGCGGCCGCACCTTCGCGAGTCGCCGCAGGAGCACGCCCAGGAGGCTCCCGTTCGTTCCGCTGTTCATCAGCTCAAGGGCGCGCAGCGTGAGCATAGCGTCATCCGACGGCGCCGACAGATCGACAACGTGCAGGGCCCGCGCAAGCACCTCCTCGCCCGGTTCGCGCAGCGAGACCGCGTTGCGCAAGGATTCGCGGACCGCGGACGCCGCCTTCGGCTCGGTCATCGCGAAAGCGCGCTCCCACAGACCGACGTATGTTGGCGAGTCAGGCACCACCGGAACGTTGGTCGTGCTGATCAAGATGTCACCGAGCGCGTCGCTCCCCTGCGCATCGCGCACCTCGTCCATGACCAGGTGCCCGAAGTCGCGCGGGAGCTCCGGGGTGCGTGGATCGTCGGGAAAAATGGCCTCGCGAAGACGCGCCTCTTCTTCGAGCGTCGCGCGCGCGAGCGTCGGCAGCTCGTCGGCCAGCGTCGGGACATCGGCCCATGCGACCGGGCCCGCGATGTCCGCCGGCGCATCGAAGCTGCGGCCATGCGAGCCGAAGTAGACAAGGCGATGCGCTTGGTTCCTGGGGCCCCAAGCGAGCCGATTGCCGGACTCGTCCGCGACGAGCTCGTAGCCATCACACTCCGGGATCGCGAACGTGCGGCGCAGAGGCTTCTTCACCCGGACCTCGCATGCCACCACGTTGTTCGCGGGCCGCACGACGCCATGATGGAGCGCCGCGTCGAGTTCGTCGTTCTCCCCCTCCCACTCCCCCATGTAGACGAGCGACGCGTCCGTCCGCCCGTAGACGGCGGCCCTGATCTTCGGGCCCACGGGCACCGGGTAGATCAGCACCAACGCGGCCAGCGCGACGGCGAGACAACCGAGGACGGCGATGGGGGCCCGCACCTCCGGATCCTAGCCCGAGAAACAGAGATGCCGCTTGCTCACGGTGGGCGGGTAACTCAGTCGAACATCTCGCGACCGAGCATGCCCGGCGCGATCGTCCCGTGTGAGAGCGCCTCCGTGTGGAACGCCTTCAGCGTGTACTTGTCGCCCATCTTCGCCTTGTAGCGCTCGCGGAGCTTGAAGATCGCCTCGCGCCCGATCAGGTAGCTCGAGGGCTGCGTGGGCGAGGTCGTGTAGCGCTTCACCTCGCTCACGGCGAGCTCGTGCTCCAGGTGCACCTTGTCGGTCAGCATCTTCACGCCGTCCTCGAACGACATGCCCTGCGTGTGCAGGCCCACGTCGATCACGATGCGCGCGGCGCGAACGAGCGTCCATTCGAGCTGCAGCATGCGCTCTTCGTCCGTGTAGTAACCGAGCTCGTTCATGAGCTCCTCCGAGTAGAGCGCCCAGCCCTCCGCGAACACGCTGGGCGAGGACACGCGACGCGCGGGCGACGGATGGATGCGCGCGAACGAGAGCTGCAGGTGGTGGCCCGGATACGCCTCGTGCACGCTCGTGTCGACCAGGTCGCCGTGGTCGCTCTCGCGCAGCATCTCTTCCTGCTTCGCCTTCGAGAGCGTCTTGTCCACGGGCGTCACGAAGAAGAAGCCCTTCGTGACCTTGTCGAACGGCGGCGGCTGATCGTACGCGGCAGTCACGGTGCTGCGCTGGAACGGCGGCGTGTCGATGATGTCCAGGTCGTCGCCGGGCGGGAACGCGATCGCGTCCTTGTCTGCGAGGAACTTCTTCGCCCGCAGCACCTCGGTCCGGTAGGACGAGAGCAGATCGTCCGCCTTCGGGTGGTTGCCCTTCAGCTTCTTGATGACCTCGGCCCAGCCTTTGGCCTTCGGGTCCAGGCGCTTGCCCACCTCCGTCATCTGCGCGTCCGTCTGCTCGAACACGCGCTTGCCGGTCGCCAGGATCTGGTCCGCGTTGTCGTCAATGCCGAAGTCCTCGCGCAGCATGAAGTCGAACAGCTCGCGCCCTGCCGCGAAGCCGCCATTGGAGCGCTTCATCACGTCGTTCGAGAGGAACCTCACGTAGTCCTCGTACGCTGCGCTCGCGTTCTTGAGCGCGGCCTCCACGTGCGGCTTGTCGTTCGGGAGCGACTTCACGAGGAACGGCTTGATGTCGTCGAAGAAGGACTTTGCCGCCTTCGCCTCCTCGATGCCGACCTGCGTCCACACCTTGGGCGGGTTCAGCAGGTTCTGCTTCGCGGCCTTGATGACGCCGGGGATGCGCTCGAGCCGCGCGATCACGTTCTTCGCGCGCACGTCGGCGGGCGCATACTCGCGCGCGGTCATGAGGAAGAGCGCGTTGAGGGAGGTGTTGTAGATCGAAGGCGAGCGCTGGAGCGGGCGCTGCACGCGCGCGTAGCGGACGTTGAGCGCGAGCCAGTGCTGCATGATCTCGAGGTTGATGCGCGCGGCCTTGCTCGCCTTCGGCGCCTTGAAGCGCTCGCGCAGGTCGGTGAGCATCGCGTCCTCGTCGGCAAGGGCCTTGTCCCAGGACTTCTGGTCGCGCGGGTCGAGCTCGTCGTCCTTGTCGTGCAGGCCCAGCGTCGTCGCGGTCTCGGGCCACGTGCGGGCTACGAGATCCACGAAGTCCTTCTCGGCCTTCGCGATCGCCTCGTCGTCCGGATTCTCTACTGGCGGTGGCGCGACTCCCGCGTCAACGGCCAGCGCGGTGGGAGGAGGCGGAGCAGCATCGACCACCGGCACCGGCACGTAGGCGGGCTTCTCCGCGGGCGAGCACGCCGCCCCCAGCGAGAGTCCGATGACCAGGGCAAAAAGAGAGGGCCGAGATGCGCGCATGGCGCGCGTTTTACACCGATCTTGCGTCCGGCGCGCGCCCTCGGGCGTAGCCCTGTCAGAAATCGGTAATACCGACACATTACGCTTGTAAGCGAGGCGTTCGGTTGCCATTCTCCCTGGAGGCACGATGTCGTCACCCGGAACGCGCAGAAAAGACTCACACGAGTTGGCCTCTGGCTATACCGCCGGACACCGCGCGTACGAGCTCGGCGGAATGATGCTCGCGACGGGCCTCGCAGGATGGCTCGTCTGGCGCCTTGCGCACAGCGCCCCGTCGGGCTGGTGGGCGCCGCTCGCCATCTTCTGCGGCATCCTCGCGGCGGACTTCACGTCGGGTCTATTTCACTGGGGCTTCGATACGTGGGGTGGCGTTGACACGCCCATCCTGGGTCGCCTTGCGATCCGTACCTTCCGCGAGCACCACGTCGACCAGAAGGCGATCACCCGCCACGACTTCGTGGAGACGAACGGCCACAACTTCACGCTCACCGTGGTCAGCACCAGCACCGGGCTCTACCTGATGCACGTCTTCGGTGACGGACCGCACGAGCACGGTCTGGTCAGTACCTTCTTCGGCATGGCGTGCATCTCGTGGTCGCTGTTCATCGCGTTCACGAGCCAGATCCACAAGTACGGTCACATGGATCAGCCGCCGGCGATCGCGGCGTTCCTCCAGCGCATGCGCCTCATCCTCACGAAGGAGCACCACCAGCAGCATCACTCGGCGCCGTACGATCGCGCGTATTGCATCACCGTTGGCTGGATGAACGGCCCGCTCCGAGCGGTCCGCTTCTTCGAGACCTCGGAGAAGATCATCACGGCCATCACCGGCTGGATCCCGCGCGAGGACGACATCGGCAAGGAAGCCGCCCTCGAGCTGGAGCACGCCCGTCAGCTGCAAGAAGTGCAAGAGGCAGAGGCCGCCAAGCTCATCGCCGACCGCAACGGCTCCGAAGTCGTCAAAAACGAAGTCTAGAAGCCTGGCCTTCTGACTAGAAGCCTAGAGGCCCATTGCCGTGAGTGACTCGCGGAGGTAGCGCACTGCGAGCGATACGGTCTTCGTGGGATCGTCGCGGAGAGGCGGCGCGACTTCCATCACGTCCGCACCCAGGATCGTGAGCTCCTTGCCCAGGCGGTGAATCAGGTCCACCACGAAGTCGGGGCGTAGGCCGCCGGGCTCGGGCGTGCCGGTCGCGTCGGCCCATGCCGCGTCGGTGCCGTCGATGTCGTTGGAGAAGTAGATGGCCTTCGTGCCGGTGCTCTTGACGTGCGCGACGATCGCGTCGATCGCCTTCGCCTCGTCGCCGTTGCACTCGTCGGCCCAGAACTGCCGCACGCCAAGATCGCCTTCCCACGTGCCGCGGTCCTTGCGCGTGGCGCGGATGCCCACCTCCGTGAGCCGGCCGCTTCGGCCGAGCAGCTCGTTCGCGTGGTACGACCACGTCGCGAAGCACATCTTGATGCCGAGCCGCTCCTTCATGAGGTCCGTGTGTGCATCCATCTGCACGATGCCGAATGGGGTGCGCTCGCGTGCGTGCAGCGCCGCGACAACCGGCCACGCGGTGGAGTGATCTCCTCCCAGCGTGATGGGCCTCACGTCGGGGTTCAGCGCGAACACCAGGTTCCACGCGCGTTCGGCGATCGAGAGCGGCGACACTGGCAACGCGTCACGATCAGACGCGGTGAGCGAGGGATAGAGAGCGGCGCGAGCGCGGGCCTTCTGGTCGTCAGAGAGCATGTCGTCGGAGAGCAGCTGCGGAACGCAGAACACGTCACCGATGTCGAGGATGCCATTCGCCTTCGCGTAGTCCGGATAGGCGGGGTCCTCGAGCAGGGTTCGCGTGCGGATCGCCTGCGGGCCCATGTTCGCGCCGCGCCGGAAGCCCGCGCCCACGTCGGAAGGAATGCCCAGCACGCACGCCTTCGCCGTCTTGATGCGTCCCAGCGCAAGGCGCCACTTCGCGTCCACGTCGGCGTCGGTAGATGCATCATACAACTTTCGCTGGAGCGCGAGCTGCTCGTCCCGGCCCGTGGAGACCAGGTAGAGGCCGCCGCCAGCGGGTCGAAGGATGTGCGCGAGCTCGTCTTCCGGTGTCACCCTTCGATCTTACATCGATGCGAGATCGCCGTGCGCTGCTTCGCCGAGCTTCACGAGATCCGGCACGGAGGGGTTCGCGGCCGCCACGTCCACCACCTCCTGGAAGAGCTGCCGCGCATGGCTATGGTCGCCCGACTTCTCGTACGCCCAGGCGAGTTTGTAGAGCGCATACCCGTGGACACGGTTGCCAGGCGCGGCGGGAGTGATGGCCTTCTGCAGCATTGCGATCGCTTGTGGCCACTCCTCTGGGTGACGCGATGCGAGCTCGAAGTACTCCTCGCCCATCGCGAGGTACGCATAGGGCGCGTACGGCGACGCGGGGAACTTCTTCACGAGCTCGCGGTACAGCACGAACGACCCCGCGCGCTGCTCGGTGTGCTCCAGCTCGTCGGCCACGTCGAAGAGCGGCTTGTCCAGGTACGGCGCATCCGGATAGCGGCGAACGACGAGGTGCTTCATTTCATGGGCCTTCGTACGTGCGCGCGCCGCGAGCTCGGTGTCACCCTCGGACTCGGCGACTGCACGCAGCTCGTCGTAAGCGGCGGCGATGCGCAGGAAGAATGGCGCGCGCGACGGGTCGTCGGCATCCACGGTCTTCGCGTCCGCCTCCAGCTGCGACAGCTCCGTCACGAGCACCGCGCGCGACCGCAGGCCCTCCGTGCTCCGCGCGCGGACGTCGGGACGCAGCTCCGACCGCCATGCCGGCCCGTACGTCGAAGCGGTCTGCGCGCTGGTCGATGCGTGTCCGAACGTGGGCCCGGTCGTCCGCCTGGCCACGGTCATGGAGTGGGTCGTGGGAGAACCATTGTCCGCGACGGGCCGCGCCAGCATGTTCGGACCGCACGCCGACGATGAGAGAAGAGACACAGCCACCAGTCCTTGCCAGGCTCGCATGCAACCGCGGTGGAGCACGGGACGTGCCGCGCCCAGCGTTCGTGAGATCTGGCCGGGATCGCGAGCGGTGGACCTGCGCGCATGGCTTCGTGCAGGCAGAACACCCGTACGCGCCGGGCCACCGCGCTGCGAGACGCGAGAACGATGCTACCGTGAAGGCATGCGGGCCTTTGTTTTCGTCGTCGTCGTGGCCGCGCTCACCTCAGGATGCTTCAGGGTGCCAGCGGGCATGAGCGCTTGCTACACCGCTGCTCTGGCACACCCGACCATGACGACCGACGCCGACCTGGATGGCGTCACCCCGGGGTGCGAACAGGCTTCAGGTGGACCTCGCCTGAAACCAGACGCTCCGTCCTGCCAGCGTCGGTGACGAGCACCAGGCGGCCCTCGGCGTCGATGCCCTCCGCGATCCCGGAGATCTCTCCCGTGTCGACGTGAAGACCGCGGAGCGCATCCACCTTGGCGATGCGCGCGTGCACCATGCCAAGGCCCCTGCCCGCAACGTGCACGATGTCATGATCGAGCCGGACGAGCAGGTCCGCGAGGATCGCGCCGCGGTCCAGCGCGTGACCGTGCGCCTGGCTCGCTCCAGAGGCGCTTGCCTCGAGCGCCAGCGACGTGGCGATGTCGCGCAGATCTTCCGGGAGCTCGCGGCCGTGCACGTTCATGCCAATACCGATGACGACGCTCTGCGCCTGACCGCGCGCGAACGATGACTCGACGAGGATGCCTGCGAGCTTCTTCCTTCCGACCCACACGTCGTTCGGCCACTTGAGTCCGACCCTGACGGCAGGCAAGAGCGCCTGCGCGGTCTCCACCACGGAGAGCCCCGCGCAGATCGCCAGCTGCGGCAGGCGCGCCGCGGGGCACTGCACGCGCAGCAGCACCGAGAACAGCAGGTTCTCACCGGGCGGCGAGATCCATGCGCGGCCCTGGCGACCGCGTCCGCTGTCCTGCGACTCGGCGACCCACGTGGCGCCATGCGGAGCGCCTTCCTTGGCGGCCTGCTTCGCGTCGTCGTTCGTGGAGCCTGTGCGCGGGGTCAGGTGCAACGGAATACCGAGCGCCCCGCCGCGCTCGCGGATCTTCCCTTCGGCAAGGGTGAGGTCCGGATAGATGCCCCGCTCCGGGGCTCTGCTTCCCGTGATCAGGAGAAGTCGAGCCCGATGTCCGCGGCGGTGACGGAGTGCGTGAGCGCACCGACGGAGATGAGATCCACGCCTGCCCGCGAGAGCTCCGTGACGCGCGCGAGCGTGATGCCGCCCGAGGCCTCGGTGAGGGCCTTCCCCTTCGCGCGCAGGACGGCGGCCTTCACGGTCTCCGTGTCCATGTTGTCAAGGAGGACGATGTCCGCGCCGGCGGCGAGCGCCTGGTCCAGCTGCGCGAGCGAATCCACCTCGCACTCGATGCGGCTCGTGTGCGGCGCGCGACTCCGGGCGCGCGTGATGGCCTGCGCGATGCCGCCGCACGCGGCGATGTGGTTGTCCTTGATGAGGATCGCGGACCCCAGGTTCTCGCGGTGGTTGTGCCCGCCGCCGGTTCGGACGGCGTAGCGCTCGAGCATGCGAAGGCCAGGCGTGGTCTTGCGCGTGTCGATGATGCGCGTCTGGCACTCCGGCGGAACGGCCTCCACGTACTTCCGTGTGGTGGTGGAGATCCCGCTCATGCGCTGGATCAGGTTCAGCGCCGTGCGCTCCGCCATGAGGATCGAGCGTGCAGAGCCCTTCACGCAGAAGAGCGGTGACCCAGCCTCCACGTCGTCGCCGTCGCGCGAGAGCGGCTCGAACACCAGGGTCGCATCCACCAGCACGAATGCGCGGCGCGCCACGTCAATGCCGCACGCAACGATGGGGCCGCGCGCAGCTCCATAGGCCATCGCCTCGGCGCGCTTTTCGATGCACGCCTCGGACGTCACGTCCCCGCCGGAGAGATCCTCCGCGAGCGCTCTCTGCACGATGTCGTCGACCAGGAGACCAAGCATGGTGGGTAGCCCTTCCGCTACCAGCGTTCTATCTTCCACCCACGCGCGCGCGCAAGCCTGCGCAGACGCGGATCGGGGTTCACGCACACGCGCTCACCAACGGCCTCCAGGAGCGGGAGATCCGTGATCGAATCCGTGTAGAATACAGCGTCTTTGAGCTCGAAGCCGAGCTCTTCGGCCAACCGCCGCGCGCGGACCAGCTTTCCATGGCCGAAGCAGAGCGGCTGCTCCACCTTGCCCGTGAGCTTTCCCTCCGTGGAGACCTCGAAGCGGGACGTCACGATGTGGCGAATGTCGAGCAGCGCGGCGAGTGGCTTCGTGGCATAGGGCGATGCGCCCGTGACAATGGCCACGTGGTCGCCCTTGTCATGATGGTCCTGCACGGCGCGGCGCCCGAGCTCGCACACGTGAGGCAGGACGTCGGACTGGAACCACGTCTCGCACTTCTTCGTGAGGGCGTCCTCGTCGGTGCCGCGATAGCCCGCCACCACGCGCTCCGCCACCGTCGCCACGTCCAGGATGCCCAGCGTGTACTGCAGCGCCCAGAGCGACACCTTCAAGAGATCGCGCGTGCGCGCCTCGCCGATGCGGCGCTGGTACCGGACGTAGAGGCTCGCCGTCTCCTTCCGCACGAGCGTGCGGTCCATGTCGAAGAGCGCTGCCCGTTTCACGAGTGCTCTAATACACGCCGAAGCCGCGACCGAGAAGGTCCGAGTAGACGTTGCACATCGCGTGGAAGACGATACCGGCGCCCACGCCCCCGGTTCGCGCACGCAGGAACCCGAACAGGAGCGACGGAAAGAACACCGCGAGGCGCGCGGGCCTGTGCACCGTGGCAAGGTGCCCCAGCGCGAAGACGACGCTCGTGATGAGGAGGCTCGGCCCGATCTCGGCGCCCAGGATGCGGAGACGCGCGGGGAAGACCTCGTCCAGACGCGACTGCACGTAGCCGCGGTAGAACGCCTCCTCCGGCAAGGCGATCACCAGGAGCTGGCCGGCGCAGAGACTCAGGAGCTCCATCCATGGCATGCCGATGGAAAAGCTGTGTCGCGGGTGCCAGAACCGGAGGAAGCCAAAGTAGAACGGCACGAACGTGAGGACGCCGAACAGCGACGCGACAGCCACTGCCCGCAGCGCCGCGCGAGCCATGTGCACCACGCTGCGCTCTTGCTCGGAGCGCCCGGCGATGAGCCCGCCGAGCCCCAGGCCGTAGCGAAGCACGTCGTCGTCGCTCCGCCGCAGCACCATCATCCACGTCGCGCCAAGGAACACGAGAGCGACGCCCACGGCGACCCAGGACGTTGCAACGTACATGGAGAGCCCCGTGACCAGCACGGTGGTGACCAACGCCACAGCGAGCGGCTCGATGCTTCCCTTCCATCCGCTGAGTCGATCCAGTCGAACGGACAGTGGCAAAGGAGGCTTGCTCACGAGCTCACGCGCTCACTTGCAGACAAAACGGGCGACGTAAGGCTCGCTTCGACCCGCCTCGAGGTCCTCCCATGCGATCCAGTACTCGCCCTTCTGGGTGCCGGGAGCAAGCCAGGGACGCGCGTGGTCGCCAGCGACCCTTGCGATGGTGGACGCCGGGCCGACGCCATCGAGCGTGAAGCTCGCGACCTTCACCTTGCCACCCTCGTAGTAGCCGACCATGACCTGGCCCTCTGCGCCGTCGACGATCGCGGGACGCGTGGCGCGGTCGCTGATTCGCTGCTTCCAGATGACCTTGCCGTCCTTCGCGTCGATGCGCGCGGCCATCGAGCCGCCGCCGTCGACGTGCCACGCGATGAAGCAGCCCGCGCGCCCGCATGCGATCTGCGGGTTGTCGGCGGACGACTTGTCCTCGGAGACCGAGAGGGTGTCGCCGGCGACGCGCTCGTTCTTCTGCGCGTCCTTGTCCTTGTCGTCCAGGCCCATCGCGAAGCCCTGAGAGTTCACGGGAAGACGCATGCGCATGATCTGCCGCGTCTGATCCTTCTCGAGCTTGTAGGTGACGAAGAGCTGGTTCGCCGCGACCGCAACGCTGGGCATGCGCGCGTTGTCGATCTTGAGTCCCTTTTGCTTCGGAAGATAGTCCGTCAGGCGTGTCTCTGGCCCGACCGTGTCCATGTTCTTGTCCAGCTTGCGGATGAAGATGTCGTCGCCATCCTTGTCGCGGCTGTCTTGCCAGACGACCCAGTAGCCATCGAGCGCCTTCTCGATCGAGGGCCAGTACTGCCCCTCGTGCGCGCCGCCGACCAGGACGCTCTCCCTCGCGATGTGACCGTCCTGCTGGAGCGAGCGAACGCGGACGCCGGCCTCGCGGCCCTTCGCGTCCCAGTAGACCAGCGCGAGCGCGTCGGAGCTGGCGAGGAGCCCGGGACGCGATGCCTCCGTGGCCTCTGGCGTGAGATCGCGAACGGCAGTGATGGGCGTGCCCGCTTGATCGAGCGTGACGGAGAAGACGTGCTCACGATCGCGGAGGCCGTGGCGATCCGTCCACGCAACGACCGCACCCTTCGCGTTCGGCGCGACCGTGGGACGACCGGCTGGCGAGGTGATCGCGAAGCGCGGATGCGAGAACGCCGACAACCTGCACGGACCTTGCTGCGCGGGCGTCACCTGTTCGATGAAGAGCTTCGCGATGGCGCTGCCACCGGGAAGCGCGGCGACCTCCTCGAACTTGTGCTTGGCCAGGCTGACGTCGCCAGCGGAGAACGCCTTCTGTCCCTCCGAGAGCGCGCTGAAGTACTTGGGCTCTTCCTCGAATACGGGCGGCTCGGTCGGGGGCACGTCCATCGACGACGCTGCCGATGCGGTGGACACCACCGTGGGTGTGGAGACCTGCGGACCAAGGAACCGCACGTACACGAACGCTGCGCCGCCAAGCGCGGATGCGGCAAGGATGGCGGAGAGCGTGATGCGAAGCGGGGAGGTCCTGCGGAGGTCGTTGCCGGAGCCGGGAATCTGGTCGCCGCGGATGTTCGCCGTGATGTCGGCGAGCTTCACGCGGCCGGACTGATCCGCCGAGACCTGTGAAGGCCACGACGTGGGTCCGGGGATCGAGGTGAACGGACCCGAGAGCGCAGCACCCCTTGGCGACGACGCCGCGGCGTTTGGAATGGGCGAGCTGCCCGCGGCCCCAGGAGGGGACAGCGCCGGCGGCCGTTCCGTATTGAGCGCGTCGCTCGAGAGCTCGACGATGGGATTCGACGCGCTGTTCTTGAGCATCAGCGCGTGCGGGCTGGACCCGGACGGAGCGGCCGCGCCGTCGACCGCGAGCAACGCGTCCGACAGCTCCCGTGAGGTCTGGAAGCGGTTGTTCGGATCGCGCTCGAGCGCCTTCTTGAACCACGCGTCGAACTCGTGCGGGAGGTCGGGACGAAGGTCCGACGGCATCGGGATGGGCGAGGTTGCGATCGCCGCGAAGGTCATGGCGACGCCCTGATCCATGTTCCAGACGGGGCGACCTGTGAGGCACTCGTACGCCATGCAGCCAAGCGCCCAGAGATCGGCGCGCTGGTCGACGTTGCCTTGCCCCTTCACTTGCTCGGGAGACATGTACGCAGGCGTGCCGAACACGGCGCCCTCGCGCGTGAGGCGCTTCGTTGCCTCGTCGGGATTCACGGGCGCGTAGAACTTGGCGAGCCCGAAGTCGAGGAGCTTGACGACCTCTTCACCGTCCTCGTTCTTGAGCAGAAAGATGTTCTCGGGCTTGAGGTCGCGGTGGACGATGCCCGCGCCGTGCGCTTTTTGAAGGCCTTTCGCGCACTGGCAGATGATGTTGATGGTCGACGACAGGTCGAAGAGGCGGATCCGGGCCATGCGGTCGTAGAGGGACTCGCCCTCCAGCAGCTCCATGGCGATGTATGGGCGCCCGTCCTCGAGGCGACCGGAGTCGTAGACGTCGACGATGTGCGGGCTCTTCACGCTGGCCGCGGCGCGCGCCTCGCGGAAAAAGCGCTCGATCACGATGCTCGACGCGCTGAGCTCGGAGGCCAGGACCTTGACGGCGACATGCTTGCCGATGGTCAGCTGCTCGGCTTCGTAGACGGCGGCCATACCACCGCGCCCGATCTCGCGAACGACGCGGTACTTGCCGACGAGCATGGTGCCCGCGGCAATCTTCGACTCGTTCGGGGGGGCGGCCATCGGGGAAGCCAACGTTACGTCTCTATGCCTCGTCCACCCCCAGCGCGAGGGTATACGGAAAGACTAACCAATGACCGTCCAAAAGAGCAGACAAACCGGTGAACTGAATTGCCACCGGCCTCCTGCTCACCAGCGGCGGAACCGCGACACAGAAGTGCTGGTGGACTTGGGTGGGCGCAAAGATTAAGCTCGGTGATCGTGGACGGCGTAACCACGGAGCACGCGCGTCTGATCGCGATCGGAGAGATCGCGGCGGAGATCGCCCACGAGCTTCGGAATGCGCTGCAAGTCGTGGCCACGAGCGCATATCTGGCAAAGCTCTCCCCGGCGACGAGCGCCCCGCACCTTGCCAAGATCGAGCGCCACACGCGCATCGCACAGGAGATCGTCGACGACCTCATGTCGCTCGCGCGCGGCGAGCCGGCCAAGGCGGAGCCCTCGCTTCTTGCCGACATCCTCGTACATGCGCGTGCATCCCTCGGAGAGGATCTTCACGTCCACTATACCGACGAGCTCACGCCTTCGACGCTGCGGGTGAGAGCGCATCCGGGTCTGCTCGCGCGTGTGTTCGCGGTCCTCTACGACAACGCCATCGCGATCTGCGCGCCGCGCGCCCCTCAGATCGTGACGCGCGCGATCGTGGGCGAGACCGGCACGGTGATCCTCGTCAGTGACGACGGTCCAGGCGTGCCCACCGAGATCGCCACGAGGATCTTCGACCCCCTCGTGACGGGTCGGGCGGGAGGCACGGGCCTGGGCCTGGCGCTCGCGAAGCGCATCATGCAGGCGCATGGCGGCACAATCGCGCTCGTGGCGACGGAGCGTGGCGCCTGCTTCCGCATCGTGCTGCCTGCGTAGCCGTGAACAGCCGAGAGCGAGATCACGGATGGGATGCGTATGTTCGCCATGCGAAGTATGCGGTCATTCCCCACGCGTAGACGATCACGAAGCGACGGACCTTTGTCGCGGCGATGCGCCTGGCGATCCGCGCACCGAAGTAGCCGCCGGTGATGCCGCCGAGCGCAACAGCGAGCCACGGATAGAGGACGACCTTGTGCGTGACGGCAAAGAGCAGGACCGCGGCGCCGTTGATGAGCACCGCGAGCGAGCTCTTCATCCCGTTCATGCGATGGATGTCCGTGAGCCCCACGAACGCGAACGTCGCGAGCATCAGGATGCCCATGCCGCCGCCGAAGTACCCGCCGTAGGTCGCGATCACCACCTGCACGAGGAACACGACGAAGAGCCCGCCTGTGTTCTGCGCGAGCTTGCCGAGGCGCCCGATGACGCCGCCGCCGAACGTGAACACGAGTGACGCGAACCCGAGGAGGATGGGGAGCGCGAGCTCGAACGTGGACTCCTTCGTGCCCAGGAGGATCGCCGCGCCAAGGATGCCACCGACCGTGCTGGCGGCGGCGAGGACAAGGAAGAGGCGGTCGTAGGTGAAGTCCTTGCGGTACGCGAAGCCGCTCATGAAGCTCGCGGGGAGGAGGCCGGCGGCGGTGGTCGCGTTGGCGATGACGGGGGAGAGGCCGGAGAAGAGGAGCGCGGGGAAGGCCACGAAGGAGCCGCCGCCTGCGACAGCGTTGAGCGCGCCGCCCACGAGGCCGGCGAGGAAGAGGAGGAAGAGCGTGGACACGGCGGCGGACACTACTAGCGCAAGAACCTCGACCACGACCACGACCACGACCTCGACCTCGACCTCGACCTCGACCACGACCTCGACCTCGACCACGACCTCGACCTCGACCACGACCTCGACCTCGACCTCGACCTCGACCACGACCTCGACCTCGACCTCGACCTCGACCCGTTTGCACGACGGTTCGCAACACGGGGTCATCCGTGCGAGGGGTGAGACACGTTTCCCGCGCCCCTTCCCGTTCTGCCGCACGGTGACTATAGATCCTTGGCCCCATGCTCCCCGTCCGTCTCCGCGGCGCGCGCACGCACAACCTTCGTGGTGTCGATCTGGATCTCTCACCCGGCTCCTTCGTCGCGCTCACGGGCGTGAGCGGCGCGGGCAAGTCCAGCCTCGCCCTCGACACGCTGTACGCGGAAGGTCAGCGTCGGTTCGTCGAGAGCTTCAGCCCCTACGCGCGGCAGTTCCTGGAGCGTCGCGAGCGGCCGCCTGTGACGTCGCTGGATCCGATTGCGGCGACGGTCGCGGTCGATCGGCGCGCGCCCGTGAAATCAAGCCGATCCACGCTTGCGACACTGGCGGATCTGGAGGCGTACATTGCCGCGCTGTTCGGCGCCGAGGCGATCCCCACCTGCCCCGAGTGTCACCTGGAGGCGGTGGAGACGCGCGCGGTGGATGCGGCCGCGCGCGTGCTCGGTGCACACGAAGGCGCGCGCGCGATCATCACGTACCCGGTCTCTGTCGACGACGCAGAGGGCTTCCTCACGCTCCGCGACTCGCTCCTCAAAGAGGGCTACCGCCGGCTCGTCGTCGGTGGCACCGTGCGCGACATCGATGAGGTGCGGCCGAGCGACGCGACCGCGCGTGGCACCCGTCTGGAGGTCGTCGTCGATCGCGTCGAGGTGCGCAAGAAGGATGCGCGACGCATCCAGGACGCCATCGAGGTCGCGTGGTCCCGCGCCAACGGACGCGCAGAGCTCCGCACCACGCGCGAGGAACCCGCTGCGGCTGGCAACGTGCAGGGCCCCGGCGAGCGACGCATCGCCCACGAGCCGCTCGCCCGCGGCCTGCGCTGCCCCAGGTGCGCGCGCGGGTTCGAGCCGCCGTCGCCGCGCCTCTTCTCGTACAACTCGCCGCTCGGCGCGTGCGAGACGTGCAAAGGCTTCGGACGCATCATCCAGGTGGACTGGAACAAGGTCATCCCCGATCCGACCAAGACGCTCGCGAAGGGCGCCATCAAGGCGTGGGGCGGCAAGAGCGCGGAGTCGGAGCGGGGCGCGCTCGCGAAGTTCGCGCTGAAGAAGAACCTACCGATGGACGTGCCCTGGGCGGAGCTCACGGACGCACAGCGCGACCTGGTGCTCTCCGGCGAGGGCACATGGGACGGCGGAAAATTCCCTGGCGTTCGCGCCTGGTTCAAGTGGCTCGAGACGCGCACGTACAAGATGCACGTTCGCGTGTTCCTCGCGCGGTACCGCGAGTATGCGACCTGCGTCACGTGTCAGGGCTCGCGTCTGTCCGAGGTCTCGCGCAGCTACCGCGCCGCGGGACTCGACGTGGCATCCTGGCATGCGCAGACCGTCTCCGCGGTGCACGAGCGCATCAAGACGTTCGTGCCGAAGACGCCGCAGGGCAAGCGCGTTCACGAGGAGCTCGCTTCGCGCCTTGCATACCTGTCCGCCGTGGGCCTGGGCTACCTCACCCTGGATCGCCAGGCGCGCACGCTCTCGGGCGGCGAGTCGCAGCGCGCAGCCTTGACCACGGCGCTGGGCGCGCGATTGACGGGCGCGCTGTTCGTGATCGACGAGCCCACCGTGGGCCTGCACGCCACCGACATCCCTCCCCTCGCCGAGGCGATGAAGAGCCTGAGCGACGCGGGGAACACCGTCCTCGTGATCGAGCACGACGAGTCCATCGTTCGCTCCGCCGACCGCGTCCTGGAGCTGGGGCCGGGCGCAGGCGAGCATGGCGGCACGTTGCTCTTCGATGGACGCCCGGAGCGGCTCGCGCAGCGCAAGGACACTCCCACCGGACGCGCGTGGCAGGCCGCCGCACGCGAACGGGAGGCGACGCGACCGCGAAGGGCGGACGAGGCCGCTCGTGAGCCCCGACGCGGGAAGAAGGCGGCGCACCCGGAGGAGTCGATCACGCTGCGCGGCGTGCGCGCCAACAACCTGCGCATCGCGGAGATCGCCATTCCCCAGCGAAGGCTCGTGGCCATCACGGGGCCCAGCGGCTCCGGCAAATCCACGCTCGCCGAGGACGTGCTCTTTCGCGCGGCCGCGCGGGCCGTAGGGCAGCCCACCTCCGAGCGCGCCGGCGACCACGACGAACTCCTCGGGATTCGCGGCATCTCTCGCGTCGCCCTCGTCGACCAGTCGCCGCTCGGTCGCACCGCGCGCGGCAACGCAGCGACATACACGAAGGCATGGGACAAGCTGCGCGCGCGCTTCGCGGCGGAGCCGGAGTCAAGGCGACGCGGGTTCGGCCCGCAGACGTTCTCGTTCAACGTAGGCGGCTCGTCGCTCGCAGGCCGCTGCGAGGCGTGCAACGGCGAAGGCTACGAGACCGTGGAGATGCAGTTCCTGTCCGACGTGCAGTTCGTCTGCCCGGCGTGTCAGGGCAGGCGCTTCCGGCCCGAGGTGCTCGAGGTCCTTCACGGCGGCCTCTCCGTGTCCGAGGTGCTCGGCCTCACCGTGGACCACGCCATCGCAAAGTACTGCGAGGGCGAGTTCTACGATCCCGTGCTGAAGCGCGCGCTCTCCCCCGTGTCCAAGGTGGGCCTTGGCTACCTCACGCTCGGGCAGCCCTTGTCCACGCTGTCCGGCGGTGAGGCGCAGCGGCTCAAGCTCGCGCGCGCGCTGTCGGAGGATCCGCGCGGCACGCTCTTCGTCGTGGACGAGCCAAGCGCGGGCCTGCACGCCGAGGACGCGGCGTTCGTGGTCACTGCGCTGCGGGAGCTCGTCGATGCCGGGGCAACGGTGGTGGTCGTCGAGCACGATCTCTCCGTCATTCGCACGTGCGACTGGGTGATCGACCTGGGCCCGGGTGGCGGTCCCGCCGGGGGTGAGGTCGTGTTCGCGGGCACGCCGGACGCGCTCGCGAAGGCGGACACCAAGACGGGCGTCGCCATGCGCGCGTCGTTCGGAAAGAGCGCAAAAGAAGAGGCCGCGGGCGCTGCCGCCGTTCGCGCAAGGAGCAGGCGCGCGGCACGCGAAGACCTTGCCATCTCGGTGTCCCACGCGCGCGAGCACAACCTGAAAGATGTATCTTGCACCATTCCGCACGGCGCGCTGACGGTCGTCACGGGGCCGAGCGGATCCGGCAAGAGCTCACTCGCTTTCGATGTGGTCTACGCGGAGGGACAGCGCCGCTTCCTGGAGACGCTCACGCCGTACGCGCGTCAGTTCTTGCCGCAGATGCCGCGGCCCGACGTGGACCGTGTCGTGGGGGTCCCCCCTTCCATCGCGCTCGAGCAGCGGCTGTCACGTGCAGGAGCGAACTCCACCGTCTCCACCGTCACGGAGATCGCGCACTACATTCGCTTGCTCTACGCGAAGGTGGGTGACGTCCACTGCCCCACGTGCGACGCCGTCGTCTCCGCGAGCGCGCCGCAGGAGATCTGGGAGCGGCTCCAGAATGCGAAGAACGAAAGCGCGGACAGGCCAGTCACCATCTACAGCCCGGCGGTGCGCGCGCGGAAGGGCACGTACCTGGACGTCTTCACCATGGCGGCGCGCGCTGGCGTGACCACCGCACGCGTGGACGGGAAGATCATCGAGATCGATCCGCCGCCGCGGCTCAAGAAGTCACTCGAGCACTCCGTCGACCTCATCGTGCACTACGGGCCGCCCTCCACGCTCTTGCGGGAGCACTTCGAGCGCGCGCTGCTGTGGGGCGCGGGCGCGCTCCGTATCGCACCGGGTGAGCCCACCGCCACGCCGCGCGCGGATGAGTCGCTCGTGTCCACGCGACGCGCGTGCGGCAACTGCGGGACTGGCGTTCCCGAGATCGACCCGCGGTGGTTCTCCTTCAACACGAAGCAGGGCCAGTGCCCAGCGTGTGAGGGCTCCGGCATCCGCGGCAACCTGGCCGACGACGAGCCCGACACCCTGCCATGCCGCGTCTGCAACGGCGAGCGCCTCGCGAAGATCCCACGGCGCGTTCGTCTCTTCGACGAGACCTACGCAGCCGTCTCGCGCCGGAGCGTGGACAGCGCGCTCGTGTGGGCGCAGACCTGGAAATTCCACGGCGCCGCGGCCACGATCGCGAGCGCACCTCACGCGGAGCTCGTCAGGCGTCTCTCGTTCGTGAAGGAGGTGGGCCTGGGCTACCTCTCGCTCGATCGCTGGGCCAGCACGCTCTCCGGTGGCGAGATGCAGCGCCTTCGATTGTCCGCGCAGCTCGGCTCCGGCCTCACCGGCGCGCTGTACGTCCTGGACGAGCCCACCATAGGCCTGCATCCACGCGACACCGCGCGCCTGATCGGCAACCTGCGCAAGCTCGTGGATACGGGCTCCACCGTGATCGTGGTCGAGCACGACGCGGAGGTGATTCGCGCGGCGGACCACCTGCTCGATCTGGGTCCAAGCGGCGGCAGAGGCGGTGGTCACATCTGCGCCGCGGGGCCCGCCAAGAGGGTGCTCGCAAGCAAGGACTCACCCACTGGACGCGCGCTAGCGGACACCGTGAAGGTGGCGCGCGAGGCGCGTGGGCCGGCGAAGAGCCATGTCGTCCTGACCGGCGCGCGCGCACACAACCTGAAGAACGTCACGTTGAAGGTGCCCGTGGGCAGGCTCACGGTGGTGTGCGGCGTGAGCGGCTCCGGCAAGAGCACGCTGGTGCGTCAGGTGTTCCACCCCGCGCTGCGTCGCGCGCTGGGGCTCACCGCGCAGGAGCCGCTGCCGTTCGACAAGCTCACAGGCGTGGGACACGTGAAGCGCGCGCTCGCCGTGGACCAATCGCCCATCGGTCGCACGCCGCGTTCGGTCCCCGCCACGTTCCTTGGCATCTGGGATGACCTGCGGAAGCTCTATGCAGCGCTGCCCGAGGCAAAGAGCCGTGGCTACGGCCCTGGGCGCTTCTCGTTCAACTCCACCGCGGGCGGACGTTGCACCGCGTGCGACGGCCAGGGCGTCATCGTGCACGAGATGAGCTTCTTGCCTGACGTATCGAACGGGTGCGACGCGTGCGGTGGCGCGCGCTTCGAGCCCGCGACGTTGGATGTAAGATACAAGGATCTATCGATCGGCGACGTGCTGCGCCTGTCCGCGGAGGACGCGGCGCATGTGTTCTCTGCGTTCCCACGCATCGCCCGTCCGCTCACGCTCATGTGCGAGCTAGGCGTGGGCTATGTGCAGATCGGGCAGGGCTCGAACACGCTGTCCGGCGGCGAAGCTCAGCGCCTCAAGCTGGCGGCGGAGCTCACGGCAGGGTCGGCGCACGAGCCCACCGTCTACGTGCTCGACGAGCCCACCACGGGTCTCCACGTGTCGGACGTGCGAAAGCTCATCGCCGTGATGGAGAAGCTCGTGGCGCGCGGAGACACCCTTGTCGTGATCGAGCACCAGCCCGACGTGATCGCTGCCGCAGACTGGGTCGTGGAGCTGGGACCGGAGGCCGGCGACGCTGGCGGTCACGTGGTCTTCGAAGGCGAGCCGAAGAAGCTGCGCGCACAGAAGACGCCAACCGGCCGCTTCCTGTCGGCCTCGGCCTAGAGTACATTCTCCCAAGGTCGAGCTTGGATCCAAGCTTTGAACAGGAGATTCACCATGAAGAATGTCGTTGTCGTGGCCGTCGCGTTGCTGTCTCTCACGGCGTGCGGAAAGAAGGATGAGGCCACCGCGCAGCCGGACCCGGCAGCCGCCAGCGCCCAAGGTGTCACGGTCACCGGCGCCAACGGTCAGCAAGTCAAGGTGACGGGCAACGGCACCACCACGATCACCGGGACAGCCCCGCAAGGCGGCCAGGCCACCGTGGTGAAGCAGGACGGCAAGACCACCGTGGACACGAAGAACGCGCACGTGGAGACAGGCAACGGCAACACCACGGTCGTCACCCCCACCGCGAGCGTCGACGTCACGAAGGGTGGCAACACGAACGTCACCACCGGCGGCGTGAAGGTGAACACGGACAAGAACGGCAACGGCACCGTGGTTGTGCCGGGCGTGGGCACCATCCAGACGAACGGACACTGAACCGGCTCGCGTGACCCCGCTCATCCGGGAGATGGCAGAGACGGATCTTCCGCAGGTGGCCGAGCTCAGTCGAGAGCTCGGCTACCCGGGTCCGCTCGAGGACCTCCGGGCGCGCTTTGCATTGCTCACGAAGGCGGGCGAAGACGGTCTCTTCGTCGCGGAGCGTGACCACGCGATCATCGGCTTCTTGCAGGTCGGGGTCAGGGTGCCGCTCGAATCGCCCGTACACACGGAGATCCTGGCGCTGTCGGTCATGGGCCGCGCACAACGCACGGGCGCCGGTCGCGCGCTCGTCGCCCGCGCGGTGGCCTTCACGAAGGAGCGCGGCATCACGTCAATCCGCGTGCGCTCGAACGTCACGCGCGACGTTTCACATGTATTCTACACGCAACTCGGCTTCGAGAAAAAGAAGACGCAGCACGTGTACGCGCTGTCGGTGACGAGCGACTAAGGGATCAGCAGCAGCTTGCCCGTGGTTTGACGACCTTCGAGCAGCGCATGCGCTTCGCTGCCTTTTTCCAGGGGAAACGTGCGCGGCGTGCCGACGTCGAGCGCGCCCTTCGCGACGAGCGTGAAGAGGCGTGACGAGCGACCGATGCGCTCTTCGCTGGAGGTGAGGAAGTTCCAGAGATCGCCGCCGGTGAGCGTGAGCGAGCGATCCATCAACTGCCGTGGATCGACCGGCGCTGGGTCGCCGCCCGCCATTCCGTAGAAGACCACCGCCCCACCCGTGCGCGCAGCGGACAGGCTCTGCGCGAGCGTCACGCCCACGGAGTCGTAGACCACATCCGCGCCGCGACCGGAGGACATCTCCTTCGCGCGGGCCGGCCAGTCCTCCGTCGTGAGGCACGTGGTGTCGGCGCCTGCGCGCGTGGCGACCTCCGCCTTCGCAGCGCTGGAGACCACGCCCAGGACGCGCGCCCCCGCATGCTTCGCGAGCTGGATGAGGAGCGCGCCCACGCCGCCCGCGGCCGCAAGCACCACCGCGAGCTCGCCCTTCGCCAGCGCGTGGCTGTCGGTCGACAGGTACTGCGCCGTGAGTCCTTGCAGCAGGAGCGCGGCGGCCACCTCGAACGAGATCGCATCGGGGAGCGGCACCAGGTGAGAGAGCTTCGCATGTACGAGCTCTGCGTTCGCATGCGGCACGTCCGCGAACGCAACGCGATCGCCCACGCGGAACGGCACGGACGCGATGTCGCCGCCAGACGCGTCGATCGCCTCGATCACGCCCGCGCCCTCGTACCCGAGCACCCACGGCGCCTTGCCTTCCAGGTGGTATCGCCCCTGACGCCTGTACACGTCGGCGAAGTTCACGCCGATCGCCTTCATGCGGACGAGCGCGGTGCCTGCGGAGAGCGCGGGTGCGGGAACGTCGGAGATGCCGAGCACCTCCGGACCGCCGAACGAAGAGAATGTCAGGGCCTTCACCCTCCACGAATATCACCTGGTGTAAACTTCGGGCCATGCCCAACGCCCAGCTCGAGGTCGACAACCCCTTCACGCTCGAACCCGCATGCACCGTCGATCTGGCGAGCGCAGCGGATGTCGATCGCGTGCTCGACGCCGCCACACGCGCGGCCCGCGATGCAAAGCACACGAGCCTCGCGGATCGTCGCGCTCTCTGCACGCGTGCGCTCGAGAAGATGGAGGCGCGGACCGACGAGATCGCGGCGGACATCTCGCGCATGATGGGCAAGCCACTCTCACAGGCGAAGGGCGAATTGTCCGGCATGGCAGGCCGCTACAGGTACTTGCTCGAGATCGCGGAGGCGAGCCTTGCGGACATCGTGCTGCCGAAGGAGGGCTTCGATCGTCGCATCGTGAAAGAGCCGTGGGGTGTCGTGCTCGATCTACCGGCGTGGAACTATCCGCTGCTCACCGCGGTCAACGCGGTGGTGCCGGCGATCCTCGCGGGCAACTCGGTGGTGCTGAAGCACTCGCCGCGCAGCCCGCTCTGCGGTGAACACTTCGCCCGCGCGTTCGACGAGGCCGGCGCGCCCAAGGGCCTGCTCACCGCGATGCACGCCGCGCACGAGACCAGCGAGGCGATGGCGGGCGACCCGCGCGTGAAGAAGACGCTCTTCACCGGCTCCGTGTTCGGCGGTCAGCGCATCCAGCGCGCCGCCACGGAGAAGCACTTCACGCATGTGGAGCTGGAGCTCGGCGGGAACGATCCCGTGTATGTTGCACCCGATTGCGACGTGGAGAAGGCGGCCGCATCCCTGGTGGACGGCGCCATGTTCAACGCCGGCCAGAGCTGCTGCGCCATCGAGCGCGTCTACGTGCACGAGAGCATCTACGCCGCGTTCGTGGCCGCGTGCGAGCCGCTCATTCGTGCCTACGTCATGGGCGACCCGCGCGACGAGGCGACCACGCTCGGCCCGATCGCACAGCCGCATCACGTGGCGGAGCTCACCGCCTTCGTGGAAGACGCCACGAAGAAGGGCGCGCGTCTCTGCTGCGGCGGGAAGGCAGCGCAGGTCAGTGGGAAGGGCCGCTTCTTCCAGGCCACGCTCCTCGCCGACGTGACGCACGACATGTCACTGATGAAGAACGAGTCGTTCGGCCCCATCATGCCCATCATGAAGGTCGCCTCTGACGACGAGGCGCTCGCGCGCATGAACGACTCGCGCTACGGGCTCACCGCCGCCATCTACACGAAGGATCGCGCGCGCGCAGACCGCATGGCAAAGGAGCTGGAGGCGGGCACGATCTACATGAACCGCTGCGACTCGCTCGACCCCGCGCTGCCGTGGGTGGGCGTGAAGGACTCCGGCTGCGGCGTCACCTTGAGTGCTTTGGGGTTCGACCACCTGACCCGCCCGAAGGCGATCCATTTCCGGCTGGTTCTGTAGCGCCCGACGCCGACACGTGGCGCGCCTCGGTGCACATGATCCCGCTCGACGTGCTCGCGTGCTTGGCCGCCTGCCCACACTTGTAGATGACGTCCTTGTCGCAACCAGCGACCTCGAACACCGTCGTCGAGTTGTTCCAGGTCGACTGCAGGTCATCCTCCTTCTTCTGCCAGACCGCGAGCCTTGCAGGATCCGCGGCGACGTCCGCGGGAGGCGCCGGCCGCGACCCGAACACGGCAGCCTTGAGGTCAGGCCGCGGCGTGACCGTCACCCGCTCCTTGGGACAGGAGAACGAAGAAGTGAACTCCTCCTGCGCGCCCTTCTCGAGGCTGGTGCATCCGCCCACGGCGACCAGCGAAAGAAGCGACAAGAGCCGCCACGACCAAGGGTTCCCCATCCAACAAATCCTACCGGTCTCCCAAAACCCAGGTCGATTCTTCCTTGACGGATTCGAAAAACTGACTAAACCATCATTCTAGTCAACGACAACAGCCGCTTATCAAGCGGCTTTTTCTTCGTCCGGTAATGACTATAAAACCATTACGGTCAATAATTCATACATCGCTTCATCGCCCGTTCATCGCCCGCTCATCGCTCATTCGTTGCCCCCTTCACGCCCGCCCAACCCTCCCCCCAAAGGCCCGCATGTCCCCGCACACCCTCACCACCCTCATCTATGCCTTCGCCGTCGGCCGCACCCTCATTGGTCTCGCGCCGTTCGTCTCTGCCGGTCGCACGGCCGCGATGCTCGGGTTCCCCAAGGACCACGACAACGCGTCCGCGCGGATCATGGCGCGCCTCTTCGGCGTTCGTGACATCGGGCTCGGTGCGCTCGCGGCGTGGGCGGCCACGGACATCGACAAGCTTCACTTCGTGATGCCCTTCCAGGCGGCGATGGACCTGGGCGATCTGATCTCCGCCGCCATCCCCGTCCTGAAGAAGCAGGGCATCAACCGCGGCGCCGTGATGACGGGGCTCTTCGCCATCTGCGGCGCCACCGCATGGCTGTCCGTCTTTGCCATGGCGGTGGCGTGATGAGCACGGATGCCCTTCCCTCCTACGAGTCGCTCACGCACTGGCGAAAATACGAGGAGCACTTCCCCGCGTTCATGCGCGCGACGAAGGAGACGATGCCAAAGGAGGAGTGGTGGAAGTGGCGCGGCCTGGATGTCCACCTGGACCGCGCGCGGGTCCCGGGGTCTCGGCTCAAGGTCCTGGTGATCCATGGCGCGGGCGCATACGGCCGCGTGATGGCGCCGTGTGCGGTGCTCGCGCAGCGCTACGGCTTCGACACCGTGGCGCCAGATCTTCCCGGGTACGGGCTCACGAAGGTGCCGTGGTCGCGCTTCACGTACGACGCCTGGGTCGACTGCGTGGTGGATCTCATCGCGCACGAGCTCGCGCTGGACGACAAACCGATCGCGCTCTTCGGCGTGAGCCTGGGCGGCATCCTTGCCTATCAGGCCGCCGCCCGCTCGCGGCGCGTCGCAGGTGTATGCGTCACGACCATCGCCGACACGCGCGAGAAGGAAGTGCGACGGGATTTCGCGCGAACGAAGCTCCTGGGCACGCTGGGCCTGTCGCTCCTGTCCGCGACCCCGACGCTCACGGACGGCTTGCCGCTGCCCATGGCGTACATGTCCAAGATGAACAACATCTCGCAGAACAAGGCGCTGTCAAAGGTGTGCATGACGGATCGCCTTGGCGGCGGCAACATCGTACCGGCGCGCTTCCTGCGCACGTTCATGAACGCGGCGCCCGCCATCGAGCCCGAGGACTTCAAGGACTGTCCGCTGCTCCTCGCACATCCAGGTTGTGACCGCATGACGGATATCGCTCACAGCCGTCGCTTCTTCGACCGACTCGCATGCGAGAAGGAGATGGTCGTGCTGCCGGGCGCGAGTCACATGCCAGTGGAGGAAGAGGGCGCGCGCATGCTGGAGAAGGCAGCGGTGGGCTTCTTCAAGCGCGTGGCAGGAGCTCAGGGAACTGGCGTCTCGGAATGCACGGCCCAGTTGTAGAGTGCATGCATCGTGCGTGAGGGCGTGGCGTCGGAGTCGCGGAGATTGCCGCGCGGCCCCGTGGTCGCCCCGCCCTTCGCGCCCGTGGTCCCGGTGTACGCGTAACGAACGCGCTTGTTCGGGCCCGCGGGCGCCTTGTCGAACGTCAGCACCACGGCGTCCGGTCCATCCAGCGCGACGGCGGTGATCACGGCGGGCGCGCCGCTGTCGTCCGTGTACTCGAACCCGTTGTGCCCAGGGTCCGTCACGGCCACCGTGTCGAGCACGAGCGGCGGCGCGGGCACCTTGTATACTACACGTATCTTCGTGCCGGCCTGCGCGGCGGAGAGCGGGCGCAGCGGCTCCCAAGGCTTGCCTTCGAAGATGATGCGCGCGTAGGCCTTCGCGTAGTACTCGCCCATGAATGCGTAGCCGTCGTTCGTCAGGTGGACGCCGTCGGCCACGTACGGAAGGAAGTACTTCGGCCCCACCAGGACGATCTTGCCGGGGTGGTTCACGTGCGCGGAGAGCTGCGCCATGGCCACGGGGCTGGTGTTGAGCCCGGTGTTCAGCGCGGTCCACGAGCTCATCTGCGTGTGGAGCATGGGGATCGGGAGAGTCTGCCCCGTGATCGCGGTCACGTCGGTCTCGTAGTCGTGCTGCCACTCGACCAGGTCCGCCTCGTAGGTGAGGTTCTTCGCGATGTCGTCGGACTCGCCGTGCACCGAGGTGACGGCGCGGACCACGTACGAGAGGCCGGCATCGGCCGTGAGCGCCTTGCCGCCGGTCGCCTGCGCAATGCCGTTCGCATAGGCCTGGGTGCCCTTCTTGATGCCGACGTACGCGGTGCCGCTCTTGCCATGCACGCTGAGGAGCAGGACGTGCGTGTCGTTCGGCGGAGGCAGCCCTTTCAAGAACTGCTCTTGCCCGAGCTTCGTCGCCTCGTTTGCGAGCGCGCTCGACATGGTCTCCACCGAAGGCCCCTCCACGAGCGGCACCAGCGACGTGAACGTGGGCGCGGGCACGAGCGGGCTCACGGCCACGCCGCCATCGAACATCAGGTTCGCATACGGCTGCGTGGTGCTGAGGACGGGCGTGCCCAGGGCACCAACGGACAAGCTCTGGCCGGTGGACAGCACGTGGTTCACTGCGAAGTACACCGGCGTGTAGCGACCCGCATCGCCGGAGTCGGCGGTGGTGGCGTCGACGCCCGATCCATCCTTCACCGCGCCCGAGTCGGGAGTCGCTGCGCTGGCGTCGGCGGTGGCACCATCATCCGCAGAGGCATCGTTGCCGTCCGCCTGCTGGGAATCGGAGCCACACGCAAGGAACGCCATCCCGAAGCTGCCGGAGAGGAGCGCGGAGACCACGAGCTTGACGTTCCTCTGCATCACAGGAGCATAGCGCGTTGGCGAGACAGTCTGTTGTATGGGCGCGTCCAATGCGGGGTTTGCGCATCTCGAAGGCAGGCTTACCTTGAGCGCATGAGCACCGAGACCGTCACCACGACCACGACCGCGACCGCGACCAACACCACGGGCGGCGTTCGTTCGGTGGAGGGCATCCACAAGAGCGCGCGCTTCCACTGGGTGGGCGACGGCTTCTTCGTGTCCACCTACTTCCCGAGCGAGAAGCTGCCCGCCGAACGCGTGAGCCCATTCGTCCTCATGGACTACGGCCCGCCGAAGGAGTTCGCACCCACGCCCAAGGGAAAGCGCGGCGTTGGTTTTCATCCGCATCGCGGCTTCGAGACCGTGACGCTCGCCTGGGAGGGCGCCGTGGCTCACCGCGACAACGCGGGCCACGCGGGCACCATCGGCCCCGGCGACGTGCAATGGATGACGGCCGCGTCCGGCATCTTTCACGAGGAGTACCACGAGGAGGCCTTCACCCGCGGCGGCGGCCGGATGCACATGATGCAGCTCTGGGTGAACCTGCCCAGCAAGGACAAGATGACGAAGCCCGGCTACCAACCCATCACCAGCGCGGACATCCCGCGCGTGCCGGTGACAGGCGGCGGGCACGTTCGCGTGATCGCGGGCGAGCACGAAGGAGCACGCGGACCCGCGCGGACGTTCACGCCGATCACCATGCTGGACGCGGAGCTCACCGCAGGGGCAAAGCTGCCGGTGAAGATCCCGTCGACCTTCAATGCGCTCGCGGTCGTGGCGAAGGGCCGCGTGCGCGCAGGCAACTCCACCGCGGGCGCAGGAGAGCTCATTCTCTTCGCGAACGACGCGCCGAGCCTCGAGCTGGTGGCGGAGGAGGACGCGCACGTCATCGTGCTGTCGGGTGAGCCGCTCGGCGAGCCGGTTGTTGCCTACGGACCGTTCGTGATGAACACGGTTGCGGAGATCGAGCAGGCGATCAACGACGTGAACCGCGGCGCGCTCGGCCCCATCCCGGACTGAGGACGATGGCGCACCCAGCAGCTCAGCCTCGCGAGAAGACCACCGGGTAGACAACAGTGACGATGCCGCCTGAAGGCTCGGGGAACGTCATTTGTTTGTATTGTGCAACTATGCACGACGTTGCTTTGGTATCGTCCAACGTCGTGCTCTCGGCTAGCTCCGCGACAGACACGACGCCGCTGCGGTCGATCACGAACTTCACGTTCACGCGCCCTTCCAGCTCTGGCTTCCGGAGCAGCGCTTCCTCGTAGCAGCCGCGGAGACGTCCGAAGTTCGCCCGCACCACGTCGCGCACGCTCTCGGGTGGCAGACGCCCGTTCACCTGCGTCATGTAGTCGCCCGAGATGAACTGGTACGTCACCTTCGTGGGATGCTCGCGGAGATGGCCTCCAGCCCTGCCGAAGCCCTGGCCGCCCATCGAGCCATCCGTGGTCGCGCTCGAGTTGCCGTGACCCAGCCCGCCGATCTGCGTGATGCCCACGCCGCCGCCCAACCCACCGCCGCCCTCGCCCACGCCAGACAGTCCGTCCGAGCCCATGCCGAATGCGTCCTTGAAGATGTCGCCGCGGAGGCCGCCATTGGCCGCGTCCATGTCGAAGGCGGCAAACGCGGACGCGGGCCGCGCATTCTTGTCGTCCTTGTCCAGGAGGGAGATCATCCCGAAGGTCTTCGCCTCCTCCGCGATCTCCTTGACGCTCGGCGGCGCGCTCTTGCGCTGCTCGGCGCGCGCCAGACCCAGCTCGCTCCGTGAGGCGGTCGCGCCCTGACTCCCCTCTTCACCGGCGCTTGAGCCGCCCGTTCCGCCGCGCGCGGGGCTCACGCCGCTGCTGTCGGTGTTGTCGTCCGGGACGGGCGGCGCCTTCTCCGTGCGCTTGTCTGCCTCGGCGAGCGCGGTCTGCAGGAACGTGATGCGCTCGAGGTGCGCCTCCATGTCCTCCGGCGCGCCCGGTGGCGGCGCACCCACGCGGAAGATCCCGAGCAGCAGTGGAAAGAAGGCGATCGCGAGCACGGATAAGGCGCGGCCGCGCGCATCCGGCAGCAAAGCGCCGAGCTTGGCGCTCTCCAGCGTCACGGCCTCGCATACCAGCGTGAGGGTCGTCGCGCGACGGCTCGCCGCCACGTTTGCGACGCCGTCCGAGCACAGCATGCGCATGCGAAATCCACGCGGCACCGCGTCGCCATGAGGAGTGTGGATGGTCACGCCGCGCGCGTCCTCCTTGATCTCGAAGGACGGGCCTGCGATGTCTTCCATGATGCCCAGATCCGCAACGGACACGCGCTTGCCGCGGGTGAACGTCCGCATCGCGACCACCGTGCTGCCCCAGAAGAGCGTCACCACCGCGGCGTTCGGCGCGCCCTGGCCCTCCTCGGGACCTGCCGACTCCGCTCCCGAGCCCTCACAAGGTTCGATGGCGCAGAAGAAATCCGATGAGCGCGGATTGTGAGCGACGTTCTTCGCGTGCGGGCGGAGGGCCATGCGCACTTGACCGCGCGTGCCCCCAAAAGTTCCGGTGCGGGCGATCATGAGTGAACAAACCCACGCGGCGTTCGTCCGCGCGCACACGACCCTTGGGACCACAGGCCTGGTGCCCGAGATCTCGCTTCACCTGGCAAGGGAGGACACGCCGCTGTGGCTCGCGACGGAGGCATGGCTGCGCGCGCGCGACGTGCCTCCGCCGTTCTGGGCCTTCGCATGGCCAGGGGGACAGGCGCTTGCACGATGGCTGCTGGATGCGCCAGCGCCAGAGGCGCGCGTGCTGGACCTTGGCTGCGGTGGCGGCCTCGTGGCGATCGCAGCCATCGTGCGTGGCGCGACGAGCGCATGTGCCGTGGACTCCGACCCGTTCGCGCGCGCAGCCGCCGCGCTGAACGCAGACGCGAACGGCGTCGACCTGACGATCGGCGACGACGTGACCTGCGACATCGACCAAGCGCGCGGGCTCACCGTCCTGGCGGCAGACGTCTTCTACGACCGCGCGACCAGCGATCTGTTCCTTCGCGTGCTGTCAGCGGCTCGCAAGGGCGGCGCGCGGGTGCTCGCGTCCGATCCCCGGCGGCCCTACTTCCCAAAGGCGGAGTTCCGGCTCCTGGCAAGCTACGAGACGACCACGCCAGCGGGCCTCGAGCGCGAGCCGCAGCTCATGGCGGATGTCTACGAGATGCTCTGAGCGGGAACACGTGGCGCCCGCTTTACGGCCCGCGACATCGACACTACGATCGCGCGGTGACGACCGAGCGCTACTCGAGCTGGTTCCGCGCGGACGACGTCGGCCTTCAGGGTGCGCTGGTGCGGGGCGGCCTGGCCATCGCGCTTGGCGCAACTCTGCTGTTGCTGACGGGTCTCTCCGATCGTCTGCATTTTCCGAGCGGCGCGAGGATCACGTGCGCCGTGATCGGGGCCATCGCGCTGCTCTTCGGGCTGGTGACTGGCTTCGTCACGCTGCCGCGCTTCCTCTTCGTGGATCATTACGTGGCCATCGGCGAGACGTCGCTGCATCTGTCGCTGCACAGTGGACAGCAGGCCGTGCCGTGGGACGACATCGCGCGGATCTACGAGCGCGACGGACAGCTGATCATCGAGCACAAGGAGAGCGAGGAGCACGCGATCGCACGGACGTTTGGTGGCAAGACGACGAAGGAGCTGGCCCCGCTGCTGGAGCAGGCGCGGCGCAAGGCGATCATGAACATGCGGACGAGCCCCAAGGGCGAGGACCTTGTGCGAGACGCCCGACCGCAGGGAGGAAAGTCTTGAAGACTTCGACCTCGACCTCGACCTCGACCTCGACCTCAGCGACTCATCGTGCCCGTTTGGGTCTGGATTTCCCGGCAGCGGTCCACGCACGCGGGGTCGTCGGCGCACTGCGTGGAGCAGTCGTTCGCCTTGTCGTTCTTCTTGCACTTCGGGTCGCGCTCGCACTTCATCGGATCTTTCGCGGCGCTGGCCTCGAGCGTGCCGCAGCCCACGATCGGAGCAAGCGCTCCGAGCGCGCAGACGATGCAGAACGCGATTCGCGTGACGTGGCTCGCACTCATTGCTTCGGCGCAGGCGGCGTCGTCTTGTCCATCGAAGGACGGTCGCGCATGCACTTGTCCATCGCGGGCTCCAGGTTCTTCATGGCGGCGGGCAGACGTGGACGACCCATGACGGGGGCGCCTAGGCGGCTCCAGTCGACGCCGGTGTCCGCCATGCTGAGCCAGACGAAGAGGGCGCGGCCCTTGATGAAGTCGAACGGCACTCCGCCGCCCTGCCCGTTCCACCAAGCGCGCGAGTCGTGGCTGTTGTTGCGGTTGTCGCCCATGACCCAGACCTCGCCGGGCTTCACGTAGTACGGCCCCTGCGACTCGGCAGAGCCGAACGACATGTGATCGTAGAGCGTGAGGTAGGACTCGTCGCCGAGATACTCGACGAAGAGATCGCCCTCGTGTTTCAGCTGTGACTCCGTCTCCGAGTAGGAGTACGTGCCCACGAGGCAGCTCGGGACCTCCCAGCCGTTGATGATCGGATGGCCGGAGTGAACGCGGAGCTCGTCACCGGGCAGAGCGATCACGCGCTTGATGAAGTCTTGCTCGGTGTGCTCGGGATAGAGGAACACCATCACGTCGGCGCGCTCCGGCGGCATGCTCTGCCACAGGCGCGAGCGTGTCCACGGGATGGCGGGGCCGTAGGCGAACTTGTTCACGAAGATGTGATCGCCGATCTGCAGCGTGGGAATCATGCTGCCGCTCGGGATCTTGAACGCCTCCACCACGAACGCGCGCAGGGAGAGCGCGACGCCAACGGCCACCGCGATGGATTCGACGTACTCACGTACCTCGCTCTTTCGCCAGCGGTTGAGGCGGAGCTCCACCTCTTCTTCGGCGCGCGAGAGCGCCTCCAGGAACGGCTCCTCGGCAAAAGGCGTCTTCTGCATGGTGGCGCGGAGCTCGTCCAGCTGCTCCTCGAGCTTCTTGCGCTCGCGGGCCCCAAGGTCCGCGCCATTGCGCTTCAAGATGATGTCCGCCTCCTCGCAGAGCACGCGCGCGCGCTCGTATGCGGAAGACATCGACATGGGGACGCCTGCTGGCGGCGGCGGATTTGCGAAGCGCGCCAGCGGAAGCCGGAAGCGCAGCGCCCACAGCGTCATCTCGGCGAAGGTGAAGAGGACGATGCCGACAGGCACCGGCTGCTCGCGCACCACAGACTGGATCCAGCCAAGCGCACCGAGCTGCTCCACGCCCGAGGCCGGCGTGAGCGCCCACACCAGGATGCAGCCAAAGGAGAACGGGACGACGCCGAACCAGAGCACCCAGTAGAGGGAGCGGTAGAGGCCCTTCATGCCGGAGCCATCGGAGACCTCCGCGACCGGCTTGGCGAGAACGGCCGCCGCCACGCCACCGCTGGGCTCTGATGCGCGGTCCGCGTCTCGGTCGGACTGCTCGGACTCGGACTTCGACTCGGACTTCGATTCCGACGTCAACGACGACTCGGACTTCGACTCGGACGACGACTCGGACTCCGACTTCGACTTCGACTCGGGCGACGACGATTCGGGCTTCGACTCTTTTGTGTCGACGGTCTCCGGCTCCGCTTCTTTCACGGCGCGTCCCCGATCTGGAGGGCGTAGCTGACCACGGCGGCGCGATCGTCGAACGCGTTCACGGCCGGCATGGTTGGGCCGGCAGATGGCGTGTTGTCCAGCACGAGGTAGTAGACACCTTTCGCCAGCGGAATAGTCCGGTTGTAGCCCTGCCCAGCCGGCATGACGTCCGTGAAGACGGGCGGCGCGGGGATGGGACCTGACTGCGCGTAGTTCGTGTAGAGCGCAAGGGCGTTATCGCCGGCTTCCTGCGTGTAGACGAGGAGGTCGATCGCCTGCGTCCCATCCATGCCGCCCGTGAAGAAGAGGGCGCGGCCGCTGTCCGCGATCGTGATGGGACCCACGAAGTCGCGCTGGTTCTGGTGCACCTCTGTGCGCAGGTTTTCCACGGTGATCCGGTTATTTCCGTGAACGTCATACGGGTGCAGGGGCCGCTTGCCAAGCTCCACGAGGCCGATGTCGAAATCGTCGTTGTTCTCGTGGTCGTGAATGACCGTGAAGCCATCTGCGAGCTTTCCCGAGACGAGCTGCTGCCCGAAGTTCTGGGCGATGGGCGAGAGCGCGCTGAGGAACGACGCGACGGGCTGCTCGATCTGCTTGATGGCAAAGTTCGACGACGCGACGTTCTTGGTCCGGAAGTACGCGTAGATGTCGCACTCGTCCTTGGCGACCAGGAAGTCCTGGTTGTATTCGACCGCGCCGGACATGGTGAAGCTCATACGCTTGGAGATGTTCGTGTAGCCGTAGCCGAAGCCGCCGAACTCCACGAAGAGGTCGCCGTTGGGCAGCTCCTTCATGTGGCAGTCCTTCGGGTAGAAGCGGCCAATGACCGGCGACTCCGGCGCGAGCTTCAGCGGCGCGTTGCGCGTGGTCATCTGCTGACAGAACTGGCCGAGGCCCTTCTGCAACATTTGACGGCGCATCGTCTTGTTCTCGGGATTGTTGATGGTCCCGCGCATGGAGCAGACGGCATCCTGCTGACAGGACGCGCAGCCGGTTGCGGGGAGGCCGAGGAAGAGGCCGACGATGATGAAGCGAACGTTTGGTCTCACGGAGCCTTGGGACTATACCCCGATTTGATTGTAGGCTCGACGATCATGGCAGACAGGGCAGGTAGAGCAGACCGGGGAGACCGTTCCCGCAAGGTTGCGGTGCTGGGCGGCGGGGCATGGGGGACGGCGCTTGCGACCGTCGTGGCCCGCAAAGGTGACGAGACCGTCGTGTGGTGTCGGCGCAAGGAGCTCGCCGATCAGATAAACGCGACCGGAACGAACGAGAAGTATCTTCCCACGGCGCGCTTGCCCGATGCGCTGTCGGCGACCCACGACATAGAGGAGGCCGTGAGCGGCGCCACGATGGTGCTCTTCGTGTGCCCGAGCCACGGCACGCGTGAGGTGGCAAAGCTTGCCGTGCGTTCGCTCCCGCGCGGCGTTCCGATCGTGAGCGCGACCAAGGGCATCGAGAACGACTCGCTCGAGTTCATCGACGAGATCCTCGCCAACGAGCTGCCCGACCATCGCAGTCACCTGGCGTTCCTGTCCGGACCCAGCTTCGCGAAGGAGCTCGCGAACGAGCTGCCCACCGGCGTCGTGATCGCGTCCAAGAACGAGGGCGTCCAGCAGGACGTGATGAAGCGGTTCCACGCGAGCTACTTCCGCACGTACGCGTCGGACGACATCGTGGGCGTGGAGTGCGGCGGTGCACTCAAGAACGTCATCGCGATCGCCGCTGGCGCAGCCGACGGCCTGGGCTTTGGTCACAACACGCGCGCGATGCTCATCACGCGCGGCCTCGCAGAGATCGCGAAGCTCGCCCACGCTCGCGGCGGTCACGCCATCACGCTTGCGGGGCTCGCAGGCATGGGCGACCTCGTACTCACGTGCACGGGCGATCTCTCGCGAAACCGCACCGTCGGCATGGAGCTAGGCAAGGGACGCAAGCTCGCCGACATCCTCGCGGGCCTTGGCCACGTCGCAGAGGGCGTGAAGACCACGAAGAGCGTCTACGATCTCTCCCTGAAGATGGGGCTCGACATGCCGATCACCCGCGAGGTCTACAAGGTCCTCTATGAGGACAAGCCGGCGCTCGACGCCGTGAAAGATCTCATGGGCCGCGAGCTAGGCCCCGAGTTCGAGTCGACGATGCTGAAGGCCGTGAAGCCGGTCTGATAACGGGACGACACAACGACCTCGACCTCGACCTCGACTTCGACTTCCACTTCGACCTCGACTTCGACAACGACCTCGACCTCGACTTCGACTTCGACAACGACTTCGACTTCGACTTCGACGGCGACCTCGGCGTTGACGGTCTCGGGCTCGACGTAACTCGTTAGTCGGTGGCGTCAGACCCTCCATCTCCACCACCCCGCACGCGACACCCCCGACCACGATCAAGGACGATCTGCGAAGGGAGGATCGCACGCGGGCAGCGTACACCCTTGTCGCGCATCGCCGCTTCGAGGTCGAGGTCGACGTCGAGG
>JBBRNJ010000050.1:0-66656 GCA_038230375.1 Polyangiales bacterium | reverse complement strand
TCGCGATCGCAACGAGCGCCGGGTGCGCGACCCAGGTTCCGTCGTGACCCAGGGTCACCTCACGGAGCTTGTCCGCGCGGACCTTGGCGAGCGCGGCTTCGTTCGCGGCGGGGTCGTCCTTGATGGGGATCTGCGCGGCCATGCCGCCCATCGCGTGGACGCCGCGCCTGTGGCATGTGGCGACCAGCAGCTCCGCGTACGCACGCAGGAAGCCCTTGTCCATGGTGATCTGCGCGCGGTCCGGCAGCACCGCGCCGGCCTCGCTCGCTCGCTTCTTGATGAAGCTGAAGATGTAGTCCCAGCGGCCGCAGTTCAGGCCACAGGAGTGGTCGCGCAGCTCGTACAGGATCTCGTCCATCTCGAACGCGGCGGGCAGCGTCTCGATCAGCACGGTGGCCTTGAAGGTGCCCACGGGAACACCCGTCGCGTTCTCCGCGGCAACGAACACGTCGTTCCAGAGGCGCGCCTCGAGATGGCTCTCGAGCTTGGGGAGATAGAAGAATGGCCCAAGGCCCTTCGCAGCGAGCTTCTTCGCGTTGTGGAACGCGTAGAGCCCGAAGTCGACCAGCGAGCCCGGTGCCGGCTCACCGTCAACGGTGATGTGACGCTCATCAAGGTGCCAGCCGCGCGGACGCACGAACAGGATCGCCGTCTTGTCGTTCAGCACGTACGACTTCGGGGCGGTCAAGACGCCGCCCTTGTCGGTCCCGGGCTGCTCCAGACGGATGGTGCGATCATTCGCGTCGCGCAGATTGATCTGACCTTCGATCACGTTGTCCCACGTGGGCGCATTGGCGTCCTCGAAGTCCGCCATGAAGACGCTCGCGCCGCTGTTGAGGGCGTTGATGACCATCTTGCGGTCGACCGGGCCGGTGATCTCGACACGGCGGTCCTCGATCGCCGCGGGGATCTTCGCGCACGTCCAGTCACCTTCGCGCACGGTGCGCGTCTCCGGCAGGAAGTCGAGCCGTTCGCCTCTCTCGAGCCGTGCCTGCACAGCCACCCGTGTCGCCAGCAGCTCCTTCCGCCGCGGACCGAATGCGCGCACCAGGGAGGCAACGAACGCGAGCGCCTCGGGCGTCAGGATCTCAGCAAAGGCAGCGCGAGGGCCCGTCATGGATCCCAGGATGGCGACGCCTGCGCCGGGTTCGCTCGACGGCTGGGGAGAGGGGGTGCTCATCGCTTCACCTGTGACTCTAAACGCTTTGCGTCATGCGTCAATGGGTCGCGCGCCGTGGCCTAGAAATAGGGGTTTGCGCTTGTCAATTAATTCTTGTCTGGCTGTCAATGTTGTCAATGACCCAGCTTGCGTCATGACCGGGGATGGAGCATGAGAAGGAGCGATGGCGAAGCGAAGTGGGGACGGAAAGCCGGAGGTGGCCAGGCTGGGAGCGAAGGCGCGGGCGCTCCGGCGTCGCGAGAACCTGACGCAGGTGCAGATGGCGGAGCGCCTTGGCATCTCGCCGAGCTACCTGAACCTGATCGAGAGCAACCGTCGCCCGCTCCCCGCGACGCTGCTCATCAAGCTCGCGCAGAGCTTCGGCATCGACATCAACTCCTTCGCCACCGACGAGGACGCACGCCTCGTCGCCGACCTCACGGAGGCGTTCGCCGATCCGCTCTTCGAGGAGGAGGACATCACCTCCGTGGACGTGCGCGAGATGGCAACGGCGAGCCCCGCTGCCAGCCGCGCGGTGCTCTCGCTCTACAAGGCCTACCAGTCCACGCGCATGACCGCGGACAACCTGTCGTCGCGCCTGAGCGAAGGCGACGATGCCGGCGCCGTGGACCGCTCGCACCTCCCGAACGAGGAGGTGAGCGACTTCATCCAGCGCCAGATGAACCATTTCCCGGTCCTCGAGGCCGCAGCGGAGGAGCTCTATCAGCGCGCAAAGCTGGAGCCGCTCGATCTCTATCCGGGCCTGATCCGTCACATGGAGAAGACGCTCGGCATCTCGGTGCACGTGGCTCGCTGGGGCGTGACGCCCAACACGCTGCGACGCCTGGACCCCATCAAGAAGACGCTGACCTTGTCCGAGCTGCTCCCCACGCGCAGCCGGATCTTCCAGCTCGCGCACCAGATGGGGCTCATCGTGGCCAAGAAGCAGATCGACGAGATCGTGCATGAGGCGCGCCTCACGACCGACGACTCGCGCTCACTCGCGCGCGTGGCGCTGGCGAATTATTTCGCGGGCGCGGTGCTCATGCCGTACGGCTCGTTCCTGCAGGCCGCGCGCGAGGAGCGCTACGACATCGACGTGCTGGGCCGCCGCTTCCGCGTGGGCTTCGAGCAGGTCTGTCACCGGCTCACGACGCTGCGCAGGCCTTCTGCGGAGGGCGTGTCCTTTCACATGATCCGCATCGACGTGGCAGGCAACATCAGCAAGCGCTTCTCCGGCTCGGGGATCCGCTTCGCGCGCTTCTCCGGCGCCTGTCCGCGCTGGAACATCTTCAGCGCGTTCCTCACGCCCGGGATGATCCGTATCCAGCTCTCGCGCATGGCGGACGGCGTGCCGTATTTCTGCCTGGCCCGCACCATCCAGAAGGACAGCGGCGGCTACCATGCGCAGCAGCTCGTGCAGGCCATCGGTATCGGCTGTCAGATGCAGCACGCGAAGGAGATGGTCTACTCGGACGGGATCGATCTCGACAACACCGACGCCTATGTGCCGGTCGGTGTCACCTGCCGCGTATGCGACCGCGTGGACTGCGAGCAGCGCGCGCTGCCGGCGCTCGGGCATCCGCTCAGCGTGGATGAGAACGTCCGGAGACTCTCGTTGTACGCTCCAGGGTGATGCGAATCTCGTCACTCCTCCTGCCGCTGCTCGTCGTCGCGTGCGCAGAGCCGTCGCAAACACCCGCGGCACACCCACCTGCTGTCGCATCGGTCGCCGCCGCAAGCGCGGTGCCGCCATCGACCGCAACGCCGCCGAAGCCGGCGGAGACCGGCGCACCCACGGACGTGGTGCAGCTCGTCACCGGGCGACATCATGCGTGCGCGCTGCTGCGTGATGGCGGCCTCTTCTGCTGGGGCAACAACGCCTACGGGCAGCTCGGCGACACCAGGGGCGCGCCGCGGCTCCATCCGGCGCTGGTTGCCGAGAACGTGACGACCGTGGCGACATCGGCGCGGCTGACCTGCGCAGCCGTGTCGGGCGCGCTCACGTGCTTCGGCGCGCAGGCCAAGGCCATCGGGACCGTGGCCGGCGTGGTGTCGCTGTCCATGAACGACACTTTCGGGTGCGCGGTCACGGCGGGCGGAGAGCTGCATTGCTTCGCGACGTCGTTCGCTGCAGACGCGGTCGTTCCGCGAACGGCGACTCGCATCGAAGGCATCCATGGCGCGCTCGACGTTGCCATTGGCGGCGGTCTCGTATGCGCGCGCACCACGTCCGACGTGCGATGCTTCGCGCCGGGGAAGCCTCCCGAGCCGCTCGCGGAGGTGAGGGACGTCGTGGAGCTTGCATCCACGTACTACGGTGTCTGCACGCTCGGTCGCAATGGCGATGCGCGCTGCATACCGGGCCCTCTCGCACAGCAAGGCGTTGCGCTCCCCGCGTCGCAGCGGGACGTCGTGAAGCTCTCGGCCTCGAACCATACCTATTGGCCGCGTCGCGCAGACGGATCACCGCTCGTCGTGGAGAAGCTGCCGGCTTCGCTTGGGCAGGTTCTGGACCTGGCGCATGGGACGGAGGGCGGCGGCCTCATCTGCGTGATCGATCGCGCTCGTCACGCGGCGTGCTGGGGCGAGCGCGCGGACGGTATGCTGGGCGACGGCGGAGTGAAGACGGAGCCCGCGCCTGTTCGAATGGCCGAGATGACGCACGTCCTTCACCTGGGGGACGGCAACACACTCTGCCCGATCCTGAAGGGCGGCACCGCAGATTGCCTCTTCAGCAGCATCGCAACGCCACCAAAGTTGAGCGGCGTTCGCCAGATCAGCCGGAGTTGCCTCAGGTCTAGCGACGCGCGCGTGAAGTGCGCGGGGTACCCGGACCAGCCGCTCCTCGGTCACACGGGCACACAAGAAAAGGCCTGGGAGCGCAACGCTCAGGGGCACGAACTCGTGGCGATCCCCGGGCTCCCGCCTGCCATCGACCTCTCCGTGCGGGAGAATTTTGGATGCGCCACGCTGCCCGACGGCCGTGTGTGGTGCTGGGGATCGAATGGGCAGGGAGAGCTGGGGCGTGGCCAGAAGAGCGTTGCATCGAACGTTGCAGCGGCGGCAGGCCCGGTCCCCGGTATCGCCCTTGCCGCGGAGGTCCGAACCGGAGAGACACGTTCATGCGCCCGCCTGCGAGACGGCTCGCTGCGCTGCTGGGGTGACGTCTTCGCCGACGAAAGGCTCGCGCCCGTGCCAATGCCGGGCTTTCCGCGCGCCGTATCCGTGGCAGTGGGTAGCCAGCATGTCTGTGTCGCATCGACGGACGGACGCGTCTTCTGCCAGGGCGGCGGCGCGGCCTCCGGCACCCTCAGCGGGGAGTTCCACGCCCCCATGGAGATTCCCGGGCCTCGGGACGTCGTGCGCGTGCTTGCGGACGGCGACTACGCCTGCGCGCTCGAGAAGCAGGGACGCGTGCTGTGCTGGGGGGACAATGCGTCCGGACAGCTGGGCGACGGGACGTACGTGGGTCGCGAGGCGGCGGCGCCCGTGCTGGGTATCGACTCCGCGCGGGAGGTCGCACTGGAGCAGGATCGCGCGTGCGCGCTCCTCGTGGACGGGTCGGTCTGGTGCTGGGGCAAGAACGAGTACAACGAGCTCGGGACTGGACATGGCAAGCGCGCAAACGAGCCCGTGCCGCTCACCTTCAAGCGGTGACGGCGGGACTCTTTGCGCTGCACAACACGCAGCCGCTCTTCGGAAGCGGCTCGGAGTAGAGGCAATCCTTGCATTCTACACGGATCCCGTGGCACCCCTCGTCGTCGAGCGTGGTGAGCGTGCGCGCCTTCTCGGGACGGCCCTCGCTCGACTTGACGGTGACGGGCAGGTACGCGACGTAGCCGACCTGTTCGTCCTTGCAGCCGGGGCACTCGAGCGGGCGCGTGTGCTTGTCTGGCGCGCCAAGGGCGGCCTCCACGGAGCCGGCCTTGCAGACGGGGCAGGCGTCGCTCTCGTAGCGGGTCTTCTTGCAGCCGCCGCAGTCCGCCCGGTACACGCCCCGCGCGAGATCCTCCCCCTTGTAGATGTAGCGGTGGGCGCCGTACGCCTCGCCCGAGAGCAGCGTGAAGCGCGCGGCGACGTACGCACGAAGCAGCAGCTCGGTGCTACCGCAGGCGTCGCAGGCGCTCGTGACGAGCGTGGTGAAATCCGCTTCGGAGAGAGACATGGGCCGACCTTAGCCCGATTCTTGGGCGTGTATCAGTTCGCGATGATGTCCGCGGTGGTTCTCGGGGCGAGCTCGAGATACCGGGTCGATCCACCTGCGCCTGAATCGCTGCCAGCGTCCTTGCCCGCGTCGGTGCCTGCGTCGGTGCTTGCGTCCATGCTTGCGTCCGCGCCCGCATCCCCAGCGTCGGTGCTTGCGTCCGGGGTCCCCGCATCGGGCGTTGGCGCCGGGCCCGCCGCGTAGAACACGTCGAACACGCCGGTGATCGTCGCGAACTTCGTGACCGCGCCCTGGGTGAGGCCGGTGAACTGCCCGTTCGGCAAGAAGTACGGGCTGAGGCTCACGATGTCCTGCGCCGCGCCGCCGTCGAACGCGCCCGCGTCACCGCCGGCCGTCGGGAACAGGCCGAATGTGGCGCTCGGAGGCCCGGTGTACTTGCCGCTCACGCTGGGCACGGTCACCAGGACCGGGCCGTACGTGTGCTCGTAGTGGTCGACGGTGAACTCGGAGAGCGCGACGTTGGGGACGCCGGTGAGCGCGCCGGTGCCGGTCTTGTTCGCGCAGCCCTGCAGCATCAGGTTCACCTCGATGAGCAGCTCGTTCTCGCCGAACAGGGTGAAACGCCAGGCGGAGCCGCTCACGTCGACGATGTCCCCGACCGCGAGCGCGCTGAAGTACTTGCTCACCGTGCCTGAGGCGAGGACCTTGATGGCGTGGTGCGCCGCCAGCGGCAGGGTCGCGTAGCTCGCGTCCTGGACGAAGAACTGACAGGCGAAGCCAGGCTTGCACGCGCCGCCCGAGATGGCTGTAACATGCACATTCTTGACGAACACGCCCTGTGGGGTGGCGGTGTCGAGGGTCTGCCAGATGGAGGGCAGCGTCAGCAGCTGGGTCTTCGCAGGCTGTGTCTTGCAGTCGGGCCAAGTGCCTGGGTTGGCGTCGGCGGTCGGGTCGTTCGGGCCGTCGACGCCCATGGAGCTGTCCTTCGCCGGGCCGGTGGATGCGTCGTCCTCGGTCCCGGGAGGGGCGCCGTCGGCTCCGCCGTACAGGTTGCCGTCCGACGAGCCGCAGGCTCCGGTCACTCCAATGACCCCCAGCAGCGTCGCCGTCGCGAAGGCGGAGGTCCGCAGGAGGGTGGGGGAGATGGGGGTGGCTGCGCGGGCCATTGCCTGTTCTCCTTAGCGCACGGCGGAAAAACGTCGAGACTGTAAGCGGATCTTCCCTAATGACGCAAAGTCTACAATGATGGGACGAGTCAGATGGGTTCACGAGCGAGCGCTCTCAAAGTCGCGCGGTGGCTGGTCGGGAAGTCCCGAGCGGAAGAGGCCGTGGAGCTACTGTCCGCTTGGGCGACCCACGGCGAGAACGACACCGAGGGCCACGAGCTCCTGGCAGAGGCCCTGCGTATCAACCCCGGCTCGAAGGCCGCCAAACAGGCGTTCGAGCGCATGGAGGGCGTGCAGAGCGGGTCGCAGCAGGACCTCGACGCCGCCATCACCAAGTTCAAGCCTGAGGAGGTCGCGCGTCTCGAGAAGGAGATGGCGCGCCCGGCGTTCATCCGTGCGCAGGTCGGCTTCAACAACAACGTGAAGTACAAGGCCTTGCTCTTCCACATCCAGACGGAAGACTCGGGCCTCGACAAGCCGCACATCATCACCCACCTCTTCGCGGATGGTGGGCGCATCATCAAGAGCCACAAGCGAATCTACGCCTCCGAGGTGAACCGCCCCGACATCCCCGCCTACGTGCGCGCCCTCATGAAGGGCCAGCACATGGAGATGGCGGTGATGCTCCGCGAGGGCACCTTCGATCTCGTGATCGAAGGCAAAGCCATGGGCGGCATCACTACGCTCGAGGAGCCGCCGCGCACCGAGGTCCAGAAGATCGCCACGAAGAAGGAGACGCGCATCGAGGCCGCCTCCGTGAATCGCATGCCGGTGGAAGTATCGGCGTCGCAGCGTCTCGAGGACGTACCGCGGTACCGCCTGGTCGTCACGCGCAGCCTGACCGGCGGTCCGGCAAAGTACGAGCCGAAGGAGCGCGAGTCGATCATCGGCCGTGGCGGCGAGATCCAGATGGATGGCGAGCGCTTCTGCCACCCGTGCGAGGCGATGATCAAGTGGGAGGGCGGTCGCGCGTTCCTCCACGACATGGAGGAGGGCAACGGCGTCTTCTTCCGGATTCGCAAGCCGGTCGAGGTCGAGATCGGCGACGAGTTCATTGTCGGCGATCAGCTGCTCGCGGTGGAGCGCAACCCAGCCCCGGACGACGGTCCGGCGCCCGGCCCCACGTACTTCTATTCGTCACCCAAGTGGGAGTCCTCGTTCCGCGTCGTGCAGATCTTCGAGGGCGGCACGAAGGGCGCGTGCGTCGTCGCGCGCGGCACCACGATGCAGCTCGGCAGCGTCATCGGCGACTTCGTCTTCACGGGCGACCCGCTCGTCGCCGATCAGCACTGCCTCATCGAGGAGCAAGCGGGCACCATCGTCCTCTCGGACCTTGGCTCACGCACGGGCGTGTTCGTGCGCATCAAGGGCGAGCAAGAGCTCGTGAAGGGCGACGAGATCCTCGTCGGACGCACCCGCCTCCGCTTCGAGACGACGTGAGCCTTATTTCCCCGAGTATTTCTTCATCACGCGGCGGCCGAGGCCCGGGATGAGGCCTGACACGCGGTCGAGTAGCGCTACGTCGTTCTGCAGGAAGTAGTGGACCGCGCTGTCGTGCGCGGCGTCCCATACGCGCTTGGCCACGTCGTCTGGACCCAGGTGCACCCCGAGGCTCTCGAGCGACTTCGGCTTGAAGGTCTGCGAGGAGACCATGTCCGTGTTGACGTAGCCCGGCATCACGTCGGTGACGCGAATGCCGCGTGGTCCGAGCTCCAGGTCAAGGGCCTCTGTGAGGCCGCGCACGGCGAATTTAGTTGCAGAATACACGGCCAGATCCGGGGTGCCGTACACGGCGCTCGCGCTCGACATGTTGACGATGCGCTTCAAGGAGCCGCGCTCGAGGTAGGGGAGAGCAAGGCGACATCCGCGGATGACGCCCATGACGTTGATCGCAAGCTCCCGCTCGTAGTCCGCGAGCGGTATCTCGTCGAACAAGCCCATTCGCAGGATCCCGGCGCAGTTGAACATGACGTCCAGCCCGCCGCCGGTTCGTTCGGCGAACAGGGCAAGCGCGCGCTCGAACGCGGCATGATCGGTGACGTCGAGCACGCCAGACATGGAGCGCTCGGCGTTCGCGCCCAGGCGATCGCGCGTCACCGCGAGGCCCTCCTGCGACACGTCGAAGAGCCCGGTCAACCAGCCGCGTTCTGCGAAGAGTTCGGCTGTGGCGCGTCCGATCCCAGCGCCCGCGCCGGTGATGAAGATGCTGGAGACGGGAGGCTTGTTTTTCGCCATACCTCGCCATAGCAAAGAATCCCTGGTACGTAGCCGACCTATGGGCCAGACCTACGGAAAGAGCTTCGCCAGTGGACACATCGCCAGGGGCGACTACGCGGAGGCCGTGAAGGCCGCCACCGCCGACATCGAGGGCGGCAACTTGGGCCCGGAGCCGTGGTTCGATCGCGGCACCGCGCTCGACCTCCTCGAACGTCACGCTGAGGCCGTCGTGGACCTCGAGCAAGCCGTCGAGAAGAACCGCGTCGAGGAGACGATGGACGCGTTCGCCCTGGACGACGCCTACTTCAGCGCCGTGCTCGCAGCGGCGAAGAAGGAGCCGATCGCGGACGCAAAGAAGCGCCTCGCACGCTACCGAGAGCTGCTCCCCGCAGGCGAGCACAAGGACGAGAGCCTCACGTGGGAGAAGCGCCTGGCCAACGAGCTACCAAGCCTCCTCGACAAGACCGCCGACTACTGAAGCGTAAGCTCACCTGGCGCGGCGCGATTTGTAGAGACCGATGAGGCCGTTCGTGGAGGCGTCGTGTGACGTTACTGGCGCGTCGCCTGCCAGCTCCGGGAGGATCTTGCTCGCCAGCTGCTTGCCCAGCTCGACTCCCCACTGATCGAAGCTCGGGATGTTCCAGATCGCGCCCTGCGTGAAGATCTTGTGCTCGTAGAGCGCGATCAGCGCGCCCAGCGTCTCTGGCGTCACCTTCTGCATCATGATCGACGTCGTCGGGCGGTTGCCCGGGAAGCACTTGTGCGGGACCAGAGCGTCCAGGGTGTCCTTCGGTGTGCCTGCCTTCTCGAGCTCCGCGCGCACCTCCTCCGCGGTCTTGCCGCGCATGAGCGCCTCTGTCTGCGCCAGGAAGTTCGCGACGAGGATCTCGTGGTGGCGCCCCGCCTTGTTGTGCGACTCCGCGGGGCAGATGAAGTCCGCCGGGATGATGCGCGTGCCCTGGTGAATCAGCTGGTAGAACGCGTGCTGACCGTTCGTGCCCGGCTCACCCCAGATGACGGGGCCGGTGGAATAGTCGCTGATCGCCTGGCCGTCGCGCGTGGTGCGCTTGCCGTTCGACTCCATGTCGCCCTGCTGGAAGTAGGCAGGAAAGCGGTGCATGTACTGGTCGTACGGAAGGATGACGTGCGTCTCCGCGCCGAAGAAGTTCATGTACCATACACCCAATAGCGCCATGATGACGGGCAGGTTCTTCTCGAGCGGCGCAGTCTGGAAGTGCTTGTCCATGGCGTGGCCACCAGCGAGCAGCTGCTCGAAGTTGTCCATGCCGATCACGCACGCGATGCTGAGGCCGATCGCGCTCCAGAGCGAGTAGCGCCCGCCGACCCAGTCCCAGAACTCGAACATGTTCGCCGCGTCGATGCCGAAGGACGTGACCTCCTTGGTGTTCGTGGAGAGCGCGACGAAGTGCTTGGGGACCGCGGCGTCGCCGAGCTTGCCGGTGAGCCACGCGCGCGCGGAGTGCGCGTTCGTGAGCGTCTCCTGCGTGGTGAAGGTCTTGGACGCAACGATGAACAGCGTGGACTCGGGCCGCAGGTGCTTCAAGGTCTCCGTGACGTGCGTGCCGTCCACGTTGGAGACGAAGTGCACGTTGAGCCCGTCCTGCCAGTACGGCTTGAGCGCCTCCGTCACCATCACGGGCCCCAGGTCCGAGCCGCCGATGCCGATGTTCACGATGTCCGTGATGCGCTCGCCGGTGTGCCCTTTCCACGAGCCGTCGCGGATGGCGGTGGTGAACACGCGCATCTTCGCGAGGACGCGGTTCACGTCCGGCATGACGTCCTTGCCGTCCACGGTGATCGGATGGTTGTCGCGATTGCGGAGCGCCACGTGGAGGACCGCGCGATCCTCCGTGCGGTTGATCTTCTCGCCCGCGAACATCTGGTCGCGGTACTTCTCGACGCCGGCCTGACGCGCGAGCGCGAACAGGAGCGACAGCGTCTCCTTCGTGGCCACGTGCTTGGAGTAGTCCACGAAGAGCCCGCAGGTCTCCTGGCTCATCTCCGTGAAGCGCGAGGGGTCCTTCGCGAACAGGTCGCGCATGTGCGTTTGGCCAAGTGACTCCTTGTGCTTGCGAAGTGCTACGAAGGCGGGGCTTTCGGTGAGGACGCTCATGGCGGCGAGGATACGGCCAAACGCGCCGCCCCGAAGCCCCAAAAAAACGTGGTAGAAAGCCCGCGTGGCGCGCGCTCAAGCCCAAGCCGTGAAGTGTCGCGGCCTGAAGAAGACCTACAAGCGAACCGGCCTTGCCGCCGTGGACGACGACAGCGAGGTCGTTGCGGTCGACGGGCTCGATCTCGACGTGGCGGCGGGCGAGTGCTTCGGCCTGCTGGGGCCGAACGGCGCGGGCAAGACCACCACGGTGGAGGTCCTCGAGGGCCTGCTCGAACCGTCCGAGGGGGACGTCACGATCCTGGGTCGGCGCTGGGACAAGGACGAGACCTACCTCCGCGAGCGCATCGGCCTGTCCCTCCAGCAGACCTTCCTTCCGGACAAGCTCACAGTGATCGAGACGGTGCGACTCTTCCGCTCCTTCTTCAAGACCGGCCGCACCGTGGAGGAGACGATCGGCCTCGTCGCGCTCCAGGAGAAGAGGAAGGCGAAATACGAGACGCTGTCGGGGGGGCAGAAGCAGCGCCTCGCGGTCGCGTGCGCGCTCGTGTCGGATCCAGAGCTGCTGTTCCTGGACGAGCCCACGACGGGCCTCGATCCGCAGTCACGACGCATGCTGTGGGACGTGATCTCGAAGTTCCGGAACGAAGGTGGCTCGGTGGTCCTCACCACGCACTACATGGACGAGGCAGAGCGCCTCTGCGATCGCGTCGGTGTCGTCGACCACGGCAAGATGATCGCGATCGGCACGCCGAAGGAGCTCATCGCTTCGCTCGGCGGCAGCCACATCGTGGAGGTGCAAGCAGAGGGGGAAGGGCTCGCCGCGCTCCTGCCCGCGGAGCTTGCGACGCTCCCGTCCATCCACGCGTGCAAGCCGGTGCTCGGTCGCATGGCGTTCACCGTGGGTGAGCTGCACGTGGCGCTTCCAGCCATCCTCACCGCGTACACCGAGCGCAAGCTCACCGTGAAGGATCTCTCCACGCACAGCGCTACCCTCGAGGACGTCTTCGTCCACCTCACCGGGAGGCAGCTCCGTGATTGACGCCCTGAAAGCCCGCCTCGGCTCCATCTGGCAGCTGTCCATGATGCGATGGCGCCTCTTCTATCGCGAGCCCGGGACCATGTTCTGGACATTTGGCTTCCCCATGGCGCTCTCCATCGTGCTCGGTATCGCGTTCCGATCGCAGAAGCCGGAGCCGGTGGTCTGCGGGGTGCTCGAAGGTCCGCGCGCTGTGATGATCCAGGAGCTCCTGGAGAAGAGCACCGACGTGCGGAAGCCCGACGTGCTGTCCGAGTCGCAGGCGGATGCACAGCTGCGGACCGGCAAGGTGAGCCTCGTGGTGGTGCCGGCAGATCCGCCCACGTACCGGCTCGACAGCACACGACCGGAGAGCCGCCTCGCGAAGGCCCTCGTGGATGACGCGCTCCAGCGCGGGCTCGGACGCAAGGACGCCTTCACACCGCACAGCGATGAGGTCACCGCCGTCGGCTCTCGCTACATCGACTTCCTCATCCCCGGGCTTGTGGGGCTTGGGCTCATGTCCAGCGGGCTCTGGGGCGTGGGCTTCTCGCTCGCGGAGATGCGCACGCGGAAGCTCCTGAAGCGCTTCGTCGCCACCCCGATGAAGCGCGCGGATCTCCTGCTGTCGTTCCTGGTGGTGCGCGCGTTCTCGCTCATCGTGGAGCTTCCGCCGCTGCTCATCTTCGCGCGCGTGGCCTTCGGCGTGCGGATGCAAGGCAGCATCGTGGTGTTCGCGCTGGTGTGCCTCGTGGGCGCGCTGTCGTTCTCCGTGCTCGGGCTCTTGCTCTCGAGCCGTGCAGAGAACCCGCAGATCGTCAGCGGGCTCATCAACGTGGTGAGCTTCCCCATGTACCTGGGCTCCGGCGTCTTCTTCTCGACGGGGCGCTATCCGGATGGCATCCGCAAGGTGATCGACGTACTTCCGCTCACCGCGCTGGTCGACGCCCTTCGCGAGATCATGAACGAAGGCACCGCCTTCTCGCCGCTGGTGCTCCGCGCGCTCGCCATCCTGGTGGCGTGGGGAGTCGGCTCTTTTCTATTGGCACTCCGGCTATTCCGTTGGCGGTAGTCCGGCGCCTGTTCGGCTAGTTCGGATCGTCCGGCAATAGCGCGGGGATCTTCTCGGGCATGGTCGTGGGAGGCTCCGCGCTCTTGGCGGGCTCCGCGGTCTTGGCTCTGGTCGCCGACGGTGTCGGTATCGGTATCGGCGTTGGCGTTGGATCCGTTCCTGCGCTGGAAGGTGGTGTCGCCGTCGTGGGGGGAGTGGGGTTCTCATCCGTGGGAGCGGAGCTCGCGGCCGGTGCGACGGGTCGCGGCCTCGGCCTGGGCCTCGGTTCGAGAGACGCGACGCTGACGGCGGGAGCCGCATCGGCAGCTCCGGACGTGGGCGGTTGAACTGCCTCTGCGTTGCTTCCGCCAGGCACCGCGCTCGCGCCGCCATTGGTCGCGCCAGGGTTCACGGGATCGAAGGTGAGCTCACCGCCGGTGGGCGTCGGTGTGTATGCAGAAGGCAACGCGGACGGCACCGCAGCGACTGGCTCGATGCCAGCCGCGCGCCGCTTCTGAATGACCAGTCCTGCGCCCGCGACGAGCACGACGACAGCGACGAGCGCGATGACGAGCCCGCCTTTCCCACGTCCGCTGGGCGAATGTGCGCCGCTGGTGTTCGCGAGATCGTTCGGCAACGGCATCCCTGCGAGCTCTGCGGGCGCGATCTCGGGCGGCGCAATGTTGTCGGAGCGCATGTCCGAACGCATCTCGACGCGCATGTCGGAGTGGTACGGAGGGCGCGCGGCCGGAGCGGCGCCGTGCATGCTGGGGATGGGCTGCGCGCTGGACAGCGGAGTCGACATCGGATGATGCGCGGGCACGACGCTCTGCACGCCGCCCGGATTGGAGCTCATCGGGCCCCGCATCACCGGCAGCGCCGCGGTCTGCGTGAACGGATGCGGCGGAATGGTGCGCGGCATGCGCGCTGTGCTGCTGGGCGGCTCGAAGCCGCTGCCAGGCGTGGGCATCGAGATCCCCGCGAGCGGCATGGGCGAGGTGTGCGGCGCGCGTGTCATCGGGATCTCGGTCGGCGGCGGGACGGAGTCCTTCTCGGCCTTCTTCTGCTGCCGACCGCGCTCGGTCGGGCGGTCGAGGGTGATGGGCCCGTGCTCCTCGTGGTGCGCGTTCGCCGTCTGGAGGTGCCGCTCCGTGTTCGGCTCGCCGTCGGATGGCATGTGTCGTCCGAACAGCGTGGGCTCGTCGTCCTGGCTGTCGCCGTAGTGGCGGACCTTGGGAATGGCCGCGGCAAACGCTTGCCGCATCACCGTGGCGTTCGCGAAGCGGTCCACCTTCTTGAACGCGAGCGAGCGATCGACGGCAGCGACCACGGCAGCGGGCAGTTCTGGCGCGACCACGGCGAGCGAGCGCGCCGGCTTGCGCGCAGTGGCGACCAGCTTTGCCACGGCGTCACCGCCGGGGTGCACGGACTCGCCAGACAGCAGCATGAAGAGCGTGGCGCCGATCGCCCAGAGATCGCTCTGAGCGTCGACCTCGTTTCGCTTGCCCAGTGCCTGCTCTGGAGGCATGAACGCGGGCGTGCCGAGCACCATGCCGGTGCCGGTCATCTCGCTCGATTTCTGGCCGTCCCACACGTTTGCGACGCCCCAGTCGAGGACCTTCAGTGTGCCCTCTTCGGTGACGAAGACATTCTCCGGCTTGAGGTCGCGGTGGACGATGCCCTTCTTGTGCGCGGCCTCGAGCACGGCCAGCAGCTGATCGGCGACCGCCAGTGCCTCTTCGAGCGGCGCGCGTCCACCCGACTTCACGCGCCACTGCTCGAGCGTGTCGCCCTTGAGCAGCTCCATCACAAGGAAGACGCAGCCATCCTCCGTGATGTCGTCGTCGACGATCTTCACGGTGCCGGGGTGGTCCACGGAGTTCGCGAGGTAGCCTTCGCGGAGGAAGCGCGTCCGGAGGGACTCGTCCTTCGAGTACACGGCGTGCAGGACCTTCAAGGCAACCTTGGTCCCGTTGCGGTGGGACGCCTCGTAGACGGCCGCCATCGAGCCTTTGCTGATGAACGCCTCTATCCGGTACTTGCCCCGGACGAGGGAGCCCACCCTCGATTGTGTGCCTCGCTGCTGCTCTCCCGCCAAGGCCTGGCTTTCCTCCTCGCCGAGCTTCAATGATATCAGAAGAGCCGACTATGCGTATCCACCTCGTCGATGGCACGTTCGAGCTGTATCGGGCTCATTTTTCCCCGCGTCCGCGTGTCCTACATGGGACCCGCGATGTCACCGCGAGCGTCGGAGTCGTGAGCTCGCTTGGCGCGCTCATGGGCCCGATGGAGGAGTCGGCGACCCACGTTGCCATTGCGTTCGACAACCCGATCACGTCGTTCCGGAACGATCTCTTCGACGGCTACAAGACGGATGAGGGCGTGCCGCCCGAGCTCCGCTCGCAGTTCGATCTGGTGGAGGAGGCGTGCCACGCCGCGGGCTTCGTCGTGTGGTCCATGAAGGAGTTCGAGGCCGACGACGCGCTCGGCACCGCCGCACGCATGTACGCGTCGGACCCGAGCGCCGAGGTCTGCATCTGTTCGCCAGACAAGGATCTCGCGCAGGCGCTTGTCGGTGAGAACGTCTCGCAGCTCGATCGCATCCGCAAGAAGCGCACGACGGCGGCGTCGTTCAAGGAGACGCGCGGCTACGCACCCGAGAGCGTCCCGGACTTCCTGGCGCTCGTGGGCGACACCGCGGACGGCATCCCCGGCCTCAAGGGCTTCGGCGAGAAGACGGTGGCAGCGCTCCTCGCCACACACCCGACGCTCGAGGACCTGATCGCGAACGCCGACACGTGGTCCACCAAGGTCCGAGGAGGACCGCGCCTCCGCGAGACGCTCCTCGCCGACAAGACCGAAGCGTTCCTCTACCGAACGCTCGCAACGCTACGCTTCGACGTACCCATCAAGGAGATGGCGGAAGATCTCCGCTACAAGGGCCCCCGCGACGTCGAGTTTCTCCGAAGCCTCGGAGCAGGCCGCGTCGCCGAGCGCCTCACCCCCACCCAAGCGTAACGCTGCAGTTTGGTCTGAACTGCGAGGCCGTCTCAGAACGCAACTCCGAAGATGTCACGGAACCGGACCTGCGGCTCGCGCGCCGGGTCGACGTCGCACAGGCCGATGCGGAGACTCACGGTCTCGCCATCGCCCCAGGGCCACCAGAGACCAAACGCGGTGAGCCCGCTGTACGGACCCGCCGAGAACACGAGCTGCCCGGCGCGCACGCCGCCCGAGCGCTCCGCGATGTCGCGCACGTTCTGCGGCGCGCGTGCGAGGGTCGTGGAGGTCCATTCGTTCACCAGGATCTCGCGCGCGGCGGTCCGGGCCTTTGGCTCTTGCTCCGTGGTGAAGCTCGACGTCACGCACCCAAGCCGCGAATCCCAGCTCCAGCCACGTGTCGGCCAGGCTGCCTTCAGACGCGTGAGGCCATCATAGAGGGGTTGCCAGGCGTCGTTCCAACGGGACATGGTCATGGTTCTAAGTTGCCTCTTCTCTCAGAAGTTCAGCGGCGCGCTCTTCACGAGCACGCCATCCGGCTGAAGCGCGAACAAGCAGGCATGCGTGCCCGTTTGCAGCGAGTTCGTGTTGCCGATGTAAAGCCGCAGCGAGTGACGCTCTGGGCTGAGGGTCGGAATGCTGCCGCCCTCGCGGTTGATGAACTTGCCGTTCTCCATCACGCCCATCCCGAGCGCGAGCTTGCCGAGCTCCAGATCTCCCCCGAGCTCCTTCGGCGCCTCCTGGGCGCCGACCAGCGTGTCGGAGCGAAACGCCCCCGAGGGACTGCAGTTGTCGCTGGTCTGGAACACGAAGAGCTGCGTCACCGAGCCAGTCACGACGGCCTCGAACACGAGGTCCTTGGACCCGTCGGGTATGAGCTCGCCGTCACGCATGCCGACCTTGTCCACGGTGAGCGAGTCGTTCGCGACATTGAACGATTCGACCTTGGCCGGAGTCGTGGGAGCGCCGGGCTTCGTGGTGCCGGGGCTCGTCGCGTTGGTCTGCGGGGTGGACGGTCCGCAGCCGATCAGCATCAGCGATAGAGCGGCCCACAGGGCAGTGGCAGGTGACATCACAGTCGCCATTCAACCCGCTCGCGTCTCCCATCGCAACGATTTCGTTAACCGAACCGCCTCTTACCCATCTCCTACCCATCTCCTACCCATCTCCTACCCATCTCCTACCCATCTCCTACCCATCCGTTCCCCAGCCCAGCCCCATCCCTCATCCCGTCTTTCCTGGCTTTCTCCCGCTCGAATTCGAATGGGCGCCCTGTTTTGCGTGTACGTTTTGCACCCGTGCGCCCGCTCCGCCCTGCACCTACGTCCGCGTACGACGAGAACACCGGCGCATTCGCCTTCGGCTCCTACCGCGGCAGGATCGCGCGCGCCGAGCTCGACCGTGAACGGGTCAGCCGCCTGCGGCGCCGCATCACCCAGAAGAAATGGGTGTACATTGCACTCATTACCGACGAGCTCGTCGCCGCCTTCGCCATTGTCCACCTGGGCTATGCCAGCAAGCGTTTCTACTACGTGCTCGATCGGGAGAGCGGCGCGGTGCTCGGCGAGGGAAGCGACCTCGGCGGGCCGCTCGGGTGCCGCGTGCATCCGGTTGGCTCGGATGCTCCGGAGCGCGTCGCACGCTTCGGCGAGTCAACCATCGAGCGTTCGCCCACGCGCATGTGCGTCACTGCTTCGCTGCGCGGATTCTCGGTGCGCGCGGAGGCGCAGCAAGCCATGCCGGAGATGACCGCCATCGCGCGTATCCCCGACGGCGTCGTGAACGTCACGGAGAAGGGCGTGCTCATGCCGCTCTCGGGCTCACTCGCCGTCGGTGATCGCACGTTCGATCTAGCGGGTGGTCACCTTGGCTACGACCACACGTCGGGCCTGATGGCGCGCCACACCTCGTGGCGCTGGGCGTTCGCGATGGGCAAGGACGTGGCAGGCGAGCCGTTCGCGATGAACCTCGTCTCTGGGTTCGTGGGTGAGCTCGAGTGCACGGCATGGACGGGCGGCGAGCCACACGCGCTCGCGGAGCCCGTCATCCATGTCGGCGACGCGCAGACCCCGTGGCGCATCGAGAGCGCCGACACGAAGCTCCACGCCGACGAGCGCGCTCGCCACGAGGAGCTCACGAACCTGCGCGTCATCCGCTCGCGCTTCATCCAGGCCACGGGCACCTTCCGCGGCCGCATCACCGCCGACGGTCGCGAGATCGATCTGCTCGGTGTCCCCGGCATGATCGAGGATCAGGACGTGCTCTGGTGAGCGCCTCCGGACCCGGTCTTCACCGCGCGCTCGGCCTGCGCGATGCCACGTTGCTCGTCATCTCGGCGGTCATCGGCGTCGGCATCTTCTTCACCCCCGCGGACGTGGCAAGGGCACTGCCTCACCCCGGGCTGATGCTTGCGGCGTGGATGTTCGGCTTCGTTCTGTCGCTCGCGGGCGCGCTCGCGAACGCGGAGCTTGGCGCGATGTTCCCGCAGGCCGGCGGCGACTACGTGTACCTCCGGGAGGCCTACCATCCAATCGCGGGTTTCCTCGTGGGGGTGCTGTCGTTCGTCGCGGTCTTCACGGGGACCATCGCCACGCTGTCCGTGGGGCTCTCGTCGGCGATATGTGGAAGATACAACCTTCCTGGCAGCGCCGTTCCCATCGTGGCCGTTGCGATCATCTGGCTGACCAGCCTTGCGAGCGCGCAGGGCATCCGGGCGAGCGCGTTCGTCGCGAATGCGACCACCTATCTCAAGGTGCTCGCCATGCTGGTCATCTGCGTGCTCGGCCCCGTGCTGGGGCGCGGTCAGATCGGAAACCTCTCGCCGCTGCTCTCCGGCGCGGGTGATCACGCGTCCGGCCTTCTTGCCGCCATGCCGCCGATCCTCTTCTCGTACCTCGGATGGAACGTGTCCGTGTACGTGGCCGGTGAGGTGAAGGATCCGGAGCGAACGCTGCCGCGCGCGCTGCTCATCGGCCTGGGCGTGTGCGGTCTCACCTACGTGGCCATGACCGCCGCCTACCTCTACGCCGCGCCGGTCGACGTGCTCGCGCACGGCAATCAGAGCCCGATCGACGTCGTGGGCACAGCGCTGTTCGGCGGATGGGGCGGAATGCTCATCTTCGCGCTCATCACGGTCTCCGTGATCGGATGCCTGAACGCGAACGTGCTCGCGGGCCCGCGCATCCTCTACGCCATGGCGCAGGACAAGCTGTTCTGGAAGGCAGCGCTCCGGATCGATCCGGCCACGCGCGTGCCGAAGTTCGCGATCTGGGTCCAGGCAAGCATCGCGTCCGCGCTGGTGCTGATCTTGCGCAGCTTCCCGAACGTGCTCCAGCACACCACGTTCGCGATCGTGCTCGCGACGATCGCCGACATCGGCGCGCTCTACGTCTTCCGCTTCCGGAAGAAGGACGCCGAGCGCCGCTACCGCGCGTGGGGCTACCCGGTGGTGCCGTTCCTCTATGTGGTCGCGAACGGCGCGATCGGCGTGTCCATGCTCGTCCGCAAGCCGCTGGAGTGCGGCATCGCCCTGCTCGAGCTCGGGCTCGCGGTGCCGCTCTACTTCTGGTTCCGGCGCCGCGAGCGGCTAGAAGCGAAGGATTGAGCAACAAAAAGCCGACGGCCCGCGGCTCCTTGCGGAAGCGGCGAGCCGGTGGAGCTGGCCTCTCGGCCGAGCGATTTCAGGAGCTCTGGTGCGTCAGAGCTTGAGGTCGTGACGCTTCGCGTACGCGACGAGCCCGATCTTGTCGATCGTGCGGATGTCGCGCGTTGTCACCTTCAACGTCACGAAGCGACCGAGCTCCGGCACGTAGAGACGGCGCGTCTGGATGTTGACGTTCTGCCACCGCTTCGTCTTGATGTTCGAGTGGCTGACGTTCTGTGCGCGGAGTTTGCGCTTACCGGTGATGTCGCTCTTCGCCATGGCAGTAAATCCTGAAAGTCCGTTCTCGTGAACGAGGGGCCGGGACAATCCTATACGGGGCCCGGTCTGTCAAGCGGTTTGGAGGGGCTCCTCAGGGCTTGGCGCTGCCCAGCCGGGCGGCAAGATCCGTGCAGAATGCACGCAGAAGCTCGAATTTCCCCGGCGCCCGCACCAGCGTTCCCTCGTTCATGTAGAGCCGGCGGGCGAGCTCCAGCTGGACGACGTGAACGTTGTCGGCCGGGCGGCCGTAGTGGGTCGTGGTGAAGCCGCCGCGATAGGGAGTGTCGTGCTCGACCGTGAAGCCAGCGGCGCGGGCCTGGCTGTCCACCGCGTCGATGAAGACGTCGGCCGCAGAGGTCCGCCCGCGTGTTCCGGGCACGACATCGGCGCGGACGCGCGCGGCGTCACCGTGGCCAGCGCGACCGGTGCCCGGCATCGAGTGACCCGCGAGCACGATGGCGAAGCCGAACTTGGCGCGTCGCTCGTCGATCAGGCGGCTGAGCGCCGCGTGGTACGGGCGGTAGAGCAGGTCCAGGCGTCGGTTCACCTCCGCGCGGGTGAGCGGCCTGGTGATCGCGCGTCGATTGTCGCTCGTGAGCCGCCACACCAGGCCGCGCGTCGCGCGAGGCTCGCGCGGGCCGCCCTCCACGGTCGCCTCGTCCAGGTCGGTCTCGCCCCGGTTGAGATCCACGACGTAGCGGGAGAACGGGGTGGTGATGAGCGTCGCGCCCACGGTCGGGGCCAGCGCGTACAGCTCGTCCACGAACAGGTCCGCGTCGCGGGCGATGCCGCTGGCGTCAACGGCGAGCGTTGCGCGCGTGACGTCGTCGACGAACGTGCCTGCATGCGGCACCTCGACGATCAGCGGCGTCGCGGGCACCTTCGGCTCACGGAGGTCGACGGGAGCGGGGGAGTCCACGTCGCCCCAGATACCACGGAGACAGCCGAAAAGAGGCATCGGATCGCCGTCCGAGCTATGGTTTTGATGTGGACGTCTCGTCTTCGATCGACGCGTATCTGGACCATGTGCGGGTGGAGCGCGGGCTGTCGAAGAACACGCTCGAGGCGTACGGCCGCGATCTGGGCGCGCTCGCGGACAGCCTGGAGCAGCGGGGCAAGTCGTTGGCCTCGGAGGTGATCGAGGACGACCTGTTCGCATTCCTGCGCGAGAACCTGGGAAAGAGCCCCCGCACGAGCGCGCGCGTGCTGTCGTCGGTGCGCGGCTTCTTCAAGTTCCTCGTGCGCGAGCGCGTGCTGGAGGCCGATCCATCGGCGCTCGTCGAGCGGCCAAAGCTCGGCAAGCGGCTGCCAAAGGCGCTCTCGTTCGAGGACGTGACGCGCATCCTTGCTGGGCCCGACACGGCGACCGCGCGCGGCTTGCTCCACGCGGCCATGATCCACGTCCTCTATGCGTCGGGGCTGCGCGTGAGTGAGCTGTGTTCGCTCACGCTCGCGGACGTCGACCTCTCGCGCGGCGCCGTCGCTGCGTTCGGCAAGGGGCAGAAGCGCCGTCTCGTGCCCATGGGCGAGGCGTCGATGGAGCACGTGCGCGCGTACCTTGCAGACGTCCGGGTGAATCACCCGGAGGCGCTGTCTTCGAAGGTGTTGTTCCTGTCGCCGCGCGGGGGCGCGTTCACGCGGCAAGGCGTGTGGAAGCTCCTCGCGAAGTATGCGCGCGCATGCGGCGTGCGCACGGCCGTGTCGCCGCACAAGCTGCGTCACTCGTTCGCGACGCATCTCCTCCGTGGCGGCGCCGATCTCCGCGCCGTACAGGCGATGCTCGGCCACGCAAGCCTGGGCACGACGGAGATCTACACGAAGGTCGCCCAGGACCACATCCGCGAGGCCTACAACAAGGCCCACCCACGCGCCTGATCACAAGCGCTACGGTGACTTGAACACCAGACCCGCGACGGTCGAGCGGCTGGACGAACGGATCTTTGCAAGCGACGGGAAATCGCCTACGAAGTCGTCCACGCTCGGGTGGGTCGGGTAGGACGTTGCGTTCCAGACGCAGCTGGCGGCGACGGGCAGGGTCACGCCAAGGGCACTGAAATCAGTCAGTGTCTCCGAGGTCGCTGACGTGACGACGGTGACGCTGTAGCTGCCACAGAAGATGTCGAGCTGGAACGTGCCGGCTGGGCCCATCCACTTGAACAGGGAGCCTGCGAGCGCGATCCCCGTGGCGTTGTCGGTCGGCTGAGTCACATGCACGGGCTGGAACAGTATGGTGACGTTGAGGCCGCTCGCATTGGGCGCGAGGCCCGTCATGAAGACGGTGCTCCGCTCCTTTGGATTCGCCTGCGTGAACGTGACGCCCACGTCGTAGGTGGACGCGTTGTAGCCGACGGTTGGGACCGAGAAGTTGGTGAGCGAGATGGGCGCCTCGGCGAGGTACTGGAACCCCACGGGAGGAAGGGACGGGTCGTGCAGGGTCGCCGTGATGTAAGACGCCGTGCCGGTGCCGTTCAACGTGCCCGAGATCGTCGCCTGCGTCGCGTCCACGTAGCCAAAGGCGGGACTGGCCGCGGCCCCTCCCGTGAGGGTGACCGGCAACGCGGACGGTTGCCCGCGAATCGATGTGATGTGGCCGCTGCTGTCCCCGCTCATCACCGCTGCGATCAGGGTGCCGGTGGCGGTAGGAGAACCAGCCCATGACGTCGTGGTGGACCCGGACGTGGTGATGAATCCCGTGCCGTTGACGCTCGTGCCTGCGACGAAGAAGATCTTCATCTGGTCCATTCCCGCGTCCAGGGCTGGTCCCGCCATCGCATAGGTGAGCTGGGCCGTGTACTGGGTTCCCTGCAGGTGGGCGATCGGCGCGCGGGTGCTCAATCCGCGATAGCTGCGCCCGCTCGAGTCCGTTCCTGCAACGTCGAGGTCGTACTTCGCCGGTACGGAAGAGAACGTGAACAGCCCATCGCTGCCCGTCGTGACGGTCACGCCGCCGGTCCTCACCTTTGCGCCGGCATAGGGCATTCCCGAAAGATCGACCACCCTTCCGGAAACCGTGGCCTCGACACTGGCGTCCGCGCCAGCGTCGTTTGTGACCATGGCGGCGTCAGCGCTGTCGCCGTCTGCGGGCGACGCCTGACCGTCTGCCGCGGTAGCCGCGTCATTGTCGGGCGTTCCGGTCTGTGTCGAGTCGCCCACGCAGCTGACGAGAACGGCCACTGAAATGACTGTGCCGATCAACATCGCCAACACGCATCGATGCCCGAGCGCCGAACGAACGTGCGCACGATAAGGGCGGAAGATCATTCCATGAGCGTATGTCGGTCGAGCAGTCGACCAAAACGCCGATGGTCACCATCGGTTTGACCGATGATGAGAATGGTTTGTGAGGAACGACCTCGAACTCCGTCACCTCATCCGCCACGCGTACGTGCGAATGGCCCCCGGCCTCACGTTCTCCTTCGACGCGTCGCGCGTGGGGCTGGGCGAGGGCGAGCGGGCCGGGTTGCCTTGCCGGCTGTGACCGCCCTGATCTCCTCGAACAACGCGCGGATGTGGTGCGCGAACGCTCTTCGCTTCGCGTCGCGGAGCCAGTGCTCGAACGCGAGCTTGAAGACCGTGATGCCGGTCTCTGCCGCGAGCGTGGCTGCAGGCTCGGGAACGCCGCGCCGTCGCAACGTGGCGGCGATCGCCGCACCAAGTGAAGCAAGCTTGGCGAGCTCGCGTTCCATGAGCTCCGCGTGCGCAGTGATGAGCGCCTGACGCTGGCGCGAGAAATCGCGGCGCTCCTCGAAGCCGGCGGCCACTGCAACGAGGCTCTGTGCGACCGCGTCGATCGGCGTGGCCTTCGCGGGGGCGCTCGCGACGCCGTCAACGAGGAGATCTTGCAGCGGCTTGGCTCCCCAGAAGAGGACCTCGCGCTTGTCGGCGAAGTAGCGGAAAAACGTGCGCTCCGTGAGGCCCGCGCGTGCTGCGATGTCTTCCACGGTGGTCTTCTCGAACCCGCGCTCGCGGTAGAGCGCCATCGCCGCCTCCGTCAGGCGCCCGCGCGCGTTCGGTTCCCATCGACTCATGAGACGTGATGGTAGCTGATTGCAGTCACTGACATCAGCTGAACGTCTCGGATGGTCATGGGAGCTTCCACACGCGCAGCGCCGTGTCTTTGCCCGCGGTGAGGACATCGGGCCCCGACACGAGGAGGGCGATCACGTCGCCCTTGTGCGCGACGCCCGACCCGAGCTCGGCGCCCGTGTGTGGGTCCCAGGCGACGACGCGCCCGTCGCGCCCGCCCGAGACGAGCCTCTGCCCGTCGGCGGTGAATGCGAGTGAAGCGATGCCCCGTGGCGGCACCGGCCACTCGACGACCGTCGCGCCTCCGCGGACGTCGAGCACGTGCAATCTGCAACTACTGCAGTCGTCGTCGCCCACGGCGATCGTCGCGCCATCGCGAGAGAACGCGAGCGCACCAACCCGGCGGAGCATCGGCCGCGTTCCCTCAAGGTCTTCCTTCGTGGCGAGCGTGCGGCGCTGTCCGGTTGCCATGTCGAAGAGGTGGACGACGCCGCCCCCATGCCCGACCGCGACGCTCGCGCCGTCGGCCGAGACCGAGATCGCGCGGTTCTCGACATGCCCCATCTCCAGGGTGCCCTTCGCGGTCATCCCGTCGAGCGCGACGATGTCGATGCGCTCTTGCTCAGCCATGAGTAGCGCGGCGCTGCCGTCCGGTACCACGCGGATCTCCTTCGCGGTCAGTCGCGTCGCGCCGGACGCGATCACGCGCCTCGTGGCCACGTCCCAGAGGCGAACCTCCCCCGTGCTGGTCTGCGATGTGACCAGGTGCTTGCTGTCGGGCGTGAACGCCATGGCGTGAGCGGGCGTCTCGCCGTTGCCCGTGCCGGCGAGCGTCGCGATCACCGCGCCGGTCTCCAGGCTCACGACGCGGATCTCGGTGCCGCGGTACACGCGCGCGGACTCGTCCCATCGCCCTCCAGCGGTCGCTGCAGAGAGCCCGTCCGGCGCGTACGCGACCGCCCAGTCGAAGCCGACAAGACCATCGAGCACGCGGAGCTGCGCGCCGGTTGCGACGTCCCAGACGCGCACGCTCCGGTCGATGCTGCCGCTCACTGCGCGGCTTCCGTCCGGCGAAATCGCGACCGATACCACGTTGTGCCCGTGGCCCTTCATCGTTCGCTCGAGGACGCCACGCTTCGCATCCCAGACCTCGACTGTGGCCTGGTTCATGGTGACGTAGCGATCGCCAGACGGCGCGAGCGCAACCTGATTGACGAGGCCGGTGCCGTCGATGCTCTGGAGCGCACGTCCGCTGGCGAGCTCGTAGATGCGCACCTTGCCGCCCCAGTGGGCCACGACGGCGCGAGACTCGTCGGGTGTGAACACGACGCGCGAGACGTCGTTGGTGATCTCCTTGACCGAGAGCGAGCGCAGCGCGACACCGGCGTCCGCGTCGAAGAGCTGGGTGGCGTCGCCGTGCCAGTACGACGCGGCGAGGGCGCGCCGGCCGTCGCGACTCCAGGCGATCGTCCGGATCGCGCCGTGGAAGTCGCCCATCGATCTGCGCTTCACTCCCTCTCCCAGATCCCAGAGCGCGAGCGCGTGGTGGCTCTGTGCGACCGTTGCGCCCACGCGATCACTGCCGCCCGTGAGCGCGCCGCGACCATCCGCAGAGATCGCAATGGCGTTGACGCCGCCCGGGTGCGCGGCGATCACGCGTGTCTCCTTGCCGGTCGAGAGATCCCAGGTGCGCAGCGTTCCATCCGCCGAGCCGGATGCAAGCCGCCCTTCGCCGATGAACGCGATCGCGCGCACCGGGCGCGTGTGGCCGGTGAGCGTCTGGACAAGGGCGCCGCTCTCGGCGTCCCACAGCTTGATGGTCGCGTCGTCACCGCCGGAGGCGATGAGCTTGCCGCTGGGAGAGAAGGCGACGGCGGTCACGCTGTCGGTGTGGCCGCCGCTCGGAACGATGTCCACGCGCCGCGCAGGCGCCGGTGCGACCGCGAGCGGCATGAGCGGCGCGGATGCATCGACCACGTTCGCCACGACCGCGTGGACCGGAGGCGCGGGCGAAGCGGGAGCGCCGCACCCCGCGCCGGCGCCCAGTCCAACCACGAGTCCGAGAGATGCCCGAAGCCCCGAACGCGTCACCTTGGTGAGCAGCTTCACATCAAGGAGTATCGCACGAGGCTTGCCCGCCCGCGCGGAATGGGGTTCGCTCCTGGACTTGAAGGGAACCGTTTTTCGATACGACGTGGCCCATGGGCGGTCGGACCTGTACGTGGGTGAGCTCACCACGGCGCAGGGCCTGGCGTTGTTCGACCCCGCGGCGCCCGTCGCGATCAGAAGCTTTGGTGCCACGTCGTACAAGCACCATGGATGGGCAACCGAGAAGGACCTCCCAGCGTTCGCATCCGTCCTTGACCTGCGACAGTTCCTTGAGCGTGAAGGCGCCGGGCTGGGGCTCATCGAGTTCGAGATCGAGGTAGACGGCAGCCATCAGCTTGGTACCCACGACGATGCGGAGTGCCACTTCAGCTTTGCAGACCGCGAGTCCTTGATGGCGACCCTGAAGAGGGTAGTCCCCGCCGAATACGAGGGGCTCGTGATCAATGCGTTGCTGAAGAACCCGGGCATGTACATCGCGTGCAGCGAGACCGGCGCCCTGCGAAAGTACGCTTCCTTCAAAGCGTATCTCGCGGCCGAGGGCGGCACGTAGTCAACCGGCAGCGGTCGGCGCTGCGGAGCGGGGTGGCGCCAGATCGTTGGATGGATCGCCAACCAGGGGTGATTGCAGTCACTGACATCGGGTGCTATCACCATGTCAGGTACTGACATCACCGCTCGAGAGAGGACTGAACCATGCGAGTATTCGTCACTGGCGCCACGGGATTCATCGGCTCGGCTGTCGTGCAAGAGCTGCTCGGCGCGGGTCACAAGGTGCTTGGGCTCTCGCGCTCGGATGACGGCGCGAAGGCGCTCATCTCCGCGGGGGCCGAAGTGCATCGCGGAAGCCTGGACGACCTTGCGAGCTTGAAGAGCGGCGCGGCTGCAGCCGACGCGGTCATCCACTGCGCGTTCATCCACGATTTTTCGAAGTTTGCGGAGAACTGCGCGGCCGACAAGGCCGCGATCGAGGCGATGGGCGCGACCCTCGCGGGATCGAACAAGCCGTTCATCGGAACGTCGGGAGTCCTCGGGCTTGCGACCGGTCGCCTTGGTACCGAGGACGACTCGCCCGGTACGGAGTTTCCGCGCAAGTCGGAGCCCGCGACGCTCGCGCTCGTTTCACAAGGCGTGCGCGCGATGGTGGTCCGGTTGCCGCCATCGGTGCACGGAGATGGTGACCACGGATTCGTCCCGATGCTCATCAGCTCCGCGCGGGAGAAGAGCGCCGCGATGTACGTCGGCGAAGGACAGAATCGCTGGCCTGCGGTGCATCGCCTGGACGCCGCGCACCTCTATCGGCTCGCGCTCGAGCAGGGCGCGGCCGGCGCGCGGTTCAACTGTGTTGCCGACGAAGGCGTTCTCTTCAAGCAGATCGCGGAGCTCATCGCAAAGCGTCTTGGCATTCCCGCGGTGTCAAAGACGGCTGCAGAGGCGGGCGCGGCTCTCGGCTTCATGGGCCACGTTGCCGGAATGGACGGCCCCGCGTCGAGCGAGATCACACGAGAGAAGCTCGGATGGACGCCCACGCACGTGGGGCTCATCGAAGATCTCGAGAAGGGCACCTACTTCGACGTGAGGTAAGTCAGCCGCCGTCACCCAGCGGCTAGTTTAGCACTGGCGAGCCGGAGACCAGCGAGCGCAGGAGCGGGCGCGGATCGTCCTGGCGCATCAGCACCTCGCCGATGAGCGCGCCGTCGGCGGGCCCCTTCGCCAGCCGCGTCACGTCGTCCTTCGTCTTCACGCCAGATAGATGAAGGGCGATCACGTCCTTCGGGATCTTCGCGGTGACGCGGACCGCGCGTGGGGCATCGATCTCCAGCGTGTCCAGATCGCGCGCATTCACGCCGATGACGCGCGCGCCGTGCGCGACGGCACGTTCGAGCTCCGCCTCGGAGAACACTTCCACGAGGGGCTCGATGCGCTCCTCCTTGCACGCGGCGAAGAGCTCCTTCAGCGCAACGTCATCCACGATGCGCACGATGAGGAGGACCGCGTCCGCACCCGAGCGCGCCGCGGCGGTGACCTGCACGGGGTCGATCACGAACTCCTTCGCGAGCAGCGGCACGTCCGTCTTGCTCAGCGCGACGCCGGCGCTCATCAGGTTCGAGAACGAGCCATCGAAGAACTCGTGATCGGTGAGCACGCTCACCATGGACGCGCCGGCCTCCGCGTAGGCCTTCGCGCGGTCCGCGACGCCGAGCACGCGCGAGAGTGCGCCGGCGCTCGGGCTCTTGAACTTGATCTCCGCGATCAGCCGGAGCGGGCTCCCCGGCGGCCGGCGCAGCTTGATCCGAACATCGAGCGGTGCGCGCACGCGCTTCGGCGGGGTCTGGAAGCTCGCATACGCGTCCGTGTATGCGGACACCTTCGACTTCAGATCCGTCACCTCCTCGCGCTTCTTCGCCAGGATTCGTGCAAGCAAGCTCATGTGGGCGTGGTCTCCACGAGCGCGCGTCGCCAGCGCTCGAGCACGGTGAAAGGAGCGCCGGTCGAGAGCGCGCGAGAGACCTCAGCGTATGCTTCTTCGGGCGAGACGCGTCGCGCCACGACAAGCGCAGCGGCTGCATTGAGATGGACGGCGGCCCGCGCCGGATGCGGTTCGCCGCGGAGGATCTCGACGATGCCACGCGCATTCTCCTCCGCGGTGCCGCCGATGGCATGGGAGACCGGTGTCTCCTTCGCTCCGAACGTGGCGGGTGAGATCTCGCGCTCCTCGATGCGGCCGTCCTCGAGCACGCTCACGCGCGTGGGCTTCTCGGGGCTCACCTCGTCCAGGCCGTCGGTGCTGCGGACCACCCAGGCTCGCTGGACGCCGAGCTCGGAAAGGGCGCGCGCAAGGGTGGGCCGCAGCTCGTCGGAGTACACGCCCACCAGCTGGTGCGTCGCACGCGCAGGGTTCGCGAGCGGCCCGAGTGCATTGAAGATGGTGCGCACGGCGAGCTCCCGTCGCGCGACGGCCGCATGCCTCAGCGCCGGATGATGATGCGGAGCGAAAAGGAAGCAGAACGAGGTGCTCCGCAAGATCTCTGCCTGCCGCGCCGGAGAGAGGTCGAGCGTCCCGCCGAGCGCCTCGATCACGTCGGCGCTGCCGCACTGGCTGGAGACGGAGCGGTTGCCATGCTTCGCGACCGGCACTCCGAGCGACGCAAGCACGAACGCGGCAGCTGTCGACACGTTGATCGTGCTCGCGCCATCCCCGCCGGTGCCGCACGTGTCCGCCACGGCGACAAGACCGTGCTCGACCGGGATCATGGAGCCCCGCAGCGCGCGCGCGGCCGCGACGATCATCTCTGGCGTCTCGCCGACGATGCGTAGAGCTGCAGCCAGCGCGCCCACCTGCACGGCGGTGAACCGACCGGCCAGGATCTCCTCGAACGCGCGGCCCACATCGGTCGCCGTGAGCGAGCGGTCCACGGCCTTCGCGAACAGGTCGGGAAAGACGTCCCGCGCCGCAGGAGCGGGCCTTGATGCGTCGCTCACGCCGCCTTCGCCTCGGGTTGCGCGAGCCAGTTGCGGACGAGCTCCTTGCCATGGGTCGTGAGAAAGCTCTCCGGGTGGAACTGCACGCCCTGCACGGGACGCGACACATGGCGGAGGCCCATGATCTCACCCTCGGCCGTCCATGCGGTGACGACCAGGTCCTTCGGCAGCGAGGCGCGCTCCACGATGAGCGAGTGGTAGCGCGTCGCCTCGAACGGGCAGGGGAGCCCCGCGAACACACCCGTTCCGTCGTGGACGATGGGCGACGTGCGGCCGTGCATCAAGCGGTCCGCCCGTACGACCCGACCGCCGAACGCCTGGCCGATGGCCTGGTGGCCAAGGCACACCCCCAGGATCGGGATCGTGGCGGACAGGTTTGCGATCACGTCGAGCGAGATACCGGCGTCGTTCGGTGTGCAGGGACCCGGAGAAACAAGGATCTTCGAGGGTCTGAGGGCGGCGACGTCGGCCACCGTGAGGGCGTCGTTCCGCTCCACGCGGACGGTGGCTCCGAGCTCACCCAGGTACTGCACCAGGTTCCAGGTGAACGAGTCATAGTTGTCGATGACGAGGACGTCTGCCACGGGAGGGGCCCGAGCATACCACGTGGCGTTTGGCACGAAGAATGAGGTCTCTCGGCCATCTCCGGGCCAGTGCTCGTCCCAACCAGGCCCCAAGGATGCGATCGTGGGGACCGTCCATGCAATAGACGTGTCCTTACGTTGACACGCCCCCCGGGAAAAAACTAACGTGCGCCCGCAGGCTTGTTGCACAAAGCGTGTGCAAGGCCCGCCGGCAGCACCTGCCGGAGCCGCGTAGGAGAGCCATGGCAGAAGAGAAGAAGCCGAAGATCGACCTCAAGGCTCGTCTTGGCAAGAACACGATGGGTCAGACGCCGCCGCCCGGCGCAGGCATGGTTCCCCAGGCTCAGCCTGCGCCCGGAGCCGCCCCCGGTATGCATCCCGGCACGAACCCCGGCATGCAGCCCCAGGCCTCGCCGTCGCAGCGTCCGGCTCCCATGCCGACACCCGCGCCCATGCAGATGCCGCAAGTGGGCGTGCCCATCGGTCCGCCGACCTTCAAGGGGCCGTCGCGGCCGCCGCCCGGCCTCGACGCGAACAACCCGCTCGCTGCCGCTGCGAGGCCCTACCGCGCCCCCGCGCCGGCCCCCGCGCCCATCGCGCAGCCGACCCGCATCGAGGTCGACGAGGCCGGCGTCCATCAAGCCGCGAAGAGTGGCTTCAAGAAGGGCGTGGTCGCCGGCATCGTCGTTGGCGTCGTCTTCGGCGTGGTCGGCTACCTTGGCGGCGGCGCGGCGGAGTCCAGCTCTGGCCGCAAGAAGTCCGTGCAGGATGCACAGGAATTGTCGAAGGACGTCTCATCCTCCAAGGACAAGCTGAAGGAGCTGGCCGACAAGCTCGAGGCCGGGCGCAACTCCCTCACCAAGGACAAGAAGTTCCCCGACACGCTCGCCAAGGACCTTGGCGGAATGAACATCGACTTCGGCGGCGACAAGCTGCAGTACCGAAGGTTCAGCGGCTTCTCCGGCGAGGCGACGAACGGCCTCGTCGAGTACATCACCTCCGTGCAGTCGCTGAACGATCGCAAGTCTGCCGTCATCAGCCTGCTCACGCGGCTCCAGAAGCCCATCACCGAGCAGTTCAAGTCTGCCGGCACGCCCACGCTCCAGCAGGTCATCCTGCTCGGCCGCCGCGACGAGTCCGGGAACTACTATGCGATGATCGCGGCCCTGAAGGATCCGATCGCGATCACCCCCGGCAACATCAGCCTCCCCACCGAGTTCACGTTCATCGACCCGCAGACGAAGCAGCCGTCGAAGGTGGGGAAGTACACGACGGGTGATCTCTCGAAGGCCGGCGCCATCTACGTCGCGCCCAAGACCTTTGACGCGGTCTGCCCGAGCGAGACGGCGAGCCAGACCCTGCAGCTCGCAGGTCAGATCAAGCACATCATCGACGACATCCGTGGTGAAGGCGGCGGCGCTCCGGCCCCGGCGGATCCGAACGGCATGGTCGAGGACAAGAAGCCGGGCCTCATGGACCGCGCTGACCGCCTGGTCCAGCTGCTCAACAAGGTCGGGAACTAGCCCGACCTAGCGCTCTGGTTCGGCTCAGGGTCCAGGAGCTCCCGAGATCCACGCGAGGCCGTCGATCTCCGCGGCCTCGATGTCCTTGTAGCCTCGCGCAAGCAGCGCGCTCGCGCGGATGGCGAGCGGGACCGCCTTGCGTGGAAGGAGCTTCGCGAGCATGCCGTTTTCACGGGCTGCCTCGGGGTGGATGAAGACGCGCGCGAACGACGCGGCATCCTCCGCGGATGGCAGCTCGCGGGTCGCCTGCAGAAGCGACGTGGCCTCGGGCGACAGGACGAAGAGCGCGTCGCGTGCACTGTCCTTCAGTGCGACGCCTTTCGGCAGCCGCGCGCTCTTCACCGCGTCACCGGCGGGCGGTAGCGCGGTCAGTTCGACTGGCAGCCTGGTGGACTCTCGCGGCAGCGCAGCGCTCACGCGCGGACTTCTGCGGGCGGCTGCAGCTCGGGCTCTGCGCGGACGATCTCGACCTTCACGACCCGGCGCTCGTCTGCTTCGCGCACGATGAAGCGGAAGCCCGACACCTGCACCTGCTCGCCCTGCTTGGGCACGTGCCCCGCGCGCTGGACGATGAGCCCGCCCAGCGACTCGAACTCGCCGTCCGTCTGGAGCGAGCGTCCGAGGTGCGGCTCGAGATCACCGATCGCGATCGATGCGTCCGCCACGAAGCGACCGTCCGCGAGCTTCTGGATCGCCGCGTCCGCGTCCGTGTCGTGCTCGTCTTTGATCTCGCCGACGATCTCCTCGATGATGTCCTCGAGGGTGACGATGCCAGCAGTACCGCCCGTGTCGTCCGACACGACGGCGATGTGGAGCCGGCGCGTGCGCATCTCCCGCAGCACGCTGACAACGGACTGCGGCTCCGTCACGAAGAGCACCGGCTTGCGCATGATCTCTTCGGCGTTCTTCTTACCGATGGAGCCGTTCTTCACCAGGTCGAACAGATCCTTCGCGTAGAGCAGGCCGACGATGTTGTCCGGCGTCTCGCGGTAGATCGGGTAGCGCGAGTGCTTCTCCGACGCGACGAACTCGATGACCGCCTCCAGCGGGGTGTTGATCTCGATCGCCGACACCTTGCGCCTTGGGATCATGACCTCCTTCGCGGTGAGGTGCTTGAAATCGAGCACGTTGCGGATCATCTCCGCGGGCTCCTCGTCCAGCGCACCGGTCTTCTCGCCCTCGGACACGGCCCACTCGACCTCGGTCTCGGTGATGCGCGCGTCCGTGGGGCGCCGCTCCGGGAAGCGACGAGCGACGAACTGACCGAGCGCGGCGAGCGGAGCGGCGAGCGGGATGACCGCCCACTCGAGCGGGAACAGGAAGCGGAGGCCCATCTGCCCGACCCACTCGGGGCGTCGTCGGGCGACCGTTCCCATGACCTCGGCGAGCGTCCCATAGGTGAGCACCGCGCCGATGAGGGCGACGAACGGCCCGGTCCGCGGCCCGAAATAGGTCTCCGCCGCCGAGCTCAGCACCGCCGCAGCGAGGCTGATCGTGGACACGCGGGCGACAAGCCAGCGCGAGAGGATGCGGACGCGGTGATCCTGATACCGCTTGAATACGCTGTTGGGCTCGGCCGCCCGAGCCTGCAAGCGCGCTTCGGGGAGGCTCGTCAGGGCTGCATCTGCGGCCGCGAACAGCGATCCGAGCGCCGCCGCCCCCAGGGCGAACGCTATCGAACCGATGGGTGCACTCTCCAAAACCGCGGGCTCCTTGCGTGGCAGCGACGGTTCCCCCCGGCGCACGCTCAGTCAGACTAGCAATTCTTCGCGGATTTCGCACCGGATCGTATCGTTCTACGCAACCCCATGCCCGAACGGCCGATGGGGTTGGCATGAACGTTCCTCCGCGCGCTCCGCCCCCTCCTCCTCCTCAAGCCATGAAGAGTCCAGGGCTTAGAGCGCACAGTGCACCTCATCCAGGAGGTTTTCTTGCGGAGCTCGGGGGGCGTTCAAAAATGACACGGGGGGCCGGCGATCCCCTGAACGATTTCTCGTCCCGTCCCCCGTCCGACGGTGGCCACGGCCCTGCGGCCGGTAAGCAAGCCACCGTGGAGCCGAAGAAGCCTGCCAGCCACCAGGCCGACCCCAACGACGATCCGATGGCGACAGACGACGAGACCATGCGTCGGGCCGATGCCCTCGACCCAGATGTCCGTCGGTCCCTCGATCTGGGACCGCCACCGTTCGTCAACGCGATGCCTTGCGGGATGCAGGTCCTCCATACGAACCCGACGAACGCAGCGGTCGCTCCAACGAGCACGGAGCCGCGCACGCACGCCACGCTGGAGGAGCTGCTCCCGGCACTGGTGCGCAAGATCGCGTGGGGTGGCAACGGGCAACGTGGCTCCGTGAGGATGGAGCTCGGCGCGGGAAAGCTCTCCGGCGCGACGGTGGTCGTTCATGCCGATGATGGAAAAGTGCGCGTCGAAGTGTCAGCCCCCAGCGGGGCAGATCCCGCAGAGTGGAGGAGACGCATCGACGCGCGCTTGCGAGAACAGGGCCTCGACGTTGAGTCGGTCGAGGTCACGTGAGTGAACCCGTGTGGCGAGGCGGCCTGAGCTCGACTTGAATCACATGTTGTTGAAGCTCTTGCCGCCGCCCGAAGGCTGCCCGAGGCGCATGAACACGTTGCCGATGATGCTCCCGCCGAGGGAGCCACCGATCACGAGCGCCTTCTTCGGGTGCTCGAACTTCGTGAACATGTAATAGAGCGAATAGCAGGGGATACAGAGGCACATGAACCCCTGACCGGTGCTTGCCTTGAACGCGTGGATGAGGACCACGATGTTGCACACGAGCGAGACGAGGCAGAAAATGCTGCCCAGACCCATGAATGCCATCTCCATGACGTAACCCCTTATTCTCTCTTAGACGTTTGCGAACACTGACCCCGGGTACAACCAGATGACAAGCAGGCGGATCAGACCGAACGCGATGAACGAGCTGATAAACCCCCAGTAGACGAAGCCCGCTGCGCGCTGATGCAAAGAAAAGAACGTCGCGAGCTTGATGCGGCGCTTTTCTCCGATGACGAGCGTGGACGCGCTGGCGAGCGCGATCAGGAACACGAGCGGACCCATCTGGTGCATCCGCAGCGCCTCGTGCCAGTGCCCATGCGTGATGCACACGAAGCAGCGCGTGAGTCCGCAGCCCGGACACGGCATGTCCGTCCAGCGCTTGAACCAGCAGAGCGAGAAGCCAAGGTCGCCGCCCTTCGGCAGGACGAGCGAGAGGCCGAGCGCGATCGCGGATGCCACGCTCGTGCGCTTCGCGAAGAGCGCGCGATAGACCGCGCCACCGATCTCGAGGTCGGGCGCGAGCTTCGGCTTCGCGGGAGCATCCATCTGCGAGGTGACCACGGTCATGAGGCGACTCCACGGTAGCAATTTCGCCACGGAGGGCCACCCGATTCGCGCGCGCCTTGCCGTTAGATGGGGCGCGCCAGCCACAGTGGGCGTCGCGGCCCCACCGTTTCGCGCAGCTACGACCCGAGCACGCGCATCACGTTGTCTCTGAGCGCTTTTCCGACGGCCGAGGGCGCGATTCCGCCATCGAGCATGGCCGTGGTGAGCTCGGGCAAGTGGCTCGGATCAGGCAGCGCGTTCGTCGGTACGATGAAGCCGTCCCAGTCGCTGCCGAGCGCGACGGCGTCCTCGCCCACCACCGAGATGATGTGCTTCATGTGCCGCACCACGGGCTCGAGCCCATCGCCGCCGAGGTAGCGCGGGCAGAAGATCACGCCCACACAGCCGCCCTTGTCCGCGATCGCGCGCAGCTGCTCGTCGTCGATGTTGCGCCAGTGCTCGAATGCGCCGAGCACGCCCGTGTGGCTGACGATGGGCGGCTTCTTCGCGATCGCGCACGCATCCAGGTAGCCGCGCTTGTTGACGTGCGCGAGGTCCACGAGCACCCCGAGCTCCTCGCACTTCTCGACGACAGAGTGACCGAACGCAGTGAGGCCCTGGTCGTCCTGGCGCCCGCGACCATAGGCTGGGAAGCCGGTTTCGTTCGAGGAAAAGTGCAGCAGGCCCAGGTAGCGAACACCGCGATGCGCGAAGCCCGTGAGCTTTCCGATGTCGCCCTCGAGCGCGTGCGCCCCCTCGATGCCGAGCAACGCAGCGACCGCGCCCCGCTTCTCTGCCGCGATGACGTCCGCCGCGGTCTTGCACAGCGCGATCTCCGAAGGGCGGCGCGCGATGGTCTCCTCCATCGCATCGATCTGCTCGTCCACGGCACGCGCAAGTCCACGCGCGCGCTTCGACAGGAACGGCAGCGACACCAGCCCGAAGAACTGCGCGCCCATGCCGCCCTCGCGCATGCGAGGCACGTCGACGTGACCGCCGAACGCCGCCCGCGGGAAGGGCGCGTTGTGGCGCTTCAGGAGATCGTACCCGAGCCAGCGCGTCCACATCAGCGAGTCGGCGTGGAGGTCGATCGCGGGGTGCTCGGCGTGGAGAGCACGCGCTTCGTCGGACACGTGACCCATGGATACGCAGCATAGCCGTCGGAATTCATGGGAAGGATGGAAGGACGGAGGACCGAGAAAAAGAATCTTGATATTTCCGATGCAGGAATTAAGCTCTCCGGGTGCTCAGGCTCCCAAACCGAGGACGTTACGCGTTGATAGCTCTGCTTGACGTGGTCCTGTTCGGGGACGACAAGCCGGCGCAGACGCGTGAGATCGCACAACGTCAGCGCATTCCTTTGCGCTTTCTGGAGCAGATCTTCCAGGATCTGAAGCGCGCGGGGCTGGTCCAGGGCAAGCGCGGACCGGGCGGCGGCTTCGTGCTGTCGCGGCCAGCGATCGAGATCCGCGTGGGTGACGTGCTGCGCGCCGCGTGCGGGCCGGTCGAGATCGCGAAAGATGGAAAGGAGAGCGCGCGCAGGTCGGAGCTCGAACGCGTGGCCGATCGTGCGCTCCAGGACGTCGGCGTTCGGGTGGAGCAGTGCTTCGACGAGCTCACGCTCGAGGAGCTCTCGCAGCGCGGGCGCGACGCTGGCATTGGCGTGGGTGGTCGTGAGACCGTGAGGTACGCCATATGACGGCCGACTTCTCGCCGCGCCTCCACGAGGACGTCCTCGCGCTCATCGGGCAGACTCCGCTCATCCGCGTACGCACGCTGGGCGAGCCCACGTGGCGGGCGAACATCTACGCGAAGATGGAGAACCTGAACCCTGGCGGCTCCGTGAAGGATCGCATCTGCCTCTCGATGATCGAGACCGCGGAGAAGGACGGACGGCTCTTGCCTGGCGGCACCGTCATCGAGCCCACGAGCGGCAACACGGGCATCGGACTTGCGCTCGTCTGCGGCGCCAAGGGCTACAAGTGCGTGCTCACCATGCCGGAGAGCATGAGCCTGGAACGCCGACAGCTGCTCACCGCGCTGGGCGCGAAGGTCGTACTCACCAAGGCGGAGGACCAGATGCAGGGCGCGATCGATCGCGCGAAGGAGCTCGCCGCCAGCACACCGGGCTCCTTCCTGCCCGGCCAGTTCGACAACCAGGAGAACCCGCACGCGCACGCGCGCACCACCGCGGAGGAGATCATCGCGGCCATGGGGGACGACTCCATCGACGCGCTGGTCGTGGGCGTGGGCACCGGCGGCACCGTCAGTGGCGTGGGCCGCGTGCTCCGTGCGCGTCGCGCGACGAAGATCATCGGCGTGGAGCCGGACGCGTGCGCGACCATCTCTCGCGGTGAGCGCGGCCCCACGAAGATCCAGGGCCTGGCCGCGGGCTTCGTCCCGAAGAACTACGACGCCTCCGTCGTGCACGAGATCCGCACGGTCGGCGATCGCGACGCCTGGCGCACGAAGCAAGATCTCGCGCGGCGCGAAGGGCTCCTCTGCGGCATCAGCGCGGGCGCGAACGTGTTCGTTGCGCTCCAGGTGGCGAAGGAGCTCGGCCCCGGCAAGAACGTGGTCACCGTCCTCTGCGACACGGGAGAGCGGTATTTCAGCCTCGCGGACTACTTCCCCGAGGATCCATAGATGGAAAGGACAGCAGTCATGGCAACGAAGGTTCGAATCCCCGCATCGCTCCGCACCCTCACCGGCGGCAAGGACGAGGTCACCGCAGCAGGCGACACCGTCGGCGCGCTCATCGAGGATCTCGAGAAGAACCACCCTGGCATCAAGGACCGGCTGGTGGACGAGAAGGGCGTCCGCCGCTTCGTGAACCTGTACGTCGGCGAAGAGGACGTGCGCTTCCTCGAGGGCCTGGGCACGCCGCTCAAGGCAGGCGACGAGATCAGCATCGTTCCCGCCATCGCGGGCGGGTGAGAGCGACGCCTTGAAGTCGCGCGCGCGCCGCATCGAATCGGTCCTGGATGCCGTGGGCAATACGCCCATGGTCCGCATCCCCGTGCCCAGCGCGCCCGACGTCACGGTGTACGCCAAGCTCGAGTCCGCGAACCCCGGCGGCAGCGTGAAGGACCGCGCGGCGCGCTGCATGATCCTCGACGCGCTCGCCGATGGTCGCCTTGGCCGCGGCAAGACCCTCATCGACTCCACGAGCGGAAATACCGGCGTCGCGTACTCCATGTTCGGCGCCGCGCTCGGCATCCCCGTGGAGCTCGTGATGCCGGAGAACGTGTCGCGCGCACGGAAGGACATCGCAAAGGCCTTCGGTACGAAGATCATCTTCTCCGATCCGCTCGAAGGCTCCGACGGCGCCATCCGGGACGTCAGACGGATCGTCCTTGCGAACAAGGACAAGTATTTCTACCCGGACCAGTACGCGAACCCATCCAACCCCAAGGCGCACTACGAGGGGACGGCGGTGGAGATCCTCCGCGACGTGGGCGACGTGCTCACGCATTTCGTGGCCGGCGTGGGCACCAGCGGCACCATGATGGGGACGGCGCGGCGCCTGCACGAGCACACGCGCAAGATCACGTGCGTCGCGGTGCAGCCCGACTCGTCCATGCATGGGCTCGAGGGCCTGAAGCACATGGAGTCCAGCCTGGTGCCGCAGATCTACGACCCCAAGGTCCCGGACGAGACCATGTTCATCCGGACGGAGGATGGCTGGGACATGGCGGACGCGCTCGCGCTCCGCGGGCTGCATGTCGGGCACTCGTCCGGTGCGAACATCTTCGCGTCCATCAAGGTCGCGGAGCGTCTAGCGGCGGAGGGCAAGCCAGGGTGCATCGTGTGCATCGTGTGCGATCGTGGAGATCGCTATTTCGCCCCCATGAAGTGGGACAAATCGTACGTGTGGTGAACGCCATGACCGACAACGAGAACCCCGAAGACAAGAGCCACGACAAGAAGCCTGCGTGGGTCATGGGAGACCTGCGCATCCCGCGCGCATTGCTGGCGCGCGTGGAGGAAGAGGCGAAGGCCGCCTACGGCCGCGACGAGGAGGCGTGCGGCGCGCTCGTGGGCCCGAGCGAGGAGCCGCTGCTCCTTTCGGAGATCATTCCCATGGAGAACCGCGCGAACAAGCTCCACAAGCTGGACCCCGAGACGTATCCGCGCACGGGTCGCATGTACTTCGACCTGGATCCGCTCAAGTTCGAGCGGCGCGTGCGCGAGGGCAAGACGAACGGCCTGCCCGTGAAGGTGCTCTATCACTCGCATCTCGACGTGGGCTCCTACTTCTCGGAGACCGACGCGGCTGCGGCGAAGATGGGCGGCGACACACCTGCGTACGACCTGGCCTACCTGGTGACCAGCATTCGCGCCGGCGTCGTGGACGATCACAAGCTCTTCATCTGGGATGAGGCAAAGCGGAGCTTCGTGGAGTCGCCGCTGGGGCTTTTGGAGTGACGCGCACTGACGCGGACTGATGCCGCCTCACCCGAAATAGGCGCGTTTTTGCGAAAAACTTCGTAGAGTCGTCGAATGGCCCGGACCACCCCAGACATGCGCAAGACGTTTGTGCGCGCATGCATGTGCGTCGCGGTGACGTCATGGGTGCCGGCGGCGCGCGCGGACATCCACGATCTCGCGGGTCGCGTCGAGGCCGAGTGGAAGGGCGCGCAGGCTCGCGTGCAGTCGCTGCCGCCGCGTTTCCTGTTCGACGACGAGAGCGTGAAGCTGCGCCTCCCGGACCAGGCTGGTGCCGCGTGCGTCACCATCGGCATCATCGGTGCGCGCGGCATGAGCTTCCACGTGAAGGCGCTGGGCGGCGAGCAGGATCCTGCGGATGACGGCACGGACGCGCGGGCGTCGAGCGTTGCCGGCGTGCTCACGCTCTCGCGCTGCGGCAAGGCGACGACGCGAATCCTGCTCACGAACGATGCCGGCAGGGGCACCGTAGAGATCGTGATCGGCTTCGGGCCGGCATCGCCGCCGCCGCTCCAGAGCGTGCTCCTCGAGCGAACCGGCGGGTCGGCGGTGTCGCTGCCCGACACGGGGCCGGCACCTCCACTTCCCGCCGCCGAGGAGCGCGCACGAAGGGCCGACGCGCGGGCCACTGCGGAGAGCGCGGACATCCTGGAACACCAGCAAGGGGACGCGGAGGCGGACGGCACCGGCGGCATCGACGTGTCCCTCACGCCGGCCTGTCACGCATTCGACGTCTTCGCCGAGACGGGGAAACGCACGCGCAGGCTCGACCTGGACGCCGAGGTCCGCGAGGAGGACGGTACAGTCCTGGCGCGCGACCGGAGCGAGGCCGCGGACGCACACCTCTTCGTCTGCGTGGGCGAGAACACCAAAGGCCAGGTGCAGTACGTCGGTGCTACTCCGCGCGGGAAGGTCACCGTGTCGCATGCGGTGTGGCCGCTCGCCACTTCGCTTCCGATGGCCTGGGGCGCAAAGTCCAGGGCACGCATGGCCTCGGCGCTGCGCACGCGCCATTTGCCGGCACCTACCGAGCGCGCGGTCTACCTTGCACAGGGGGCGTCCGGCGAGACTGCGCTCACCATTCCGGTGCTGCCGGCATCTTGCTACGTGACGGTGGCTGCAGTGACGAACGGCCATCCACGCGGCCTGGGACTGCGTGCGACGGTCGGTCGCGCCGAGTCGAGCGACGAGCGTGCGCCCGGAGACGAGAGCGGCGCCGTCGCGTTCTGCACGACCACCGAGCGTACCGTCCGTGTCGGAATCGACGCCCGCGGCGCCGGAGTGATGTGGGGGCTCGCGCTCTTCCGCGTGCTCGTGAGAAGGAGCGTTCCTTGAACCTGCAGCGCCTGCTCGGGCTCGTCGGAATCGTCGGGATCGCCCTATCCCCCGTCGCATGTGTCCCGCGCGAGGCGTCGTCGCCCCCCAAGGTGACTGCGCCTCCGGTGAGCCAGGGCTCGCCCGATGCAGCAAAGTGGCTCGGAGATCTGCCTGCGCGTGCGCGAGCGCTCGGCGCTGGACCGCTCGCCGTGGTCGCCAGTGGGCAGGTGGAGGAAGGCGGACGCATGGGCGCATTCGTCGACGCCGACCCCGACTCGTGCGTGCTCTTCTACGCGCGAGCGTCTGCATCCGTGGACGATCTGGACGCGGCCGCATTCTCCGACGACGGAAATCCGATCGCCGTGGACGAAGGCCCGGACCCACGACCCACGCTGCTCCTCTGCCCGCCGCATCCGCGACGCCTCTACCTGTCCATTCACGTGGCGCAGGGCGAGGGGTTTGCTGCGCTCGGGGCGCAGATCGTCCCGAAGGAGCGCGCGGCGTTCGTGGCGCGAGGAACGGGCGCGCGCGGCGTGCTCGGGGGCGCACCGCGGCGGCCCGAGGCATGGCCGGGTCTGGACGATCGCGTGCGGGCGCATCGCGCCCTCGTGTCGAACGCATTCGAAGAGGTGCGCCGCGTGGCCGTTCCCCTGGACGCGAACGCCCCCTCACGCGTCGCGCTTCCGGAGGAGTCTGACGGCTGCGTCGATGCGCTCGTCGTTCCCGACGACGACGTCGCGCTGGTGGACGTGGAGGCCATGGACGATGCCGGTCGCATCGTCGCGCGCGCGCCAGAGTCCACGGAGAGCCAGCGCTCGCTGACGGTGTGCTCGCCGTTCGCGCTGCCGCTGTCATTGTCATTGCGCCCGCACGTGGGTCGCGGACTCGCCGCCGTGGTGCTCTTCCGCGCGAAGGGCGAGGTCGTCAAGGGCGAGCCGCTCTGGCAGAAGAACAACCTCAGCGTCGACAAGGCGAAGTCCCAGAAGAACGAGCTCCTGAAACGTGCAGGATACACGCCTGCGCCCAAGGAGCTCGCCGGGGTGCTCAGGACGGGCCAGCGTGCGCGGGTACCTCTCGTGCTGACAGAGGCGGGCTGCTCGCGAATCGACGTTGTCTTCGGTGCGCCGCTCTCGCTCGTGGACGCCACGCTCACGGACGGGCAGGGCGCCGTTCTGGGTCAGGCCGGTGGCTCGGAGGGCGTGACCACGTTCACGTGCGGCAACAAGAACACGGATCTCTGGCTCGAGGCGCGTGGCACCGGAGGTCCGTACATCGTGCTGGTGCGCAAGGAGAGGACGGACGCCGCGGAGCTCTCGCAGGAGCCAGTGGCTGCCGCGCGCGCGCTCGGACGCATGGCGCACGGTCTGGAGGCGAACGCGTCCCAGCTCCAGGTGCGGGCGCTGCCGCTCGCCGCCGCCAAGGTGAGCCGCTTCGAGTTGCCGCTGAATCCTGGCGAGTGCGCGCGCGTCGCGGCGGGCATTCACGGCGACGCGTTCGGCGTGGAGCTCCACCTGACGGACGCGCAGGACGGGACCGAGCTCGATCGCTCCGAGGGCGAGGCGAGCGCGGTCGTCGTGGGCTGCGCCGAGAAGCGCCGCACGCTCTCGTTCGAAGCAACGGTGGCCGTGGGCAAGGCAAACGCCGTGGTGATGACGCAGACGTTCGTGCGGTAGCCTTCGCCAGTCCTACTTGATCAGCGCGAGTGCCTGATCTGCGCGCGCGATGTCGACGTCGCCGATGCACACGCCTGGACCGCGCATGGGCTCGAACGCGACGCGACAACGCTTGCGCTGGCCAGGCACCAGGGTGCCGAGCACGTACTCGAGGCCGATGCCAAGAAGGACGATCAGAAGGCCGGTGCCCAGCAACGAGGGCGACGCGGAGCGCGCACCGTCCACGAAGAGCGACACCCCAAAGAAGCTGCCCAGCGCGAGCGCCACGAGGCCCGTGTAGAACGAGAGGCGAGGGTAGCGGACCTCGCGCACTGCGCGCTTGAGGGTCTTCTGCGTGATCACGTACTCGCGCTCGCGCAGAGTGCGGCCCAGGAGCTCGGTCTTTTCTTTGATGCGGATGATGCCGCCAGAGAACGTCGCTTCTGCGGGACGCTTGTAGGCGAGCGCGAGCTTCGCGAAGCCGCGCGCGACCTGCATCACGAGGAGGATCCCCGTGAGCGCGAGGATGGTGGTGAGGACGGGGCCACGCGGGGCGGCGGTGATCTCGCCCTCAAGGCGGGCGGTCTCGGTGCGGGGCTCCTCTTTGGCGAGGATCGCCTTGAGCCCGGGATGTGTGCACTGTGCACGCAACTTGTCGAGCAGGGCGCGCGCGCTCTCGTGCGTGGACGCCACGAGCGTGACGACGGCGGCGAGCGGCTCCGCGAGGCCATCCTGAGGCCGCGACAGAGCGCGTTCTGCCCGGGCATGCACCGCGGTGAGGAACTCACCAGTGCCGTCACCAAGCGCGCGGTCGACGAGCGCGGTGGCGTCGAACGCGGTGTGGGCGGCAAGCCAGAGCATGTCGCTCGCGGCGCGATCTTCTTCTGCCGCAGACGAGAGCTTGGACTCTGCGAGGACGTGCGCGTACAGGGCGCATGCGAGCGCTCGCTCGCTCTGGTCTTCCGGGCCGCGTTCCAGGATGAGGAGCGCGTTGCCGAAGTCCGTCTTCGCGTCGTCTGGCTCGAGCTTCGCTTCGGCAGCGAGCTCCTTCGTCTTCTCGGGGTTCGGGACGTCGATCCGGCGAGCCTCCGCTGCGCCGCCCACGATCTTCTGGGCGATCCCGACCAGCGCCGACAGCTTGTCGAGTGAAGCGAGCGCATCGAACGCCGCGCGGGCCTTTTCGTGCGCCTTCTGGGGCGCGCTCTCGACCGTCGGGAAGCTCGAGGATTCTGCCATGGGCGGGTCTCCGAATAGCTGAACGCCCGAGAAAGCGAAAGTCATTCGTGCGTGCACAAACTTGGCCCCCGTTCGAGCGGTCCGATACACGAGGTGGGCATGGCTCGGCGCGTGGTCCGGGCAAGAAAGGTTTGAGCGATGCGAACCAAGGCCGAGATGCTGGCGGACCTCCGCGTGATGTTGACCGACGTGTTCGTGGCGAAGGCCGCTGGCGAGCAGTATGGCCGCCTGGCCCGCGCGCACGGCTACGTCGACGGGTTCATGCGTGCCCTCCTGGAGACGGGCACCGTCACGAAGGCGGAGCTCCTGGAGCTGGTCGCCTCGGAGCGTGAGAAAGTCTCGGGCCCCGCGATGCGCGTCATGGATCTCGCGAACGAAGAGTCCGCGTCCAGCGCGGCCTGACCTCAGGCCTCAGGCCTCAGGGCTCAGGGCGTGATGAAGCTGACGTCGCCGTGCTCGTCCTTCGAGACGTGGTCGACGGTTCGCCAGTAGTTCGCGATCTGCTGATCGACGGGAGCGGGGAAGAAGCCAGCAAAGCGACCCGGTTGGTCGATCTTGTGGGTGGCCCACTTGTGCGTGCCGCCGCTCACGATGCCGGTGGCGCGCTGCAGCTTCCCGACCGTGGAGTCCTGGTAGAGGATGCTGACGGTGCCGCTGCTGTCGACGCTGACGTTCGAGTCGTCGCCGAGAAGGTGCTTGCCGTCCGCAAACGGGGTGCCGTCGACGCCGTAGCCATCAGCGACGATCTCTGGCGTTCCGGGCTTGCCTCCCTTGTAGGTGACGTAGCGGACCGTCTCGGTGAGACCGTCCACATAGCTCACGTGCCACGTGCCGTCAGCGGTGACGAACAGTGATGCGCCCGCGCCGGTGTCGCCGGTGTCCTTCGCGGTCTTCTTGGAGCGGTCACCCGTCTCTCCGTCCAGGATGACCTGCTTCCAGCCGCCGCTCGAGTGGTCCAGGCCGACCAGGTTGCCATGGATGCGGTCGTACACGACCAACGCCAGGCCGTTGTTCGGCGCTGGCTGGAACGCAATGTAGTCGCCGAACGCGTTGGGGTAGGTGACGATGGCGTCCTTGGTCAGCGTGGCCGAGCATGTGGCAGCGTTGGTCAGCGTCACGCAGGCATTGCCCGCGCCGCAGTCCGCCGGGGTACACCCCGTGGCGGTCGGCTGACACTTGCCGCTGCTCTTCACGCAGACCTGGCCGCCGCCGCACGTGGTGCCGGTGCAGGGCTCGTTGTCGTCGACGACGGCGTCGTCGAACGTCCAGCCGCTCGGATCCTTCGGCGTAGGATCGTTCGCGTGCGCGATGGTGACGCGCGAGCGCAACGATCCGCCGGTGCCAGGCTCCATGGTGAGGAACGCGATCACGGGCTTGCCGTCCACGAGGATCATCTTCGAGTACCGGCCGCTGTCGGCGCCGGCGGCCTGACGGACGGGGTACGTCGTCCAGCCCTTGCCGTCGTAGAAGGCGAACTTCAGCGCGCCGTGCGTGGCGTCGTAGTAGCTCACCATCGGGTTGCCGGTGTCCGTGAGCTGGATGCTGGTCCAGAGACCGACGTCCGCGCCAGCCTCCGTCTCGCCCGCGCGCCAACCGGAGGGATCGTTGTCGGGGCAGGTGCCATCCGTGCGAGCCGCCGGAAGACCGTCGACGGACTGCCACATGACGGACTGCTTCGCGGCGTCGTACTTGCCCACGACGAGATCGCCGTAGAGTGCGTTCACGCCGTCGGAGAGCGAGGCCTCGTTGTAGCCCGCGACCCAGACCGTGTTGTCCTTCGCCTTGGCGACGGAGAGATACGAGCCCGCGAGCCCGAGCGGCAGCGCGCCGCCGCATTCCTGGTTGCAGTCTGCGCCGCAGCCCGTGCCGCCGTTGCCGCTGCTGTCGCCGCATGCGCAGCCCTGCGTCGTGGACGCAACGGCTGCGATGGTGCCGATGCCAGCGAGCGCCCATGGCGTGGTGCGACGCACGCGACGCGAACCGCTGGGTGTGGCCGATGCATCGGAACCGCGTGATGTGCGGCGGCGGAGCGCGATGAAGAGCAGACCGGAGAGCGCTGCGAGCCCGGAGAGGAACCCGGTGCCCGAGGTGACCGGCGAGCCAGGCGTGGAGCAACCGCAGCCGGAGCTGGCGGCGGCGAGAGACGCATCGCTACGACCACGCACGAGGTCGAGCGAGATGGTGCCGATGTTGCCCTCTTCGTCGCTGACCTGGACGTCGATCTCGCTCTGCCCACCGGGGATGTCGAGCTCCCTGGACGCGTCGACGGAAGTCCACGCGCTGTAGTCGTGCTGCGTTCCGTTGGAGGCGGCGCGGTAGCGCATGGTGAGGTGCGCCTTGTCGCTCACGTAGTCGAACGCGTCGACCTTGAAGCGGCTCGCGGTGACGGGCGTGACCTGGATCTCCGGTGCGAGCGTATCGATCACGAACGGCACTTCTGCCGGCGTCCCGTCCTGGCTCTCCGTGTCTCCCACCATGCGCGACCAGCCGCGGAGGGTGTGCTTGCCCTGGTAGAAGAGGTAGTCGTCGTGAATGACGACGTGCTTGTCGGGCGACCATGCGCTCGGGAAGCTCTCGTCGATGGCCCACGCATACTCCACCTTGGTGGTGGCGCTCTCCTCGGGGGAGGCGAACTCCACGGTGAGCGTGGGCAGCTTGGACCGGTCGTAGCCGATCGTGGTGAGCGCGATCGGGTCGACCGTCTTCGAGACGATCGCGAGGCTCGTGTTCGTCTCGCGGAGGCCGGCCATCTTGGCCTGCTTCATGTTCGCGAAGATGGTGAGGAAGTCGTCCGTGCCTTCGGTGATCTTCTGGATGCCGTTCGACGGGATGTCCAGGCCGACGCCGAGCGATCCGCCGAGCGTGCTGATGTCGATCGGCTTGAAGCCGCCGCCGAGCAGCTGACCGGCAAGGCCGGAGATGATCGAGGTGAGCGCTCCCGCGACGGCAGTCGGGTTGTCGGACAGGAGGTCGTTGTTGGTGACGGCGCCGTTCGCGATGGTGAGCGCGCCGAGCACCGGCAAGAGGCCGCCGTTCGGGTTCGTCTTGGGATCCTTCGCGGTCTGGAGATTCAGCGGCAACGTGATGTCCGCCTCGTACGTGAAGGCGCGGACGTAGCGATCGTCGCTCCAGACGTAGAAGTCGATCGCGAACTTGGGGATGCTCACCGTGATGAGCGGATCTGTCTTGATGTCCTTGCCGGTGCCGAGCTTCAGCGTGGGCGGGGCTTGCGGGCGTGTGGTGATGGCGACGCCGGCGGCCTTCTGCTCGAACGTGAGCTTCTTGATCGACGGGATCAGGACGCTGACGAGGCCGCTGTTCAGCTGCGCGAACTGCTCGGTGGTGACGCCCAGGCAGAGGACGCCCGAGTTGTACATGTTGCCGAGCGTGTAGTTGAGGAAGCGACCCGCGAGCGCGATGTCGAGGTCTGGGCCGGGGGCGCCCATCGGCCAGCCGGGGACGACGTCGGCCTGGAGGAGCTTCGGCGTCGGGATGTTCGTGGGGATGTCGATGACCGCGCGCGGGATGCACGCAGACTGCGGAGCCGGGCGCGCGCCGCCAATGAAGCCGACCGTGGCGCCGTTGGGCGTGTGGCCCGGGTAGCCCTTGTTGTCCGCTGCGGCCTTGGGGTAGGGCGTCATGGCGCCGCCCGCTGCGAGCACGAAATCCACGCCGCCGGTGGAGCCGGGGGAGATCGACGCGAGCAGGCTTCCGAGCTCCGCGTGCGACTGCACACCTAGGATCGATGTCACGCACTCGGTGGGCTTCGACGTGAAGACGCAGGAGCTCTTGTCCGCGCTCTCCTGCGTGTCCAGCGGGCACGTGGGGGTCTGCGTGGGGTCGGGCTTCTGACAGAGCTGCTTCTGCAGCAGCGGCTTGATCGCGTTCTGGAGCGCCGAGGTCAGCTGGCCGACGACCAGGTTCTTGACGAAGCTGGAGTTCGTGACCGCGTCGCAGCAGCTGCCGCCGAACGCAATGTCGCACGCGGTGTCGAAGAAGCCGCAGTCGGCGCAGATCTGCACCTGGTTCTGCTGGATCCCCGAGAGGTCGATGACGGCGTTGGTGACGTCGATCTTCGTGTAGCCCTGGCGCGGCGCGATGGTCTCCGAGACGAGCGGGATCGTGATGCTGATGGGCAGATCGTACGGAGTGACGGTGGGGAACTTGTTGTTGCAGCCGCTGCCAACGGGGGTGCCGTAGCCGACGTGCATGGTGATGCCGCCGTTGAGCGTGCAGCCGGTGAGAGCGGCGGTGATCTCGGTGTCATCGAGCTGGAGGGGGACTGTGCCGCTTACCTTCAGCGCGTTCGCCGTCACGGCGTCGATGTGGAGGTTCATCTTGTGCGTGCCAAGGTTCGGAACGCCGACCTTGGCCTCGCACTGCGGCGGCGTCGTGTTCGGCATGGAGCCGTTGGGACAGATGTTGGCATCCAGGTCGATGTGGCAGACGAGGAGGCTCGCGATCTGGGTCGGGGCCGGATCGATGTTGCCGAAGTCGACGGCGTACGCGCCGTTCTTCACTCCCGAGCCGAGCGCCGTACCCGCGAGCGTGGGCAGGTTCGTGCCCAGGAAGTCCAGGCCCGAGCGTGTGACACGCGCGGTCGCCGAGTTCGGCACCGTGTTCTCGGCAGGGAAGCCGCCGGGAATGGGCGCTCCGCAGCTGCCGCAGCCACCGCCGCTGCATGCAGCGACCGTCAAAACGAATCCAAGCGTGGCGACGTTGCGCCAAAGTGTACGAGACATACGTGTCCTCCCGAGAGCGCGCGTGCTGCCCGCACGCACCTTAACTTTTACAGGTGCGTCCGGCGATCCATCGAAGGATTCCGTTGACGCAACGCGTTGTTGCGCCCATTTAGCAGTGCGAGCGCATCATGGCCGACGCTGCTCAAAAAGCCAGCGTCGGTGACGTCTCACGCGCGAATCATTTAGGAGACAAATCCGTCTCGGAGGCGCCGGTTACGCGGAGTTCCGAGGGCTTGCGAGGTCGACCAGATACTATCCGCCACCCGCCGCATCGGCAGGGCCGGCATCGCCCGAATCGGTTCCTGCATCCTTGGGCGTGATGATCGTGCCGCTGCAGGCCGGCACGGAGCCCTTGCCGTCGAAGATCTTCGCGGCGCTGGCAGCGAACGTCGCGGCGAGCCAGAACGAGTCCTTGCAGCCGCCTGCGCCCTTGGTGGTTCCAGTGGTAGCGCCGGAGCAGTAGTCACCCGTGGCGGGGAGGTTGCCGCTTCCGTCGCGCGTGCACTTGTTCGTCGCCGGATCCTTGAGGCCAGTGAGGAACGCGCACAAGGACTGGTTCAGGTCCTTGATGTTGACGTTGTCCGCTTCCTTGATGGTGATGTACCCGCCGAGCGCGCCCGCGGTGTTCCACTTGTAGCAAGTCGACGGGTCGTCGTAGCACATGGGATCCAGCGAATCTTTGTTGAACGTGCCGATGCAGTTGTTGTCGGCCGACACCGTCACGTCAGAGAGCTGGATGTCCGCGATCGGAAGGATGACCGCGCTCGAGACGTCGGGCGACAGGAAGATCGGGATGTTCAACTTCAGCTTGTCGTTGGTCTTGAACGTGTCGCCGGTGAACGTCACGCTCGTGGTGATCGGCTGGATACCGATGTTGTCCACGGTGGTGAACGCTGCGAAGCAGAAGCCCTTGGCGAGCGCGTCGTCCGGCGGAGGCGCGCCGCCCGTGATGAGCGTGTTCGACGTGCGGTCAAGGCGCAGGAGCCAGTTGAAGAGACCCTTGCCGAGCTCGCCGCACTGCTTCGCGTTGAGGTCGATGTTGGTGGTGACGACCGTCGACTGGACGAACTGCTTCGCGAGCGCCGGCGGCGACACGATGTTGAGGCGGCGCAGGCGGAAATCTTGCACCATCTTTCCCTTGTTGTCGCCGATCGGGAGGCAGGTAGCGGTGCTGCCGCACGCCGTCTCGTCGATCGCGCAGGTGGGGGTCTGCGGATCGCACGTGTGCGGCGAGTTGTCGCAGTTGGCGGCCGGAAGATTTCCGGGCGCTGCGGCACAGCCGCCGTCGGTCTCCACCGTGTCCGAGCCGCCGTCCGAGCGAAGGTGAGGGTCGTCCGAGCACGCGGCGGTGAAGATCGCCAAGCCAACGACTCCGCTCGCCGACAGGCCAAGAGCCCCCAACGCAAGCTTCCTGATCGAAGTGAGTGCCATGTGGCTTCGATAGATACCACAGCGACCGGGCACGTTTGGACGCCGATTTCGGCACCACACACGGATGCCTCTTTGACGCGGGCTGACGCGGAGCGGCAGGGGAGGAGAAGGGGCCAGTCAGGCGTCGTCGAGGGCGCCGTGGCTGTCGACCATCTTCCGGAAACCGTCGAGCCGACGCGAGAGATCCTGCTTCTCCAGCGTGAACAGCCGCGACGGGCCCACGTCCTCGACGCAGAAGGACCCGAGCGCCGACCCGTAGAACATCGCCGCTCGCAGCGAACGCGCGGAGACGTCGCCCGTGCGCGTGAGGTGACCGAGGAGACCACCCGCAAAGCTGTCGCCCGCGCCCGTGGGATCCTTCACGTCCTCGAGTGGGTAGGCGGGAACGAAGAACATGCCGTGCTCGTCGAACAGGAGCGCGCCGTGCTCGCCGCGCTTGATGATGAGCGTCCGTGGGCCGCTGTCCGCAGCGAGCATGCCGCGGATGGCGCGGGCGGCCTTGGGGAGCGCGTGCTCGCCGGAGAGGTCGCGGGCCTCCTCGTCGTTGATGGTCAGAAGCGAGACCTTGGAGAGGACGTCCGTGAGGAGCTTCCGCTCGCCCGAGATCCAGAAGTTCATCGTGTCCGCGGCCACGAGCTTCGGCGCGGTCACCTGGGACAGCACCTCGAGCTGGAGAGCAGGGTGGATGTTCCCGAGGAGCACGTACTGCGAGTCGCGGTACTCGGGGATGATCTTCGGGCGGAAGTCGGCGAAGACGTTGAGCTGCGTGTCGAGTGACTCGCGGCTCGAGAGGTCCTTGGAGTAGCGGCCGCGCCAGCGGAAGGTCTTGCCGTTCGCGCGCTCGACGCCTCGGGTGTCCACGCCACGCCCGGCGATCTTGGAGAGCGTGTCCTCAGGAAAATCAGCGCCCACCACGCCAACGACGCGCACCTGTGTGAAGAGGGAAGCGGCAAGCGCGGAGTAGGTGGCGGCGCCGCCGACGACGTTCTCGAATGTGCCGAACGGCATCTCGAGATCGTCGAACGCGAGCGAGCCGACGATGAGCAGGTGCGATTTCACGCCGTCCCCTTAGCAGAAAAGATCCCTAGCCACGATAGCTTGGCGCGCGCCTCGGTCGTGACGCCCTGGTCGTGGCTCATGACGGCGCCAGCGAGCGCCGTGGATGCCGGGCTCTTCTTCGGGTCCGGCAGTGTGCGCGCGAGCTCCGCGATGGCGCGCTTCGCGGCGATGACGTTCGTCTTCATGGTCGCGACCACCGCCTCCACCGTGACCGGTTCCGCGCTCTCGTGCCAGCAGTCGTAGTCGGTCGCGAGCGCCAGCGTCGCGTACGGGAGCTCCGCCTCACGGGCGAGCTTGGCCTCCGGCATCGCGGTCATGCCGATCACGGAAACGCCCCAGCTGCGGTAGACAAGGCTCTCCGCGCGCGTCGAGAACTGCGGTCCGTCGATGCACACGTAGGTGCCGCCCTTGTGGACCTTCGCCCCGGCGCGGGACGAGGCCTGCGCGAGCGCCTCCGCGAGGTCGCGACACACGGGGTCTGCGAACGAGACATGCGCGGCGGCCTCGTCGAAGAACGTGCTCGCCCGCTTCTTCGTGAGGTCGATGAACTGATCGACGCAGACAAGGTGCGTGGGCTCGATCTCCTCCTTCATGGAGCCGACCGCCGACACGCTCACGAGGTGCGTCGCGCCGGCGAGCTTCAGCGCAGCGATGTTCGCGCGGTAGTTGATCGCGTGGGGCGGGACCCGATGGCCACGACCGTGGCGCGGCAAGAAGAGGAGCGTCGTGTCACCGAGCTTGCCGCGAACGATCTTGTCGCTCGGCGCGCCGAACGGCGTGTCCTGCGTGAGCTCCGTCTTGTCCGTGAGGCCGTCCATTTCATAGAGGCCGCTGCCTCCCAACACGGCGAGCGTGTGACCCATCGATTTCTCCTTCTGACAGCCCGCGCGGCTTCTACTTGAGACGCGCCTTCTTGTCGCGAAGCAATGACTCCGCAAGCGGCGCGATTCGCCAGCGTCGAGAGCGCTCGGCGAGGATCACCGACGAGAGGTGCGCGAATGCGTCCTCGAGGTTGTCGTTCAGGACCAGGTAGTCGAAGAACGCGTACTGCTCGATCTCCTGCTCCGCGACCCGGAAGCGCCGCTGGACGACCTCTTCGGTCTCGCTCGCACGCCCGCGCAAGCGTCGCTCCAGCTCCTCCATCGACGGCGGAAGGATGAACACGGACACGACCTGCGGCTCCCGCGCACGGATCTGCCGCGCGCCCTGGTAGTCGATGTCGAAGATCATCCCACGACAACCTGATGCAGCCTTGGCGCGCGCGACCTCGTTGGTGCTCGTGCCGTACAGGTTTCCGTGGACCTCTGCCCACTCGAGAAAATCTCCGGCGGCGGCCTTCTTCACGAACGTCTCGCGATCCACGAAGTAGTAGTCGCGGCCGTCCACCTCGGTCGCGCGGGGCTTCCGCGTGGTGTGCGAGACGCTGAAGAGCAGCTCGGGGAACCGCGCTTCCAGCTTGCGGGTGAGCGTGGTCTTTCCCGCGCCGCTGGGCGAGGAGAGAATGAGAAGCAGGAAATCGTCGGGGACGACGCTCATGTGGCCGATCGAATTTACACGATATTCTGGACCTGTTCGCGCAATTTGGCGGCCTCGGTCTTCATCTCCACGACGACCTGGGCGATCTCGGCGTCCTCCGACTTGGCGCCCATGGTCGTGATCTCCCGGCCCACCTCCTGGAGCAGGAAGTCCAGCCGCTTGCCTGCCGGTACGGGCGCACCCGGCAAAAGCGCTGCAAGGCACTGGGCGACGTGGCTCGCGAGCCGCGTCTTCTCCTCCGCGGTGTCGTACTTTTCCGCCAGGAGGACGATCTCCTGCTCGACACGAACCTGGGAGAACTCCCCGCCGCGTCCCTCGAGGAGCTCGCGCGTCCGCGCCAGAAGACGGGCGCGGCGGGCAGCGAGCACCTCGGGCTGTCGCACCGCGATCTTCTCTGCCAGCGACAGGAGCCGCGAGAGGCGCGCGGTCATGTCGAGCGCAAGGCTCTCGCCCTCGGTCTCTTGCATGCGGAAGAGGTCCGACACGGCAGCATCCACCGCGCGCACCGCCGCAGCCTCCAGCTCCGTCTTGTGCGCGGCCACACCGCTCACGAACATGTCTGGGAGCGACAGCAGCGCCTCGACCGGCACCCGCACGCCAGGCGACAGCTCCGCGGCCAGACCCGTGAGCGCTGCGTAGGCTGCCCGCGCGCGCGGCAGGTCGATCTCGGGGCGGCTCCAGGACTCGCCCTCGGCCGTGAGCCGCGCATCCACCGCGCCTCGCTCCATGCGTGCGCGAATGCGCGCTTCGCACGGCCCTGCGAGGAAGGCGAGCTCGCGTGGCGCGTTCACGCGGACCTCGTTGTACTTGTGGTTCGTCGCCCGCAGCTCGACCACGAGATATCCGCTGGGGGCCCGCGGGATCGCACCCTCGGTGCTCTCGGCGAGCACGGGCACCCGCCCGCTCCCGAAGCCCGTCATGCTGCGGATCACGCGAGAGCCAGCCTCACATCAGGCCCTTCTTCCGCTTCGTGGCCTCCAGCACACGCGCGTACTCGATGTCCCAGGTGTGCGTTCCTTCGCGAACGTGCTTCAGCTGCGCGCGCACCTCGCCGTCGAGATCGCCCTCTTGCGCCATGAACCGCTTGAAGACGGGCGCCATCTTGCGCCGCAGCTCCACGTCCTCGACGAAGATCTCTTCCACGTTCTGCGAGTGATGGAAGATCTCCACCACCTGGTCCAGGATGTAGTCGAGCGCCTCATCGCCGACCTTGATGCCCTTGCTCTCGGCCATCTGCGTGCGCACCCGGGAGTACTCCGACGTGCCGCGACCGGTGCGCTCGAGGAGCTCCTTCGCGCGGTCGCCCACGTCCTTTTCGGCCGCAAGGTACGTGTTGAGCACGCTCGCGACGTCTGCCTCGACCTCGCGCGGCGACTCCGTCTCGATGTCCCCCTTGGAGAGCAGCACACGGACGATCTCCGTGCTGATGGGGGTCACCTGCGAGCTGAAAAAACGCATGCGAAAAGGCTACCGGGAATGGACGAACGTTGCAGTTAAAAACGGGCCCAGCGATAATTCGATCATGTCCAACGAAGGTGGCGGCAACAAGCCGGGACCCGGCGAGACCGGCGGCAAGCCGCGCGCTGGGCGCAGTCGCGATCTCGACATCGGCGACTTCGAAGGCGGTGGCGCTGGCATCAGCATCGAGCTCGACGCGGCGCCCGCTTCGCACCCCCAGCCGTCACATCCGCAGCCGCCGCCCTCGCATCCCCACCCCGGCCATCCCCAGGGTGGTTACCCACCGGCGCCACCTTCGGGTGGGGGCTACGGGTCAGGCCACCAGCAGGTGCCTCCGGCAGGTCCCTCGTCGAGCGGCATGCTCGCGCATCCGCCGCCCTCGCTCTCGTCCGGGCAGTTCCCGGAGGCGCCGCCATCACAGGGGCAGATGCTGCTCGCGGTCCCGCCGCCCCGCCCGGCGCCGCCTCCCAAGCCGCGCCGCCTGAAGCGTCACGAGCTGCCGCCCGAGATCCGCGCGGCCATGGACGTGGCCGAGTACGGGGACCCACCCGAGGCCATCTGGCAGATGCCCATGTACGCCGCGCGCGTGCTGTGGCGAAAGCACGAGCTCCGCAACGAGCTGCTCGAGGCGCGTGTCGCGAACCGCCAGGACCGCGTGAAGATGTTCGAGGACGCGCTCAAGGTGGACGATGCGCACGCCGTCAAGATGGGGATGCTCCTGTCCGCGGGCGCGTTCTGCCTGGTCGTGTTCCTGGCCGCGCTGCCCGTGGCGATCCGCTTCATCAAGCTCGCGATCTACGGCTGATCCCCGACGCGGCTCCCTCGGCGCACGCGAAACGCGCGCTCGCTACTTCTTCTTGGTGCGGCCCGGGACCTTCATCTCGCGCATACCGAGCTGGAGGCGGCGCATCACCGCGCGCTTCTGACGTTCCTTGTACTTTGCATGGGATGCATCGCCGAGCTCGTTCTTCGACTCGGTCTCGCGGTCGATCACCTGGAACTCGCAGATGACGAACACGACGGGCCCAAGGCGCGTGGCGCCCGGCGGCGCGCGATCGAGGATGCGCTTGGGCAGGCGAACCGGCATGTCCACGACGAAGTGGATGATGCGGTAATTGTCTGCGGTGAAGACGTTGTCCGAGAGCGTGAAGTCCTCGTCCTTGCCGGCCTGCATCTCCGGGAGCATCGGGCCCAGATGCGGGTTCTTCTCGCAGTACTTCTTGAAGTGGAAGATCGAGTTGATGCTCTGTCCGGGGATGACGTAGTTGAACGGAAAGAGCTTCTTCGTCAGGTAAGAGATGATCGGGAAGATGTCCTCGCGCTCGCGCGTGACGATACGGAAGCGCAGCTTGTCGAAGACCTGCGCCGCCACGGTCTCCTGCTTGGAGAGCAGCTTCGTGTAGAGCGAGTCCTTGTTCTTGCGACCGCCGATGAACTCCGTGATGGGGAAGCCGCCCGCGAGCATGCTGCCGATCACGCGGTACACCTTCTCCTCGACGAGGTGGAAGATGTCCTGGTCGGACATGGGCAGCAGGAAGAGCAGCTCGCGCCCATCAAGGTGATGGATGATGTGCATGCACTTCAGGATCGTGCACGCGCACGTCTGCCGATGTCCCGTGCCCGCCGCGAGCTTGAACAGGTCCTCGATGCTCGCGGTCTCGACGGGCTTCGGGATCGGATACTCGAAGTGGCGGCGCAGGTAGCTCACCGCTTCCGCCTTGATGGAGTCCATGCGGTCGCGATCCTTCGCGTCGTTCGGCATGAACTCCTGGGCGATCAGGAACTCTTCGATCTCCGCCTCCGTCTTCAGATTCAGACGGTGCCAGTCGATGACGGAGTCACCGCGGAGCCCGAGGCGAACGGCCTCTAGATCTGCGAGCGTGAACTCCTCGAGGTTCTTCAGCCGGTCCACGTGCGCAGGCTATCTCGGTCAGGCGCGGGGGCCAGTATCGACGGACGCGATCGCTTGCTGGGCGGCGAGGTCCGCCTTGGTCTTGCCCAGCGAGAGCGTGCCCACGAAGATCCCGATGGTGACGGCAAGCACCGCGAAGTGGCCGAGGAAGGCGCCAGAACAACCAGCGACAGCGAGCGGGGCCAGGGCGGCGAGATACCAGGGGGTCAGCTTCATGGTTGCGAGTTCTCCGGGGGCTTCGTATCGACACCGCCCATCTGGACAGCGTCTGCAGGCACCGTGGGGTCACCTACATGTAAGATAAGCTACGACAGGCCTCGGGGGATGGGCCAATTTCTACAAATCTTGGGGGTGCAAGATCAACACAAACCTGCCCAGGACGTTCGCACGGAACGTTCCATCATCCATCGTAGAGGCTGGAAAATACAATCGAAGTCCTTTCGATAATTTATCCGTAATGGATCGGCGTCTCAGGTCGGTGGGGGACGCCCGACGTGGCTTGCGGGCCACGCGGACGTGTGGTGGGGGACGCAAAGGCGGGCGGGGGCAACCCCATCCGGGCAGGTCCACGTTTACGGGCTGGGGAGCGAGGGAAAGACTTGCAACGAGCGGGTCGGATCCGAGACTATCCGCCTCGGTGAAGCGTATCGCTGGGTTAGCCGTCGCAGCCCTTGCTGCCTTTGCTCTGGGCGCGTGCGAGCGCGTCGACCCCGGCCAGAATTTCGTCGTTTCGGACGAGACCTTCGACCAGAGCTTCTTCTTCTGCCACGTCGAGCCCGAGGTCCTCTTTGCGAAGAAGTGCGGGCCGGGCGATCCGGGCGCTGGCGACCGCTCTGGAGGCTGCCATTTCAACTCCTCGGCCGTGAGCGGAATGGCCCTGATCGACCACGCGCCGGTCCCATGCGACGCGAATGACAAACCCGATCAGACGAAGATCGGCGCGGGTAGCCCTGCGGAGTCGAACTTCCAGTCGGCCTCGCTGGAGATGAGCCGGGATTACCTGACCGCCCCGATCTACGTGCGTCCGACCGGCGCGAATCACCCGCGCGCCATCTTCGCGAAGGATGATCCTGCGGTCACCGTCATCTCCACGTGGGCCCAAAAATGAGCCGTTTTTCCCTCGCAAATCGCGCCCGCCGATGGGCCCTGCGCACGTGCCTCGGCACGGCTCTCCCCGCCGCGCTCGGTTGTGCGTCGTCGCTCGCATGCAGCGCGACGCTCGTCGCGGTGAACGAGCGTGCGGCAGTGGCGGCCGAGGAGGAGCCTCAGGCGTTCGCCCGCATCCTCACCGATGAGGCGGAGGTGCGCGCCGGACCAGGCGTCTCGTATCGCGTGATCGAGACGCTGAAGCGCGGCGAGACCATCGCGCTCGACGGCCGCGCGAATACCGGCTTCTGGCTCAAGGTCATCCTCGAGGACGGGCGAACGGCATACGTGCTGGGTGAACAGGTCGAGACCTTCGCCGTGAAGCCGGGAAGCCCCGACGCGCCGTCGCGGCCTGGGTTCTTCGCGCCTCCACCGCTCGCCGGATCGCACGGAGGTCTCGCGATCATGGGCGGACTGCTCCAGATCCCGGTCGCCAGCGGCGGGGTGAAGGGCTTCGGCTACATGGAGGCGCGCCCGTCCGTGGTGGTCGGGTCGTCTCTGACGCTGGAGGGGTTCATCGCCGAGGCGCTCACGGCCGATGGCTCGCAGCTCTTCTACGGCGCGGGCGCATCCGTGCACTTTGCACCCAACTGGCCGGTGTGCCCGTTCCTCTCTGCCGGCGGCGGGCGGCTCAACGTCATTCCGCAGACGGACTCCTTCGTGCTGAAGAAGGAGGACTTCTACGTGGGCCGCGCCGGCGGCGGCATCCTCCTGGCCCTGCGTGGCCGCATCCTCACGCGCTTCGAGGTGACCAACATGTCGTTGCTCACGTCGAGCTCGTTCAAGAACGCCCAGACCTATTCAGGCGGGTTCGGAGTGTACTTCTGATGGCCACGCATCTGTCCGTCGTGCTCGTGGTGCTGGGCGTCGCGTTCCTCGGGGGGTGCGTGACCGTGCGTCCGGAGCAGCGCTCGGTGCTCGCCGACCCGACGATGCGCTTCGACGGCGAGGAGCTGGCGCAGTCCCAGAAGAAGCACGCGCTCGACAACCGCGAAGGCTCCACGGGTGGCGGCGGCGTCTCTGGAGGCGGATGCGGCTGCAACTGAGCGACCAGCATCTCGCTCGCGGCTTCGTGCGCTCGGCCCGACTCACAGGCGGAGCGCTCGCGGTGGCGCTGCTCGCCCTTGCGCCGGACGCTCGGGCCGAGGTCGTCGACGTGGACACGGCGCACACGATCTTCTACGAGGCGCCGACGCGCTCGCACATGTTCGTGTACACGCCCGGCCTCGACCTCACCGTGAAACCCACGAGCTGGCTCGGCGTGACCGCAGGCTACGCCGCAGACGTGGTCTCCGGCGCCAGCGTGGCCGTGAAGGCGGGCCCCGCGTACCAGAACACGCATCCCGGCGCTGACGTCATCACCGCCGCGAGCGTGCACGATTTTCGCCAGGTCGGTCACGGTGGCTTCTCACTCACGCATGGCAACACCGTGTACAGCGCCGGCTACAGCTACGGCACGGAGCACGACTACCGCTCGCACGCCTTCTTCGTCACGGCCAAGACCGACGCGCTCGAGCACAACACCGAGTTCGAGATCGGCTACGCGAAGAACCTGGACACCGTCTGCGATCGCACGCAAGGCCCGAACGTGACGCCCTCGCGCGCGTTCGCCCTCGAGGACTCCAATGGCTGCTTCACGAACGACAATCCGCTCCGCTCCCGGCGCGGCATCACGGTCGACGCGTTCCAGGGCAGCTGGACGCAGGCGTGGACCCCGGTTCTGGTCACGCAGCTCACGTACGGCGTCCAGATCATCGACGGCTTCCAGTCGGACCCCTACCGCAGCGTCATCCTGGGGGAAGGCCTGAAGGCGCAGGAGCACCACCCGAACGACCGCGCGCGGCAGTCCGTCACGCTCCGCGCGAACTACTTCATCCGTCCCATCCGCGGAGTCGTCCACGCGAGCGTCCGCGGCTACGACGACACGTGGGACATCCACAGCATCACCGCCGAGCTCGAGTTCGAGAAGTACTTCGGCGACGCCCTCCGTGCCTCCCTTCGCGGCCGTTTCTACAAGCAGACCGGCGCCATATTCTACAGCGACGACTACAGCGGCGGCGATCGGCCGCTGGGCCCCAAAGGCCAGTATTTTACGGGCGATCGTGAGCTCTCGCCGTTCTCCAGCCTCACGGTCGGAGTGCGTGCAAACTACACGTTTCGGCGCAAGGAGGGGAACCTCTTCTGGGTGGTGGAGAGCGCAAAGGCAGGCGTGTCTGCAGACGCAGTGCAGTTCTCGTACGACCAGTTCACGCTCGGCGGCAGCCCCATCGGCGACGCGCGCGCGTACATCCTTGGTCTCTCCGGGGGGCTGGTCTTCTAGATGCGCGATCCCATGGGCCTCGCGGAGCACAACGACCGCCTGTTCGAGGTGGGGTCGTTCGTCGTGGCTTTCTTGCTCGTTCTTGTGCTGCGTGCCGTCCTTCCAAACCAGGACAAGAAGAAGGCGGGCCAGCCGGCGCTCTTCCTCCTGCTTGCGGTGCTGTTCGGCGCTGTCACGGCGCTCATCAGCGCGGAGGCTCGCGTCGGGCGCATCACGGGCTTCCTCTACACGTTCTTCCTGTTCTCGTCGTCAGCGCGCAGCGCGGTGCTGCTCTTGCTGGACGTGCTCTTGGCGCGCCGCACGCACAAGTCCACGCCCGTCATCTTCCGCGATGTGGTGCAGGCGGTCGTCTACTTCATCGTGGCGATCCTCACGCTCCACACGGTGGGCGTGGAGCCCGGCTCCATCCTGACAACGTCGGCGCTGCTGACCGCCGCGCTGGGGCTCGCGCTCCAGGACACGCTCGGCAACATGGTCAGCGGTCTTGCTCTTCAGATGCAGCGCCCGTTCGACGTGGGCGACTGGGTGGAGGTCGACACTGCAGGGCCGCACACCATCGGCAAGGTGACGGAGGTGAACTGGCGCGCCACGTCCTTCATGACGCACGACATGGTGGAGGTCATCGTGCCGAACGGGATGCTCGCGAAGACGGCGCTCCGTAACTTCTCGCGGCCCTCGAACGTGTCACGCCGGAACGTCACCGTCACTGGCGGCTACGACGTCGCGCCCGAGCGCGTCCACGAGGTGATCCTGGCCGCGATGCGCGACACGGGTGGCGTGCTCTCGGAGCCGGCGCCGAGCGTGGTGACGCGGCAGTTCTGCGACGCGTGGATCGAGTACACGGTCTTCTACTTCATCGATGACATGCCGAGCATGCTCGTGATCGAAGGACGCGTCCGCAATCGCATCTACTACGCATTCCAGCGCTCCGGGATCGAGTTCCCGTTCCCCACGCGGACGCTCCACGTCCACGAGGTCAGCGACGAGACGAAGAAGCGAAGCGAGGATCGTGAGCTGGAGAAGCGTGATCGCGCGCTGCGCTGCGTGGACTTCCTGGACGTGCTGCCGGCGGATGCCCACCGTGCGCTGGCGGCGGAGGTTGGCGTGAAGATGTTCGCTGCGGGCGAGGTGATCGTTCGCGAAGGCGAGAAGACGAGCGAGCTCTACATCATCGACAAGGGCGAGGTCCTCGTGGAGGTGATGAAGGGCGGCGACGCGGTGCCGGTGGCCACGCTTCGTGCGGGGACGTTCTTCGGCGAGATGAGCCTCATGACGGGCGAGGAGCGCAAGGCCACGGTGCGCGCGGCCACGCAGTGCACGTTGCTGGTCGTGGACCACGACGCGTTCCACCACACGATCGCGGCGAGCCCGGAGATCGTGGAGCGCATGAGCGAGGTGCTTGCGAAGCGCCAGGAGGAGCTGGAGGAGGCGGTGCTGTCATCGCCCGATCGCCACAGCGAGCCGATGGTGGACAGGTCAGCCCGTCTCTTGAGCCAGATCAGAGGCTTTTTCAATTTGTGAGGCTCCCAAGCTCGGATAGGACGGAGAGCATGAACAAGGTCGTGCTCGCTCTGTCGGTTGCCGTGTCGCTCTCGCTGCCTGCGCTCGCTCACGCGGTGGAGACGGATCCGTCCGACTGCCCGCCGGGCAGCGTGAACAAGACCGAGAACAGCATGACCTGGTGCGAGCCCTCGGTCTGCGAGAACGACGCCAACTGCCTCCCGAACGAGGTCTGCCGCCCGATGGCGCTCTGCGTCCAGATCGGCACCATCGCAGGCGACGGCGGCGCGACCGCGAACAACAAGCAAAGCCGCCTCATCGCGACGGGTCGCTGCGCCGCCGACAAGAAGTGTCCCAACACCACCACATGCTCCGACAAGTCGCGCTGCATCGAGAAGTCGAAGGCAGACAAGATGGGAATCCTCACACCGGCGGCATCCGCGAGCGCGGCGCCCGCGGCCGACGCGAAGAAGTCGAGCTGCGGATGCACCACCGTGGGCAACAGCGCAAACGAAGGCAAGCTGGCAGTGGCGCTGGGCCTCCTATGTGTCGGCGCCGCGCTGATCCGAAAAAGAACCTCGCGCTGACTCAAAAACACGCGCCGACCCGCTTTCGGCTCTGGGTGCGCGCGGCTTGCGAGCCGCGCTGGGTGCGCGCCCCGCCGACATCAATGTTCGTTCTGCGGCAGGCCATCCGCGATATCGTAGTAGTCGCCCTTGTCGGCAACAAAGATGTGTATCCGCAGGCGCGTATTCGTAGGCTTGTCCAGCGCGCCCATGGCGACGCCGATCCAGTCCTTTGCCGGCGGGTCCCAGAAGAGCGCGGACCCGCACGTGGCGCAGAATCCCCTTCGCACCTTCGCCGACGACTGAAACCACGTGAGCTTGTCCTCGCCCTGGATCGCGAGCGCCGCGCGAGACACGTCCGTGGATGCAAAGTAATGCCCTGTCTGCTTGCGGCACTGCGAGCAGTGACAGGCATCTGGCGACGGCAGATCACCCTCGATCTGGAACGTCACGGCGCCGCAGAGGCAAGATCCCTTGTGCACGGTTGCAGAGGCGGTGATCATGACGGCAACCTATCCCACGGCCTCGTGACGCGCACGTTGCGCGCAGACTGACGCGGGCGGTCGCGAACGGACCTGCGCTCCCCAACGTGGTAGTGTCCGCATCATGTGGAAACGCTTCGGACTGCTGCGTTCGTGCCTCTTTCTTCCTCTCGCGTTCGCCACGGTCGCGGCCTCCGGCTGCAACCTCCTGAAGACCCAGAAGCAGGTGTACGCTGAGGCGAAGCCTGCTGCGGATGCGCTTCGTCCGAAGCTCGTCGCCGCGGCGGCGCTGGTCGAGAAGAAGCCGCCCACGCCGCAGACCTCGAAGTGCAAGGCAACGAAGCCCCTCACCTTTGATCCGGCGAGCGACGCCCACAACACCGACTACATGATGCTGGAGGAGGCCAAGCGCGGCGGCGCCCCAGCCGATGACCAGCACAAGAACGAGTCGCTCGACCTCTACTTCGGCACCAATCCGTTTCCCCGCGTGATGCGCGGGACCAACGGCTTCTACCCCGACTACATGATGGGCGATCCCGCGAAAGACGACTTCAAGGACACCGTGAGGCGCGGCCTCAACGTGAAGAACGTGGTCATCGTGCGTGAGCTGCGCACCGGGGCGATGGACTACTTCCTCGTCGACCTTGCTCCCGCCGCGCCGACGGTCGTCTGCGCGGGCACCTTCACACCCACCGCGGACCCTGCGCTCGGGAGCGCACACACGGAGGAGTTTCAGGTCATCACCACGAATCGGAGGACAGGAAAAGTGGTGAAGACGGACAACAAGTCCGTCACGAGCGATCCCTACCACACCGCGCTCTTCCTGGACGCCGAGGCGCAGCTCGCGATCCACATGAAGAGCGAGCTCGGCATCGCCGGGATCGAATAGTACGACCGCGGCGCGTCTCGCTCAAGTCGACGCTGTTCTAGTCGCCGTCTTCGGAGCCGCGGAGGCCGTGTTTTTTCGCCAGATCGGAGAGGTGCTTCCGGTCCATTTTTGCGTCTCTCGCAGCGGCGCTCACGTTGCCGCTGTGGCGGCCGAGGAGCCAGCGTACGTACCGCTTCTCGAACTCGGTGTCGTACTTGGCGCGGGTCTCGCGGTAGCTCTTTTCGGCCTCGAACTGGAATGCTGGCTCGCCACCGCCCGTGGGGAGGGCGACGACGCCTAGCTCGGTGGAGCCGGTCGCCTGCGCCATGTAGATCGCGCGCTCGAGCACGTTGCGTAGCTCACGGACGTTGCCCGGCCAGTCGTGCGAGGAGAGCGCGGCCATTGTCTCGGCGGTGACCGTGAGGTGCGCGCCCGTGGTCTTCAGGATGTGCTCGACCAGGATCGGGATGTCTTCGCGGCGCGAGCGCAGCGACGGCACCGTCACGGGGACCACGGCGAGGCGGAAATAAAGGTCCTCGCGGAACTTGCCGGCCGCGACTTCGCGATTGAGGTCGCGCTTGGTGGCGGCGATCACGCGGCAGTTCGCCGACAACGGCTTGTTGCCGCCCACGCGACGGAACTCCTTGGTCTCGAGCACGCGCAGGAGCTTGGGCTGTACGTCGAGCGGGAGCTCTCCGATTTCGTCCAGGAACACCGTGCCCATGTCTGCGAGCTCGAAGGCTCCCTGACGCTGCGAGACGGCGCCGGTGAAGCTGCCGCGCTCGTGGCCGAAGAGCTCGCTCTCGATGAGGGAGTAGCTGACGGCGCCGCAGTCGACGACGACGAACGGCTTGCCCGCGCGCAGGCTCTCGGACCAGACGGCGCGCGCGAGGACGTCCTTGCCCGTGCCCGTCTCCCCTTCAAGGAGGACCGTGGCGTCGGTCTTGGCGATGCGCTCGAGCACGCCGAAGATCGTCCGCATGGAGAGGCTGCTGCCGAGCGCGGGACCGAAGTGGTTCTTGTCGCTGGGCAGCACCTCGAGGCGGTGCGTGACGGGCTTGAATGCGACCTCGATCTCGCCGACCTTGAGGACGCTGCCGGACTGAAGCATGGCCTCGCGGATGCGCGTGCCATCGATCTTGGTGCCGTTCGTGGAGTCCAGGTCGCGGACATGCATACCGTCGGGCGCGCGGATGATCTCGCAGTGGTGGCGCGACACGGTGTCGTCGGTCAGCACGAGATCGTTATCGGGTGCTTTGCCGATCGTCAGGCGTCCGGCGAGCGGCTTCTGCGTGCCCTTGTGGCTGCCGTTCAGAACTGTCGCCATGATCCCGATGCCGCCGCCGGAGGAGGGCATGGAAGCGCGCGTCGCGATTTCGACGTGGGCGGATTGCGAGGAGGGAGGTTTGTCGCTGCTCACGGTTTTCCGCTGGAAGCGGGGGTTGGGGCGGACGGGGCGCCGGGGGGGGCTTTCGAGGGGCCAGGGACGGCGTCTGCGAGATCGACGCTCACGGTGCCGGACGAGAACGTCACCCGCCGTTCTAGCGTGTTTTGGCCGTCTTTGGAAAAGACTCGAATGTGGAGCACGTAATCTCCGGGCGTGAGCTCCGGATCGTGGGGGACGACGCGGGGGGCCTCGCCATGATCATAGGTGAACTCCGCGGCCCGGGCGATGCCATCCCCCGTGGTGGCTGCCTCATAGTCACACGTCAGGCGGGTCACACGAGGGGCCGCCGCGCCCAGCACGAAGCGCACGTGCTGCTCCTTCGGTTCCTTGCTCGAGATGTAGAACGCCACCCCCGCGAACAGGAGCAGCGCGAGCCAGGTGAACGGTGAGCGCGCGCGCCGCCGGATCGACGAGGGCTTTTGGGCCGCCTCCTCTGACACTTATTTGCCTGGCGGTCGCCCCGCGCCGCCGACCTGACGGATGCGAACGACCAGCCCCGCGACGAGCTCGCTCGACAGATCGAACTTGGGCATCTTGCCCTTGCCGTTCTGGATCGCATTCGCGATCTCGCCGTCCTGGATCCTGTGCTGCCACTCGGGGTCGGTGAAGTTCGTGGCCTTCACCATGGGGCCGTTCGGGCCGTCGCCGCGACCGGACTCCCCGTGGCACTGCGCGCACTGTGCGCGCCAGGTGAGATCGACCAGCGCCGCAATACCTGACGCGCCGCCGCCACTGCCGCCGTCACCTTTGCGCGGGAGCTGCGCCTTCAGTGACTCCTGATCCTGCTCGTGGTCCTGGACGTTCCACTCGCGCAGACCATCCGCGCTGGGCGTGCGATCGCATCCCGCGCTGAGCACGGCGGCGAGAGCGAGCGGCCCCGCGAGGCCAAAGAAAGACGAGGTTTTCAAGGCGTTGGGAATGCACGGTAATACAAGTCGACCTTGCCGGCGACCCCTTCCGAGGCTAGCTTTCTATGCAGGCGTGGACCTCCTCTGCGAGGCCGCGACCCGAGGTCCCATGTATACTACACCGAAGGGCGCAGGCGCTGCTGGTGGCCCGCGCAAGATCACCGTTCCGGAGCTGCAAGCCCGGAAACAGTTGAGCGCCGGAGCAAACACCACGGAGGGTGGAGCCATCACCATGGTGACCGCCTACGATTTCACCATGGCGCGCCTCATCGACGAGGCGGGCGTGGACATGGTGCTCGTCGGTGATTCGCTCGGTATGATCGTGCAGGGCGCGACGAACACGATCCCCGTGACGATGGACGAGATGGTCTATCACACGCGTGCGGTTGCTCGCGGTCTCGGCCGCGCGCACCTGACGTCGGATCTGCCGTTCATGAGCTACCAGGCGTCGCCGGCGCAGGCCGTCGAGAACGCGGGTCGCCTCATGAAGGAGGGCTTTGCGGAGAGCGTGAAGCTCGAGGGCGGCGCAGAGGTCGCGGAGCACGTTCATCGTATCGTGCGGGCCGGCATCCCGGTCGTCGGGCACGTCGGCCTCACGCCGCAGAGCGTGCACGCGCTGGGTGGCTTCAAGGTGCAGGGCCGCGGCGAAGATGCCGCAGAGAAGGTCATTCGTGATGCCCTCGCCATCGAGGCGGCCGGGGCGTTCGCGATCGTCCTCGAGGCAATCCCCCCGGACGTCGCAGAGCGCATCACGGAGGCACTCTCCATTCCGACCATAGGCATCGGCGCGGGCCCCGCATGCAACGGACAGGTGCTCGTGTGCACGGACCTCCTGGGCATGTCGCGCGGCCACAAGCCAAAGTTCGCAAAAGCATTCGCCCCAGTAGGCGATCAGATCGTAGCCGCCGTAGCCGCCTACATATCCGAGGTACAAGCCGGCACCTTCCCAGGCCCCGAGCAAACCTACAAACCCAACGGCCCAAGCAAGCCGCAGCTCCCTCAAGAGTCCACGCTAGACGAACCGCTACCGCTAGATCTCTGGCACTGACCCCTCCCGCTAGATCTCTGGCACTGCACCCTCCCGCTAGATCTCTGGCACTGCCCACTGAACGGTAAACGCGCCGGATCGGGCGAGAGACGCCCGGCAGACGAGGCTTTGGGCAAGCACGGAGCGGAACGTACTCTGGTACGTGAGCACCGCGCGGAGCACAAACGAAGTCTGCCGGGATGTCCCTCGCCCGAGGCGGCGCGTTTACGACTCGTGGATGCCGCCGGGGATCTTTCCGCGGCCGGCTGCGACGCGGTCGTTCCAGGATTCCTTGGGGAGGCCGCTGGGGGTCTCTTCCATCGTGATGCAGCCTTCGACTGGGCAGACCAGCGCGCAGAGGTTGCATCCTACACATTCCGGTTCGTCGACCCACGGCACGCGGTTGCCTGCGTGGAGGCCGATGGGGAAGGGGGAGGGGGGCTTCGCCTTTCCGTGTGCGTGTGCGTGCGGAGGCCGCGCCTTCTCTTCGTTGCCGGTGAAGATGCACTGGTGCGCGCCGTCGTTGCAGGCGGTCACGCAGAGCTGGCAGCCGATGCACTTCTTCGGGTCGATCTTCGCGAGCAGCTTGTAGGAGAGATCGAGATCGCCCCACTCCTGGTATCCGGGGATCGCGCGGCCGCGGAGCTCGTTCACGCTCTTCATGCCATGCGAGTCGAGGTAGTTCGAGAGGCCGTCGATC
>JBBRNJ010000049.1:0-67064 GCA_038230375.1 Polyangiales bacterium | reverse complement strand
CATCCGCGCGTGCGCCGTGGATGCGGGCGAGACGAACGCCTTCGACATCCCCGGCTTCGTGCCAGAGTACATCCGGCCCCTCTTCTGCATCGGCAAGGGGCCGTTTCGCTGGGTCGCGCTCTCGGGGGATCCTGCGGACATCGCGGTCACGGACGCGACCGTTCTGGAGCTCGTCACGCACGACCCGGATCTCAAGAAATGGATCGAGCTCGCGCAGGCGCGCGTGCAGTTCCAGGGTCTTCCGTCGCGGATCTGCTGGCTCGGCTATGGCGACCGCGCAAAGGTCGGCCTCGCATTCAACGAGCTCGTGCGGACCGGCAAGGTGAAGGCGCCCATCGTGATCGGTCGCGACCACCTCGACTGCGGGAGCGTCGCCTCGCCGAACCGCGAGACCGAGGCCATGAAGGACGGCTCCGACGCGATCGCCGACTTCGCGATCCTGAACGCGCTCGTGAACACCGCCGCGGGCGCAAGCTGGGTGAGCTTTCACCACGGCGGCGGCGTCGGCATGGGCATGAGCCTCCACGCAGGCATGGTCGTCGTCGCAGACGGCACGAAGGAGGCGGCAGCGCGCCTCGAGCGCGTGCTCACGAGCGATCCCGGAATGGGCGTGATCCGTCATGCAGATGCGGGCTACGAGGACGCCATCGCATGCGCCAAGGAGAAGGGCGTGCACGTGCCAGGGCTGGTCGGCGTACCATAGAGGGCGTTGCCCTCGCACTATCCCAGAGACCTCGGCGCAGGGGATGTGGTGGCCGGACGCTATAGGCTCGGCGCTCAGCTCGGTCGCGGCGGTCATGGCGTCGTCTATCAAGCCACGCAGCTGCCGCTCGGACACGAGGTCGCGATCAAGATGCTCCTCGCCGAGGCCGTCCTCACCGAAGGCTCGGTCGAGCGGTTCGTGCGTGAGGCCAAGCTCGCACAGCAGCTCACGCACCCCAACACGATCCGTCTGATGGACTTCGGTCAGACCGACGAGGGCCTGCCATTCATCGTGTGGGAGCTGCTTCGTGGTCGCACGCTCGCGCAGGCCATCGCAAGCGCGCCCGTGAACGCGGAGCGCACCGGCCGCATCGCGGTGCAGGTGCTCCGGTCCCTTCAGGAAGCGCACACGCGCGGCATCGTCCATCGGGACATCAAGCCCGAGAACATCTTCCTCACCGACCACGCGGGTGCGCAGGACTTCGTGAAGGTCCTCGACTTCGGCGTTGCGCGCCCGATCGACAACGGCGATGGAATGCGCAAGATCACCCGGTTCGGACAGATGATCGGGACACCGAGCTACATGTCGCCCGAGCAGGTGAGGGGAGAGGAGCTGGGGCCCGGAACGGATGTCTACGCGCTCGGTCTGGTGATGGCGGAGGCGATCTCTGGCGCCTGCATCATCCAGGGTGACTCCGCGATCCGGGTGTGGACGTGGCAAGCCTCGGACGACCCGGTGTTGCTACCCACCGTCGTACTCGATTCACCGCTCGGCGCCGTGATCACGCGCGCCACGCGCAAGCCGATCGCGGAGCGCTACGCGTCGTGTGAAGAGATGCTCGTAGGTGTCGAGCGTGCGCTGGCGTCCTTGGTGGTCGCATCAGCGGCACAGAGCCGCCCCCGGCACACCGCGCGGCTTGGCAGTGCGCCAGCAATCCAGTCGACGCCGCCGCCGCAGCTCGTGGGCAGCACACCACCCCCAGCGCTCGCGCCTCCGGCTCCACCAGGAATGTCCCCCGCCGAGCCTCCAGCAGGGCAGTCGCTCGCGCCACAACCGCAGCCCAGGCCGACGATCACGGGTCTCGTGCTCGCCGTGATGGTCGGCTTCGCGATCGCCGCCGCCCTCGCCGCCGCCATTGTTGCGCTCGTGCTCCGCGAACCAAAAGCACCTGGCCGGTCCATCCCGTCGCCGCCCGCGCTGACCACGGCAGCCGCGCTGACCCGCGCCGAGATCCTTGCGACGCCGCCCGGATCGCTCACCGCGATGACCAACACGGATTTCGAAGCGCGTCTCCTGACGCTGGGCTGGAAGATCGAAGAGCTCAAGGTCTCGCCCCGATCGGAGAAGCTTTCCCTGATGACGATCCGCATCGCGCGAGGCGCTGGTGGCGTGGGCAACACCGGGCAGGTCGCGGTCTACGACTTCGCGGAAGAAGGGATGGCGCGCACCACCAATACCAATCGCCAGACGGAGTTCACGGGAGCCACCCGGCGCGATGGAAAGCGGGTCATCTTCGTGAGCGTCGGAGACGACTTCGACGCCGCGGATCGCCTCGCGTCGGCGCTCACCCAGAAACCAGCGCCTAGAACGGATAGTGACTGAAGCCTATGCGGCGGCCGTCCGGATCGCGGACGTACGTGGTGAAGGGGGTCGCGCCGTCCGTCGCCATGCCCATTTGCTGAAGCTTCGCGGTGAGCGTTTGGCGCTCCTCGGCGGTCACGTGGAAGGCGCAGAGCTCCTTCGATGCAGATAGATCCTGGGCCTCTTCCGGCTCAGATTGCTCCAGCATGACGACGGCGTCGCCCGCCCGCATCCAGGCGGACCGCTGGTCCTTGCGCGTCGTCTCGAAACCGAGACTTGTGTAGAATGCATGCAAGCGCGACAGGTCGTGCGTGCGGAAAGCTACGTGGTGGATACGCATCGGCGGCAGTTTGGAATATAGAAGAGGGGCATGGCAAAGTCCGTCGTCGTCGCTGCGCATGGTCACTGTTTCGACGGGATGTGCTCGTCCGCCATCTTCACGCACCTTCTCGGGAAGCTGCATCCGGGCGAACCGCTCGACTTCACGTTCCGCGCGTGCGGGTACGGGCCCGGGGAAAATGGCGTGGATCCGAAGCTGCTCGTGGGCGAGGAAAACGTGATCCTCGACTACCGCTACTCCGCGTCCGACAAGCTCACCTACTACTTCGACCACCACGCCTCCGCGTTCCCGTCGCCGGAAGAGCGCGCGTCGTTCGAAGCCGCCAGGGCGAAGAGTCCCACGCGAATGTTCCACGACGCCGCGTACGGCTCGTGCACCAAGCTCATCTTCGATGTGGCCCGTGAGCGGCTGGGCGTCGACATGGCCGAGCACTCCGAGCTGGTGCGATGGGCGGACATCATCGACGCCGCGCGCTTCCCCAGCGCGGAGATGGCCGTCGCACGCAAGGAGCCAGCGCTCCAGCTGATGACAGTGGTCGAGAGCTACGGAGACGCTGTGTTCTACGCGGAGCTCGTTCCGATGCTCCTCTCGAAATCGATCGACGAGATCGCCGCGCTGCCCAGGATCCAGGAGCTCTTCGCACCGAAGCAGGCAGAGCTCGATGGTTTCGTGAAGCTCGTGGAGGCCGCCGCGGTCGAGAAGGACGGCGTCGTGCTCGTCGACCTCACGCCAAGCCTCCTCGCGGTGTCGCCAAAGTTCGTGACGTATGCGCTCTATCCGAACAGCCGCTACTCGATCGTCGTCACGCGCGACGCCAAGCGGGTGAAGCTATCCATCGGCTACAACCCGTGGAGCCAGAGGCCGCGCACGCACGACATCTCCAAGATCTGCGAGCGGTACGGTGGCGGGGGACATCCGGTCGTCGGCGCCATCACGCTCACCGCGGCGGACCTGGACCGCGGCCGTGCGCTCGCGGCGGAGCTGGCCACCGAGCTGGGCACGGGCTGACCAGGTCCTGCTCGGTGGAAAAGTTTGGTACTGGCGGAACCTCGATGATCCACATCTGGAATTGCGCTGATCCACCTACACTGGAGCTTTCAAGGCGCGTTGCACCTAAGTACATGTAGTTACTGAGGCTGTCTCGTTGATGCGACACCGTATGTCCGTGTAGGACAACGGCACACTCCTCGCAGTACCCTGCTCGACGCACCGCTCTGCGTCCTGGAGGTCAAACGGTCATGCGCAACGGGTTCCTCGTCTCGCTCCTCGCTCTCGGCTCCGTACTTCTGACGCAGGCCTGCGCCATGGATGGCACCGACCAGGAGAACCCGGACAACACCACCGACGATCTGGCAAAGGGCACCAACGACCAGTGGGTCTACTCTGGCCCGCTCCCCGCGCTCGAGTCACCGACCATCACGGTCTCGCAGACCGCCCACACCGCGCGCGTCACCGGCCTCGTGCCGAAGACCTTCACCGGCGCGTTCCCCTTCTATGCGACCACCACCACGCTTGCCACGGGGCGCACCGAGCTCACCGTCGTCTACCCGGTCGCCACCGGCGCCGCTGCGAACGCGCAGCCGAAAAACTACCTCATCACGGTCGCGAGCCCCTGGGTTCCGACGAACGATCATGCGACCTGGGGCGGCTTCCCGTTCATCCCGTACGATCAGGCTCGCGGCATTGCCTTCCACGGACCGATCACGGCGGCCGACGGCGAATGGAAGCTCATTCGCGGCCCGGTCTCGCACGGCTGCAATCGCATGCAGGGTGAGCACGTCGTGGAGCTCGCCGCCCTCATCGGCGTCGACATGACCACGAAGATCTACAAGGGCACTGGCGTCACCGGTCTGCACGCTCCGGTCAGCGTCATCCACAAGACGGACGTGTACCAGGGCAAGAACGTGGACGTGGACTACCCGGCGCTCCCGTCGGTCGCACGCCCCACGACGAACGTGATGAAATTCAAGACGTGGAGCTCGGATGACTATCCGGCGATCGTCTGCTCACTCGACAAGAAGCACCTGAACGGCGCGACCAGCGTTCCCGCGAACTACTGCGAGGGCCGCTACGCGAACAAGTACGACCTCGCGACGGGTCACTGAGGATCGTCGCACTCCACCGGTGTCGTCAGCATGCCGGGGATGGGCGATTGCTGGAACAGCCCGTCGATGATCGGCGGATTCCAGGTCACCTGATCGTACTGGAACAGCACGTCGATCTCGCTTCCTGGCACCTCCACGTGGATGCGCCGCGGAATGTCTGCGTTGCACTCGGGGCCGGACGGCGGCACCGGCGGATCGATGCCGTCCGGATCCACGCGCGGCTTCGCCGTTGCCGCTGGCGCATGACCTGACAGCGCTGCGTGATAGAGCACGACGCCTTGCTGCCGCACCGTGACGTCGATCAGCCTGAGACGCTGCTCGGCCCACGGCTTGTCGAAGTCATCGGGGTGCGGCGCCAGATGCAGCTCCTGATCCGCCTGACGCGTGCTCTGGATGTTCACGGTGTAGTAGCCCCCGCTGTTCCAGGCGCTCGTCACGGCGACGGGCTCGTGCTTCAGCAGCACTGGCTGCCCACGCAGCAGGCCGCCCAGCACGAACGGCGGGATGCTCACTGTGGTCATGCGCGCGATGTTGCAGGCGCTCGCCTTGCCCACGAAGAAGCGCTTCTCGCGCAGGTCGGCCAGGGCGAAGTGCTGCCCGTCAGAGGTGAGCGTCGCCAGGTTCACACCGAACGGGCTGACGACATCCATGCGGAGGCTCGCCGGAGCGATCGCGTAGAGGAGGAGGTCGCCGCGGGCGCGGCCCTTCGGTCCGATGTGGTCGATCTTCGCGGAGGCCTGCACCCCAAGGCCGCACGTGCCCGTCGCACGCACGCGGTCGATCGCCGCTTGCGGCGTGGGGAGCGGGCTCTTCGGTGGCGACACGCCGCAGCACGCCGTCGAGCAGACGATGAATGCGAGGGCGATGGAGCGACGTACGAGCATGAGGCGCAGATAGCACTCCTGGCTTACGGCGTGTCGACCGCAGACGCACCGCGCCGGCAGCGGGTGTCCGCAATTCGGACAGTCGTCACGCTCGGACTGTCAACACATCGTGACAGTGCATATTCCAGATACTCGGGAAAATTGCGGGTTCGTCTTGGCCCTCTAGTTGCGTAGTGCCCTCGCGGAGAGGGAGGAGGAACCAATGTTCGCAACACAAGGCGGCGGGACGTTCTGAGGTGAGTGGGGTGGGGCACGGACTCGAAGATCTCGGGTCGTGCCCTCGGGTTCAGGGGCCCGTGTAGATGGCGCGTGCCCGGAAACGGAGGGGTTCTTCTCCGTATTCCTCGAGCGCGTGCGCGACGAGACCACTGATGCGCGCGAGCGCGAAGATCGCCTCGGTGCTGCCCATGGGCATGCCCATGGAATGAGCCATGGCGGCCAGGGCGAAGTCCACATTCGGTCGTGCCGCACCTGCGGCGGTGGCTGCGCGAAGGAGGTCCTGTACGAGGGTTCGTGGTTTGCGTGCGCTGGCCTTCGCGAGTGCCTCGAGGAGGTGCTCTGCGCGTGGGTCGGTGCCGCGATAGACCGGGTGACCGAAGCCGGGCAGGTTGGGGTGTGACTGGATGGCGCGTGCCAGCGCGGCATCGGCGGAGGAGCTTTCCGCGTCCCGGAGCAGCTGCTGGACGCGGAGCGCCGCCTTGCCGTGCAGCGGGCCGTTCATCGCGCCAAGGCCGGCGAGCACGACAGAGAATGGGTCTGCGCGGGTCGACGCCGCGACGCGCGCGGCGATGGTGGACGTCGCGAGCTCGTGGTCCGAGAGCAACACCAGCGCCGCGTCGAGGAGCGCGACCTGCGGCACCGTTGGCGGCAGAGGCGACAGGCATTGCCAGAGGTGCTGAGCGATGTTCGTTCCGGGCGTCAGCGCCGTGCGCTCCTCCAGGCTCGTCGCGAGCGCCACGATGAGCTCGCGAGCATGGGTCAACACAGCCGCTGGCCGCGTGTCACCGCGGAGCGGGAACAGCGGGCCGATCGCGGCGCAGACCGCGGAATATCGCTCGATCGGCGAGGCAGCGGGCGCGAGAGCACGCGCCACCGTGCGCGCCATCGTCGTCGCGACGCCCCGGTGTTGCCAGGTGAGCTCCGATGGAAGGGCTCCCGTCCACAACAGCTCACTCACGGCCTCGAAGGAGCTCGTCCTCGCAAGCACCGTCGCGTCGTGGCCCCGGAAGAGCAGGCGCGCGGGGTGTACCGCGGTCACGCTTGTCGCGAGCGACACGTCGATCTCGCCCACCCGGTCGACGCCCTTGCGCGGACGCCCGCGCCGGGCCAGATCATTCACCTCCGCCGGGTCGAACCGGCTCGTGCGACCGTCTGCACCGATGGTGCGCGAGAGCACGCCGCGGCTCACGTACGCATAGAGCGTCTCACGCTTCACGCCCAGACGTGTCGCAGCTTGCTGGGCGGTGAGGGGGCGCGGCATCGACATAGACTGTCATCAACGTTGACACTAATCAACATTGACTAACCGATGCGCGGACCGAACAGTCCATCCATGGTCGACGACGAACGAACGCTGATTCTCAGGCTCTGGAACGAAGTGGCACCCCGCGCCCAGGACGAGACGCTCGCAGATCTGCCTCCGGGTGCGTTCTCGATCGATGGCGCGCCGGGTGGGCTTCCGTCGCCATACGCGGTCGCCGCGTTCGCCACCGCGTGTGTCGCCGTCGCGACGCTTGCGGCGTCCGAGCTCCACGCCGCGCGTACCCAGGAGCCGCCGCGCATGGTCCGTGTGAATCGCAGGCACGCAGCCGTGGCCTTCCGGAGCGAACGCTATGCGCGAACGCTCGAGCGAGAGATGCCACCAGTCTGGGACCCGCTATCGGGCGACTATCAGGCGCGCGGCGGCATCGTGCGGCTCCACACGAACTATGCGCACCACCGTGCAGCCGTGGTCCGCGCACTCGGGGTAGCCGAGACGCGCGACGCGGTGCGTGCGCGCGTTCTCTTGCTCGAACCAGAGGACGTCGAGCAGATGGTCGTGGCGGAGGGCGGAGCTGCGGCGATGCTCCGTACGCAAGACGAATGGCGCGCGCATCCGCAGGGGCAGGCCGTCGCGCAGGAGCCACTGGCGTCGGTCAGGCGTGCTGACGCGCCACCGCCACCGATGCGCATGGCGTCACTCGAAAGGCCGCTCTCGGGTCTGCGCGTGCTCGACCTGACACGCGTGATCGCAGGCCCGATCTGTACGCGCATGCTCGCGGCCCACGGCGCCGACGTCCTGCGGATCGATCCCCCGGGCTTCGTCGAGGTACCTGGGCTCCTCGTGGACGCGACCGGCGGCAAGCGCCGCGCCTCGCTCGATCTTCGATCGACCGAGGGACGCGCGCGGTTTCTCTCGCTGGTCGCGGACGCCAACCTGTTCGTGCACGGCCTCCGCGCCGACGCCCTCCTTCGCCTGGACCTGGGACCGGAGGTCCTTGCGGCCGCGAATCCGACGCTCACCGTGGTCACGCACGACGCGTACGGCTTCTCGGGCCCGTGGCATAACCGGCGTGGCTTCGACAGCCTTGTGCAGATGAGCGCCGGGATCGCGGCGCGCGGGCAACAGGCGCTCGGGGCAGACATGCCCGTGCCGCTGCCGGCGCAGGCGCTCGACCACGGGACTGGCTACCTCCTTGCCGCGGCTGCTTGCCGCGCGCTTGCACGACGGGCGCGCGATGGCTCGGTCACCACCATGCGGCTGTCGTTGGCCCGCACCGCGGAGCTTCTCGTCTCCCTGGGAGACGACGGTGACGCGCGCGCGCCCGACCTCAGTGCCGACGACGCGACCCCCTACCTGGAGCGGGTGCCGTCTGTGCTCGGCATGGTGGAGCGCGTGCGCTGCCCTGGCCTCGTCGAAGGGTTCGAGACGAGCCTTCGCATCGCGCCGGGCCCGCTCGGCGTCGATCCTGCCTCCTTCGCGTAGACCGCTCGCCTCCGAGTGGACTAGTCCTGGCCGGGCATGGAAGAGCGCCACGACTTCTCCCTCGCCGACGAGTTCGAAACGCATCTCTCCGAGGTCGCGCGCGCGCACGGCTACCCGGCGCTCTCCGACACCGCGCGCCTGGGCCCGATGCTCGCGAAGCTGTCGGAGGTCTACAACACGACCGACGGCAAGGAGGCCGCGAACCTGCTTCCTGCGCGCCTCGCGTTCTCGTTCCCCCGCGACGTGCCGAAGGGCCATGCGGCCGTGCGCGAGCTCACGGCGACCGGCGCGCTGCTGCCGCGCGCGGACCGTCCGCTGCGTCTCCTGGATGTGGGCGCGGGTCTAGGCGCGATGACCTTCGGGATCGTGCGCGCGCTGTCACGTGCGGCGGTCGAGCACGGCCTTGCGAGTTTCGAAGTGGACGCGACGTGGATGGACACGGATCGCGCCGCGATGGAGCTAGGGCTCGAGCTCGTGCGCCGCGCGTTGCCTGACGCGGCGACGGGGCCGCGCGTATCGGTGAAGCTCGAGAAGGGCACCGCCGCCGCGGCCGCCCGCGCCAAGGGCCAGTTCGACGTGATCGTCTGCGGGCAGGTGATGAGCGAGATGGACGCGGAGATGGCGACCGCAGAGCGGATCGCACGTCACGCGGCGTGGCTCCAGGACCTTTCGCGGCTCCTTTCGCCCGAGGGCTCGCTCGTGATCGTCGAGCCCGCGCTCGCGTCGCGCACGCGTCACCTGCATGCCGTGCGTGACGCCGTTCTTGCGGGAAAGAAGCTCGGGGTGTTCGCGCCATGCCTGCATCAGCAGGCGTGCCCCGCGCTCGCGTCGCCCCACGACTGGTGCCACGAGGACTTGCCCACGGACCTGCCGCCCTTCCTGGTTCCGCTCGCACGCGCCGCGGGCCTGCGCTGGCAAGGGCTCACGTTCAGCTACCTGATCTTGCGAAAGGATGGTCGCACTCTCCGCGAGGCGAGTGCGCGTCCGCTCCGGGTCACCTCATCGCTCCTTCGCACGAAGGGCAAGACGGAGCTCTTCCTGTGCGGCGAGCACGCCGACGGCATAGGCCGGGGCAAGGCGCGCCTGCTCGATCGGGAGACCACCACCCCGAACGCAGCGTTCGCAGAAGCAGAGCGCGGCGATCTGCTCTCGTTCGAGCCCGCGCTGGCGAACGGCGGCCGCCTCGGCACCGAGATGAATGTAGAGTGCACACGTTACCGCTGAGGCGTCACGCCTTACGAGATGGGCCACCGCGCCTGTGTACGTTGCGGAGGGCCGCCTTTGTCACTAGAGCTGGATGAATGAGCATCCTGCTGGCGAGCCTCCTCATTGCCGCGGGTAGCGCCGTGGCATCGGGCTACCTGGTCCGCAGGCGCAAGGGCGCGGCCGCCTCATCGGGCACACAGGGCGAACGCCCAGGCGCGACCGCGCAGCCTGCACCGCTCACCACTGCGGACGCAGAGCGCGCGGCGCAGTCCGGGGCGGGTGGCAAGGGACGCCGCGTGAAGGGCGCCGAGGTGGCCGGCTCAGAGCTGCCTGGTTTTCCGTGTCAGCTCGGCGACGTCATCCTCCGCCGCATCGGCGACGAGGCCTGGCTCGAAGGCGCTCTTGTCCTGTCCGAGGACACCCCCGTGTCGGTCCTGTTCGTCGCGCCCGAAGGCAAGGAGCTTCGCGGCATCTACGTGCGGCCCAAGCCCACTGTCGACGTGTTCTGGCTCGCGCCACTGCCAGCCACGGCGTTCACGGTGGGCGGTGAGCCGCCCACGTCGATCGAGCACGACGGACAACGGTACGAACGTGCACGGCGCCTGCCGCTCCGCGCGCGTCGCATCGGCTCGGGCGCGCCCGATGTCGGCGAGACCGTTTTGTGTGCAGAATACACGGGTCCCGGCGCCGAACGCCTGCTCATCCTGGTGGGCGACGGCGGCGCGCGCAGCGTCTGGGTAGGCGAGGCCCTCTACGAGGGCATGTACGACGTCCTTGGCTCCGGCATGTCCACCATCAAGGAGCCCTGAACAGCGCTGCTTCTCAGAGGGCGGGGCGGAGGGCGTCGCGTAGCTTGAAGTAGAGGGACTCCACCACCAGCTGCGGGTTGTTGTTGCCGGCAAGGTTGTCGGCGGACTCCGTCACCATGGCAAACGCCTCCGCGATGCGCCGGGCGTTGGCGGCGGGGCGCGCGGTGTCGGTGGTCTCGGCGCGGAGCCGGAGATGGAGCGCGCGTGCGAGCGCAACGAGGTCGGCGGTGAGCTTGGTCTTGTCCTTCTTGGCCTGCTCGGCGAGCTCGTAGCCGCGCCCGCGCTCGGCCTGGGTGATGGCGCCCAGCACGTCAGACACGAAGGCGTCGCGCTCGGCGAGCAGGTCCGGATCGGCCGTGATCATTGCCTCCGCCATGGTGCCGCCAGCGAGCGCCGCGGCCCTCGTGGCGACTCCTTCGTCCTTGCCTTGCTCCACGAGCAGCGCCTTCACGGTGGCCTCCGGAAGAGAGCCGAAGCGGACGCGCATGGTGCGCGAGCGAACGGTGGGCAGCAGGTCGCCGGGCTGCGCAGAGAGCAGGATGAAATGGGTCTTGTCGCCGGGCTCCTCCAGCGTCTTCAGCAGCGCGTTCGCCGCGGACGTGCCCAGCTCCTCCGCGCGCCGCACGATGAACACCTTCGCGCGCCCCTCGTGAGGTCCGAACGCCGCGCGCGCAAGGACCAGCGTGCGCACCTGATCGATGCTGATGTCCTGCGACTCCGGCGTGCGCCTTCCGATTCGCTGCGGCTCATAGAGCGCGCGCTCCAGGATGGTGATGTCCGGGTGCCGCGTCACGCGGTCCTCGGTGAGGTTGGCGCGCAGGCAGGCGCTGCACGTGCCGCAGGCGTCGGACTCGCCAGGAGCGCGCCGCTCGCATACGAGCGCCTGCGCAAGGCCCAGGGCAGCGAGCTCCTTGCCGACGCCCGCGGGGCCTTCAAAGAGATATGCATGATGCACCGATCCCGCCGCGACGGCGCGCCGCAGCACCTGCACGGCGGTGTCCTGCGAGCGCACGCGAGACATGATCTGCGAGCCGCTCACTCGGGTTCCTCCGTCTTCTTCTGGACCGGTCGCGCGAGGTCGCGAATGAGCGTGGGGCGGCGCAGCGTCGTCATGGTGGAGAAGACGCGCGCGAGCCCGATCGCAAGGAGCGCCGAGGCGCCAAGGAGATAGGGCCGGACCTCCTTCGTGAGCACCAGCACACACACGAGCGCGAGATAGGCCACGGCGATGAGCACGGTGGCGAGGGGGAAGCCCGCCGAGCGCAGCTCTGACTCACCGCAGTCGTTGCAGAGCCCGTGCTCGTCCATCACGAAGGAGCCGCAGGTCCCGCATGCGACCTTTCCACAGCGGAAACAGACGACGCCCTCGATTCCAGGGTGGACCTTGCAAGCCCGGGTCTGCGGGAGCGCCTTCTCCTGCGCCTTCTCTTGGGCCTTCTCCTGCGCGTTTTCGTGCGCCATGTTCAGCCCCGCGGCCCCACGGAAGGCATGTACGCTCCGGGCGCGTGAGCGGCTTCGACCTCAGGCTCCTGGAACGACTGCACGGGCATCTGGCCGTGCTCTCTCTTGCCTCGCTCTTGCACCCAGCCATCCTACTACGTCGCGGAAAGCGGCGGGCGCATCTCGCGGTGGCGTTCGCGACCCTTCTTCCTACTGTCACGGCTGGTCTCGGCCTCTGCCTCTACGGTCCGTATCGGGCGCAGCTCCGGCGTGAGATCTTCGTGGAGTCGCTCGCGCTCGGCAATGCCTTCGAGCGCAAGGAGCACCTCGCCATGGCCGTCGTGCTCCTCGCATGGACGGGCGCTCTCGCCTATGTCGCCAGTCAGAAGAAGGAGGACGGGGGACGAGCGGCGCGCGCCGCCTTCGTGGCGTACGCGCTCTCGTTCGTTCTCGCGTGCGTGGCTGCGGTGCTCGGCACGCTCGTGGCCTCGCATCGGTCGTTCTGAGGTCAGCTTCCCTTGAACACTGCCTTGCGCTTCTCCAGGAATGCCGTCATGCCCTCGCGCTGATCGTTCGAGCCGAAGAGCCCAGCAAACGCCTGGACCTCGAGCTCGTTCGCGACGGGCAGGGGAACGTCGGCCCCGCGCAAGATCGCCTTCTTTGCCTGCGTGATGGCGAGTGGGCCCTTGTCCGCGATCTTCTGCGCCGTCGCGCGCGCCTTCTCCAGCAAGGACGCGAGCGGGAACACGGCATTCACGAGCCCGATACGAAGGGCCTCCGCCGCGTCGATGATGTCGCCCGTGTAGCAGAGCTCACGCGCGCGACCGACCCCGACGCGGCGAGCGAGCCGCTGCGTGCCGCCGAAGCCCGGGATCACGCCAAGGTTCACCTCGGGCTGGCCAAGCTTCGCGTTCTCGCTGGCGTAGAGGAAGTCGCACGCGAGCGCGAGCTCGCAGCCACCGCCGAGCGCGAATCCATTCACCGCGCCGATGACCGGCACCGGCAGCTCTTCGATCATGGCGAGCGTGCGCTGGCCCATGCCTGCGAAGAAGCGCGCGTCGGCCGCGCTGAGGTTCGACATGGCGGAGATGTCCGCGCCCGCTGCGAATGCCTTCTCGCCCGCGCCGGTGATGATCACCGCGCGCAGGGACCTGTCGGTGCTCAAAGAGACCAGTGCCTCCGTGAGCTCGGACAGGAGCTGCGCGTTCAGCGCATTCAGCTTCTCGGGGCGGTTGAGCGTGAGCGTGGTGATGGGGCCGCGATCGATGAGGACCGTCTTCGTGTCGTTCGTGCTCATGCGCGCCCCACCTTCTGACCCTTGTCGTCATACGTGTAGAATCCACGCTTCGTCTTCCTGCCCAGCCACCCGGCAGCGACCAGGTTGCGCAGGTTCGTCGGCGCGCGGTACTTGTCGTCCCCGATGTCGCGGTAGAGCACGTCCGCGATCGCGAGCACCGTGTCGAGGCCGATGAGGTCCGAGAGCTCCAGCGGGCCCATCGGATGGTTGAGGCCCAGCTTCGCGCCCGTGTCGATGTCCTCCGCGCTGCCGACGCCTTCTTGCAGGGCAAAACAAGCCTCGCAGAGCATGGGGATGAGGATGCGGTTCACCAGGAAGCCAGGCGCGTCGTTGCTGACCGTGGTGGTCTTGCCCATCCTGTGAGCGACCACGACCGTGTCCTTGAACGTCTCCTCGCTGGTCTGGATGGCGCGCACGATCTCCACCAGCTTCATCAGGGGCGGCGGGTTCATGAAGTGCATGCCAATGACCTCGGACGGCCGCTTCGTCGCCGCGGCGAGCTTCGTCAGCGAGATCGATGACGTGTTGCTGGCGAGGATGGCGCCCTTCTTCATCCCGGCATCGCACGCGCGGAACAGCTCCAGCTTGAGGAGCACGTTCTCGGTCGCGGCCTCCACCACCAGGTCGCAGTCGGCGAAATCCGCCGGCGTGGCGACCGGCTTGATGCGCGCGACGAGCGCCTTGCGCGCCGCGTCCTCCATCTTTCCCTTCTCCACCTGCCTGCCGAGGATGGCGTCGATCTTCCCGCGTCCGCCTTCTGCGAGCGCGAGCGACGCATCGCAGAGGCGCACGTCGTACTCGGCTGCCGCGGCGAGCTGCGCGATCCCAGAGCCCATCTGACCAGCACCGAGCACGCCAATGATGCGAATGTCCACGTTAGGCCTCTCTTTGTCTTTACGGGCGAAGGGGTGTAGCACGAACGAGTGGACCACGGACATAGGCAGCCGGTCGTGCTTGTGGTCCTGGCTGGCATCATCAGCCTCGCAGGCCTCGCAGGCCTCGCTGGTTGCGCCGGACCCGGTGCTCTTCAGCAGGCGATGTCGTTCGAGCGGCGGAACCAGCCCGATCAGGCGATCGCCGTGCTGCGTGAGGACCTTCGTGTACATCCCGATCACCTGGACTCACGGCGGCTCCTGGTTCGCATCCTCGCGGTCACGGGCGACCTGGGGGCCGCCCGCGCCGAGGCCGAGCAGATAGCGCGCCGGACCTCGGACAACGACCCCACCGCGCTCATCGAGGTGGGCCACGCCGAGGAGCTCGCTCACCATTTCGATCTGGCGCTGGCGGCCTATGACGAGGCAGCGACCCGGGCGCCGCAGTCACCCGCAGGCCCGCGTGAAGGCGGTCTTCGCGCCGCGCGATGGGGTGAGGTAGAGGTTGCCTTGCCGCGGCTCACCGAGGCAGTGAAGCGCGGTGCCGACGATACAGAGACACTACATGCACTCGGCCTGGTTCGCCTGCACGCGGGCGATCTCGAGGGCGCGCACGAGGCGTACGTACGCTGCTCGCGCCGCGACAAGGAGGACACGGGTTGTCTCCTTGGCCTCGCCACCCTGGCGCTCAAACGTGATGACCTCCGGGCCGCGCTCACCGCGTACGACAGCGTGCTCGCGAGGCGGCGCGATCACGTCGGCGCGCTGATGGGACGCGCCTACTGCCTGCTCTTGCTCGGGGAGAACGAAGCGGGCCTGCGCGCGCTGGACCGCGCGGCGGAGCTTGGTGCGCCGAAGGAGAACGTCACGAAGCTGCGCGGCCTCGCTTCGCAGTGACTGCGCGAATCGCGTCGCGGATGACGTTCGTGTCGAAGGGCTTCTCGAGCTTCGGGTTGCGTACACCCGAGAGAAACTCGCGCGCGCGGCCGGAGAACGCGGCGCCCGTCACGAAGACGAACACGCGCTCCAGCTCTGGCCAGCGCTCCTTCACGGTGGCGAACAGCTCCATGCCCGTCATGCCGGGCATCATGAGATCGCACACGATGGCCGCGGGCTTCGGACCGGTCTCCAGGCGCTCGATCGCCTCGTTTCCGCTGCCGCATACGGTCACCACGAAGTCATCCTCCAGCGCCTCCGCCACGGCCTGCCCAAGTGCCGTCTCGTCGTCCACGAACAGCACGGCGAGCCGCTCCGCCTCGAGCGGGTTGGGGTGCGATGAGCCAGCGCGCGGCACGCCGGCGGGGTCCGGGTGGTCCTCCGTTGGCAGCACGACGCGAAACGTGGTGCCGCGCGGCGATGTCTCGTCGACGCTGATGTGTCCGCCCAGGCCGACCACGATGCCCTTGCAGATCCAGAGGCCGAGACCCGTGCCCACGCCGGCGGGTTTCGAGGTGTAAAAGGGCTCGAAGATCTGCGGAAGGATGTCCGGAGTGATGCCCGTCCCCGTGTCCTTCACCAGGACCACGACATCCAGGCCTTCCTGCGTGACGGAGAGCACGATCTGGTTCTCCGCCGCACGCCCTGGCGCGATGGACTGCGCGGCGTTCACGATCAGGTTGAGGAACACCTGGCCCAGGCGCGACTCGTTCGCGGTGACGGTGGGGATGTCGCCGTAGACGCGCTCCACGCGCGCGCGCAGGCGCAGCTCGTTCCACGCGATGTTCACGCAGGCGTCCAGCACACGACGTACGTCAACGGCGGCGCGTCGCTCGTCGTCGCGGGAGAACGTGCGCAGGTCGCGGACGATGTCCTTCACGCGCGCCGCGCCCTCCCGCGCGATGTCGAGCATCTCGGCGCACTTGTCCAGGCTGTCGCGGATCTCCTGCGTGGAGACGGCGCCCTCCTCGCCAAGCTTGCGGCGGATCTCGGGCAGCTTCCGCTTCGAGAGGAGCTCCAGGTTCGCGCTCAGGTACGCAAGCGGGTTATTGATCTCGTGAGCCACGCCCGCAGCGAGCGTGCCCATGGCCACCATGCGGTCAGCCTGCATGAGGCGCGCCTGCAGCAGCTTGCGGTCGGTGACGTCGCGACAGAAGACCAGCATCCCCGCGCGTCCCTCCTGTTCGAACGGCATGCTCACCACCTCCAGATGGACCGCGACGCCGCGGCCGGTGGCGAAGCGGACCTCCACTGGTGGCCGACGAAGAATGACGTTGTCGATCTCCGGCGTGGCAGACAAGCAGGCCGCGAGCGCAGCGCGATCCTCCTGCGAGGAGGTGAGCGAGGCCAGCTGGGTGCCGAGGAGCTCGGCCTCCGTGCGCTCGAGCAGCGTGATCATCGCGCCGTTCACGTAGGTGTTCCGTCCCGCGTCATCCAGGAGCACGATGCCGTCGGGTGCTGCGTCGAAGAGGCGCCGCATGTGCGCCTCGCTGCGTTGCAGACGTGTGGTCGCGCGCGTGCGATCCGTGATGTCTTCCACCACGCCCATCCCAAGGATCACGGCGCCGTCGTCGTTGCGGAGCGGTGAGGAGCGCATGGAGATGATCACTTCCTCGTCGCTGGTCGTGGCCTTGTAGGGACCCTCGTAGTGGGTCATCTCGCCGTCGAGCACGGCCTTGATGCTGGGGACCACGCGCTGGTCGCGCAAGTTGCGAAGGTCCAGGCCCACGATCCGGTCGCGGGTGGAGCCGAGCATCTTCGCGAGCGCTTGATTGCACTCACGGATGAAGAGCGCGCGATCGAAGACGAAGACGCCGACCGGCGCCTGTTCGAAGAGCGTGAACCAGCGCTCCCGCACGTCTTCTTGAGCACCACTCACGGGCCCCATCATAGGGCGTTTCGTGTAAAGAAGGAGAGTCATGGCGACCCCATTCGAAGCGCTGTTGCTCAGGAGCACACCGTCGTGAGCCACAGCGACCGGAACGTCGACACGCTCGCGAGCGGACGTGCTCACCAGCACCCAGAACCCATCTCCGGCGCCTCGTACAGCGCCGTGGAGCTGCTCCTCAACTCGAACGTGCTCATGCTCGATCAGCGTCGCCTTCCCGTGCAGGAGAAGTACGACGTGCTCACGCGCCCGGACGACGTCGCCACGGCCATCTGCGAGATGCGTGTCCGTGGCGCGCCGGCCATCGGCATCTCAGCGGCCTACGGCATCGCGCTCGCCGCGGCGTGCACGCGCGGTGATGGCGCGGCGTTCCTTGCAGAGATGGAGCGCGTCACTGCGTTGCTCGCCAAAACCCGTCCCACCGCAGTGAACCTGTCATGGGCGCTCACGCGCATGCGTGCGACGTGGAGCACCGTCGCGGATCGCGACCATCCCTCGCGCATGATGCTGGTGGCCACGGCCGCACGCGACATCCACACCGAGGACGTGCGCGCGTGCAAGGCGATCGGCGCGCTGGGAGCCGTGCACGTCCCTGACGACGCGCTGGTCCTCACGCACTGCAACGCGGGCGCGCTCGCGACCGGTGGCTACGGCACCGCCCTCGGCGTGATCCGCGCCGCGCGCGATGCAGGAAAGCGCGTGCGCGTCCTCGCGGACGAGACACGGCCGCTGCTGCAGGGCGCGCGCCTCACCGCGTGGGAGCTATCGCGCGATGGTATCCCCGTGGAGGTGATCACCGACTCCATGGCGGCGCACTTCATGAAGAAAGAAAAGGTCGCATGCGTGATCGTGGGCGCGGACCGCATCGCCGCGAACGGCGACGTCGCGAACAAGATCGGCACGTACGGCCTGGCCTGCATCGCCCGCGCGCACGGCGTACCGTTCTACGTCGCCGCTCCCACCAGCACCGTGGACCTGGCCACGCCGAACGGTGACGGCATCGTGATCGAGGAGCGCAGTGAAGAGGAGGTGACCCTGTCGGACAGCCGTACCCGGACTGTTCCCGACACCGTTCACGCCAGGAATCCTGCGTTCGACGTCACGCCGGCGGAGCTCGTCACGGCGATCTTCACGGAGCACGGCGAGGCGCGCGCCGCCGCAGCGCAAGGAACCGCCGCCCGCGCACCTTTCGGGCAAGCGCTGGCTGCGTTCGTTGGCAGTGGGCACGGAGCGAAAGTCCGCTAGAATACGGAGATGCGCAATTCCTTCGCGGCCTCGGCCGTGGCAGTTGCTTCGATCCTCACGAGCTTCTCGGCTGCTGGATGCTCTGCCAAACACGATGCTGGGAGCACCAACGTGGGCCCTGGCGACGGTGGCGGCGGATTGATCGGCAACGACGATGGCGGCGGTGGCTTCGGCCCCGGCGGGGATGGCGGCGGGGGTGGCACGGGCGAGTGCAACGCAAACACAAAGTCCATCTACGTGGTGTCGGAAGAGAACTCGCTCTACAGCTTCACGCCGGAGACGTTGACCTTCAAGAACATCGGCCTCCTCAGCTGCGGCTCCGGCGGCGCGACGCCCACGTCCATGGCCGTCGATCGACAAGGCACCGCATGGGTGCTCCTGAGCGACGGCGGCATCTACAAGGTCGCCGTGAAGGACGCCTCGTGCACGCCCACGTCGTACGTGAGCGGCCAGGCCAACTTCATGAAGTTCGGCATGGGCTTCTCGACCGACGGCGCAAGCAGCTCCGCCGAGACCCTCTTCGTCAGCGATCACTTTGGCAAGGGCCTCGCGAAGATCGACACGGGCTCGCTCGCGCTGACCACCGTCGGCGCGTACACCGGCGCGCTCGCAGGCGTCTCTTCCGAGCTCACGGGCACGGGTGACGGCAAGTTGTTCGGCTTCTTCACCACGCTGCCGAACACGACCATCGCGGAGATCGACAAGACGTCTGGCGCGATCCTCAGCAGCGCCACGCTCGCGAACACCCCGGCACGGACGGCGTGGGCGTTCTCGTTCTACGCCGGTGTGTTTTACGTGTATACTGCAGGTGATCCGGCAAGCGGCCTTCCCAAGGACAGCTTCGGCTCCGACGTCACGCTGTACGATCCCGTGGCCAAGACCGCGAAGATCGTGAAGTCCAGCATCGGCTTCCGGATCGTCGGCGCGGGCGTGTCCACATGCGTGCCCACGTCGCCGGTGAAGTAGTGGGCAGGGGCTCAAAGCCATCGGTTGACCGGCCTCAAGCCAGGGAGTAGCGAAGGAGCCGTGGCAGAACTGCGTTTTTCCCCCAAGCCGTCCTGGCTCAAGGTCCGTGCGCCTGGCGGTGAGTCGTACACCACTCTCAAGGACACGTTCCGCAAGCTGGACCTGCACACCGTCTGCGAGGAGGCGCGCTGCCCCAACGTCGGCGAGTGCTGGCGAGAGGGCACCGCCACCGTGATGCTCCTGGGGGACACATGCACCCGCGGGTGTCGCTTCTGCGCCGTGACCACGGGCAACCCGCGCGGCGCGGTGGATGGGCGCGAGCCCGAGCATGTCGCGCGCGCCATCGCGGGCATGGGCCTCCAGTACGTGGTCATGACCATGGTGGATCGGGACGACCTCCTCGACGGCGGCGCGTCTCATGTGGCGCGCACCGTCACCCGCCTGAAGGAGCTCCGGCCCGACATCCTGATCGAGACGCTCCTCGGCGATTTCGGCGGCCACATGGACTACGTGGACGTGACTGTCGACGCGAAGCCGGACGTGTGGGCCCACAACATCGAGGTCGTGGAGCGCCTGCAGCGCACCATCCGCGACGTGCGTTGCAGCTACGAGCAGTCGCTGTCCGTGTTGCGCCGCGCAAAGGAGCGCGACCCGAGCATCATCACCAAGTCCTCCGTCATGGTCGGCATCGGCGAAACGGACGACGAGGTGCTGGTGACGCTGCGCGATCTGCGCGCCGCCGGCGTGGACCTGGTCACGCTGGGCCAGTACCTGCGTCCCAGCCCGAAGCACGCCCCGGTCGAACGCTACGTCACGCCGGAGACGTTCGACACCTACCGCGTCCTTGCCCAGAAGATGGGCTTCCGCTTCGCAGCCAGCGGCCCGCTCGTGCGCTCGTCCTACAAAGCGGCCGAGGTCTTCGTGAAGAGCGTGCTCCGTCCGGGGGACGCGGAGGGCGCCGCGCAGCTCCTCGAGCAACGCCTGGCGGAAGCGCAGCGCGCTGCCGCGGAGAGCGCAGGTACCAGCGGCTCACCCACCACCACGAGCGAGCTCGCCGCGCGCGCCGCCGCGTCCATACTGATCCCCGCAAAGAGCCTGGTTCGAACCTGAGTCAGTTGTCCACCACGCACACGTAGGTCGGGCCGCTGCAGGAGACCACGCCGCGCGACGTTGCGCCCGCGGGGCACGCCGTGCTGAACGGGTAGGTCGTGTTGGACGGGATGTACTGGTTCACGCAGAGATCGTGGAAGTCGCTGCAGGTGCCGATGGACTTGAAGCCCGCCGGGCAGCCGCCCTGCGTTCCTGCGGCTGCGTTCTCGCACGTGTGCGTGTCGGCCCGGCAGAACTGCGACGAGCCGCACTGCGCGTGGTGCGTGCAGCCAGCCTTGCACAGGTGGCTCGCGGAGTCGCAGTAGTTGAAGCCGGTGCAGCCGCTGGTCTCGCACGCGAGCACGCACGTCGCGCCGCTGGGCACGTAGCCTGCGTCGCACTTGATCGCGCACGCGCTGCCTTCGCACGTGGGCTGGCCGTGCGCCGTGGTCGCGCAGGGCGAGCACGAGGCGCCGCAGGTTGTGGTCGCCGTGTTGGATGAGCACGTGCCGGTGCAGTCGTGGAAGCCGTTGCCGCAGGTGCTCTGGCAGGTGCCGCCGGCGCATGTCGCGGCGGCGTTGGCGCGCGTGGGGCACACCGTACAGGAGGCGCCGCAGGCCGTCGCGTCCGTGTCGGACTTGCACGCCTTGCCGCACGCGTGGAACTTGCTGTTGCACGTCGCGTTGCACGTGCCGTTGTCGCAGGTCACGGCGCCGTTCGCCGGCTGCGCGCAGTCGGAGGCGGTGCGGCAGCCGTCCTTGCAGGTGCGCGCGCCCGTGTCGCAGAAGCGGCCCGTGCTGCACTCGTCGTTCGATGTGCAGCCGACCTTGCAAGAGTTGGTGGACAGATCGCAGTACGACTCCGTCGGGCAGGGGCAGGTCTTGGGCAGATCGATGCAAGTGCCGCTCGAGCAAACCTGATTGGAGCCACAGCCACCCGCGCAGGTCGCGGGCCCACCGCCATCGGCGGATCCTCCGCCACCGCCACCGCCACCGCCTCCGCCTCCGCCATTCCCATTCCCATTCGCGTTGGCGCCGCCATCTACCGCCGTGTCCGAACCGCCAGGCGTGGCCTCCGAGGAGCAAGCGACGATTCCAAGTGCCGACGCGAGCAGGACAACCGCCGTGTTGCGAGCCGCCAGGACACCAAAGAAGGAGTGGGGAGCGATCATGACGCGGCGCCAGTGCAAGCCGCGGGCCCTGCGCGCTGCGCCAGGCAATGCTCGAAATCATGGCCGTTCACCACAAACCAGCCGCGAAGATCGCTCCGGTCGGAAATCAATTTCCGACCCGAACCACATCACCGGAAAAGGGTTTCTGGCGGCTACTCGAGCGTGGACGCGCGGCTCGCACCATTCACCACCCCTTCCGGATGCGCGGGCCAATACCTACGGTTTCGCGAGGGCCTTCGTGCCTTCCGGTCGTCCCCGCGGCGTGAGCCTCGCGCCCGCGCTCCTTCTGTGGAACTCTTTCGCCATCTCGCGCGTCCAATAGGAAACTCATGAAGAAGATCGTCGTCGGCTCAGCGTTCCTCCTCACCGGCCTCGTCGCCAGCTTCGCGTACGCGCAGCAGGACCGAGCGACCGACCTCCCCGATCAGCTGTCGCTGGGCGGGGTCGAGCTCGCGTCAGGAGACGTGGCCTTCACGGAACCGGAGCTCTCCGACCAGGAGATCCCGGGCGAGCTCGTTGTGGACGTGAAGGACAACCTGTCCGACGAGGAGATCGCCGACCTCGGTCGCGAGTACGGCATCGTCCTCACGGACAACAGCCCCGACATCAAGGACGACGGTCACATCGAGATCGCGGACGTCCCGCTCGCGGACGAGGCCAGCCTGATCGAACGACTCAGCCACGACTCGCGCGTCGAGAACGTGGAGCCCAACTTCATGTTCCACGCCACGTGGGTCCCGAACGACCCCAAGTACAAGGAGCAGTGGCACCTCACGCGCGTCGGCGCGGAGAGCGCGTGGAACTACTCCTGCGGTCAGGGCGTCACCGTCGCGGTCGTGGACACCGGCATCGCTTGCTACGACGGCAACGGCTTCACGAAGGGCACGGACCTCAACGGCACGCGCTGCGTGGACGGCTACAACTACGTCGCGAAGAACACGTTCGCCGCTGACGACCAGGGCCACGGCACGCACGTCGCCGGGACCATCGCGCAGACCACGAACAACGGCCAGGGCGTCGCCGGTCTCGCGTACTGCGCGAAGCTCATGCCCGTGAAGGTGCTCTCGGCGCGCGGCTCCGGCACCATGGCGGACGTCGGTGAGGGCATTCGCTTCGCCGCGGATCACGGCGCGCAGGTCATCAACCTCTCGCTCGGCGCCTCGCGTGGCGCGAAGGTCGTGAAGGACGCGGTCGATCACGCGCTCGCGAAGGGCGTCATCGTCGTCGCAGCCGCCGGCAACTCAGGCGGTAGCGTGGGCTACCCGGCCGCGTACCCCGGTGTCATCGCCGTCAGCGCCACGGACAAGAACGACAAGCTCGCGTGGTTCTCGTCGCGCGGCAAGGAAGTGGTCATTGGGGCGCCCGGCGTGAACGTCACACAGCAGACCATCTGCCAGGGCGGGAAGAACAAGTGCGAGGTCTTCGGCGCCTTCAACGGCACCAGCATGGCCTCTCCGCACGTCGCCGGCGTCGCCGCCATGATCGTCTCGGAAGGCGTCACGGACGCTGACTCGGTCCGCTCCGCGCTCACCAACAATGCCGACAAGAAGGACGACCCGAAGCAGTTCGGCGCGGGCATCCTCAACGCCGAACGCGCGACGTCGCACGTGTGGTGGGGTCACCTGTTCGCGCGCATCGCGGCCCTCTTCGCGTTCGGTGCGCTCGTGTTCCGTCGCATCAAGAAGAAGGGCGGCGTCGCGTCCAAGGGGCCGCTCATGGGCTTCTTCGCGCTGCTCGGCTCCGTCGGCCTTGCGCCGTTCCTTCCGTTCCTCGGCATGGCGCAGATGGGCTCCGCACGCCCGTTCCTCGAGGCTCTCGCGCGTCCGCTCGGCGAGTGGGACCTCGTGCTCCTTGGCGCGGACTCGCACAAGTGGCTCATCGGCGCAAGCGCGCTGCCTGCACTCGCACTGGCAGTCCTGTTCTTCGGCGTGAAGAAGCTCCGTCCCGCGGTCGGCGGCCTTGCCCTTGGCACCGGCGCGCTCCTCACGCAGATCGCTGCGTCCGGTGATGTAGCGTTCGCGTTCGGCCCGTTCGCGCTCCGCGTCTTCGCGGTCGCAAACGTCGCCCTCCTCGGCTGGCTCGCCACCGTCGCGTTGAACAAGAAGGACTGACGCCCAAACCTCAGCCCCTCCTGTCCCCGCTGTGAAATCCTCTCCGCCGTGTGCGGCGTCGTGTACTCTTTGAAGGTCGATGTCACTCAAGATCGATCAGGATCACTCGCGGTTTCGCGCCATCGTGCGTGGGAAGATCCGTGAGAACCTCCGGCGCTACATCTCCCAGGGCGAGATGATGGGCCGGAAGGGGAAGGACCTGGTCTCCATCCCCATCCCTCAGATCGACATCCCTCGCTTCCGCTATGGCGACAAGCAACAGGGTGGCACCGGCCAGGGCAACGGCGACCCGGGCGATCCCATGGGCGGCGACGGCGAGGGCGAAGGCGGCGAGGGGAAGCAGGCCGGCAAGGACGCCGGCGAGCACCCGCTCGAGGTCGACGTCACGCTCGACGAGCTCGCCTCCATCCTTGGTGAAGAGCTCGAGCTCCCCGAGATCGAGGACAAGGGCAAGAGCAAGATCATCAGCGCGAAGGACCGCTACACCGGCATCCGTCGTGTGGGGCCGGAGTCGCTCCGTCACTTCCGCCGCACATACCGGGAGGCACTGAAGCGCCAGATCTCGATGGGCGCCTACGATCCGGCCGTCCCCATCGTGGTGCCCATCCCCGATGACAAGCGCTACCGCTCCTGGAAGACCGAGGCCGAGCCCGTGGCCAACGCCGTCATCATCTACATGATGGACGTGTCAGGCTCCATGGGCGACGAGCAGAAGGAGATCGTCCGCATCGAATCCTTCTGGATCGATGCCTGGCTGTCCAAGCAGTACAAAGGCCTCGAGAGCCGCTTCATCATCCACGACGCCGTCGCGCGCGAGGTCGACCGCGACACGTTCTTCCACACGCGGGAGTCCGGCGGCACCATGATCTCGAGCGCGTACAAGCTCTGCACGCAGCTCATCGACGACCACTACCCGCCCGACGAGTGGAACATCTACCCGTTCCATTTCTCCGACGGCGACAACTGGTCCATGGATGACACGCTCGCGTGCGTGGATCTCATGAAGCAGAAGATCTTGCCCCGCGTGAACATGTTCGCGTACGGCCAGGTCGAGAGCCCCTACGGCTCAGGCCAGTTCATCAAGGATCTGCGCGATCACTTCGGCAAAGACGAGCGCGTCATCACGAGCGAGATCCGCGACAAGGACGCGATCGTCGGCAGCATCAAAGAGTTCCTGGGCAAGGGCAAGTAGCCTTACCTGCAGGCTACCTGCAGGCTACTTGCAGATGACCAGGTTGAAGACGCCGGGGGCCGAGACGCAGTTCACCGACGCGTCCGGGCAGTCCGCCAGCGTGGAGCACAGGAATCGTCCGTTGCCGGCGTTGCAGTTCGCCTCGGTCTCGCAGGACGCAGTGCCGTTGGCGAAGCAGCAGAACGGCTTCGCTTGCGGGCAGTCTGCCTTGTCGTCGCAGTAGAGCGGATCCCTGTTCATCACCGGCGTGCACGCGGCGGCGGCGCCGCTGTCGATGTCGTCACAAGTGGAGTTCTTGTTGATGAGGCGGTTCCAGCAGCAGATCTGGCCCGCGTCGGAGCACTTGCCTGCGCCGCAGTTGATGCTTGGAATGGGGGCGAGCGGGCCGGTGTCCTTGCCACCGTCCTTGATGACCTTGCCAGCGTCGCCATTCGAGCCGCCGCTGTCGTTCGTGGCGTTCACGCCTCCGTCGGTGCCTCCGCTGCTACCGTCGTCGCCGGTCTGCGCGGACTGGTCGATGCTGGCATCACCGAGACCGTCGACCTCGTTCAGGCCGTCGAGACCGCTGACGGTCGCGCACGCCGCGCACATGATGCCAGAGGCGAGGAGCGCGAGCGCCGTGCCGCGCATGAATGGCGTCGTGGATTTCATCGACGCTATTCATCTTAGCAGGTACGCTCGATTGGCCATGAGCGAGTTCGCCCTCAAGACCGCGCTCCCCCCGTATCTACGCGCAGAACAGGATCGAATCGAGAAGCTCGCCGCAGAGGCAGGCCTCGACTTCTTCCCGGTCGTGTACGAGATCCTCTCCTACGATCAGATGAACGAGATCGCGGCGTACGGAGGCTTTCCGAACCGCTATCCCCACTGGCGATTTGGCATGGAGTACGAGCGTCTGGCGAAGAGCTACGAGTACGGCCTCTCGAAGATCTACGAGATGGTCATCAACAACAATCCCTCTTACGCGTACCTGCTCGAGGGCAACTCGCTCGTCGACCAGAAGCTCGTGATGGCGCACGTGTACGCGCACGTGGATTTTTTCAAGAACAACTTCTGCTTTCGCTCCACCGATCTCGACACCGGCGGCCGCACTGTGAACCCGGCGCAGCGCCGGCCGGACTACGATCCGAACCGCCGCTGGATCGACAAGATGGCGAACCACGGGTCGCGCATCCGTCGCCACGTCGCGCGCCACGGCATCACCCGTATCGAGGAGTTCGTCGACCACTGCCTGTCGCTCGAGAACCTGGTGGACCCGCACGCCGCGTTCCACGGACGGCGCGCGGTGGTGGACCCGGATGCAGAGGTGGCGGCGACAGAGGTCCCGCGCCTGAAGTCCAAGGACTACATGGAGTCCTTCATCAACCCGGTCGAGTACCTGGAAGAGCAGAAGAAGAAGATCGAAGCAGAGAAGGAGCGCGCGAAGAAGTTCCCGGAGCACTCCGAGCGCGACGTGCTCCAGTTCTTGCTCGACCACGCGCCACTCGAGCGCTGGGAGCGTGACGTGCTCGAGGTCATCCGCGAGGAGGCCGTCTACTTCATCCCGCAGATGCAGACGAAGATCATGAACGAGGGATGGGCCACGTACTGGCACTCCAGGCTCATGACCGAGAAGATCCTCGATGCCTCCGAGATCATCGACTACGCGGACAACGCAGCAGGCGTGCTCGCGACCAGCGGCGGCCGCTTGAACCCATACAAGCTCGGCGTGGAGCTCTATCGCCACGTCGAGGAGCGCTGGAACAAGGGTCAGTTCGGCAAGGAATGGGAAGAGTGCGACGACCTGGAGACCAAGCGGAACTGGAACCTCCGGCTGGGTCTGGGCAGGAAGAAGATCTTCGAGGTGCGTGCACTCTACAACGACATCACCTTCATCGACGAGTTCCTCACAGCTGACTTCTGCCGCGATCAGAAGCTCTTCTCGTTCTCCTGGTCGAACCGCAACGAGCGCTACGAGATCGAGTCGCGCGAGTTCAAGAACATCAAGGAGAAGCTGCTCTTCCAGCTCACCAACGCGGGCAACCCGTTCATCTACGTGGAGGACGCCAACTTCGAGAACAAGGGTGAGCTGCTCCTTCGCCACGATCACCAGGGCATGGACCTGAAGGCGGACTACGCGCGCGAGGTCATGAAGAGCCTCTTTCGCGTGTGGAAGCGCCCCGTCAACGTCACCACGGTCGCCGAGCAGAAGCAGATCATCCTGCGCTACGACGGCCGCGAGCACAGCTCCAAGCAGAAGTAGCTCGTGAAAGACACCGCTTGAAAGACGCCGCTTGAAAGACGCCGCTTGAAAGACGCCGCTTGAAAGACACCATGCCCTTCGAGCACGATCCCAGGGACTGGCTCCGCAAGATGAGCCCCGCCGAGTGGGTGACCGCGGCGCTCGAGGAGGCCCGTCGCGCCGAACGCGCCTACAAGGAGCGGCAGGCCAAGGCTGGTCTCGCATCTGCGCGCCGCGCCGCGGGCATGGCCTTGAACACGGTGCTGCTGCTGGAGAAGAAGGAGGGCTGGGGGCGGTCCTTCGTGGACCACCTTCGCGGGCTCGGGGTGGACCAGGACGCGCCCGAAGCAGTGCGTGTATCCTGCAAGCTTTTGCTCGACACCCAGCCGCCGGGTCCTTCGGTGATCTCGCTCCGCTCTCCCGCCGCTGATCATCGCGTGGTCGAGGCCGCGCGCGACGTGATCGCGCATGCCTATGCACGCGCGGTATCGCTCGGAGCCGTCGCTTGAGGCCGTCACCGCTCGACGTGATTCGCGTTGCGCTCAAGGGCGCGTCGGTTCCGCTCGTCATGCTGGCGTGCCTGTCGTTGCCGCCAGTCGCAGCGTGCGGGCCGGACGTACCTCCCACCGTGCCCGGCCCCATGAAGCTGTCGGACGACCGCGACGCCGCGTCGCCCACGCCGAACAACACAGCGCCTATCGTCACCGTGTCACCGCCCACCGTGGACGCCGGAGTGAATGCCACCAAGATTCCCCCGCCGAAGGTGACGTATCCGCCGCCGAAGACGCAGACCATTCGCCTGACTCGTGGCGATGGGTCACCGCTGGACAACGAGCTCAAGCAAGGTGACGCGGCGATCGAGACGCAGGACTTTGCGGGCGCGGACCTGCACTACAAGCGTGCCGAGAGCATGGCACCCAAGGACCTCGCGCCGAAGGTCGGCAGGCTGCGCACGAAGATCGCGAAGGCTGCTCCCGACTTCGGCTTTGCGTCCGCCAAGGACAACCACGACGTGAAGGCTGCGGTCGCGGAGCTCGTGAAGCTCACCACGCTGTCGGCAGCGGCAGACCACGGACCGTTGCACGCGGAGCTCGGGCGCGGGTACCTCCTTCTTGGCGATGCGCCCGCCGCGCTCGTGCAGCTCACGCGCGCCACGGAGCTGCTTCCAGATGATCCGGAGGTGCTGTCCGCGTGCGGCGTCGCGGAGCTCGCGTCGGGCAACGCGGAGAACGCGCTCAAGCAGCTGCGTCGCGGCGTGGAGCTCGACATGGGCAGTGCGCCGCGCCACGGCAATCTGGGCACGGTGTTCTTCATGCTCGGTCGCGTGCCAGAGGCCATCGGCGAGTACGAGATCGAGGTCGCGCTTGCCGACAGCGAGCCGCGCGCGCATTCCGATCTGGGCACGGCATTGCTTGCCGCGAACGACGTGCTCCGCGGCATCGCCGAGCTGCGGCGTGCGGTCGCGCTGGACCCGCGCCGCGCCACGTTCCACTCGAACCTGGGCTACGCACTGCAGCTGTCGCAGCAACGCGACCCCGCGATCGCGGAGTACCGCAAGGCCATCGAGCTGGATCCGAAGCTCGTGTCTGCGTGGGTGAACCTGGCGACCATCCTGGCACACGCGCCTGCCACGCGTGCAGAGGCGCGCTCCGCGCTCATGACGGCGAAGCGGCTTGATCCGCAGGATCCGCGCGTGAAGGCGAACCTCGACGAGCTTGATGCGCTCGAAAAGGGCCAGATCCTCAAGTAACGGGCGCCTCGGACCCAGCTCGGGGAGAGCTCCGAGCGAGCCAAGCCCGACGACATTCGCGCTTGGCTTCAAAGGCGTAATGTCAAGCACCAACGTGAATCAGTAGCACCATCGTGCCTGTTGGCATTCGAGCCTTGACCGGTGTCTTCCGACAAAATTATGCTGCGCGAACTTGATGCAGAAGACGCTCTCGGGGCCCTCGCGGATCACGATGCGCATAGTCAGTGTCAGGTAGTTCCAAAGCTGTAGCAGTACTCGTTCTCGCGGAAGTGGAGGCATCTCGATGGCACTCGGCAAGGTGAAGTGGTTCAACGATGAAAAGGGCTGGGGTTTCATCAAGCAGGACGAAGGCCCCGACGTCTTCGTCCACTATTCGCAGATCAGCGGCGATGGTCGTCGCCGCCTCTTCGAGGATGAGACCGTCGAGTTCGAGATCAAGGAAGGCCCCAAAGGCCTCCAGGCCGTGAACGTGATCCGTCAGGATCAGCCGCAAGCGCAAGCGCAGGCCTGAAACGCGATCTCGATCGAGCGACACGAGCGCTCCGCCGCAAGGCAGGGCGCTCGTCGCATTTTGTGTTCGGTGGCCGTGCGCCGCGGTCGCTCAGGCCGCGGTCGGGACTGCGCGTACGCTGAAGGTGCCGTGCTCCGAGTCGTAGACGCACGAGGAGATCTTCTCGATCGCGCCGCCGCTGTCGATGTCATACGTGTTGAACCCCGCCATGCGGTCCTCGTGCTCGTGGTGGAGCGACGCGCTGGTGGCACCCACGGAGTCGAGCGACCCCGAGAGCGTGGGATGTGCGCGATGAATGCGGCGGTGCAGGTGCCCGTGCAACAAGAGCCCGCGGTGCAGGTGGTTGTACATGGACGTGAGCGCCGCCGCGTCCCACAGGCCCTCGAGCGCGGTCTTCACCACCGAGTCGGGGTTCCGCGGCGGGTGATGGAGCAGGAAGATGGGCGTGCGCTTCTTCACCTCGTCGTTCGCGAGGATGTCGCGGAGCGCTGCCGTCTGGGGCGACCCGAGCTCTCCAGAGGCCACCAGCGGCGGGCGCGGCACTGCGGATGACAGGCCGATGATCGCGACGTTGTTGCGGAGACGCACGAACGGGAAGAGGCCGAGCGGGATGTTCGCGCCCAGGTCGGGCAGATCGCTCGTGACGTACGGAGCGAAGTAGCGCGTGAACCGCTGCGCCCGCAGCGCGCCGCGCGTGTAGAGATCGTGGTTGCCCGGCACCACGCTGACGCGCGACGGGTCGAAGCCCAGCTCCTTGTCGAGCATCTCGCGCACGGCCTCGAACTCGGGCTCGAGTGCCAGGTTCGTGAGGTCGCCGGTGATGACGACGTGCTCCGGGTTCTGGCGGCGGATCTCGCGGAGCAACGCGACGACCGTCTGGGAGCGATGAACGTGCTGCCGCTTCAGCTTCAGGTTCATGTAGCCAGTGAGCCGCTTGTTCAGGAACCGGGTGGTGGACACGCCGTCCATGGAGAGCACGTGAAGATCGGAGATGTGCGCGATACGCATGGGCGCATCTTAACACCGACCTTGCTTTCAGCGGCGGTCTACGTCGTACGCGCAGCGAAAGCCGATGTCGGCGCTGTGTGTGAAGTCAGTCGTGCGACGGAACGAACCGCGGGACGTGTACGCGCCGCGGCGGTAGGAGCCACCACGTATCACGGGGCCGAGGCCCGACGCCGGGCCCTTCGGGTCGATCACGGGCGTGGGGTCGTAGCCGGTGCCCATGGGCCGCTCCTCGTACCAGTCGGCCACGTACTCCGCAGCGTTGCCGCCTAGGTCCTGCACCCCCAGCGCCGTGCGGTCGTCCTTCATCTCGCCCACGCGCGCGAGCCACTCGTGGCCGTCCGTTGCACTGGTGTCGAGCGCGCCCAGGCTGCCGTGGTTCGCGATATGTGCATTATACAAGTTGCCCCACGGAAACGTCCGTCGTGCGGGGCCGCGTGCCGCGAACTCCCACTCGGCTTCGGTGGGGAGCCTGCCGCCCGCGAACCCGCAGAACGCGCGGGCGTCGTCCCACGTGACGAAGGTGACGGGCAGGAGGGGGTCGTCGAAGCGCGCGTCGCCGGTGGGCGTGTGTGCGGGCTGGCAGCGGGCGACGTCCGCGCAGCGCCGGTATGCACCCAGCGTGACCTCGGTGCGGTCGATCTCGAACGCGGAGAGCGTGACCCGGTGGGCCGCGCCCTCGCGCTGGGGTCGGAAGACGCGCGGGTCGTCGCAGGCAAGGCCGAGTGGCTCGGTGTGGCAGAGCGAGAATGCGGCGAGCATCTCCTCGTGCGTGGCGCCCATGACGAACTCGCCGCGCGCTATGAACACGCGCGGGCTGGGCACGAGCGCAAGGGCCACGACGCCGTCGGCGCGAGGCGCGTTCATGCGAACGTCCAGGGCATCGCGCGCGCTCTTCGTGTGGTGCGCCACGGCGACCGCCGGCACGCACGAGGTCGCGATCAGGATCGCGAGGCCTGCGGAGCGTCTTCGGAGCGTGCGCAGCTTGGGCACGAAGAGAGGCTAGCTCAGCCCGTGAGAACGCGCATGGGATGCTCGATCAGCGCGCGGAGCTCTGCCAGGAAGGAAGCACCCACCGCGCCGTCGATGACCCGGTGATCGCACGACAGCGTGAGCGCGAGGCGCTTGCCCGGCTTCACCACGCCGTCCTCCACCACGGGCTCATCGCGCACCTGGCCCACGGCAAGGATGGCGCCCTCCGGCGGGTTGATCACCGCGGAGAACTGATCGATGCCGAACATGCCAAGGTTCGAGATCGAGAACGTGCCGTCCGACATCTCCTCCGGCTTGAGCTTCTTCTGGCGGGCGCGCGCGGCCAGGTCGCGGACCTCTTCCGCGATGTGCACGACGCTCTTCTTGTCCGCGTCGCGAACGACCGGCGTGACCAGCCCGTCCGGGACCGCGACGGCCACGGAGATGTCCACGCGCTGGTGGTAGAGCAGGCCTTCGTCCGAGAACTGCGCGTTGCATTCCGGCACCCGCACGAGCGCGGTTGCCACTGCCTTCACCAGGAGATCGTTCACGCTGATCTTCTTGGGTGCCGCATCGCCCTTGGGCTTCTCGCGCGCCAGCTCCGCGTTGATGCTCTCGCGCAAGGTCACGAGCGCCTCCGCCCGCACGTCGATCTGCAGGTAGAAATGCGGCACGGTCTGCTTGCTCTGCACCAGGCGCTTGGCGATGGTCCTGCGCATGGGCGACAACGGGACAAGCTTTGGCTCTGCGAGCGTGTGGGTCGCCCGCGCAAGCGCCTGCGTGGGCCCCACGGCCCCTGACTGCGCATTCGAGACGGTGATGGCGCGCGTCTGAGCGAGATCCTCGGGCAGCACGCGCCCGTGCTTGCCCGTGCCGGCGATGTTCCCAAGGTCGACGCCCAGCTCGCGCGCACGGCTCCGCACGAACGGCGATGCGAGCGCCTTCGCCCCGTTCACTGGGGTCACCGGCATGTCGTCTTCCAGCTGCTCGGTGCGTGTGAGGAACGCCAGCGCATCCTTCGGCGCGCGTGGCCTCTGCGGCACGGCGGCCTGCGCGGCCTGCGCGGGTTGCGCGGGCGGCGGCGCGAGCGTCTTCGGCGCCTCCTCACTCACGGGCGCGGCCGTCGTGCCTTCCTTTGCGGCTTCCTTCGCGGGAGGGGGATCGGCGGCGGGCGCTGCACCAGCGATGGATGCGAGGAGCGCGCTCACATCCTCGCCGGGCTCGCCGATGACTGCGACGGGTTGCCCCAGCTTCACTGTCGCGCCGGGCGCGACGAGGATCTTGAGGAGCGCGCCTTTGTCGAAGGAGCGGAACTCCATGGTCGCCTTGTCGGTCTCGACCTCGGCAAGGAGATCGTCCACGCCGACGACGTCGCCCTCCTTCTTGTGCCAGATGGCAAGGACGCCCTCCTCCATGGTGGGCGACAGCTTCGGCATGTCCAGGATCTTCGCCATCACGCTCTCCCTCGGGAAACGACCTTGGTCACCGCCGCGACGACGCGCTCCTTCTGCGGCATGCAGAGCTGCTCGAGCTTTGCGTTGTAGGGCATGCCCACATCGAGCGTGGTCACGCGCAGCACGGGCGCCTCGAGCGAATCGAACGCGAGGCGCTGGATGCGGTCGACGATCTCCGCGCCCACGCCGCCGTACGGCCAGCCCTCGTGCACGACGACGGCGCGATGGGTGCGGCGCACGCTGTCGCAGATGGTGTCCTCGTCGAGTGGGCGGAGGCTGCGCAGGTCCACGACCTCCGCGGAGATGCCGACCTTCTCGAGCTCCGTGGCCGCGTCCAGTGCGATGTGCGTGGCGCGCGAGTAGGCGATCAGCGTCACGTCCTTGCCCGGCCGCGCGATCTGCGCCTTGCCGATGACGACGTCCGACAGATCATCGGGCACGTCGCCCTTCACGGAGTAGAGCGTCTCCGACTCCATGACGAGGACGGGGTTGTCGTCGCGGATGGCAGCCTTCATCAGGCCCTTCGCGTCCTTCGGGAAGGCGGGCGCAACGACCTTGAGTCCAGGCACCGTGGCGTAGAAGTGCTCCATCGCGTGCGAGTGCTGGCTGCCCACCTGGCGCGCGCTGGCATTCGGACCGCGGAAGACGATGGGGCAGCTGAACTGCCCGCCCGACATCTGGCGGACCTTCGCCGCGTTGTTCAGGATCTGATCGAACGCGACGGCGGAGAAATTCCACGTCATGAACTCGATGATGGGACGCAGGCCGACCATCGCCGCGCCCACGCCAACGCCTGCGAAGCCGCTCTCCGCGATGGGGGTGTCGACGACGCGCTTCTCGCCAAACTTCTCGAGCATGCCTTCGGAGACCTTGTAGGCGCCCTGATAGTGGCCGACCTCTTCGCCCATGAGGAACACGTTCGGATCGCGCTCCATCTCCTCGATCATCGCCTCACGCAAGGCTTCGCGGTACCTGAGCTGTCTCGTTGCCATGGGATTCCTCAGGAAGCGAACGGGCCGTCGTAGGTGGTCTGGGCAAGGAGCGCGGCCTCGGGCTCGGCGCTCTCCTCTGCGAATTTCAAGGCGTCGACGACCTCGGCCTCGACCGAAGCCTCGAGCTCGGCGACGCGTGCCTCCACGAAGCCGCGCGTGACGAGATCGGTGCGGGCGCGGTGCACCGGGTCGCGGCGCTTGTGCTCGTCGAGCTCTGCCTGGGTGCGGTACTTCGCGGGGTCGCTCATGCTGTGGCCGCGGAAGCGGTAGGTGCGGACCTCCACGAGCGTGGGCATGCTGGTCTCTCGCGCGCGAAGCACGGCCTCACCGATGCGACGTTCCACCTCGAGGACGTCCTCGCAGAAGAAGCGATCGCGATCAACGCCGTAGCCGAGCGCCTTCATGCTGACGTCCTCGACCGACATGGAGCGTGAGAGCGGCGTGCCCATCGAGTACTCGTTGTTCTCGCAGATGAAGACGATGGGCAGCTTCCACAGCGCCGCGAGCGACAGCCCCTCGTGGAAGCCACCAATCGACACCGCGCCCTCGCCGAAGAAGCAGAGCGTGACGCGCCCGTCGTTCCGGTACTTCGACGCAAACGCGACGCCAGCCGCGAGCGGGATGTGCCCGCCGACGATGCCGTAGCCACCGAGCATGTGGTGGTCCTTGTCGAACATGTGCATGGAGCCGCCGAGGCCCTTCGAGCAGCCGGTGACCTTTCCGTAGAGCTCCGCCATGAGCGCGCGCGACGACATGCCCTTCGCGATCGCGATGCCGTGATCGCGATAGGTCGTGATGACGTAGTCGTCCTTCTTGAGCGCGGCGATCGCGCCCACGCCCACGGCCTCCTGTCCGATGTAGAGGTGCAGGAAGCCGCCGATCTTGCCGGTCGAGTAGGCGCGCGCCGCCTCTTCCTCGAGCCTGCGGATGAGGAACATCTGCCGATAGAGATCGGCCAGGTGGGTCAGCTCCGAGCTGGGGCGGGTGAGCGGCGCCTTGTTTCCGGCGTCCAGGGTCTCTTCAGCCATCCCCTCGAAATAGTGGGGTTGTGAGAGACTTTCAACGACATGCGGCAAAATTGACAAGATTTACAAGGTCGCCACGCTGGTTTTCCGATGGACGCGCCATGTGGGAGGTTGTCCGACCAAAATGGGGACCCGGGAACCTAATTCGGTCCTGAGGCGTCCAACACAATGACCCCGAGAGCGTTTCATCAAGGCGCGGACGGGGAAGGGTTCCATCAACCGTCTCGTAGGGAGAGATAGTCATCATGAAGAAGCTCGTGTTTGCCGCTGCGACTTTCCTGGGTATGGCCTCCGCGTTCGCCGGCCCGTTCGAAGGGCACGCCAGCGCGTGCGGCATGTCCGTGCGGCTCGAGCAGCTCGACGTGAAGCCGACGCCCGTCCAGGAGATCGCCTCCGCGGAGCGCTCGCTCGAGGGCGGCAACAACGCGTACGCCGCGACCATCGTCGCGCGCACGTTCCCGAACTTTCGCGCCATCACCGCCGGCGCTGACCCGCTCCAGACGCGCGCACTTCGCGTGATGGCTCTCGCGGTCGTCCGCACCAACGGCGACACCGCGCGCTCGGGTGGCTGGACCCCGGGCTCCAACCTCGCCTGGGCGGCCGAGTCGCTCCGCGAGATCAACGACAAGCGCTCGAACGACCCCACGGTCCAGGCGGACCTCGGCGAAGCGCTCTCGAAGATCCCCAGCAAGCAGGGCGAGGCCCTCGAGCTCCTCGCCAAGCTCGCCGACAAGGACCTCATGGGCAGCCCCAATGCGTACGCCGCGCTCGCGCGTCTCCGCAGCGAGAAGGGCGACACGAACGGCAGCGCACAGGCGCTGAAGCGCTGCGAAGAGATGACCAGGAACCCGAACACCTGCAAGACGGGCACGCCCGCCACGCAGCCCCGCACGCAGGTCGCCGCCGCCGCGAAGGTGTGAGCCCACGTCCCGGTACAAGCATCTCCACCCACTAGATTTCTCTCTACCCCTGGCGCCGCTCTCGTCCCCTACCGAGAGCGGCGCTTTTTTATGTAGGATCGCCTTCGCATGAACAAGCAGATCGGTGCGTGCGTTCTCGCGTTGGCCGTCGTCGTGGGCACCGCGTGCAAGAAGGACCCTCCGCCACAGCCGGACGTGGTGGATGCTGGCGGCACGCACGCGACGTTGGTTCCGGTTGCGGCCGGAGGCAACGGGGCGCATGGCAAGGAGCTGGTCCTGTCGTTCCAGTGCAACCGCTGCCACGACGGCACCGGGCACCCCGCCGCAGACTCGGGCAAGCACTGCGTCCACTGCCACGAGGACATCATCGAGGGCCGCTTCAAGGCGCCCGAGGCGTCCATGACGCGCTGGATCCCGCGCGTGAAGGACATCCAGTACGCGCCGTCGCTCACGGCCATGGACAAGCGCGTCACCCGCGCGTTCATCGAGGACTACCTCCTGCAACCGAGCCCGCATTTTCGACCGGGCCTCGTGCAGTCCATGCCGCGGCTCGCGCTCACCGTGTCCGACGCACGCGACATTGCCGCATACCTCCACCCCGAAGCCGACGCGCCGAAGGTGGAGGCGAAGCCGGGCGACAAGGTGGCCGATCTGGATCTTGGTCGCAAGGTCCTGGACGGGAAGGGGTGCGGCAGCTGTCACACCATGACCGGCACCGCTGCGCTCGTCGTATCGCCGATCCCCGTGACGCTGGCGCAGAAGGATTTCGCGAAGGCGAAGGTGCTCGCGCCCGACCTCCGCTTCACGCGCGACCGCACCACTGCAGCAAGCGTGTCCACGTGGCTCAAGTCACCGAAGGCCATGAAGAGCGACTCGGTGATGCCCGACATCCCGCTCACCGACGCGGAGATCGCGGCCGCCACGGCGTACATCATGAAGGCGGAGCTGGCAGCGGCGCAGCCGAAGATCGTGCCCGCACGACTGCCCGTGCTCACGCGCAAGGTCACGTACGAGGAGGTGGACAAGAAGGTGTTCCACCGCACCTGCTGGCACTGCCACTCGGAGCCCGACTACGCCATTGGCGACGGCGGCCCCGGAAACTCCGGGGGCCTCGGCTTCAAGCCGCGCGGCCTCAACCTGGTCTCGTACGAGGGCATGACGGCGGGAATGCTGGACGACAAGGGTGAGCGCTCCAGCGTCTTCGCAAAGGAGAAGGACGAGACGCCCGTGATGGTACGTGCGCTCATCAATCGCTATGCAGAGGAGGCAGGCGGACCGACTGGCGAGCATCGCGGGATGCCGCTCGGCTATCCGGCGCTGTCGCTGGAGGAGATCCAGCTCGTGGAGTCGTGGATCGCGCAGGGCAGGCCGCGCGGGTGAAGCGCATGCGTGTACTATGCATGTTGTGGATGGCAGCCCTCCTCTCGGTTCTTCCGGCGTGCGACAAGAAGCAGGAGCCGGCGCACATTGCCGGTGAACCTGGTGCGCCAACGGGGGTGGTTGCAACGGCCGCGACCACGCCGGGCACGCCGGGCGTCGCCACCACGGGCGCAACGCAACCCGCTGCGAGCATCGCGGAGAATGGCGTCACGCGCGATGGTCCGGGCAAGCTCAAGATCGTGCGCCCGCCGGCCGACGCCGAGGTCACGAGCTTCGTTCGGACGGAGCGCCTGCGCGCCAAGGCAGAGGGTCGCGTGCTGGTGGTGTATGCAGGCGCGAAATGGTGTGAGCCGTGCAAGCACTTCCACGCGCTCGCGTACGGTGGGAAGCTGGACACCAGGCTGTCGCGCATGGAGCTGGTCGAGTTCGATGTGGACGCAGACACGGAACGTCTGGCGGGTGCAGGCTACAAGTATCGCTTCATCCCGTACTTCGCGCTCGCCGGCGCCGACGGGCACCCCGAGAAGGAGCTGGCGGTGAAGACGTCCACCATGACCGATGGCGCGCTCGATGAGCTCGCCGGCTTCCAGCAGTAGAAGTATAGATCAGAAGGGAAGACGCGGTACGAACGGAGAGCCCGCGTCCATCGCGCCCCTCCCATCGGATGCATCGGGCGCGGCGCTCGCACCGCCATCACCCGCAGAAGCGGGGCGCTGCACCGGACGCACCGGGATCACGGAGGGCGGTGCCGTGTTTCTCGGAGGCGCGGGCGCAGCAGCAGAAGGCGTGGCGCTCGGCGCGTCCTTGGGAAGCGACTCCTCCGCGGTCCGGCGGCCGAAGACGATCAGCGCGATGATCACGACCAGCCCGACGCCCGCGAACACGTTCTGCGCGCGCTGCGTCTTCTTGCGGATGATCAGCGACGGGCGAATGGGCGTCTCGGTGGCGACGGGGCCGGGGCGCGGCGTGATGAGGAGGCGCCCCTGCGACTGCGGCGTCTCCGTGAACACGCGCGACTCGATCGCAATGCCCAGTGCGTTGCCGAAGTCCTCTGCGCTCTGGTAGCGGTCCTCCGGCTTCTTCGCCATGCCACGCTTCAGCACGCCGTTCATGCGCGTGACGATGCGCGGGTCCGCGTCGAGCGTCTCGAGCGGGCGCGGGTCGTCGTCCGAGACCTTGCGCGCGACATCCAGCGGATCATCGCCGCCGAATGCACGCGTTCCCGTCAGCGCCTCGTACATGGTGGCGGCGAGCGAGAACTGGTCCGACTGCGGCCCGTAGTCGCCGTGCGTGAGCACCTCCGGCGCGGTATACGACGGCGTGCCCAGGATGACGTCGCGCTGCGTGATGAGCGAGTCCGGCGCGCGCGCCACGCCAAAGTCGGCGACCTTTGGGCCGGTCTTCGCAAGCAGCACGTTCTCGGGCTTGATATCGCGGTGGATGACGCCGGCGTGGTGCGCCGCGGTGAGCGCGCGGCCCATCGCCCGTGACAGCTCGGCCGCCTCTGACAGCGACATGGCTCCGAGCCTCAGCTTGCTGCGCAGCGTCTCACCTTCCACGTACTCGAAGACCAGGTAGAGGCCCACGGTCGCGTCCTCGCCCATGTCGTGCAGCGCGACGATGTTCGGGTGACTGATGGCAGCGGCGGCGCGCGCCTCGTTCCGCATGCGTAGGAGCAGCTCCTTCCGGGACTGCGGCGGAATGTCCAGGTCATCGCGCAGGACCTTCACGGCCACGTGACGCCCCAGCACCGAATCGCGTGCAAGATACACGATTCCCATTCCGCCCCGCCCGAGTGACGACAGGACCTCGTAGCGGCCGATGGTGTCCGGCCGGTGGTGCGTCTCGTGCGGGGCCCCCCGTTCCGTCATGCTGTGCCGTCGCCCCCGTCCAGGATCGGATTCACGCAGGCTACGCGGTGATTCGGGCGACCGGAGATCTCCATGAGCTCCGGCGTCTCCTTGTCGCACGTCCCTGGGATCATGCGCGGGCAGCGCGGGTGGAAGCCGCAGCCCGTAGGGGGATCGATCGCGGAGGGCATGTCGCCCTCGAGCACGAGCCGCACGCGCTTCTTGTCCGGATCCGGCACGGGGACGGCGGACAGGAGCGCGCGCGTATACGGGTGCATGGGCGCGGCGTAGAGCGACTCTGCGGAGGCCTGCTCGACGATGCGGCCCAGGTACATCACCGCGACGCGGTGGCTCATGTGCTCGACCACCTTGAGGTCGTGCGAGATGAAGAGGAACGCGACGCCGAGCTCGTCCTGGAGGTCCAGGAGCAAGTTCACGATCTGCGCCTGGATGGACACGTCGAGCGCGCTGATCGGCTCGTCGCACACGATGAAGTCCGGCTTCACAGCGAGCGCGCGCGCGATGCCGATACGCTGACGCTGCCCGCCGGAGAACTCGTGCGGGAAGCGCGTCATCATCTCGGGGCGCAGCCCGACCTTCTTCAAGAGGTCGGCGACCATCGCCTCTTCGTCTGCCTTGTTCGCTGCCAGCTTGTGGATCTGGATCGCCTCGCCGACGATCTGACGCACGTTCATGCGTGGGTTCAGGCTGGAGTATGGATCCTGGAAGATTATCTGCATGCGCCGCCGAAGCGGGCGAAGCTCCGACGCGGAGAGGTGCGCGATGTCGTTGCCCTCGAACACGATGCGGCCGTACGTGGGCTCGATGAGGCGCAGAATGAGGCGCCCGAGCGTGCTCTTGCCGCAGCCGCTCTCTCCCACCAGGCCGAGCGTCTCGCCCTTGCGCACGCGGATGGACACGCCTTCGACCGCGCGAACGAGCGCTGGTGCGCGTGAGAACATTCCCTTGCGGACGGCGAAGTACTTCGCGAGCTTCTCGGTGGCGACGAGGGTGCGACCCTCCTTCTTCGTGTCGGTTCCGCTCGTCGTGGCGCCGGGACGGACCGAGGTCGGCGGCCTCATGGAGTCAGGGGGCCTCACGGAGGCAGGCGCGCGCACGGACGCGGGGGGTCGCACCGACTTCGGTGCTTCTGGCGTGGGTGCAGGCGGTGGCACTGAGCCACGCATGGATGGCGGCGGCACCGAGGGGCGCGAGAGAGAGATTGGCATCGCCTCGCTCTCGGCGTCGTGATTGACCGGCTCGGGAAGCAGCCCCCGATGCGTGTCCTGTCCAGCGTTCGGGTCTACCTCGGGCTCGGGTTGGAGGTCCGGATCTGGGCCGCGTCGGCCCACGGCGCGCGGTGCCTCCTCGTCGTCGTCGTCGTGACCATCAGCGGCGCTCACGGCGTCACCGCGGCGGCCTTCGGCGCGATCTTGAGCGGGTTCTTCGAGGACGCTCCAGTCTCCTCCGCGCGGAAGCAGCGCACGCGCGTCTCCTCCTGACCGGGGACCTCGCGCAGCTCGGGGATGCTGTCGTTGCAGGCCGGCGCGGCCAGCGGGCAACGATCATAGAAGGAGCAGCCGCCCGTGCGCTCGCGGAGGTCGGGCACCATGCCGCTGATGGTGGGCAGCCGCGTGCGACGAGCCTTGCCGACGGTGGCGCGCGCAGGAAGGCTCGCGAGCAGCCCCTGCGTGTACGGATGCCGGGGCGCGTGGAAGAGCGTCTTCGCGGGCGCGTCCTCCACCACGTGCCCTGCGTACATGACGATCACGCGTTGCGTGTATTCTGCAACTATACCGAGATCGTGCGTGATGAGCAGCAGGCTCATCCCGAGCTTCTTCTGGAGGCCGGAGATGAGCTCCAGGATCTGCGCCTGGATGGTCACGTCGAGCGCGGTCGTGGGCTCGTCGGCGATGAGGACCTTGGGCTCGCACGCGAGAGCCATGGCGATCATCACGCGCTGGCGCATGCCTCCCGAGAGCTCGTGCGGGTAGGCGTCGATGTTGGTGTCGGGGGAGGGGATGCCCACCAGGCGCAGCATCTCGATCGCGTGGTCGCGGGCTTCGCTCCGGCTCTTCTTCTGGTGAAGGCGGATGGCCTCGATGATCTGCGCGCCCACGGTGTAGACCGGGTTCAGGCTGGTCATCGGCTCCTGGAAGATCATCGAGATCTCGTTGCCGCGGACCTTGCGCATCTCCTTCTCGGGGAGCGCCAGCAGGTCACGACCCTCGAGCTCGATCGTGCCCTTCTCGATGCGCGCCGGGGGCGTGGGCAGGAGGCGCAGGAGCGAGAGCGCGGTCACGCTCTTGCCGCAGCCGCTCTCTCCCACGATGCCCACGGACGACGCGGCGCCGAGCTCGAACGACACGTCCGAGACGGCCGACAGCCACGCGCCATCGATCTGGAAGCTCACCGTGAGCCCGCGTACCGAGAGCATGGACGACACCGTTCTGACGTAGGACATCTTCCGTGTGTCCGAAAGAAGATTCGGCGTATTCTCGCACCTTAGTGAGACCTCGTCGCCGCCAGGTGCGTGTAGAGCGCATGCTTTCTGCCTCCTCGATCCTGGCGGCTGTCGCGGCTATCGGGGTGGCGCTTGCGGCCGTGGGTCCGCTTGCATGCTCCCCGAGCCGCCCGTCGATGTGCAGCAGCCTCGCCGAGTGTGGCGGACGCGGGGCGTGCGTCGCGGGGCGCTGCCAGTCGGACGCGGGCACACCCCAGGTGGAGCAGTCCACGCGCTACGTCTCCGAGCCCACCGACGTTGCATGCATCGACGACGACGACACCACCTCCGGTCCCACCCCCGCATCGTGCAACATGGGGCGCCCCGCAGGCGCGCGCCTGCTGCTTCGCTTCGCCGTTCCCCTCTCCGATCAGGCAGAGGTGGTCGAGGCATACGTACTCCTCCATCGCGCTCCCGATCGCGACGCCGATCCGTCGCCCTTCTCCCTACACGCGAGCCGCATCGTGGGGGACTGGAGCGGCACGCAGGTCACGGCTGCGACCCTGCCGCCCTTCACGCAGGCACGGAGCGCCGAGACCCGGGTGGATCGTTCGGACATCATCCGCGTGGACGTCCGCGATATCGTGAAGCAGTGGCGCCGCAAGGATCCCGCGGATCGCGGCATCATTCTCGAATCGAGCGGCGGGCACGGAACCGGCATGCACCTGGCGCTCGCGCCGTCCTCCAATGGGGCCGCGCGAGGCCCCATGCTGGAGCTCTACGTGAAATGAGTCGCTCGGGTGAGCGGCTCGGGTGAGTGGGGAGTGCGTTGCGATTCGAGGAAGGTTTCTCGCCACGTTTCTGTAGAATATCGAACGGCGGCACCTCGTCTCACCCGGAGGGGCAGCCTGTGAGTGCGAAGTTCCTGGCAGGTCCAGGGAGGAAGGCAGATAGATGATGAGCGCGCGGATCAAGCTTGCAGGAGTCGGTGTGGCGTCGTTGTTCGCAGTCGCACTGGCGACCTCCAGCCATGCAGCCACGAAGGATGGGGAGCACTATCACGTCGACTACTCCGTCTCCGCCGGTTGCGCGGTCGGGAAGACCTGCACCGTGACGTACACGGTCACGGGCAAGGGTGGCTTCCACGTCAACACGGAGTTCCCCACCACCGCGAAGGCCTACAAGTCTGCCGGCACTGCGGTCACCGAGGTCGTGGGCACGCCGACGGCGCAGGTCACCAAGGAAAAGGGTGTTGTCACCGCGCAGGTGAAGATCCTCGCTGCCACCACGGTCGCCGCAACCGCGAAGTTCGCCGTCTGCTCGGACGACATGAAGCAGTGCGAGCCGAACGCCGTCGACCTGTCGATGTGATCTGAACTGTTGAGGGGGCTGGATGGGGGGTGACTGGAAAGCGGTCACTCCCCCCATTCTTTTGTGCGACCATGTTGGTCGATGGTCTCTTCCCCCTCGCAGCGTGCGGCAGACATCCTCAAGGTGGCCGAGAGCGTGGAGAAACGCTTTCAGCAAGGCCGTCGTGTGCTCTCGTTCGAAGAGTACCTGGAGCTCTTCACGACGAACCCGCGCCGCTACGCGCGCGATGCCAGCCGCTATGTGCGCGACGTCTTCGATCACTACGGCACGCGTCAGGTGAAGCATCCATGGGGTGAGTTCACGCGCTACAACCTGTTCGACCTTCCCTGGGAAGAGAGCGCGGGCCACAAGAACGGGCCCCAGAGCAACACGGCCAAGCGGTTCGCCTTGCTCGGGCAAGAGCATGTCCAGGAGGAGATCTACCGCTCGCTCTCGAACTTCGCGCGCGAAGGGCGACCGAATCGCCTCATCCTCATGCACGGCCCGAACGGCTCCGCGAAGAGCACCATCGTCGCGTGCATGATGCGTGCGCTCAGCGACTATTCGGGCAAGGACGAGGGCGCGCTCTATCAGTACTCGTGGGTCTTCCCCTCGAACAAGACGGTGAAGGGCTCGCTCGGCTTTGGCTCGCAGAACGCGGGCGAGAAGCTCGAGAGCTACGCGCATCTCCCCGACGACCAGCTCGACGCCAAGCTCATCATCGAGGTGCGCGACCACCCGCTCTTCCTCATCCCGGTCCCAGAGCGCCGCGCCATGCTCGAGAAGATCACCACGGACGACGGCATCGACGAGCCGCTCCCCGACTGGATCTTGCGCGGTGAGCTCAGTCACAAGAGCCAGCAGATCTTCGAGGCGCTGCTCGCGAGCTACAAGGGCTCGTACAAGGAGGTGCTGAAGCACATCCAGGTGGAGCGCTACTTCATCTCGCAGCGCTATCGCGTGGGGGCGGTCACGGTCGGTCCGCAGATGAGCGTGGACGCGGCGGAGCGGCAGGTCACGGCGGATCGTTCGCTCGGCGCGCTGCCCGCGTCGCTGCAGGCGCTGTCCCTCTACGAGGCCAAGGGTGAGCTCGTGGATGCTGCTGGAGGGCTCATCGAGTTCAGCGATCTCCTGAAGCGCCCGCTCGACACCTTCAAGTATCTCCAGCTCTCCATCGAGACGGGCGAGGTCGCGCTCGTGCAGCAGAACGTGCAGCTGAACTGCGTCATGATCGGCAGCGCGAACGAGCTGCATCTGGATGCGTTCCGTGAGCATCCGGAGTTCGCGAGCTTCCGCGGCCGCTTCGAGCTCATTCGCGTCCCGTACCTGCGCAGCTACAAGGAGGAGCAGTCGCTCTACGACTCGCAGGTCGCGCCGCAAGTGCAGCGACACGTGGCGCCGCACGCCACCAGTGTCGCGGCCATGTTCGCGGTGCTCACGCGCATGCGGAAGGCCACCGTGGACAAGTACGAGCGCGCGCTCGGTGCTGCCATCTCCGGCCTGACCGCCGTGGAGAAGATGGACCTCTACACGGAGGGCCGCGCGCCCGAGCGCCTGGACGCGGACCAGCAGAAGGTCCTGCAGGCCCACGTGAAGGACATCTACGTCGAGAGCGACAGCTATCCGATCTACGAGGGCCGCGTTGGCGCGAGCCCGCGCGAGATGCGCGGCGTCATCCTGGATGCGGCGCAGTCGCAGACATACAAGTGCCTCTCGCCGCTCGCGGTGCTCGAAGAGATCGAGCAGCTCTGCCAGCGCAAGAGCGAGTTCGAGTGGCTCCAGCAGGAGACGCAGAGCGGCGGCTACCACGACACGAAGCTGTTCCGCGACGCGCTCATGGAGCGCCTCATCGGCTGGTGGGAGCAGGAGTTCTACACGTCGTCCGGCTTCGTGGACGAGCAGCAGTACAGCGAGCTGTTCGAGCGCTACGTGCAGCACGTCAGCGTGTGGACGAAGAAGGAGCGCGTGCGCAACCGCATCACCGGCGAGTACGAGGAGCCGGACGCAAAGATGATGAAGGAGGTCGAGCGCCTCCTGGACATCAAGGGCGACGCGGAGGAGTGGCGCAGGCAGATGATCTCCACGATCGCCGCCTGGGCCATCGATCACCCGGACGAGAAGGTCGATTCGTCGCACGTGTTCTCGCACCTCTTGAAGCGAATGCGAGAGGCGATCTTCGCGGACAAGCGCGTGCAGGTCGCACGGCTCGCGCGCAACGTGATGGAGCTCGTACACGAGGAGAAGTCCGGTCTGGACGCTCAGACCGAGGCGCTCGCCAAGGACGTGCTCGCGCGTCTGCGCGACAAGTTTGGTTACTGCAACGAGTGCGCGGGCGACATGGTGAGCATGCTCGTCCGCAAGCGCTTCTTCGAGTAGCGCGTTGTTCGTGCGCAACCGGTGCCCAATAGCGTGACGGATAGCGTGACGGACAAGCCAAGCCCGCTGCGCGAGGTGCTGCGGCTGGCTTCGTATGCCATCCTGACGAGCTTCCTGCAGACGTTCGTGTTCGTGGTCGATCGGGCGCTGCTAGGGCACCACTCCAACGCGGCGCTGGGGCAAATGCAGCTCTCCGGCACCGTGGAGTGGTCTGCGTTCGCGGTGTTCAGTGGCTTCTTCGCTGCGACGTTTGCGCGAATCGGTCGGCACACGGGCGCGCGCGACCGGGTCCGTGCGGTGACTGCCACGCGCATCTCCGTGGCGTTCGGTCTTGCGTTCGGGCTGGTGCTGGCGCTCGCGACGCCGCTGGTGCTCGCGCTCTTGCCCAGGCTGGCGCCGTCCGCGTCGCCGGTGCTCCTCGCAGGCGCGCGCGACTATCTTGGCATGACGCTGCTGGCGTCGCCGTTCGTGTTCGTGGGGACGGCCGGTGTGAGCGCGCTGCAGGCCGGCGGCGATACGCGCACGCCGCTGCTCATCGGTGTACTCACGAATTCCGTGCATGTTGCATTGAACTGGGTGCTGGTGCTGGGCGGGCTAGGGATACCGGCCATGGGGTCGCGCGGAGCGGGCATTGGCACGGCGATAACCTTCGTGTTCGAGACGGTGCTGGTCCTGGTGGCGCTCTCACGCGTGTCGTCACGGGCGTCGCTGCGCCTCGCGTCGTCGGATGAGCCGGAGGCGCGCGCGCTGCTGCGCTCCGAGGCGCGCGAGCTCTTCGCGATAGGCGTTCCCGCGGTGGCGGAGAAGATCGTCTACCAGACGGGCTTCCTGGCGTTCGTCGCGATCATCGCGGCCATGGGCGATCGGGTGATGGAAGCAAACCAGGCCCTCATTGGCCTGGAGTCGATCTGCTTCCTTTCCGCGGACGGCTTCGCCGTGGCCACGGCGGCGCTCGTGGCGCAGAAGATCGGCGCGAAGGAAGAGGGCATGGTGTACACGGTGACGCGCTCGGCCATGCTGGCCTCCATCACGTGGCTCACCGCGATCGGCGTCGTGTTCTTTGCGCTCAAGGGCCCGCTCGTCTCGATCTTCTCCAGGGACCCAGACACGGTCGCGGAGGGCGTCCGGACGATGTGGGTCTTCCTTCTCGCGCAGCCCTTCATGGGCGCCGCGCAGGTGCTGGCAGCGTCACTGCGCGGCAGCGGAAGGACCGGCACGGTGTTCGGGGTGAGCGCGCTCGGCGCGATCGCGGTTCGCCTGTCATGCACCTACGCATTCGCGTTCCCGCTTCACCTGGGATTGCCGGGGGTGTGGCTTGGCTCGACGGCGGACTGGGTCGTGCGGATGGCTCTGCTCTTCTTCCTGGTGTTCCAGGTTCGCCTCATCGGTACGGCGCGTCGCCCGGCGCAGTCGCCGAAAAGCGCGTCCACGCAGTCTTGAAGCCCACCAGGTCTGCCGCGCCCGGGTAGACGATGGGCCCCAGCTCCGTCCCGGCGAGGATCGCCGACAGGAGAAGCGCCGCCCGATCCGGCCCGCCTCCAGGCGCCGTGACTCCTCCACCATGTGCCTCCACCACGAAGATCGTCTTGCATCGCTTCGCGAGCGCGGCAAGCCCGTAGGTGCCAGCGGCGCGCTCGCCCGCCTCCGCTGCGGCCACGTCGGAGTCGGTCGCAGGGCGTACAAGGACCAGCAGTGTGGTGTTCATGCCTTCGCGTGCGAGCACCACGCGTGCGGCGTCGCGCACGATGTCGCGCGCGCCGTACCGCTTGTCCGTGGTGATGCCAAGGCGGGTGTCCGTGAAGCGCCTCGCGAACTCGCCCCATTTTGCCGAGCGGATCTTCGTGCCGCTGTCCTGCGAGAACACGCGGAAGGACGCGGCGTCGTCCAGGCCAAGGTTCGCCTCTGGAAGGAGCACGCCGTCCGGATCCAGGAGGTCACGAAACCATTGTTCGTCGCGCGCCATGCGGCCAAGGATATAGGATGTGGGGACGCGCCATGGGCCTCGTCGACACGCACTGTCACCTTGATCCGGCCTATTTTCCGGACGGTCCGGGGCCGCCCATGGAACGCGCTCGTGCGGCTGGCGTGATCGGGTTCGTCGTCATCGGGGTAGGGGACTCGCTCGCACCTGCGCGCGCAGCCATCGCGCTGGCGGAGGCCCGGCCAAAGGAGGTCGCGGCGACGGTGGGCGTGCATCCCCACGACGCGCGTCTCCATGCCGACATGGAGCAAGAGCTTGCGGAGCTTGCGAAGAAGGCATGCGTGGTTGCCATTGGCGAGTGCGGGCTCGACTACCACTACGACCACTCCCCACGCGACGTGCAGAGGGACGCGTTCGCAAAACAGATCGCGCTCGCGCGCGCGGTGGGGAAGCCCATCGTGGTGCACACGCGCTCGGCGCCGGGCGACACACTGGACGTGCTTCGCGCGGAGTGCCGCGGTGACGTCCGCGGCGTGATCCATTGCTTCTCCGAGGATCGCGCGTTCGCGCAGGTGGCACTGGACCTGGGCTTCTACATCTCGTTCTCCGGCATTGTCACCTTCAAGAACGCGAAGGCCATCGCAGACGTCGCTGCGTGGGCGCCCGCCGATCGCGTCCTGGTGGAGACCGACAGCCCATACCTTGCGCCCGTGCCGTTCCGCGGAAAGCCATGCGAACCGGCCTACGTGAAGCACACCGCGACCCGCGTCGCCGAGCTGCGTGGCGTGTCGCTGGAGCAGCTGGCGCAGACTTCCACACACAACGCCACCGTCCTGTTCGCGCGCGAATTCGGCGAATAGTGCAGGGGTTCAGGGCGCAACGCTGAACATGTTGGCGCACCTGGTCGTCCATCCCTACGATCTCGGAAGGAGCCGCACAGCACCGCATGGCGAGCGAGGCGAACAAGGGTTGGAGCGTGGTGACGTCGATCGTCATCCATGCGGCCATCCTTGGCGGCAGCGCCTGGGTCTGGAATGCCTGCTTCCATCGCGTGAACGTGGCGCCGGTGAGCCAGCGCGAGCCCGACCCCGCGCCCATTGCCGTGGAGCTGCCCGAGGTGTTCGAGGGCACGCTGATCGCGGACCGCGTGGACGACTCAACGGGTGAGCCACCGAAGGCGCTCGGTGGTGACACCGTGGCGCGCATCGACACGGGGCGCGCCGGTCGTGGTGGAGATGCGCGAGGTCAGCGCGCGACACACCTTGCGGACGCCGATGATCGCTTCTCGCGCACGCGCGATCTTCTGGACCGGCTCGACCGCGATCAGGAGCAACGGCTCGCCACGGCGCGCACGCGGCAGAGCTTCGACGATCGCAGGACCAGCCGCGATCCCATGGAGCTCACGTTCCTTGCGACCGGCACCGGCACACTCGAGGAGCGTCGTCGCCACGGACGGAATCCAAGCCGCGGCGCGCTGGAATCACTTCCTGCGGCCGTGCGCGGCGGCGAGCCGGGGCATCTCCGCGACGACGCCGAGCCAGGGGATCCCGCGCGCGAGGGCTCGTCTGTCGAAGGCAGCACGCGCGCGCATGCAGGGCAGGGCCTTCGCACCGCGGAAGAAGGCAGGGATCATCGCGCGTCCGCGGACACCAAGAAGGGGCGTCCGCTGGTGGACCAGGCGGCGGTGTCGATCGCGGCCTCGGTGCGGGGGCGTCCCGGCGACATCGTGGACAGTGATCAGGAGGTCGCGAATGCGCTCCGCTCGATCGTGCACGCAAGCGTGGCGGGTGGCATCGGTGAAGACGGGCCCGGTGGAACGATGGGCGGCGGCGCGGCAGGCGCAGGCGGCACGTCCGGCGCGGGCTCGCATCCCAGGCCCATGGGAGACGGCCAGGGCGACACGTACGATTTCAACACGCACGACGCGCGGCTGGTGCCGTACTTCCGCGAGCTGCACAAGAAGATCGATCCGCTCTGGCGCAACGCATTCCCGCACGAGGCGATGGTGGAGCTGAAGCAAGGTACCGTCATCCTCGAGTTCATCGTGGAGTCGAACGGCACCGTGAAGGTCATGTGGCCGCCGCGCCGTCCCAGCGGCATCGACGAGTTCGACAGGAACTGCCGCGACGCCATCCAGAACGCCGCCCCGTTCCCGCCGATCCCAGCCGCCCTCGGCGTCACAAGGCTCCGGATCATCGCCCCGTTCGAAGCCAAGAATCCGATCGTGAAGTGAGCGCCACCAGCGGCGGATTCTCTAGCTCAGGGCCCGCGCACCAACATGGGGCAGTCGATTTTCCGCGGCCCTGGTCCGTTACCGCGCGCATGGGTCATCGTCGCCCCGTTCAGCTCCGCCTTCGAGGTCGGTGCGGGTTGGCCGGGTACGCGCTGGGCCTCCTGGAGCACCACGAAGCACTCCGCTCCATGGGACAACACCGGGCGACGGCGAGCGCGACAGCGAATCGGGCGTAAAAAATCATCGATCTGTGACGATGGACCACGGAGAGTGCCGAAGGAGGGATTCGAACCCCCGACCTAGCGCGTATGAAACGCCCGCTCTAACCGACTGAGCTACTTCGGCGGAAGGCCGCTCTTTTCCCACATCTTTCGCTGGACGACAAGCGCTTCGTTCCGCGCGCCGCGGGCGGTGGATCACCCTTGGCCCCGCGTGCTGGGCGCGCGGCTCTCGTCCGCGCCTTCACGTTGCTCCCAGTCACACCACACCCCGCATCACCACGGCCCCCCAGTGCCGACGCGCAGTTGCGGCGACGGAGAACGCGTCCGCGAGGCCCGGAGGTGTCGGCACTCCGCTTGCTGAGAGAGAGCTCACATGAAGTCCTCCTTCCTGGGTGTGTTGGTGATGGGTGTGTCGCTGGCGTTCGGCTCGGCGGCATGCACGCTCGACTGGGCGACGAGCTGTGGTCCTTCGCAAACGTGCCAGCCGGATCCTTACGCGTACTGCAAAGGCGACGCGTCCTGCCACCCAAACCCAGGCGTGTTTCACTGCGCGATAGACCTTGACTGCGAAGGCAGCAGCGACGGGCCGATCTGCAACCAGTTCACCGATCTGTCCCGACGGCGGGTGAGTTCGTTCAGGCCGCGCGGCGGCGGCGCGTGCGCACGTAGAGCAGCGCTCCGAGCGCGAGCGCGATCCCTGCGGGAATTCCGCCCTTGCGCGCGCCCGCGGTGGTGGCGGAGCACCCGCCCAGGCCGAACTGCTCCTGCGTGGGCGCGACAGGCGGCGTGCAGTCGATAGGCTCGGCAGCGCGCTTCAACACACCCTGCGGGAGCTTCACGCTGTAGTCGCCGGTGTTGCCGTTGTCGTGGTGGAACGACTCCCACGCAATGACGCCGTCGTCGCGGCCGCGCGTGTGCCACGCGAAGATGTAGCCGTCGCGGGTGCCGGACACGATCTCGAGCGAGTGATCACCATCCAGATCGCCCACGGCCGCGCCTGCCGCGATCCAGCCGTTCGTGAACTTGGGGAAACCTTCGGCCTCGTGCGCGCACGCGTCCAGCGCATGCAGGAAGTAGCCGCCGCTGCCGGTGATCACCTCGGGGTAGTCGTCGCCCGTGATGTCCGCGATCGCGTGGTTCAGGAGGAACGTGTAGTCCTCGATCACGATCGGCGCGCCGGGCATCATCTTGCCGGTCTTGCCGCTCCACATGGCCATGAGGTGCTGGAACGGACGCGCGGTGGCGCCGCCCGCGAGATTGCCCGCGAGGCTGAGCGAGCCGCCCGACATGATCACGTCCGGCACGCCGTCCTGATCCACGTCGCCGATCGATGGCTGACTGAAGAGCGGGAAGAACGTGTCGGGCGAGGTCGCGCCCGAGTACTCCCCGAACACGCTGCCGGGCACGAAGCCCTTCTTTGCGTTGCCGTCGGAGTCCGTGCGCTCGGGCAAGCGGTTCGGCGGATCGCCGAATCCGGGCTGCGCGCCGGGGTCTCCCTTGAGCACGAACGGAGGCGCGCCGTTGCCCTGCGCGAGCAGGTCGGGCCTTCCGTCGCCATCGAAGTCAGCGGTGGCTTGCGAGCTGTCAACGCCTTCCGCCACGACGGGGAAGAGGTGCAATGACACCATCGTGATCGGCCAGTTCGGCAGGTACGGGCCCGCCGGAGCCTTGTTTCCGCGCCCATCGACGATGAACACAGGGCCAGCGCCGCCGCCGCCGCCGATCTCCTCGTTCGAGCCGGTGGCAATGTCGAGCGTGCCGTCGCCATTGAAGTCGGCCACGGTTGGCGTGGTCATGATGCGGTTCGTCTTCGTCGATTTCGGCGAGTGGATGTTGACCGGGAAGCCGTCGAGCTCCTTGCCGTCCAGCTCGTACGCGTGGATCAGCGAGTCGAACGACGCGACGATGATCTCGAGCTTCTTGTCCTTGTTGATGTCCGCGATCACGGGCGCGCCATAGATGCCGCGCAGGATGCCGTGCGTGAGATCCATGCACGGACCGGCGCTCGGCTTCGCAGGATCCGGCGAGCACGACGGCACCAGGGGCATGCGCTTGGGCCAGCCGGCCGCGTCCTGACCCTTGGAGTCGATCACGTAGACCGTTCCCGGCCACGACGTGATCACGATCTCGTTCTTGCCATCACCATCAAGGTCCATCACGCCCGGCGCGCTCATGACCGACTCGCGCACGCTGTCAGGGTCGATGCCGTTCGCGGCCCCCTTCTGGTACGCGGGCGCGGCGCGGTAGCTGGGCACCGTGGGCTCGGAAGAGAGGTTCGGGTTGAGCCCGTCGATGACCTGCGTGCGGTACGGGAAGCCCGGGAGCTCCACGGGCGAGCCCGTGCGCATCGTGAGCGCGTGGATGCTGCCATCGGACGTGGGGTAGACAATGTCGCGAATACCGTCGCCGTCGATGTCGACGAGCTTGGGGCTGGACTCCGCGGAGCCGCCGGCCTTGATCGGGAAGCCGGGGAGGAGATCGCGGTCGAGGCCGTTCTTCTCGTTCGTGATGGAGATCACGCGGCGGGCCTCGCCGTGCACGTCCTTGCCTCCGGCGTAGTGGGCAACGGCGTGGACGCGGAGCGAGATCGAGCGATCGTTCTCGCCGTGCTTGGAGTCCGGATCCTTCGGGTGCGTGGTGTCGAGCTGCTTCGGGTCGAACGTGGCGAGCGGCGTGGTGCCACCCGTGATCGTCCCCGCGGCGACGTTCGCGAGTGAGCTCGCGAGCGGCTTGTACTCGGTCTCCAGCGGCTGCACGCCCGGAGCCCACTCGACCTTCACGTCGTAGCTCTGCGCGCGTGCGGCGGCGACACGGCCACGCAGCTCGATCGAGCCGGTGACGCGATCTGCGAACACAGGCGTGAACCACTCCGGCGAGACGATCTCGACCTCGGGCGGGATGAGGCCGTCGGAGATTGACTGCATCATGCGCGCTGCGTTCGCGCGGCCGTAGCCGAAGCGCTGATCGAAGCCAGCCTGCGACTGGTAGAACTGCCCGCTGATGTCCGGGTTGTCGGAGCGCGATTCGGCGACGTCGATGTCGTCCGCGTTCATCTTGAAGAGCTGGATGGCCTCCTCGGAGCTGAGCTTCAGGCCCTTCACCGCGGCCATCGAGTAGAGGAGGCCCGCGACGCCAGAGGCACGACCCGTCGCCTCGGAGGAGCAGCTCACGCCCGCGATGCTCAGAGAGAGCTGCGCGCCGTAGTTGGTGCAAGTGTCAAAGGAGAGGAACGTCGTTGACTCGTGCTCGCTCGCGCCGTTGTAGCGGACCGTGTGCACGGTGAGCACGTGGTTCGCGGTGGCGGGCAGGTTGTGGTGCCGCGAATTCTCATCCGCCATGCTGGCCACCACGAGGAGCCCCTTGTTGTACGCGTAGTCGATCGCCGCCTTGGAGAACGCGGTCTGGTTCAGCGTGCCGAGCGCCTCCTGGATGACCGAGTATCCGTTGTCCGACGCATAGACCACGGCCTTGCCGAAGTCGTTCGAGTCAGCGATGAAGCTGTCGCCCACGCGCAGCGGCGTGAAGCGGCAGCCCGGGCACATGCCGATGCCGTCGATGCCATTGTTGCCCTCGGCGGTGGAGTCGCGTGCCTCACCCGTGCCGTGGCCGTAGCGCGTGTCGTCGTACGGGTCGTTGTCGTTCTTGAGGAAGTCCCAGCCCGCGATGTCGTCGGTGTAGCCGTTCGCGTCGTCGTCGGTGCTGTCGGAGTAGAGGCGGATGAGATCGCCGGGGTCCAGGAGGCAGTTGTGGTTCACGTCGCCTGCGATGCGGTCGGCGCCGGGCTGCGTGAGGTCTCCGCTCTTGAAGCACTTGTCGCCCATCACGATGGGCGAGATGGCCGGATCGTCGCGGTAGTCGGCGACCGTGAAGATGCCGTCCTTGTTGCAGTCGAAGCCAGCGAGCGCGCCGGCGCCTCCGCAGACGCTGCCGTCCTTCGCCTTCGGCTTGTGCATCGCGAGCTCGGAGGTGTTGAGCCACACCTTGTTCACGAGGTCGGGCTGGTCCCACTCGATGCCGGAGTCCAGTACCGCGATGTGCACGTCGTCGCGGCCGATCGTGTACGTCCACGCCTTGTCCACGCTCACGCCCGATGCGCCGAGCTTGAGATCCGCCGCGAGGTACGGGCGCGTGCCCGGATCCTGCTTGGGCAGGTACGAGATGTATTTCCAGCTGCCGTCGAAGTCGTTCGGCCAGTTCGCCTTGTCCTGCATGTTCGCGCCTGGCGCGGGCGGCCACCCGGCGCGAGCGGCGTCGGAGGACAGCGTGGCAAGGGCGAGGCCCGTGAGGGCGCAGAAAAGAAGCTTGTTGGAAAAGGCGCGCATGGCGCGGGCAAACTACCACGCCGGAAGGGGTGTGGACGCCGCCGGGACCCCGAATGAGACCTGGATGAGCCGCGAACGCAGCCCTTTTTCGCTCAGGGCGCGGTCAGAACTCGCCGAACAGGTCCTGGATGCGGGAATCCAGCGCGAGCGCGATCTTGTAGAGCGAGGAGATGGAGGCGCTCGACTCGGCGCGCTCGATCTGGGAGAGCAGCGATACGCTGAGGTTGGTCCGGCGGGACATCTGCTTCAGCGTGAGGTCCTTCTCCTTGCGGAGGTTGCGGATGGTGTCGCCAATGACGCGGTGGAGCTGCTCCTCTGGCGTGCGCGCGAGGCCCTTCTTGCGCATCACGCGCGAGAGCACTTCGCGGAACTCGTCCACGTTGAACGGCTTCTTGATGTAGTCGACCGCGTCGAGCTTCATCGACATCACGGCCGTCTCCAGGTTCGGATAGCCCGTGAAGATGACGACGGCGACGTCCGAGTCGATCTTGCGGATGCGCTTCAGCGCCTCGATGCCGTCGAGCTTGGGCATCATGAGGTCGAGCACGATCAGGTGGTAGCCGCCGTTCTTGACCTCGTCGTCGATGCTGGTCGGATCGCTCAGCGTCTTGACCGCGAAGCCATCCCGCTCGAGCAGCGTCTGCATGTAGTCGCAGATCGCGCGGTCATCGTCGACGATCAGGATCTTGACTGCAGGAACAACGGGCGTCGCCATGGGTGGACCTTCGGGTACGGAGGTGGGAGTAGGTACGGCCTGAGTTACAGTGCAGCTTGACAGAGATCCGCTGAGAGTGAAGCGAAAAGGAATCGAAAGCGAAGCGAACCACTTGAAGTACAAGAACAATTCACAATTGCGCTCAGAACGGATCCGCCGCCCAGCCTGGGCCACACCCTTGGTTCTCCGCGGAATCTGGTTGACCGGAGGCAGCCCGGCGGCCTAACAGGGCCTCTCTGTTTCGGGGCGTAGCGCAGCCTGGTAGCGCACCTGGTTCGGGACCAGGGAGTCGGAGGTTCAAATCCTCTCGCCCCGACTGTTTGTTTGTTCTGGCGGGGGTGGGCTTCTCGAGGGAGACCGGCGGGGTCTCCATCATCGGTCTTTGTTCCGTGGGCCGTTCTCCCCCGTCGGGGATCACGAAGCGCGTCGGCCCCTCACTCGCGCGTGCGCGAGCGAGCCTCCCCACGATGGCTAGCGCCATGCTCGCTTTCGCGAGCACAGGTGGGCTGTGGGGTCGACGCTTGGGGTGGCGGGACTCGCGCTTTGCGCTCGTGTGTGGGAGAGGGCTCGCGCTTCTCGCGCTCGTCACAGAGGCGCTCGCGCTTCTCGCGTTTTGGGCGATCAGTGCGTGGGTGCTCGCTGCAGCATCTGGTTGGCGCAGGCTTTCAGGGCGTCAAACACTGCGACTCCCTGACGCGCGATCATTTCGAAGTGGGGGGCTTCGGTTGGGTTGAGGGCGCGCTGGAGATCTTCGATTGGGCGCACGTTGGGTAGGTCTCGCTTGTTGTAGGCGATGACGAAGGCGACGTCGTCCAGCTTGCGGCCGTGGGACGCGAGATGCGCGATGAGTTCGTCGCGTTGTTCTTGTGCTGCTTCGAACCGCTCCTCTTGGGAGTCGACGATGAAGATGACCCCGTCGACGTCGTGCAGCAGCGCTCGGCGGCCGGCGGGGTCCCACACGGCTCCGGGGTTGGCGCAGAGCTCGAAGCGCAGTGCGTGATCTGCGACCGGGGACGCGAGTGTGCGCGGCGTCAGGCTGAACGAGAGGTCGCGGCTTCCGGATTCATGCACCGTTGAGACCATCTTCGTGCGGCGCTCGGGCTCTGTTCGCTCGAAGACGTAGTGCATGTTGGTCGTCCTGCCAGAGAGCCCCAGTCCCACATAGACGAGCTTCATGCGGAGCTCTCGTGCGTGGTGATCGAGCGTCGCCATCTCGTGCTCGAGCCTATCCGCGGCCTGAAGAGCCGCCTAGCGCAGCCGCACGCATACCGAACACGACGCACGCGATCCTTGCGCTCCCCTTGCGTCGACATCTTTTCGACCCTCCCGGAAGTCGCTAGGATTGGGTGTGGCCTCTCGTCCACCCACAAAGAAGCGCCCCGTACGTGCGCAGCCCGCATCACCATCGAAGGCTGGCGCCGGCCGCGCGTGCGCGTGTAGGTTCCTTGCGCGCTCCGCTGCGGAACCGAAGGTGCCGATCACCTTCGACGCCGAGATGAACGAGTACCATCTCATGCACCTCGACGAGCGCGCCGGGTACTCCATGATCCGGTTCTGCCCGTGGTGCGGCGGTGCCGCGCCGCGCTCGCTGCGCGCGGCATTCTTCTCGACCATCACCCAGGAAGAGGAGGATCGGTTGCGGGAGCTACTGCGCGACATCAAGACGCTCGACGACGCAATCGAGAAGCTCGGCAAGCCCGACGCGGACCTCAACGACGGCGTCGTCACGAAGACCCCCGGCTCCGACGAGGCACCGCAGACCATCAAGAGCTACCGAGCCCTGCTCTTTGGGGGACTCTCCACAACGGCGGACGTGCGGCTGACCGACTACGGGCCGGACGGTGGGGTACGAGTGTCGTTCACCGGGAAGTTTCTTGGCACCGCGCGGAAGTAGCTCGGTCGGGGAACCCGGTCGCGCCGTGCTGAGATTGCCGGTCCTGGCTCAGCTCCACGAGCCCGGCGGTTGGAGCTTCGGGCCCGACACGCTATTCAACTGGAGTGACGCCCGAGCAGGGGGACATGGCGTTTGTGCTGGAGACCGTGCCGGGTGTGCTCGGTGTGTACGCGGTGACGCCGCGTTCGAAGGGAGAAGACGAGCTCGATCTCTTCGTCCATGTCGAGGCGAACCAGCGCTGCATAGTCGAGGTTCACTACGCTCTCCGCAAGATCGTTCGCCAGGAGCGGCTGCATCGCATCGCCATCCTCCAAGATGTCCCCCCACGGCTGCAGGGTCGAGTGACAGAGATCTCCCTGTCTGGAGCCGAGCGATTCGCAGCCATGAACCGCGTGTCGGTGCGCACGAAGGCGCTCGAGGAAGACCGGCGCATCACAGCCGAGCACGAGGCGCGCACGCAGAAGCACTCCGTGCGGGATGCGCCTCACTCCGTCGTCGTCTTTGACAACGACGAGCGCGTCGTCGACGCAGTGTGCCAGGCGTTCCCCGAGTCGGGATTGACGTTCACTTCCGACTTCAAGAGGGCGCTCGCGGCGAGCAAGACAGCTGCGCTCGTCTTGTGTCGGGCGACGAGCGCGTTCGGCGCATGGGGGTTCGTGAGCCGCATCGCAGCCGCCGGCCGGCCCGCTCTCGCTGGGGACACAATCATCCTGGTGGAGGTGGGACATCGCGAGAGGGTGCAGCAGAACCTCGCGCTGTGGAGGCTCCGGAACCGGTGCCTCGTCAAGCCGGTGAGCGCGGAGTCACTTCGACTCATCACCACTGCGCCGCTCGGCTACGAGGTTGTGAACCTGCCGTTTCCGCCGACCCGATCGTTTCGCGCTGAGATACAGCGCCAGACCACCGTCGACCCTTTCCCGCCAGTGCCGAAGCTGAGGACTGCGCCTCGCGTGTCCTCGCGAACACCGATCGTTCTCCTCGTGGACGAAGAGCCCGACACCGAGTCGCTCGTGGTCGCGCTATCCCCAGGCATTCACCTCATGCGCGTCAGCGACGAGTGGACCGTGCTCGACAAGCTGGCGCTCTCGGAGATCGACTTGGTTCTCTGCAACGCCTCGATGCGCATCGCGGGTGACAAGCCGCTCTACCGACTGATCTGGAACACGCGACCCGAGCTGAAGTCGCGCACCGCGCTGATCGTCGACCCCCACCGGATGCCGGCATCGGCGCGCGGCGAATCCACGCGCGGCGTCATCACGCGGCCGATCACCGCCGATGGGGTCAAGGCGCTCCTCGCAGCCTACGAGTGAGAACGCGCCACCGTGCGAGGTCATACACGACGTCCCTGTGGAGGGCTTACTCTCGGCGCCTCCCCGAGCTCGAAGCCTCGCGCAGCGCACGATCGATGGGCTACGCTCTGGTAGTGCGCTCCGCGAAGGCGACTTGCCGCGCCCTGTTGGCGGTGATCGTCGGGCCTCGCGCACGCAGACGCGTACGACGTCCAACTCGTCCCTGTGTGCGCAGCCACAGACGCGGGCTCGGGCTCCGGCCATCTCACGGGCGACTTCCAGTTCTTGGATGGGGGCGCGAACAGTGTGGACCACGTGACCGGAGCCATCGGTTTCGTCACTCAAGGAACGGTCACCTTCGCGGGACTCCAGAGGTCGGTGGACGCGGGCGCTGACTTGAGCGTGGTCGCGGCGACCATGCCTTCACAGGGCCTGCTCAACGTTGATATGCTGCTTTACCGCGACACGGACAACGTCGACCTCGAGAACAGCCGGATGTACCTCGAGATCGATACGGACCTGTGTCCGAGCGGCGAGCTTCGCGGAGCGCTCGTTCAGGTCATCCGCCGCCAGACGCCGGCACTAGCAGCGGTTTGGACGGCGGAGGCATGCCCAGCGAGTCGGCACCGAGCGGCGGATGCGCTACCGCTGCGACCACGCCCATCGAGGCGCTCAGCGGTGCGCTCGGGATCGGCGCAGCTCTCTGCGTGGGCGTCCGGCTGCGCCGTCGAACGAAGCGCGCGGTCCCACGAGATGCACGATGAGATCGATCGTTCCGAACGCGCGCCAGCTTCCCGACGCGGCCTCCGACGGCCCCATTCGTTTCCACCCAGCTGCCATCTGCTCCGTGATTTGGCGTCACATCACGTCGTGTCCCGGTACCCGCCCCACCACCGAACCCCTGGAATTTCCGCTGTCGCGCGTGATCGCCGCAGGTTGGTGAAGTGCGACGAAAAATCCTCTCGCCCCGACTGATCTATTGGCCCGTCGGTCGTCGTCTCCTCGACGGCCCAAGGGTCTCCATCGTCGGTCTTTGTTCCGTGGGCCGTTCTCCCCCGTCGGGGATCACGAAGCGCGTCGGCCCCTCACTCGCGTGCGCGAGCGAGCCTCCCCGCGATGGCTAGCGCCATGCTCGCTTCGCGAGCAGAGGGCGGGCTGTGGGGTCGACGCTCGGGGGGGGCGCGACTCGCGCTTTGCGCTCGTGTGTGTGCTCGCGCTTTGCGCTTGTGTGTGCGCGCGCTTTGCGCTTGTGTGTGCGCGCGCTTTGCGCTCGTGTGTGCTCGAGGGCGCTGTGGACTGTCGTTCACGTCGCGGCGGTGTGAGCGTGCGTTCACGTCTGTAGCTTCACGCCTTCGCTGACGTCGCGATCACGGTTTCAGCGTGGGGCTCTCGCAATTCGCCGCGTTTGCGACGTTCGCGACCGCGGCATGTGCGTTGCGACATCGGTTTCGTGTCGCAAAGAACGCTCGCTCTGACTCTCGGCATCGCGCTCGGCGTGGCGTCCCTCGCCGTCGGCGGGCCTGCATCCGCTGCCGAGACCGCGTCGCCGACCGTGGCGTCCGCTTGGCCCGTTCGCCTTAACCTCGCGCTGCCGCTCGGCACCACGTACAGCTCGGATGATCTACACGGCTTCACGTGGGGCGTTCGCAGCACCGTGACCGCGTACCCCACGGCGTCCGGCAGAGGCATCGGACTTGGTGGCTACGGCGAGATGCTCGCGGACGCGCGGAACCGCACGAGCTTCACGCTCGGAGGCCACGCCTCGATGCCGGTCGTGCAGTGGGACTGGGGCGACCTGCGCGTCGCGGGACACGCTGGCTACATGACCAACGACGTGCGCAAAGGGCTCTCGTTCGGCCTCGGCGCCGCACTCCAGGTCCCTTTTTACCTGTACGAGGTGCAGCTCGGCGTGCGCGTGTCCAACACGGTTTCGGAAGGTGGCCACTTCGGCACGTCCGTCCTTTGCGACGTCGATCTGGGTGTCCTCCTCGCCGCGTACGCGTCGAAGGGAAGGTGAGGGCTGCTGGCTCCGTTGCACTCCCTACGGCATGCTGGACGAGCGTCACGAGGGCAGGGTCGCGACAACAAATGCGGTTGGGTCAGCGCGCGAGGATGTGAAGGAGGGCCTGTGGGCCTTGGGGTTTGCCGGGTCGAGGCTCCCGGCCTTCGTGGGGGCATGTGGATCGAGGGCGCATCCGCACCACTCGGAGCTGGTCGCCTGGGTAGCTGTACTTGTTGGCCAGCTCGCGGAGCTCCATCTCCACCAGGTCCTGCAGTTCTTCGTCGGGGACCACGTCTGTCTTGGTGAGCGCGATGGCGGCCAGCGGTATGCCCAGGTGACGGGCGCGCTCCAGGCTTTGCTTGTGACCCGGCATCACCGAGTCTGCCGCTGACACCACGAGGACGACTCCCGCGAACCGCGACGCGCCCAGGAGCGCCGCCTCCGTGCTTGCGTCTGCGAAATCCACCAGCTGCACCGTGCGCGTTGGCGTGCGGAGATCGATCACCGTGGCGGAGAGCCCGTTCACCTGGACGCCATGCGGCGCTGCGTGGGGGTCCATGCGCGCGACGTCTTGCAGCAGCGTTGACTTGCCGACGCCATCGGGCCCGATGAGAGCAATCACCGCCATGGGGTCCGGGTAGGGGTTCGCCATGCCGCCGATGATAGGGTACCTCCGTGATCGACCTCTACGTGTATAGCCGTGCAGCGATCGAGATGGTGCAGCCTCACGAGGTCCCGCACGTCATCATCTCCATCACCAGCGCGCCTGACGACCTGGCTCGGCTGCGCGTCCCTCGAACGTGCGACGCGGGCATGTCTCGTTCGCCAGCGGTCGCCGCCGCGCTCGGCCGTGTGCTGAACGGTGACGACTCGTCCTTCTTCGCCGGAAGGTACCGCCCGAACATGCGCGTGTACCGCATGATGCTCGACGCGGCTCCGACCGGGTGGCTACTGCCGTAGGAACCGGAAGGGGATGTTCACGGTGGTCGTGGCGCCCGGCGGCGGGAACACCCACGTCTTCGCCTTCTGCTCCACGCAGCCCGCCACCGGCTGGTCGCCCGAAGCGGATGTACTCTGCACGCTTCCATCGGCGGCGATGATGAGCGTGAGCTGCACCGACGCCGTCGTGGCGTGGGCACCCGCGTCGCTCTCCCAGCACACCCGCTTCACGGCTGGCGTGTGCGCCCGCACCACTGCAGAGACTGCTGCCGCGCCCCAGGATGCGCTCGTCGCCGACGCGCTCGCGGTGTTGGTCGGTGGTGGAGCGCTCTTGGGCTCGTCCGCCAGCACGCCCTCACGCACGTCGTCGGCCGTGCCTTCGCGCCTGTCCGGGCCCAGGCTCACGATCTGCGTCGCGCTCTCGTCGCACATGATCTTGAACGGCGTGCCCCAGGCATCATTCAAGGCGGCCTCCGGCACGAGCGCCTTCTCGGCCTCGAGCTGCGCGGGAGTGGGGCACTCGCTCATGCGGTTTGTGCGCCACCGCTCCGCCGACTGACGCAGCGCAGCCGCGCTCCTCCTGGTCCGCTCGACCGGCGAGCGCTTCGCGGATGCGACCGGCTCCGGCGCGTCCGTCGGCGATACGATCGGCGCGGGCGCGGCCGGCGGCTTCGACGACTCCTCGCACGCAACACCCACGAGCACGAAAGGTGCGATCCCCAGCAACGTCATCCATCGCGTCGGCATGGCCATGATGGGAAAGCGTACCGGGATCAGGGCGCCGCGGGGAAGGTCCCGGGCAGCGCGCTCGGCGTGCGCGCGTGGAAGCGCAGCATCACGGTGCCGCTATAGGGTGTAAGGTACACGTATTCGCCATCGAACACGCCGCCCCAGTAGCCGCCCGCCTTCACGTCGACGCCCTTGAGGTCGTAGAGTTGCCACGAGCCGACCGTGTTGAATCCGCTCCTCGTATCGTAGCGAACCACGAACGTGTTGGTGTCCGTTGTGTCGTCCATGTTGGGCACGAAGTAGATGAACCGCCCGTCGAAGGCGCTTCCGATGAAGCCACGCGCCGTCTTCTGGCTGAGCGCCACCGGGATGTTGAAGACCGCATACGAGTCGACACTGTTGAACGCGAGCGTGGTGTCATAGCGGAGCACCACGCCCAGATACGTAGAAGCGGCAAGGTAGGGCACGAAGTACACGTACCTGCCGTCGCTGACGGCTCCGCTGAAGCCGCGCGCATTCAGGTTGTTCGACTTTGCGGAGTAGTCGAAGCTGTCCGAGGACGCCGGGTCGAACGCAGGTGAATCCGCGAAGCGGAGCACGTTGCCCGACGGCGCGCTCGCATCGTTCTGCTCGAACGGCGCCAGGTAGTAGTGCCCAGCGGCGAACACGCCGCCGCGGTACGCGGAGCGAGGCGAGCCCGCATCCACGAGCGTGAGGCCGCCGTCGGGCGACTGGCCCGCCCTGAGGACCGCGATGGACGGGCCACCCCGCGGACTCAGGAACATGTGGTCAGATCCGCGCCCCACGCCGATGAACCGGCCCGCGCCCAGGTTGTAGGAGTCCCACGACGTGGGCATATGGAAGTCCAGCATGGTGTCGTAGCGGACCAGCGTCTCCAGCGCGGCGCCCTGATCATCGTCGAATGGCGCCGCATATACGAACCGTCCGTCGAACCCCATGCCGTAGTACTGACGCGCGGTCGGGCCAAGGTCGTGGGCGGTCCACGACCCGCTCGAGCTGAACTTGCCTTGCGTGTCGAACCGCAAGAATTTCGTTCCCGTATCGGGTGCAAGATACATGTAACGGCCGTCGAACGTACCGCCGCGAAAGCCGGTCGCATTCGCGACGAACATGGAGAGATCGACCGCCTCCCATCTGCTCTTGTCGCTCAGCGACCCCGAGTACGACGCGCCGCCATCGGGGTCGACGAAGTCGGCATCCGGGTCCGCCGCCGAGCCACCATCCGACACGGCGCTGGAATCGGCGCTTGCACTGCTGTCCGTGCCCTTGAAGGAGCCGCACCCATCGGCCGCGAGGGCCGCTGTGGCGGTGGTCAAGGCTACGCCGATGACAAATGGGACGCGCACCCGTCAAGCATAGCCCGAGCCGCACCGCGGGGCCCGCGCAGTCAATCGAAGGCTCACGGGGCCGGCGGTTGATAGCGCGCGCCGACCGCGGATGCGCCATTGCCACAGTCACCGGACCACGCGAAGAGCTCCGAGCCGACCCACGCCGTTGCCGCGTCTGCGTTGAGCCCCGCCGGCGATGCAGCGCTGTCCTTCGTCCACGTGCCGCTGCTCTTGTCATAGATGCGCACGTTGACGCTGTGCGGACAGGTGATCGCCGATGCCTCGAGCGCAAGGAAGAGGCGCCCCTGGTCTGCGGTGCGGTGCGCGGCAAGCGGCGTGTTGACCGGGGTCGCCCATGCGGACCACTTGCTGTTGCCCGTGTCGAACATGAGGCCCGCGGGCGCGTTGCCGCCAGAGCCGCCGAAGAATCGCACCACGGTGCCGTCGATGAAGCCGCCGAAGAGTCCGGCGCGCGCGCACAATGCTAGTGGGCAGCTGGTGTCGACCCAGCCGGTCGCGGGCGTGAACTGGGCGCCGGTCGAGACGGGCAGGGCGGAGCTGGCAGTGCCGCCGAACACGAACATGGACGTGCCTGTCCAGATGCTGGGGAACGTCGAGCGCGCAGCAGGAGCGCCGGCCTTGGCGTTGTCCGCCCACGTGCCGGCGCCAGGATCGAACTCCTCGAGCAGCGGCCCGGCGCTCGTCGGATCGTTGCAGGTGGCGACGCCACCAAACGCGTAGATCTTGGCGCCGCTCGCGACAGCGGCGTGATTGCAGCGCGCCTTCTTCATGCTCGGGATCGTGAGATCCCAGCTGTCGGTCGTGGGGTCGTAGATGCCGCCGGTGTCGAGCGCGGCGCTGGATGCAGACGCTCCACCGCCGAACACGTAGAGCTTTCCGCCAAGGCCCGCGGCCGCGTGGCCGGTCCGGGGCGTGGGCTCGTTCACGGTGGTGATGGTCTGCCACGCGGGCGCGCATCTCGAAGCGACGCAGTTGCGACCGTGGACGCACCCATAGCCACACGCACCGCAGTTCGCGTTGCTGGCGGTGAGGTCGCCGCAACCAGCGTCCACGAGGCCGCCATCGACGCCACTGTCGCCAGCATCCTTGCCGGCATCCTTGCCGCCGTCCTTCGTGCCGCCATCGTGAGGCGACGCGTCGAGCAAAGAGCTTCCATCCATGCCAGGGCCAACGCTGCCGTCGATGTCGCCGCCAGCTTCATCGCCGCCGCCGTCGTCGTCGCCGGTGTTGCCGATGAGGTCGCTACCAGAAGCACCACCGCACGCCGCGATTGTCGCGCAAACGACAACGACTGCTGCTGCGCCCACAAGCGCCAAGTTGTTTCGAAGACAAGAACTCACACCGCAAGCCTTGCGCACAAGACCAGAGGAGGCAAGTCCTCAGTATCTTGCAGCGAGAACGGCGTAGACCTGCGCGGTCGAACGGAAGCCCCAGTACACCGCGAGAGAGCCGTCGTGGATCGCGCTGGAATAGCCGATGGCGGGGTCGCCGTTGGCGAGCGACATGGTGAAGTCCCAGTGGAAATCCGTGGCCTTCTCGGGGCGGTAGCGCGAGAGATCGTAGCGGGCGTAGGCCTCGAAGCCGTACGTTTGCTGGAGCGGTTGATCCTTGTACGTGGCGTCCTGCACGGTGCCGGGGAAGGACGGGTTGCTGTTCCCGGCCTGAGAGGCGCGCGCCTTGTAGTACCAGTAGTACGCAGTGCCGGCATCCGCGCCGATCGACAGCGCGGGGTGGAAGGGCATCTGCGCTTCCACGTTGAGGCCGATGGCATACCGAGCCTGCGCGTTCGGGGTGGAGCCATTCTCCACCGTGCCGTAGCGAACGATGTAGTAGTCAGCGCTCGTGCGCGGCTCGATGTGGACCCACTTGCCGAGCGCCTTGTCGAGCGCGACAGAGATGCGCGGCGAGGTGATCGAGCTCGCCTTCTGGCTGGTGAAGGACGTGGGGAACGTGACCCACGCGCCCGGCTTCAGCGTCAGCTCGTAGGGGAGATGCTGGATGCGGGTGTACTGGAGGATCAGATCGTCCGTGCGAACGCCGGTCTCGCCGGGGTCGGCGAGGAAGCGCTCGTAGAGGAAGCCGCGGAGACGGATCCGGTCCTGCGGGGTCGGGTCGACCTCGACGTAGGCCGCATGCACGAGCAGGTTCTTGTTCGCAGCTGCGCCTTCGAGGTCGTTCTGGACGAAGAGGCGGTGGTACTCGCTCGAGACACCGATCTCCCACATCTTCTTCGACGGATCGCGGGCAGAGACGCCAGTGCTGGCGCCGTCGGCTTGATCGCGTGGAGTGGAGCTGACGCCGCCGCCGGTGGAAGCACCGCCGCCGCCACCGCCGCCACCACCGCCGCCGCCTTCTTTGGAGCCCTTCTCAGTCTTCTCGGGCGCCGCGTTTGCAGCGGTGCTCGAGAGGAGCGTGATGAGTGCGGTCGCAAGCGCCGCACGGACGACAATGGGTTTCATGGCGACCTCAGTTGTACTGCGTGAAGGAATCGATCGTGTACTTGATCGGAAGCAGGAACCCGAAGGTGCCGAACGTCCCATCGTCCAACTGCACGAGCACGTCGTCGTTGTACTGGTGCAGGATCTTGTAGGTCGCGATGTTACGATCCTTGCGCGCGAGCACATAGACGTTTCGGTCGGGAACGTACGACCAGATGTACGTCTTTCCGTCGCTGCCAACGAACTCGTTCCAGGCGTCCGCCTTGGTGGTCTGGCGGTTGGTGGCGTCGTACGCGCACGTATCGACGCCAGTGCACTTGCCGGCGGTGACTTCGATGGCCTTGAAGTACGCCTGGAAGTCCTGCACGCGGTAGAACGTGAGCCCGCCGATCCAGTCACGGTCCTGGATCGCGCCGCTGAAGGCCGGCGAGTGCGTGTCCTGCGCGAACAGACCAACGGCCGTCGGGATGAAGTACGAGTACACGTCGTACTGCGTTCCGACCATCGAGGTCACCGCGTCCTCGGAGACCGAGCGGAAGAACGGCTCGCCGAAGTCGGAGAACGACGAGATGTACCCGCCCGCCTGGTTCTGGTCGTAGTTGTCGGTCGGCCAGAGGCCAACCCAGCTCTGCATGGCGAAGTACTTGTCGAGGATGATGCCCTGCTGGAGCTCATCGCCGTAGAACTTGTCGTAGACGGTCGCGAAGGGACGCTCGCCCGCGGACTCCTGGATGATCGCCTTGTGGAAGGCGGCCACCATCGAGTTCGTGGCAGACATCTCGATCGTGAACTTGTGCGTGAGCTGAGAGTAGTACTCGGCTGCGGGGACGCCGGCTGGCGGGTTGATGCCCAGGCGGTGAACCGTGCCCGTGATCTCCGCCTCGTTCCAGTCGTACGCCCACTGCGAGATGAAGCGCTTCATGTCGTAGGTGAGGCCGGCCGGGGTGTCTGCGTAGCGCGAGTCGTCCCAGAACTTGTGGTACGCGCGGAAGTTACGCCACTGGTAGCCCCACTCGTACGAGGTGATCTGGTTCGCGATGATCTCGCTCGGCGTGACGCCAAGGTCACCCTGGCGGCAGAGCGGCGTGTACTTGATCTGGTTGTCGTCGCAGCGCAGGAACTGACGCTCCTTGCCGTCCGGCGTGAAGCCAGCGGGGTCGAGCCACGGCGAGGTGGGGTTGTTCTGGCCTGACAGCGCGGTCGGGCTGGACTGCCCGTTTTTCCCGTTGTTCGCGTAGATCCAGGAGATCGCGCCCTGGTCGTACGGGGCCCAGCCCGGCGTCCAGAAGATGCGGTCCGGCGTGGAGTTGTATTCCATGACGCTGGAGGCATAGAGGCCGTAGTGGAGCTTGCCCTTGCTGTCCTTGGTGGGCGTGGGGAAGTTCGGCTTGTCGACGGACGACATGAAGTTGTGCTCGAGGCCGAGCGCGTGCCCGAACTCGTGCCACGCGACCTGCGACCAGTACGTGCTGATCAGGTTCGCGACCCACTGTGCCTTGGTCTCCCACTTGCCGTCGATGCAGTGACGCGCATCGCGGGCGATGACGCTCTCGAACGAGAACGCGTCGGTGCTGTCCTTCTTGCGGTACGGCGCGATGTTGGGCAGCGCGAGCTGGAGATCGCGGTGGTTGATCGTGAGGTCGCGCATGCGGTTCGCGAAGTCGACGGCGTTCTTCAGGCCGTTCGGGCCCGTGGAGTCCTTGAAGGGCTCCTGGCCATTGCTGATCGTCGCGGCGCGCTTGTGGAACTCCGCCTCTGCTTCGATCTTCTTCCACATCTCGGCCGGGCCGTAGACGCCGGCGCCACCCTCGCGGATGACGAACGGGTTCGCGTCGGGATCGCCGAACACGTTGAACTGGATGAGCGGGAAGTAGGACGCGAAGAAGTCGTCGTCCTGCTTGGCCGTGAAGTCGTTCGGGGCGAGGTTGCCAAAGGTCGCGAT
>JBBRNJ010000048.1:0-67666 GCA_038230375.1 Polyangiales bacterium | reverse complement strand
GTGTCGAAGTCGTCGTCGTCGTCGTCGTCGTCGTCGTCGTCGTCGTCGTCGTCGTCGTCGTCGTCGTCGAAGTCGGTGTCGTCGTCGGTGTCGTCGTCGGGGTCGTCGTCGAAGTCGAAGTCGTGGTCGTGGTCGTGGTCGTCGTCGTCGTCGTCGTCGGTGTCGTCGTCGTCGGTGTCGTCGTCGTCGGTGTCGTCGTCGTCGGTCTCGGTGTCGTCCGTGTCGAAGTCGCCCTCGTTGTCGTCTCCCTCTTCCTCCCTACCTCTTCGGTATCAACTCCACGCGCCCCACCGCAGGCAACACCCCTCTCGCCACCGGCTCCCCGTACCGCACGTGAAACTCCCGCACGCACTCCTCAGGCAGCATGTCCGTGTACAACTGCATCGCCCCGAAGTCGTGCTCCCGAAAAGTGCGATCGAACAGCGCCCATCTCGCGTCGTCGAAGCAGCGCGTCTCGTGCCTCGCGTCGTGCGGATCTGCCGCGTCGGGCGAGAAGAGGACCGCGAGCTCCTTGCGTGGCTCCACCTGCGATGGGTGAACACGGGAGAGGTAGAAGCTCATCACCTTCTTCCTGTGGAAGCGGCGGTTCGAGTAGGCCGTCGCCATGAGGCCGTAATACGGGCACAGCTCCGTGGTGCCGACACCGTTCGCGCCCGCGATGCAGAACGGCCACTCGAGCAGCGCCTCGCCCTTCTGTGCGCGCACCGCGTCGAAGTACGCGACCGCGTCGGGCGTCAGGCGCACGGGGCGGTAGTCGTTCACCATGGTGTAGGCGGTCACCGTCTCCAGGGCGCCCAGGCCGAACAACATGTAGACTACATTCTTCTTGCGACCTGGGTCCCACGACGCCGCGGCGAGCGCGAGCAGCAGCGGGAAGAAGATGGTCGCGCGTCCCGACACACGGTTGAAGAAGAACCACGGGAAGAGGTGGAGCGTGGGCATGCGCGTGGGGTGGAACGCGAAGCAGAGTATGAAGGTGACCACCAGCGGCGCGACGAGAGAGAGCTCGCGCCGCTGCCACGCAGTGCGCAGACCGAATGCCGCGAGCGCGAGCAGCGCCCAGCCCACGGAGTACTCCGCGACACCCTCCGGATCGCCGAAGATGCTGTGCACCCATCCGGAGCCCGGGTTTGCGCCGGGAAGGAAGGGGATGAGAATGCGGAACCAGCTGGCCCAGAAGTTCCCACCTGCGTCGGGGAACTTGTACACCGTCGCGCCGCGCACGAGCGCGAACGCGAACGGCACATACACGAGGAGGCCCCAGAGCAGGCCCACCCCGTAGAGGGCGGTGAGGCGCGGCGTCTCGCGCAGATCGCGGAGCGGGTGACTCGGGAAATAGGCGGAGAGCCGTATGCCCCGCTTGCGTGCGGAGAATGCCCAGCGGCCCAGCCACACCGCCACGCACACGGTGAAGAACGTGAGGGCGTAACCCGCGACATAGCCAACGTCGATGCCGATGAGCAGCACCATGAGCGCACATCGCACGAGGAGCAGCTGCGCGGGAATGGGTCGGTCGAGAACCACGCGACGCGTGATCACGTAGTCGCAGACGATGCAGAGCGTGGCCCAGTGCAGCACCGACATGTTGAGGTGGTTGGGAAACTTGTATCCTGCATAGAACGCCATGAACGTTCCCGCGAACGCGACGAGGGTCGCGCGCGTGACGCCGAGCTCCTTCCTGAGGAGGAGCAGCGTGCCGAATGCGCCGATGCCAGGCGACATGGCGCAGTACACCTGGATCCACGGGCCCGCGCCGAACAGCCGGAGCAGCGCCGCGCAGAACAGATCGCGCTCTGCGCACCACGAGAGGTAGGCGATGCTGGTGCCCTGCCAGTAGCCGACCTCGTCGGTGACGAAGCCCAGATCGGGCGGCAGGCCCGGCTTGTAGTGCCAGAGCAGGTGGTAGCCGAGGTACTCGAAGTAGCTCGTGTCGCGTGTGCCCACGAGCGGCCCCGAGAAGTCCTTGATGACGAGCGCTGCGTACGCCGCCCAGCACAGCGCGAGCAGCGTGCATGCGACCGCGAGCCGCCTGCGCTCGCTCATTTCTTCTTGAGCACGGTGAGCATCAGGTTGCCGAACGGGTGCCGCCAGGTCTGGTGGGGCACCACGCGAGACAACCCGCGCGCGATGTCGAACGAGCCCAACGCGAGGAACGGCGTCAGGAAGTGCGTCGTGGTCTTCATGTCGAGCGAGTACGTGCTCCAGACGTCGGGGACGACACGCGCGAGCTGCTGCTCGAAGCGGAAGAAGTCGAACTTGCAGATGTGCTGCTCCTCGTACGACACGTCGCTCACGCGGTTCAGGACGCGCTCGATGAGCGGCCACGCGCTCGTGTAGTTCGGCGTGGTCAGCACGATGCGTCCGCCGGGGGCGAGGAGGGCGGTGAAGCGCTCGAAGATCGTGCGGATCTCCTCCGGCTTCAGGTGCTCGATGACCTCGATGAAGGTGATCCAGTCGAACGGCTCACCGATGTCGCGCAGCTGAGTGACCTCGGGCACGTAGTGGAACGTGCGGAACGCGCTGCCGTGGTTGTGCGTGGCGTAGGCGACCTGGCCGGGCAGGATGTCCACGCCGACCTGCCTCTCGAAGCGGTAGCGCGGCACCATCGAGAGGAAGCTGCCCGCGAAGCAGCCGACGTCGAGCAGCGCGCCGCCGTTCTCTTCGGGCAGATAGTCCAGCACGCGCTCGAACTTCGAGATGTGCCAGAGCCGGCGAACCGGGTTCCCGTTCCGCAGGACGCGGTCGTAGTACCCGTTCGGAATGCTCTCGTAGTCGAACCGGCGCTCCGGCTGCGCGTTAGTAGGCCTGTCGGGCTCAGCCACGCGTCCGGCTTAGCATCACTCGCGCGTGAGGCGCGCGATCTCTTCCTTGATGAGCGTCTCGGCAAGGGTCGGAACGACCTCCCACACGACCTGCTCGACGAGCTCGCGCGAGAGAGCAAGGACGCCTTCGACCTGGGCCTGCGAGAGGCCGAGGCCCGACAGCTTTCCAGCAAGCTGGCCGTTCGCGGCGGCAATGGCTGCACCCGCGTGACCGGCGCCCGCGGCAGGCGCATGCGCGACCGGTGCAGGAGCGGCATGAACGACGGGCGCGGGAGCAGCGGCAACAGGAGCAGGAGCGGGCGGTCGCGGCGCTGCGGACGGCTGCGGCGGCATCGGGGCCCGTGAGACCGCCGGACCGGAGCCCGGTGCGGGCGGTGCCGGGCGTGCCGGAGCCTGCGGCGAGAGTGCGGCAGCGCGGGCCTCACCGAGTGACTGCTGCGTGGGCTTGGGCATCGCAGCGGCGGGCTGGGGGGAAGCAGCGGGCGAAGGGACCGGCGGGGCGGGAGCGCGGTATGGAGCGCCCGCGGCGGCGGCTGCGGGAGCTGCGCCAACACCGGAGGCGCGCGCCTCGAGGGCCTTTTTGACCTTGTCGATGAGGGCCTGCGTGTCGAACGGCTTGTCCGCGAAGTAGTCGGCGCCGGCGTCCTTGCCGCGCGCGGCGTCGTAGGGAGCGTAGCGGCTCGCGAGCAGGATGATGGCTGCGCCGGGGCGCTGGGCCCGCAGTTGCTTGGCCAGCGCGTAGCCGTCCTCGGAGCCCAGCACCGTGTCGATCACCATCGCATCGGCATCGGAGGCCTTTGCGGCGGCGGCCTGAGACCCTTCGGCAGTGACGACGCGGAAGTCGTCGGCTGAGAAGGTGATCTCCAGGGCTTTGCGCATCGTGACGCTGTCATCGACGGCGAGCAGGGTTTTCGGCACGACGGGGCTCCTCGGTCTTGTTCTTAAACGCGCTCACCACGGTCGGCGAAACGCATGTAGGGTGCGCAATTGTCGCGAGCCACGGGGTCCTATGTCAAGGAAACGGTTAACTAAAGGGAACGGGAAGCGCAATTCGCCCAAACCGGCGCCGCGCGCACCGCCCGGTCCTCCTCCTCCCGGTACTGCCAACGCACCTACGGTGGGTCCGGCCCGCCCCGCGCGCCCGATCGCAGCGCAGGCCGTATCGGGTGTCGCGCAGGAAGTGCCCGAGGCGCTCTTCGGCGAACGCCTGGACGCTGTCGTCCGCGAGGTGCTCGGCATCTCCTGGAATGCGGCGCGAGGGTACGTGGAGACCGGGAAGATCGCGGTCAACGGGGTCGTGACGACCAACATCCTCGCCCGCGTGAAGATCGGCAACACGATAACCTTCACGGAGAACGCGCGCCGACCAAGGCCCGAGACCGACCTCCCCGAAGGCGCGATCATCCACGTGGACACGCATGTCGTTGTCGTGCGCAAGCCAGCGGGCATCAGCACCATCCCGTTCGACGAGAACGAGACGGGCACGCTGGACGAGCGCGTGCGCATGTTCCTCGCCAAGAAATTCGGCGAGCGCGGGCGGCCGTCGCTCGGCGTGGTGCATCGCATCGACAAGGAGACCTCGGGCCTGGTCGTGTTCACGCGCACGTGGCTCGCGAAGGAGTCGCTCACACAGCAGTTCCGCGAGCACTCGGTGCGAAGGCGCTACATCGCGCTCGTGCATGGGCACCCGCGTACCGGCACGTTCAAGACTCACCTGGTCGAGAACCGCGGCGACGGTCTGCGTGGCTCGGTCGAGGTGAACCGACTGAAGAGCAAGGAAGGCTCGCAGCTCGCCATCACGCACATCACGGTGGAGGAGGAGCTGCCGGGGGCTGCGCTCGTCGTGTGCATCCTGGAGACCGGACGAACGCACCAGATCAGGGTCCACCTCTCGGAGTCGGGACACCCGCTGGCGGGCGAGCGTGTGTACATCAGGAACTACAAGGGCGAGCGCCTGTACGCGCCGCGGCTGATGCTGCACGCGACGGAGCTAGGTTTCGTGCACCCAAAGACGCAGCAAGAGATGATCTTCAAGGACCCGATGCCGGACGATATGAGGGGAGTCCTGCAGGAGCTGAGGGAGAAGAAGGAGAAGAAGTAGGCCCACCCCGTCCCGTTCACGTCGGAAGAAAAGGGTCGAAGTCAAAGTCGAAGTCGAAGTCGAGGTCGAGGTCGATGTCCGTGTCGAAGTCGAAGTCGAAGTCGAAGTCGAGGTCCGTGTCGGTGTCGAAGTCGAAGTCGAGGTCCGTGTCGGTGTCGAAGTCGATGTCGAGGTCCGTGTCGGTGTCGAAGTCGAAGTCGTCCCTCAGCCCTTCAGGTAGGCCCTCAGCATCTTTCCCAGCTCTTCTTCGAACCACTCGTCCGTCTCGCTTCCTGGCTTCTTTCCCATCGCCGCGAGCAGCGCCTTCTTTCCCAGGGACCACGTCACGATCATCGAGAACGACGTGACCAGGGCGAACTCGACTCTTTCTCTGCTGGTCGTGGGGCCCTCTCTTGCCACGATCATGTCTGCGAAGACGCGGAGACCCTGGCCCCTTGCCGGGAAGAAGTCGGCCGCGGTCGAGCGACCCGAGAGGACGGCCCAGACCGCAAGGCGCACGGTCACCGGATCCGTGACCGCGCTTGCGAGCGCCTCCCGGTACTGGACGAGGAGCGAGCCGGTGTCCGCCTGATCGGAGAACCCCTTCACGGCGGCGGCAACGAGCTGCTCGCGGACCACGCCTACCCGCCGCTCGAGCGCGGCCTCCACGAGCGCCTCGTATGTACCGAAGTAGTGCGTGATCAGCGCATGGCTGACGCCCGCAGCGCGCGCCACGTCAACCAGGCCCACCGCATCGGGCAGCCTCGCGCGGAACACGCCCTCGGCCGCGTCCAGGATGAGCGCGCGTGCGTCCTCCGGCGTTCGCCGCACCCGCTTCTTCGGCGTCACAGCCTTCGTCCGCTTCGGGGCTTCGGTCCTGGCCATCCAAGGACTCTACCGTCGCGAGCCTTTTTTACAATTGGCAACATTGACAATAGCGAGACCGGCGCTATTGTCAGACTTGCCAATAACGAGGTGAAGATCATGTCCCTTGCAGCCACGCCCAGCCACGAAGCCAGCCGTTCCGCCGTCTCCCACACGGGCGGGAGCCCTCCGGCCCAGTCACCCGTTCCGTCGCCGCTCAAGCGTGCGCGGACAGCTGCACGTGCGATCTACACGCTGTCGCGTGACTCAAGTCGGCTCGACCAGGTGCTCGCGCTCAACGTCTCGGTGAACCTGGGAACCGCGCGCCGCGGCGTGCGCGAGCTCGGGGAGACGGAGGAAGGGAAGGCGCTCTTCGCCGAGCGCCCGCGCATCGACAGTGCCTCCGTCGATCTGGAAGCGCTCCGCAATCTGCCCGACGGGACGCTGGGGCGTGAATACATCCGCTTCCTCACCGACAACGGGATCACTCCGGACGTCTTCTGCGACATGCCAGAGGTCGGCGATGAGCGCGCGGCCTATCTCGTCATGCGCCTGCGTCAGACGCACGATCTGTGGCACGTGGTCACCGGCTACCGCCCCAATGTAGAGGGCGAGATCCTCCTGCAGGCGTTCACCTTCGGTCAGACGCGTGCGCCGAGCGCGGCGCTGATCACCAGCGTCGGCACGGCGCGCTACTTCGCGCTTCGTCCGCGCCACTACGCGAAGGTGCGGCACGCGTACCGTCTGGGCCTCCGCTCGCGTCGCCTTGCGACGTTTCGCTGGGAGGATCACTGGGCGAAGCCGCTCGCGGAGGTCCGCGTCCTCATCGGCGTGTCCTGACCAGACGGCGTCCCGCAAGCCAGGCGGCATTTAACCTCTATTAACAGGCTCTGTCGTGGGCTGGGCCGTAGGGTCCACCGCATGAAGAAGCTCCTCTCTGCCCTGCCTCTCGCGATGTTCCTTCTGGCCGGCTGCAGCAGCCAAGGGTCGACGAGCACCGACAGCTCTGCCACCAACCCGGCCGATGGCGACGCAGGCACGGACGCCGGATCGGCCGCCGCGGATGCAGCACCTGCGTGCGCCGCACCCAAGAAGAGCGGCTGCGGTGTAGATGGGTCCTGGATCACAGGCGTCGCGCACTTCGATCCTGCGAAGGTGAAGAACGCGACGACGTCCAGGCTCCGCGTCGCGCTCCGGCACGGCTTCTCGCTCATTGCGGGTGAGGAGAAGGTCGGCGGGCGCCTGCACGCGTACTCCAGCTTCAAGGTCGATGTCGCGAAGGGCGAGGTCGCCTTCTCCGTCGACATGTGCGATCTGGGCACCGCGATGTGGAGCGAGGAGAACGGTGCCTTCCACCTGGTCCTCTTCATCGACGAGAACGGCAACAACGACCTCGACACCGCGAGCTCGAACGAGGACGCGATCGTGATCGCCACACCGGACGGGGCGGAGCTCCAGGCAATGGTCGACGTCACGGTCTCATGCCACACCGGAGCGCAGTGTCTGGACGTGAAGCTCGATTGCACGGGGGCGTCGTGCCTGACAATCGCGCCCATCACGGACTGCAAGAAGAAGACGCCTGGCTGCAAGAGCGCCGACTCCTTCTGCAAGTGATCCCGCCGCGCCAGGCGCTCAGGGATCCGAAGCCTGAACCGCGGGTTCTGCCTTCGGACCGTCCGGCGCGCACGTCATCCGGTCGACGATAGCCTTCGCCCATACCTCGTACGCTTCGTGCGTCGGATGGATGTGATCCGTGCCGCGCGCCAGGAGCACGGCGCCGGAGTCGAAGAACGCGCACGGGGCGACGGTCTTCTCGAGCACGCGTGACAGCCGATGATCGTCATCCCAATCAGGCGGGCCGATGAACCAGCATCGCGCGCCCCCCGCCATCCTCACGACCTCGTGAATGTCCGGCGCGAGCGACTCCGGGTACGACGCCTTCACGTTGTTCGAGCCGAGCACGAACAACACGAGCTCCGGCCGATTCGTTTCGATCACCGCCCGAGGCGCCGCCGCCTTCGCGAACCGAGAAAACCCGAGCGAGTGATAGTTCCCCATCACCCACCGCTTCGCATGAAAAAGCTTCTCGAGAGGCTCCGCCAAACCCTGAGTCATCGAGTCGCCAACGATAGCAACCCGAGAGTACTTGGACGGATCGTCCGCCACGCAAGAAGGCGAAAGGGGAAGGGGCAAAGGAGACGGAGTCGAAGTCGCCGGTGTCACCGTCGAAGTCGAGGTCGAGGTCGAAGTCGAAGTCGAAGTCGAGGTCGAGGTCGAAGTCGAAGTCGAGGTCGAGGTTGAAGTCGAGGTCGGTGTCGAAGTCGAGGTCGGTGTCGAGGTCGGTGTCGAAGTCGAAGTCGGTGTCGAAGTCGAAGTCGGTGTCGAAGTCGGTGTCGAAGTCGAAGTCGGTGTCGAAGTCGAAGTCGAAGTCGAAGTCGCCGCTGGCACGCGCGGTGTCCCCGCGCAGCCGCCCAGCATCACCGCTCCCATCATGATCCCCGCAACCCGCATGGCTCGTCGTTCCACTCCTACCCCCTCGTGCGATAGCACGAGTCGGCGAAGCCCCTGTTCAAGCGTTCGCGCCTAGAATCTTCCTCAGCGGCTTGTTGAACGCCCACATCGCTGCGGCCGTTCCGATTCCGATCGCCACCATGAGCCAGAAGAAGCGCTCGTGGTGCCCATCCGTGTAGAATACACCCAGTACGCCGGAGCCGAATCCGCCGAGGAAGCTCGATACGAACCAGACGCCCATCATGAGGGAGACCAGGTGCTTCGGTGCTGCCTTCGTCACGAGCGAGAGACCGATGGGCGAGAGATAGAGCTCGCCGATCGTGATCACCAGCGTCGCGAAGAACGGCCAGAAGAGGCTGCCTTTGCCCCCCTCGCCGATGAGCCGAACCCCCAGCGCCATCACCACGAAGGACAGGCCGAGCACGAGCGATCCGATCGCCATCTTCGAGACCGTGCTGGGCTCCTTGCCACGGCGGTACTGCCAGTCCCACACCGCGTTCACGACCGGCGTGAGGAGCATGATCATGAGCGGGTTGAACGACTGGAACCACGACGTGGGGATCTGCCAGTGGCCGATGGTCGGCCACACGGTGTTCTTGTCGGCCCACGTCTGCATCGTGTTGCCCTGCTGCTCGTAGACGGCCCAGAACGGAACGTTGAGCGCGCACAGCCCGACCAGCGCCCAGATGACGAGCTTCTCGTCCTTCGAGAGCGCCTTCTTGGGCTCTGCCGCCTTCTTCTTCGCGGGCTCGCGGTCGTTCTTCTCGCGGTCGTTCTCCTTCTGCTCGTCCACGGCCGTTGCCTTGGACTGCATCATGTTGTCCTTCGCGAGGTACTTCTGCCCCGCGACGTACACGACGAGCCCAAGGAGCAAGCCCACGCCCGCCGCCCAGAAGCCGTACTTCCAGCCATAGACCGCCGCGAGCGTGCCGCACACCAGGTTGCAGATGAACGAGCCGACGTTGATGCCCACGTAGAAGATCGAGTACGCGCGATCGCGCCGCGGATCGCCGTCCTTGTACAGGTTGCCGACCTGCGTGGAGATGTTCGGCTTGAACGCGCCGTTGCCCACGATGAGCACGAGCAGCGCGACGAAGAAGAGATGGTCCGAGCCCATGAGGAACTCGCCCGCGGCCATCAAGAGGGCGCCCGCCACGACGATCTTGCGCTGCCCGAAGTACTTGTCGGCGAGGTACCCGCCCATCACGGGCGTCAGGTACACGAGCCCGTTGTAGAGGCCGTACACGATGGACGCCTGCCCCTGCAGCTCCATCTTCGGATCGATCGAGAGCAGGATGTGCTGCAGCCAGTGCCACCCCGCTACACCGCCAGGATCGCCCGACACGATCGGGCTCTTCGCGCCCTCCGCCGCGTCGTCCGGGATGTACAGCGTCTGCCTTGCCTCGATGAAGAGGAAGTAGACCATGTACCCCTTCAGCAGGCCGCGCATCCCGTAGAACGAGAAGCGCTCCCACATCTCCGTGAAGAACAGGATGAAGAGGCCGGGTGGGTGCCCGACCATCTTCTCGAACTTCGTCACGGGTACCGGTGGCGGCGTCTCCGACTGCGGCCCTTCGGGCGACGGGTGCTTGTGAGGGGCGGCGACGTCTTCGGGAGCGGTCGACATGAGCGGCCGCTTCCTAGCACGGAAGCCGCCGGCTGCGGGTCAGCCCTTGGCGTGCCAGGCCTTGATGCGGGCGTCATCGCGCACGGCTTCGAACAGGCGCGTGAGCTTCGGGAAGGGCGTGAATACCGTCGCCGGGATGTGATCGAGCGCGCCACTCGCGAACCAGCGCACGGTCATGAACAGCTTGATGTCGACGACCTGCAGCGTGGCGCCACCGAAGAACGGTCCGTCGCCGAGCTGCTTCTCCGCGAAGCCCGCCCACGTGGGCAGGTAGCCAGTCGCGATCGCCTCTCGCGCCTTCTTCTTCTCCGCCTCGTCCGTGATGCGCAGCGTGGGAGCAACGTTGCCGCGGAGATCTTCCACGTGGCACATCATCGCTTCGTGGCGCGCGGCCTCGAAGTCGTCCTTGGGGTGCAGGCCATGCCCGCGCCCGATGAACACGAGGATCGCGTTCGACTGCGCGAGCGGCGGCTTTCCGGGCATGTCGAGGATCGGCACGCTGCCGTACGGCGTGCTGGGCTTCAGCGCCATCCACTGGTCGCGCTTCAAGCGCACGTCCTCGAAATCGATGTTTGCGAGGTGAAGGGCCAGGCGACATTCCTCGCCGCGGCTCACGGGAGCATCAAAATAGGTCAGCTTGGGCTTGCTCATGGCCGCCCAAGCTAGTCCGTTTCAAGCGACCGCGCGAGCAGCGCGCGACGTTGCGGCCGCTCCGTGTCGGTTGAGCTCAGTGCCCGTCGAGGCAGCCCTTCTGACCGCTGAGGTTCGCGTAGCCCGTGCCGCCGTTGTACGCCGCGTTCGACCACTCGCCCTGGAGCTTCCATTTGTTGCCGTCGGGGAACGTCACACTGGGGACGTTGAAGCTCCATGCGCACTTGTCGCCGTTCTCGTTGCCCGACGGGTCCCACCACGCGCCGCTGCCGACGTCCGTCGTAGGATCGCTGCGGGCTTCGGAGAGCTCGTGCGCTGTGACGCTCGCAAGCGCGGAGAGTCCCTCCGAGTGACCTGTGGTGGTGTCCTTGGGATCGCAGCCCGGATCACCATCGAGGTTCCAGAAGAACGCGAACTGGACGACCTTGCCGCTGCAGCTACCAGACGCGTGCCACGCGCAGTAGCCAGCGGTGCCGCGCGGGACATCCGTGTAGACCGGGTAGTAGCCATTGCCTGCCGCGTCCGGAGAGATGTTGCCTGCGGTGACCTGCTTGCAGACCTCCGCGAGGATGTCGGCGGTGTTGGCGCCGCCCTTCGCGGTGGAGTTGTCGATGATGTGACCCTGGTGCGTGAGCGCGGAGCCAACCCTGGTGCCCGACGGTCCCGTGTACTCGTTCACGGTCTTCGCGTAGTTGCTGTTGGCCGCGTGCCCGACGTAGAAGCTGTCGAGGCCGGTGATCTTGTCGGCCGCGAACGCGGTGGTGCCGTCTCCCCAGCTGGGTCCCCAGAAGATCGCCTTGCTGACCGCGGTCTGCATGATCTTGCCGCCGTGGTACGTCATGTTCGGAGACCGCGTGCGGCCACCCGACTTCGCCTCGCGCCGCGCGTGCTCCTCGCGCGACCAGTGAACACCGTGCGCCTGAGACCCAGGCGCGAGCTCGTTGCTGCCGCCGTGGTTCTCGGTCGACACCACACCATCTCCCGCGGGTACCTCCGCGAGCGAGTCCGGGCCGCTACTGCAGCCAGCAACCACGGCGAGGAGAGCAAACGAACAGACAACGAGCGGCCTGATGATCGACATGCATGCCGAGAATGCAACCCACATGCCCTACACGGTCCCACATCCCCAACCGTCAAATCACCGACAAATTCGACCTTGGCGACAACTCAGCTCCCCCCGACTGGTGGATCTCCAATGAGCCACCTGAGGTCGAGAGGTCGAGGTCGAGGTCGAGGTCGAGGTCCAGGTCGAAGTCGAAGTCGAGGTCGAAGTCAGTGAATGATGAACCAGCTCACCTTCGGTGTCACTTCGAGATGGAAGTGATTCCGGTGTTGCCAGTTGTAGTCCGGCGTCAGTGCGACGTTGAAGAGGTGGGCTGACGCGGCGCCGCAGACGATCTCGCGGAGCTCCTTCGCTCGCGGGTCCGTCGGTGGGGTAACGCCGCACGCGCGCTGACCGATGCCGCCGTGGAAGTCCTTCTCCACGTCGATCTTGGAGCCGTCCTTCTTGATGAATGCGCCCGCGTCGATCGCGAGCGCGCCCGAGTGTCGCGTGCCCAGCGCTCCCGGCGCGAGTGAGCGCGGCGAAGGCGGGCGATACATCGAGTAGTGAATCACCTCGACGATGTCGTGCGCGGCCAGGATCTTCGCGAAGTCGTCCAGCGCGAGCGCCAGGCGGCAGTCCGTGATCTCGTAGGGCGAGGTCTTGCGCGCGCGCTCGCCGAGCGCCGTTCGATAGGTGACACCGTGGACGGGCGCGGTGAGCCGCACTGGCAGGAGCACACCGCGCTGCTCGGGCGCCTTCTCGAAGTGGACACCGCGCCCGCGCAGCTCGCGCTCGCAGGTAGGCGCGTCCATCGCGCCGTACCTTCGCGCCGGTGCGTTTGCGTCGGCGGGATTCGCCGTGGGCAGCTCGTCGGATGCGGCCGCGACGTCGTCCGTGTCCGGTGCGGCTCCGGCAGCCTCATCCGTCGTCGTACGGCTCACTTCGGGAGCCGGCGCGGGGAGCGGCAGCGCATGCGCGTCCTCCCCGAACAAAACGACAGCCGCCAGCAACACCAACGAGACGATGCGCGGCGGGCTGGGGTGAGGCTGGACCACGGTTTGCACCGACTGCACGCCTGAAGAAGTAGCACCTGGGCTCGGCACGCGCCAATTGCAGGCCTGTGGTACAGTTAACCTGTGTTGCGCCATGAGTGATCTCTCCCATCGCGCCAAGCAGATCCTGTACGCCGCCGTCACGGAGTTCGTGGCCACGGGCGAGCCCGTCGGATCACGCACGCTCGCCAAACGGGGCATCGATCTTTCCCCCGCCAGCATCCGCAACGTGCTGTCCGACCTGGAGGACGCGGGCTATCTGAAGCAGCCGCACACCAGCGCGGGCCGCATCCCGACCGACCGCGCGTTCCGTCTCTTCATCGACGCGCTCATGCAGCTGCAGGAGCTCTCCACCGGCGACCGCGCCCGCATCGACGAGCGCTTCGCGCAGCTACGGGGCGGTGACGACGTACTGCAGACCGCGGGGAAGCTCCTGTCCGAGCTCACCGGCACGGCGGCCGTCGTCGTTGCGCCGCGCGTGGAGAACCTCACCCTCAAACATCTGCGCTTCATCCGAACGGTGCCCGGGCAGGTGCTCGCGGTGCTCGTCATGTCGAACGGCGCGGTGCAGAACCGCTTCCTGCAGGCGACCGTGGGCGAGGACGACCTCGTTCGCATCCACAACCTCCTCGACGACGTCATCGAGGGTCGCTCGCTCGGCGATCTCCGCGACCTGTTCGTGCGCCGCTTGCAGAGCGAGCGCGTCCGTCACGACGAGCTGCGCAGGCAGGCCTTCGAGCTCGGTGAGGCGGCGGTCGCGGGCGTGACTGGCTCGCAGCGGCCCGACGTGGTCATCGAGGGCCGCAGCAAGCTGCTCGACCTGCCGGACTTTGCGTCCTCTGGCGTGAAGGACGTGGTGTCTGCCCTTGATGAGCAGGAGCGCCTCGTCCAGCTGCTGGACGCGACCGTCGCGGCGAACGGTACGAGCGTTGTCGTCGGCGCGGAGGCCGGCGCGCTGGGCGGCGGACAGCTCGCGATCATCGGCGCCATCTACTCCGACCACGGGCGCTCGGCGGGCAGCGTGGGTGTCATCGGTCCCACCCGGATGGACTACCCGAAGGTCGTGCCGCTGGTGGCCGCCACCGCCAGCGCGATGAGCGCCTTCATCGGACGCCACCACGACACCGGCCACGACGCGCACGACGAGAGCGGAAACCGCCTCGAGAGGCACGCGGGCGCCGACGAGGATGAGGACTGATCCAGGCTGGAAAGCCTGGTATACCTCCCAACCACCCATGCGTACGGCGCCTCCGGATCTACCTGGCAGCCAGTTCTCGGATTCCCCGCTGGATCGCGCGCTCGCGCTGATGCTCGCGGGTGAGCGGGATGCCGCTCTCCGTTGGTGCGCGGCCGCGGTTCAGCAAGACGGCTCCGTCCCGAGCTCGCTCATCCTGACGTGCCGCCTTCTGGCAGACGCCGGCCGCACCGAAGCCGCGGTCGAGGGCTTCAAGCTTGGTCTCTCGCGCGCCATCGACGCAGGCAACCTGCCCCTCGCGGTCGCTGCCGCCGCGGACCTGAAGAAGCTCGGCATCGACGTCTCGCAGCACATGACGGACATCGCCGGCGCGTTCTGCGCGGGCTCGGCACGCCTGAACGACACCGTCGCGCCGCCGCCACCACCACTGCCCACGGTGGAGCAGTTCGAGCCGCTCTCGTCGTTCCTCACGGGTCCTGCCTTGTTGTCGAAGGCCACGGACATCCTCCACAAGGCGAGCATGGAGTACCAGGACCGGGCAGAGACCGACCCGCCGCTCGTGACGCCCTTGCCGCTGTTCTCCGCGCTCGAGCAGGAGGGCCTTCTCGCGCTCATCTCCTGCTTCGAGATGATCACGGTCTCCGCGGGCAAGAACGTCATCACCGAGGGCGAGGAGGGCGCGGAGGCGTACATCGTCGCGCGCGGAGAGCTCGAGGTTCGACGCAGCGTATCGGACGAGCAGACCATCTCGCTCGCGCGGCTCGGCAACGGCGCACTCTTCGGTGAGATGGCTCTCCTGTCCCGCGCGCCGCGCGCTGGCAGTGTCGTCGCGCTGCGCCCCAGCATCCTGCTCGTGGCCCGTCGCGATGCGCTCGAGGTCGTCGCCGAGAAGCGTGGCGACGTTGGCGTGGAGCTCGCCGCGCACTGCCGTCGTCGCATGGTCGCCAACCTGGTGCGCACCTCTCCCGTGCTGCTCGCGGTGCCGTCGGAGGAGCGTCCCGCGCTCGTGGAGCGCTTCGAGACCAAGGTCTACGAGAAGGGCGAGAAGATCATCGAGGACAAGTGTGATCCCTCCGGCCTCCACCTGATCGCCTCCGGCGAGGTCGCGGTGGTCGGGCACGAGGAGGGTGGCGAGGGCTTCGTGATCAGCACGCTCGGCGTGGGTCAGGTCGTGGGCGAGGTCGCCGTGGTGCTGCGCCGCAAGGCCAACGCCGACGTGGTCGCCGTGATCCCGACGGTGACGCTGCACCTTCCGCGAGAAGACTTCCTGGGCCTCATCCGCGAGCACCCGGCCATCGTCGCGAGCCTCTACTTGCTCGCGGTCGAGCGTGATGAGGAGACGACCAGCGCGCTCACCGGTCAGGTGGAGACCATGGTCGGAGAGGCTGGCGACGAGCTGGTGCTCATTTGACCAAGGGCGGCTCCTCGAACGCGCACGAGCACGAGCACGATCATCCGGAGCATGATCACGATCATGATCATGAGCACGCTGATGATCCGAAGCACGCGCACGATCACGAGCCCGTGAAGCCAAAGGCCACGGCCGCCGCGCACGCTCACGGGCACCCCGAGCACGATCACGATCAGAAGCCGCAGTTCTCGCCCGCGGAGGCGCGGCAGGTGCGGCGCCTCACGATCGTCCTCGTGATCGTCAGTTTGTTCTTCGGTGTCGAGTTCGCGGGCGCGCGCATCGCCCAGAGCGACGTGCTCCAGGCGGACGCGATCCATCTGCTCATGGACGTGCTGGCGCTGGGCATGAGCCTGTTCGCCATGAGGCTGGCGGTGCGTCGCCCGACGGCACGCTTCACGTTCGGCCTTCGCCGCGCGGAGCCAGTGGCCGCGGTGTTCAACGCGATCCTCGTGCTGTTCGCAGCCACGGAGATCGTCCGCGATGCCGTGGGGGATCTCATGCATCGCGGCGCGCCCCCGCGCGAGAACATCATGCTCGCGGTCGCGGCCGCGGCGCTGGTGGTCAACGGCGTGAGCGCGTGGCTGCTCCACGGCGCCATACACACGCACGATCATGGGCACGCTGGCCACGATCACGGACCTGCGGCGCACGGCTCCCATCAGCACCTCAACCTGCGCGGCGCGTGGCTTCATCTGCTCGGTGATGCGCTCGGGAGCGTGGCCGCATTGATCGCCGCGCTGGTCATCCACTTCGGCGGCTCCTCCGCAGTAGACCCGCTCGCGAGCTTCATCGTGGTGATCATCCTCGTCGTGGGCGCGCTGCGCCTCTTGCGTGATGCGCTGGTGGTGCTGCTGGAGGCCGCGCCGAAGCACGTGTCGGTGGCTGCCGTTCGCGAGCTCGTTCGTGCCGTGCCTGGCGTGATCGACGTCCACGATCTCCACCTATGGACCTTGGGGGCCGGCCGCGACGCGGTGATGGTTCACGTCACGTCGGACATGAAGAAGCTTGGCCTTGCCACTGCGGTGGAGAAGCAGATCCGCCATGTGCTGAACGTGGAGTACGTGACCGTGCAGGTGGAGCCCGAAGACGCCGACTGCGAAGCCCCCCTCTCCCGCTACGAAGAAGAGACCTGAACTGCGTCGCCCTGGGCGACTCCACTTCTAGTGGTGGGGGCCGTAGTTCTGCTTCGGCGGGTTGAAGAGCTGCTGACAGGCTGAGTAACCGGCCTTGTCGACCACGGGCTCGGCGATCGTGGGCGGAGTGACGAACGGCGGGTGGTCAAAATCGAAGAAGTCCAGCAGCGGGTCCGCGTTCGCGTCGCGGTTGGTCAGCGCTGGCAGCTTGAACTTGGTCTCGATGAAGCGCGTGATGCTCGTGTGGTCGTAGGTCTTGTGGGAGACGAAGCCCTTCTTTGCATACGGCGACACCACGACGAACGGCACGCGCACGCCGAGGCGGTCGAATGCGCCCGGATACGCCTTGTCCTCGTCCGTCTCGAGCACGGGCGTGAGGTCATCCGGCGGACAGGCGGCCGGCGGAGCGACGTGATCGTAGATGCCGCCGTGCTCGTCGTAGGTGAAGAAGATGGCCATGTCCTTCCACGAAGGGCTGGCGAAGAGCGTGTGGATCGTGTCGCTCACGAACTTCTGACCCACCTGGATGTCGCTCGGCGGGTGCTCGTCCTCGCCGCGTGAGTCCTCCGTGATGTTTGCGTCCACGAACACGACCTGCGGCAGCGTGCCGTCCTTCGCTGCGGAGCGGAACTGGTACATCGGCTTGAAGTGCTCGTTGTACTGGTCGCCGGTACCCCAGCGCGACCCGAACCCCAGACCGACGGCGGCACCTACGCGCGGGATGTGCGGAAAGCCGTCCACGTAGATCGTCCAGCTGATGTTGCGCTTGTCGAGCTCGTCGAAGATGAAAGTGTTCGTCTCGGGGCCACGACCCGACAGGTCCATGGAGTGACCGGTGGTCACGCCGAGGCTGGTGGCGGCATAGAGGAAGTCACGGTTCGGGTACGTGGGGCCGAGCAGCGACGAGTGATAGTGATCGCCGATGCCGAACGTGCTCGCGAGGTCGTAGTAGAACGGGATGTCGCGCTCGTCGTACCACCACATGGCGCGGTCGCCGGTGGTGGCGGAGGCGGCGACCCTGGGCTGGCCGCTCTCCGTGAAGCCCTGGTTGGCCTGGAAGAAGCCGTCCATCTTGCCGTCGTCGTACTCGAGATGGCTGCCCGCCCACTCGTGGTTCGTGTCGGACACGCACAGCATCTTCGCGTGCGTCCACGGATGCTTTGGGCTGCCGGCCACGCCGACCTTCTCGGGGTTCGATGTGCCCGCGGGCGCGGACTCGATGTCGGTGCGGCCCGTGTACTGGTTGAGGTGACCGAAGTAGGAGTCGAACGAGCGGTTCTCCTGCATGATCACGACCACGGTACGGATCGGGATCTCCTTGTCGAGCGGGAGCTCTGGACCAAGCGTCTCGCCGGGCAGCGCGCCACGCTTGTACGTGCATTCGCCGCGAAGCCCAGCGGCCGTCTTCTCGCTAGGCGGACGCTTGACCGCGCGGTCCCAGTCCTGCGAAAGCGCCGCACCGCCAGTGTCGTCGATGCTCTCCGCCGACGAGGCGCAAGCCCCAAGCGAGACCAACGCGGGAGTAACAAGAGTCAGAAGCAAGGCTCTGGAACGCATGTCCCCAGATGATACGTCAGTCGTACCGACCTGGTTCAACGAAACTGCAAATTGCTGCCAAGGCCCACCGAAAGTAGCGGGTCGGTTCGCGTCGAGAGCAAGCGATGGGCGCGTTTTCGCCGGAGGACCGAGCGGAACGGCCTAGCGGCCGTGAGCACGGACCGGACGGCAAAACGCGTCCAGCGCGAAGCTATCGGCGCGAAACGCCCGCTACTTACAGATGTTGCCGATGCAGTCCTGTGTGCCGGAGCAGTCGCTCTTCTTCGTGCACTGGGGGTGCGCTTCTGCCTGCGTGCGGCAGACGCCGTCCTGGCCGCAGTAGCCGATACGCGAGTCGATGAGCTCGCAGCTCTTGTCCGTGGTGCAGTTGTACTTGCAGTACCCGGTGACGCACTTCTGGTTGGTGCCGGTGCACTGCGAGTCGTTCGTGCAGTTGGGCGTGGGCCGCGTGTCGACCACGCAGGCGCCCTGGTCGCAGAACTTGCCGGCGCCGCACTGCGGGTCCGTGGTGCAGGAGGCGACGCATTGACCGCTGACGCAGTTGGGTGCGGCGGTGTCGAGGCACTGCGAGTCGTTCAAGCAGCCGTTCGGACCCGCGTCCGCGCCGGCATCGCCGCCGGTGCCGACAGTGTTGGGCTCGCACACGCCCTTCACGCACGTCGTGTTTCCGGTGCACACGGTCTGTGCATCGCACTGGGCGAGGCACTGACCGTCGGCGCAGACCTTCCCGTTGCCGCACTGGCTCGAGAAGTCGCACGTGTTGGTCTTTGCGGTGCATGCACCGGCGGCACACGTCTCGGTGCTCGCGCAGTCGGTGCTTGCAGCGCACGGGCAGGGGCCCGCGGTGCCACCGCACGCTTCACACTTGCCGGCCGCGCAGGCCTTGCCGTCGCCGCAGTCCGTCTTGGTCGTGCACTCCTTCGTGGCGGGAGGCTGCTGCTGCGGCGCGAGACAGAGCCCGCCCTGACAGACGGTTCCCTTCGCGCAGTCGGTGTCGACAGCGCAGTTCTGCACGCACCCAGCGGCGGTGCAGGTCGTGCCGCTGGTGCAGCCGGAGGAGCCAGTACACTGCGTTGGCGTGGGCGGGTCCACAGTGGAACAGCCGTAGCCGTCGCACTGGAAGCAGCCGGTGTCGTCGCAATAGTAGCGATCGGAGTTACTGGGACCGCAGCCGATGCTGGTGCCAGCCACCGTGGAGACGGCGCTTGCTGCAAACAGGATGAAAGGAAGGTGCTTCCAGAACATGGTGGCGCTCACTCCTCGATACACAGGGTTCGGAGAGGTGTATCCAACCTGCGTGCCAACCAGGTCGTAGCTGGAAACCGCGAGAAATCCAGGGTCCCGAAGCGGACCCCCGCCCGACCGTACGACGTGGATGCCGGTTCGGCCGTGAACCACCGGTTACATCGCCTGCGAATTGCCGGAACGACGAAGGGGATTGACCTGGGCGCGGGCATTGGCTAGCCGGGAGCCATGAACCTTCGTTCCGTCCTCACCTTGCTCCTTTCGGCGGCGCTCTTCTTCGTTCCGGCGCTTGCGCAGGCGGAGATGAAGGTGGCCGTGGTCGACGTTCAGCGCGCCGTGATGCAGACCGAGGATGGCCTCCGCGCGCAGGCCACGCTGAAGAAGCTCTTCGACGCGAAGCAGGTGGAGCTGGACCGGAAGCAGGTCGAGCTCGGCAAGCAGAAGGAGGACATCGACAAGCAGGCGAAGGTCCTCTCCAAGGAAGCCCTCCAGAAGCGCATCGACGACTGGCAGAAGCAGATGGTGGAGCTGCAGAGCGTGTTCGTGCAGTACAACCAGGAGCTGCAGAAGAAGCAGAAGGAGCTCACCGATCCGATCATCGAGAAGGTGCTCGGCATCGTGAAGCAGCTCGCCGCGCGCGAAGGCATCGACCTCATCGTCGATCGTCCGATGGTCGCCTACGTCCGCACGGATCTGGATCTCACGGACAAGTGCATCCAGATGTACAACGGCGGCGCCGCACCCGCTCCGGCTCCTGCGCCGGCTCCCGCGCCGCAGAAGTAAGCTCGCGGACGCAGTGATCGAGATCCCGCCGAAGACACTCCGCGCGCTCGCGCACGAGCTCGGTGGGCAGCTCGTGTCGTCGCGCGCCGATCGTCCGGCCTCGCGCATCGCGCCGCCGCAGCTCGCGGGGACTGGCGACATCACGCCGCTGCTCTCGCGCCGCTACCAGGCGGACGCTCGTGAGGCGCTCTCGCGTGGCGCGCTCTTGCTCGTGGACGCCAAGCTCCGGGATCTGGATCTTGCAGCGGACTGGGTGCATCCGCACGCCACGTGGGCCATGTCGTGTCTGCTCGATCACGCACGCGCCGAGGACACGCCTGCCGTGATCGGCGAAGACTGCGTGATCGCCCCCACGGCGATCATCGGACCCCGCGTGCTCATCGGCGCGCGCGTGCGCATCGGTCCCGGCGCGGTCATCGGAAGCCCCGGCTTCGGCTGGGTGGAGACCCCGGACGGCCAGGCACGCGCAGTCCCGCAGCTCGGCGGCGTCACCATCGAGGACGACGTCTCCATTGGCGCGCTCACCACAGTGGACGCGGGCACGCTCGGCCCAACGATCATCCGCCGCGGCGCCAAGCTGGACGCCCATGTGCATGTCGGTCACAACGCGGATATCGGCGAAGGTGCGATCCTCTGCGCGCAGACCGGGCTCGCCGGCTCGGTCATCATCGGAAGAGGCGCGGTCCTCGGCGGGCAGGTCGGCGTGGCGGATCACTGTCACATCGGCGCGGGCGCGAAGATCGCGGCGAAGAGCGGCGTCATCGGCGACGTACCCGAAGGCGCCACCGTCGCGGGCTATCCAGCGATGGCGCGCATGCGCTGGCTGCGCGGCGTGGCCTCCGCGTTCCCGAAGAGCTAGCCGCCCGTGACAAGGCGGGCGAACCGCGCGATGGCGGAGCGCTGACGGCCCTTGCGATCCGTGGGTGCCTCGCTGTCCACCGGCGGCCTGGTGGACTCGCGCAGGACGGCCTGCATCTCAGCGGCGTCGAACCAGATGCCGTGTAGACTGCATATATCGACGACCTCGCTCGCATGGGGGAACGTGGCGCGCTCCATGTCGGTGCGGCAGACCGGGCAGCCCACGCGCTCGTGCAGCGCGCCGTGCGCAAGGCCCTGTTCGGGTGGCAGCACCTTGAGCTCCGCGCCCACCCCGGGCGCGTCGTCGGTCCTCTCTGCGGCGTCGTCGACCAGGACGCCCCAGTCCCCGGACGGCACGAAGCAACCGTGGCAACCGATGCAATAGAGGAACTCCGCGCCGTTCTCCTGACGCTCGAGCTCCAGCCCGATGAAGCAGCGCGGGCATGTCACGCCGCCGGACTTCGACGACGCGAGCTCAGCGGCGCGCGGCGCGTCCAGCGGTGGAGCTTCCCTTCCGCACGTGCCGCACGAGACGCGCGCGTCCAGGCGGCTACCGCAGAACAGACATCGACTTTGGTCTCTGGGTCTTTCCATGACTTGATCCGTCCGTTTTCTGGAGGTTACCACGTCGATTGCGGTCGGGGAGGGGAGGGACTAAACCGACCCACGTATGACTCGGGTGCACCCCACGGCCATCGTCGATCCGCGCGCAGAGCTCGGCCAGAATGTCATCGTGGGGCCGTATGCGATCGTTGGTGCGGGCGTGATGCTCGGTGACGGGTGCGAGCTGTCGGCGCACGCCGTGGTGGAAGGGCCGAGCAGGATCGGCGCGCGGAACCGGTTCTTCCCATTCTCTGTCACCGGCGCGGCGGCGCAGCACAAGAGGCCGCAGACCAGGGTCTCGCGCCTCACCATGGGCGACGACAACGTGGTGCGCGAGCACGTCACCATCCATCGCGGCACGGAGGGCAACGAGACGCGCATCGGCTCCTTCAACCTGTTCATGGTGGGCGCGCACGTGGCGCACGACGTTGCGCTCGGCTCGCACTGCACGCTGGCGAACGGCGTACAGCTCGCAGGGCACGTGGGCGTGGAGGATCACGTGACGATCGGAGGCCTCGCGGCCATCAGCCAGTTCGTTCTGGTGGGTGAGAGCGCGTTCGTGGCCGGGGGCGCGATGGTCGAGCACGACGTCCCCCCGTTCATGATCGTCCAGGGTGATCGCGCGCGTGTGCGTGCGCTCAACAAGGTCGGGCTCGCGCGTCGCGGCGTGCCTGCGGGCTCCGTGCAGGCGCTCGCCGCGGCATTCCGTGTACTCTACAAGAGCGGGGCGCCGCGGGCGGTGGCCGTTCGCGACGTGGCGCTCGCTTCCGGTGCCAGTGCCGACCCGTTCGTTGTGCAGCTTTGCGGCTTCTTTTCCCGCGCATCGCGTTGTCAAGATCCTCCCGCGTCTTCGTCCGTATGAGTCTCCCAGGAGGCCGCGCCCACACCACGTGAGGCAGAGCGGTCCCCCTGGAGGCTCTCCGACATGGCGCGCAATAGACTCGTACTCGCGGCACCGGCCATTCTCGTCTCGCTCGCGCTCGCTCCGGCGTGCGCGCCCGCCCTACACCAGACCAAGGATGCGCCCGGCGCAGCGAAGGGCGGCACGGCGACGGGCGGCACTGGCGTTGCGGTCGCTTCGGACCAGGCCCGCGCCGCTCGACCTGCCGTGGCACGTCGTCCCCCGCCGCCCGTCGTGAGCACACCTATGAAGGGTGATCCGGATGCGAAGGCGCTCGCCGAGGCCCGGCTCCAGACGCAGACCTGCGAGAAGGCGTCGCGCGAGGAGATCGACGCGCGTGTTCGTGCGATGCGCGCCGCGGTGGACGTCTCTTTCCGCGAGTGGCACGACGCGCAGCCGCAGTGCTGGGCGGACGATCGCGAGCAGTACCTGATGCGGAAGGAGATGGAGCGCGAGCAGCAGAGCACCGACTTCGCGCCCATGAGCCCGCGCTACGCCCCCCCGCGCGCGATGATGGACTCCGCGTTGAGCTCGGGATACGGGGGCGGGATGGCCGGCGCCAGCGCAGCAGGTCCCGCCGCGAAGCCGAGCATGGTCCCCACGACGCCCGCACCGACATCGTCCGCGGCCCAGCCCGCGAAGGCCAACAAGGCCTCCGGCACCAACAACCAGGTCGCCGGCGTGGACGAGGCCGACATCGTCAAGACCGATGGGGCTTATGTGTATCTTGCATCCAACGGCGCGCTCCGGATCGTGGAGGCCATGAACCCGCGCGTCGTGTCCGTGAGCCAGGTTCCCGGCGTGGCGCGCGAGCTCTTCGTGATGGGCGACCGCGCGGTGGTCTACACGTCCAGCGGCGGAAGCGGCACGTCCTGCACGTATGGCTATGACTGCCAGTTCGGGGGCGACGGCACCAGCACCACAGTCACCGTCTTCGATATCAAGGACCGCGCAGCGCCCAAGGTCGTGCGCGAGATGACGCTGTCCGGCTCGCTCATCGCGGCCAGGCGGATCGGGCATGCCGTGCACACCGTGGTGTCCGACAACGACACCGCCGCGCCGCCCTACGATCTCTTGCCTGAGGACTTCGAGATGTGCGGCACCATGGAGGACAAGGTCCGCGCGAAGTTCGCCAAGCTGAAGGTCGACAACGAGCGGAAGATCCGCGGCACGACCGCGTCGTTCCCCACGCTCCGCGAGAACGGCAACGCGCAGGCCATGTGCTCCGGCGGCTTCCTCCGAACGCCGCTGCACGACGGCCAGGCTTTCACCAGCGTCGTTTCGTTCGACCTGGAAGACGACAAGCAGCGGCCCACGACTGCCACGCTGGAGAGCCGTCCGGGTGCGGTCTTCGCCTCCGCGGACTCGCTCTACGTCTCCGTCGTGCACCAGAAGGGCGCGACCTCGGGTTGGTACCGCTCGTATCCGAACGTGAGCGAGGTGAGCGAGATTCACAAGTTCCGCATCGGTGAGAGTCCGCGCGACACGCACTACCTGGGCAGCGGCCTGGTCCCCGGTCACGTGCTCAACCAGTTCGCGATGGACGAATACTACGGCTACCTGCGCATCGCGACGACCACGGGCCGGGTGCCGGATCCCGGCGTCGCGAGCACCGTCTCCATCCTGACCGAGGCGCAGGGCGGCAACCTGATCCGCGTCGGCGCCATCGAGAACATCGCCAAGGGCGAGGACATCCGCGCCGTGCGCTTCGACGACGATCGCGCGTATGTCGTCACGTTCAAGAAGACCGACCCGCTCTTCGTGATGGACCTCTACCAGCCCGCGCACCCGCAGATCCTGGGCGAGCTCAAGATCCCCGGCTTCTCGACCTACATCCACCGGATCGATCCCGACCACCTGCTCTCGATCGGCTTCGACGCGAACGACCACGGCGACTTCGCCTACTTCGACGGCGTCATCCTCCAGATGTTCGACGTGAAGAACCCCACCGACCCGAAGCTGATGCACAAGGAGAAGATCGGCACGCGTGGCAGTAGCTCGCAGGCCGCCACCGACCACCTTGCGTTCAACTACGTCGCCGACCGTGGCTTGCTCGCAATCCCCATGACCACCTGCGAGGGCGGCGGAGACGGCTCGAACGGAACCACCGTGGCCTTCAGCGGGCTCCTCGTCTACGACGTTGACACCGAACGCGGCTTCACGAAGAAGGGCGGCGTGGAGCACGGCGGCCACGGCGTCAACTGCGGCACCTGGTGGTCCAACGCCACCTCCGCGGTGAAGCGCAGCGTCTTCCTGGACGACCTGGTTTATTCGATCGCTCAGGACCGCGTGAAGGTCCAGAACATGCAGCGCTTCGGCACGGACGTCGCCGACATCGACCTCAACGCCACCGGCACCGCGGTCTCCGCGCGCTGAACCAGCTCATGTAGACTCGGGGTATGTCGAAGGCGGCTGATGGACACCCGTTCGATGCGACCCACCCCGATGCGCTCGCTCTGTATTGCTCGGACGGGCGCTTCACCGACGCCGTCGAGGCGCTCCTTCGCAAGCTCGGCTACCCGCGCCTGGACACGTTGACGATCCCGGGCGGGCCCGCGCTGCTGGAGATGCTCTCCTCCGACTCGGCGTCGCTCATCGCCGTCCGAAAGTCGCTCTCGTTCCTGGTGGTGGCGCACCACATCAAGCACGTGGTCCTCGTCGCGCACGAGGGCTGCGGCTACTACAAGAGCCGCTTCTCCTACGAGTCGAAGGACGCGATCGAGAAGCGGCAGCTGAAGGACCTGGGCTCTGCGGAGGCCTGGATCCGCAAGCACCACCCCACCGCGGAGGTCGCCAAGTACTACGCGCGTATCCACGCTTCCCGCGTGCATTTCGAGCACACCGAATAGTCCTAGCGGCGTTCGTCTTCCGTCAGGTTGTAGAGCGGCTTGTACTTCTTCCAGAGGTAGTCCATGTACGGCTCGATGGACATGGGCGCGCCCGTCGCGCGCAACACCAGCTCCGCCGGCGTGAAGGCCGCGCCGTGCTGGTAGACGTTGTGCGTGAGCCAGGCGCGCAGCTCCGCGAAGTCGCCGCGCTCGATGTGAGCGGGGATCGCCGCGTGCGCCTTCACGGCCGCGCCGAAGAACTGCGCCGACAGGACGTTGCCCAGCGTGTAGCCCTGGAACGCACCGCCAATGGGCCCGTCGTACCAGTGCACGTCCTGCAGGACGCCGTCCTTGTCCGATGGCACCGTGAGGCCGAAGTCGGCGTGGAAGCGCTCGCGCCAGACGCGCGGTAGGTCCTTCACCGCGACGCGCCCTTCCAGCATGTCGAGCTCCAGATCGAAGCGCAGCATCACGTGCAGGTTGTACGTCACCTCGTCCGCGTCCACGCGCACGAGCGAGCGCTCCACCTTGTTGATGGCGCGGTAGAAGGTGTCCACGTCGACCGCGCCGAGCTGCTTCGCGAATGCGCGCTGGATCTCGGGATAGAAGTGCGTCCAGAAGCCGCGGCTGCGTCCGACCACGTTCTCCCAGAGGCGCGACTGGCTCTCGTGCACACCCGAGGACGTGCCCGCAGAGAGGGGCGTCCCGTCGAGATCGGCGCGGATTCCCTGCTCGTAGAGCGCATGCCCGCACTCGTGCAGCGTGGAGAAGAGCGCGTCCGCCATGTCGTCCTCGCGCACGCGCGTGGTGATGCGCACGTCCCCTTGCGAGAACTTGGTCATGAACGGGTGGTGCGTCTTGTCCTGGCGCCCGCGGTCGAAGTCGTAGCCGTAGCGCTTGATGACCTGAAGGCCGAACGCAAGCTGGTCGGCTTCAGGCGTGTGCTGCTTGAGGCACGCATCATCGGCAGGCGCGCGCTTCGTGATGGCGCGAACCAGCGGCACCAGCCGGCCCCGCAGCTCCGTGAAGAGCGCACGGACGCTCTTTGCCGTCACGCCGTAATCGGAGAACGCGATGAGCGGATCGGCGATGCTCTCGTACCCCGGAAAGCAGTTCGCCATGCGACGTGACAGTTCGAGCGTCTTCTCGAGCAGCGGCCGGGTGAGCTCGAAATCGTTGTTCGGGCGCGCGACGGTCCACGTCTGATAGGTGCGGGCCATGTGTTCGCTCATCTCCGAGACGAGCTCGCCGGGGATGCGGACTGACTGCTCCCACGTGCGCCGCGTCACGCGAAGCAGCGCGCGATCCGTGTCGTCGTCGGGGCGCGTCGCGAGCTCCTTGTCGAGCACGTCGAGCAGCTTGCCGACCGCTGGATCCGTGAGCTTCTCGTGCGCGAGGCGCGTGAGCGTGGCGACCTGCCTGCCGCGCGCCGTACCGCCGCCAGAAGGCATGTACGTGGCCTGATCCCACTTCAGCAACGATGCCGCGCTGGAGAGATCATCCACCTCCAGGAGCCGGCCCTTGAGGTCGTCGAGCGTTGTCATCGACGCGAGAGTCTACCTCAGGACTTGCCGCCCAGGAGATCGTCGAACGCGCGATCGAACTCGTCGTCTGCGCCCACGGCCGCCTTGATGGGAGCGGCCTTCGGCTCTGGCTTGGCGAGCCTGCGCACGCGCTCCTGCACGTCGCGGTAGGCGGGGTCGCGGCGCATCGTCTTCTGGAAGTACGTGAGCGCCTCGCGGTTCATCTTCATCTGCTCGTACGCGGCGCCGATCTCGTAGCAGAGCATGGTCTCCTGCTGAGGCTCCTTCTCGGGCGCATTCAGGCCGCGCAGGAACGCGTCGATCGCCTCGGCGATGCGTCCGCGCTCCATCTCGACCATGCCAATGTTGAACTGGCAGACGCACTCGCGCTTGGGATCGCGCGCGGCGACCTCGAACTCCCGGATGGCGTCATCCACGAGCCCCATCTCCTTGTAGGCGATGCCGAGGTTCTCGTGCGACTCGGAGTCCTCGATGCTGATCTGCGCCGCGACGCCCTCCTTGAACTTCGCGAAGACCTCCTCTACGTCGACCTGTTGCTGCTCCTCCTGGAACGCCTGGCGCGGCGGCGCGCCGGTCTCGATGCTGTCGAGCGAGTCGATGTTCGCGGCGATGTCGAAGCTGCGGTCCTCTTGCGGACGCTCGCGCGCGCCGCTGCCACCTTGCACGCCGCGCATCTCTTCGAGCTGTGCGTCGATCTCGGCGATGCGCTCGCGGAGCAGCGGGTGGTTCGGGTTGCGAGCATAGTGGTCCGCGAGGATCGCGCGCGCGTCCTCGTAGAGCCCGCGCGAAACGAAGAACTCGCTCTCCTCGAGCGCCTCCTCGAGCTCGGCGGAGCCGCCGCCGCTGCTGGAATACGCCGCGGTGGGTGCAACGGTGGATGGCGCGGCCTCTTCGTCGTATGCGCCGTGCTGATCAGTGCCGTCGCCCCCTCGCGGGTAGTCATTCGCCTGCTGCCCGGTGGCCTGGTAGCTCTCGCCGGTGTCGTGACCTTGCTGGTCTTCCTGGTACTGGTCGCCCACAGCGCCCGGGCGCGTCGAGGGAGCGTGGCTCTCGGGCTCGTAGTCGTCGGGGCCGTCGAGCGGGAAGCTCGGGAGCGCGCTGTCGTCCTCGCCCTGCATGGGAGGCGGTCGCTGCGACGACGGACGGATGCGCCGTGACTCCCCCGTGTAGCGAGCAGACACGTCCTCTGGACCCATCTCCTCCAGGTCGTACGACGGAAGACGATCCTCGTCGCCCGCGCTCGCGGCGCCGGACGGGACGTATGCGGTGCGCTCGCCAGCGTCGGTGTCCTGCGGGTCGCCCTCGCTCTCGTCCACGATCTCGTAGCCGAGCTCCTGGAGCATCTCGATCGCGCGCTGATTCGTGGCGTCGAGCGCAAGCACGTCTTGCAGCGCGCGCGCGGCGCTCTCGCCGTCGAGAGCGTCGATGTAGAGGCCCGCGATGGCGAGCATCTCGAGCACGGCGTCCTCGTTCTGACCCGCTTCGAGGAGCGTGTCGCGCAGGGCCTCGCGCACGTCCATCGACCGCGGCTCGATGTCGAGGCCGCTGCGCAGCGTCTCGGTCGCCTTCGCGTAGAGACGCACGCGGCGGAACGACTGAGCGTCGGCGAGGATCTGCGCCAGCTGCGCACCCACGTCCTCACCGGTCTGCGTGCCGTATTGCTGATCGTTACCGTTGACGTCGCCAGCCCCGTCGGCGGCGTACTCATGCTGCTCGGCGTAGGCTTGCTCTTCCTGGTACTCGCCCTCGGCCTGGTACTGGATCTCGCCGCCGGCGTCCGCGGAGTCCGCCGACTCGCCGTACGCGCCCTCCGGCACTGCCTCGGTTGCATCGCCGTAGCCAGCATCGTTCGGGTGCTGTCCCTGGTGCCCGGTCTCGTTGACGGCTGCGGCATCCGCATAGTTCGGATCGTCCGGGTTGAGCTCGTAGGCCTGGCCGTCGACCTCGTACTCCTGCTCGGCTTCGCCCGTCCCGCCGGCATATGCCTGCTGCTGGTTGTTGTCGACGAGGTCCGCTTGGTCATCGACGCTCTCGATGTCGTCGCTCGCGTCCTCGTAGGAGAGCTCGTCGACCTCTTCGATCTCCTCCTGCTCCTGCTCCTGCGCGTGCGCGTTGCCCGTCAGCATGGGCCCGGACTGGACCTGCGAACGTTGGGCGCCGAGGCTGCTTCCCATCGGTCCTACGGGTGCGAACGGAGCGGGCGCGGTGGCACGCGTGACTGCCGGGGGAGGCGGCGGATACTGCGGCTGCGCGCCCCGTCCGCCACCCATGCCGCTGTGGATCGGCTGCGTCATCATCTGCGCCTGCGGCGGCGCGGTCATGCCCGCTTGCGGAGCCTGGCTGTGGATCGGCGCGGGCGCGGGCACGGAGCCCAGCGCGAGCTTGCGCACGCCCTCGTCGTTCGGGGCGAGCTGCATCAGGCGCTGGATGATCTCGCGCGCGAGATCGGTCTTGCCTGCGTCGCGCGCGATGCGCGCCATTTCCTTCTGGACCTCGAGCGCCTTCGTGCCCTGGCCGATCGCGTTGAACGCGCGCGCGAGCAGCTGCAGCGTGTCCAGATCGCGCGGGTTCGCCTGGAAGCAGATCTGCAGCTTGGCGAGGGCCTGCATTCCATCCGCTTGCTGCCCACGCGAGAGATAGAGCTCGGCGGCGATGCGTGCCTGCTCCGCGTCCGGCTTGTGGTGGAGCAAGCGCTCGAGCACCTTCAGCGCGTCGTCGCGACGACCAAGGCCGGCAAGCTGCGCGGCCGCCGTCTTGAACTCGAAGACGGCGCCGTCGATGTCCTTCGAGCGGCTCAGCGCCTCTGCGAGGCGAAGGTGCGGCAGCGGATTCGTGGGATCGAGCGCGACGATCTTCTGGAAGACCTCGATCGCCTCGCCGTCGCGCTGCTGTCGCTGCAGCTTGGTGGCGACCTCGTCGAGGGCGGCGAGCGCATCGCTGATCAATCCGAGCTGCTGATAGAGCTCCGCGAGCCGTGGCGCGATGTGGCCGTACTTTTCGTCCAGGTGCGGGACGTGCTTCGCGATGATCTCGCGGATCTGTTTGTAGACGGCGATCGCCTTGAGCGCCCAGCCCTGCTTCGCGTACAGGTTGCCGACGGACTCGTACGTGGCGATCGCCTGCTCGTGCGCCCCCATCTTCAGCTGGAGGTCGCCGATCTTCAGAAGGGTTCTGGCGTCATTGGGATCCGCCTGAACCAGCTTCTGGTACTCGAGAACCGCCTTGTCGTACTTCTTCTTCTCGACGTACTTCTGGGCGGCCGTACTGACCTTTTCTCGGTCGATCGCCACGAATTACCTGTTCGCCTGAGCGGTCCGACATGGATGTGTCGGCGCGGAAAAGCTCTCGTTCCGGATCACGGGACGAGCGCAGCCTTGAAGAGCACGGGGAGGACGGTCAAGGTCGAGGCACAAAGGAGAGCCACGGACAGAATACCAGCACTTTTCGCCGATTGCATACTTCCCGTGTGATCACACCGATCGTGACCTTCGTGTGGGACCAGTGGGCGTGCATGTAGGTGCTCCCGTCCCGAAGGAATGCCGCCGCTCCAGGCCGTGGCCGGCAGCACATCCACGGCTACGAAGCGCGTCCGATCGCAGCGAGAACAGCTCATGTTCGAATTCTTAGTCAGGATGCACCAAAGGCGAAAGGTTGTTAGCTTGCCCACATGGCGACCCTCTCCGAGAACTACTCCGCGCCCTTCGCTGCTGGTGGCTCATCCGAGATCGACGACGAGCTCGCCCGCAAGCTGCTCGTCCTGGCTCTTGGCAAGGGGGCCGATTATGCGGACCTGTTCTTCGAGTACCGCGCGGCCGGCGGGTTCTCCTTCGATGAGGGCATACTGAAGGGCGCATCGCGCGGCGTCTCCATGGGCCTTGGCGTGCGAGCTCAGAAGGGCGACGCCACCGGCTACGCCTACACCGAAGAGTTGACCTGGGAGGCCATGAAGCGGGCCGCGGAGACCGCAGCGCAGATCGCCACGGGCGGCGGCTCGGTCACGCCCATCACGGTCACGGCGGTGCACCTGCCTGCGCGGTACGATCTGGGCAAGGTCACCCTGGACGTTCCGGGCGCGGACAAGAAGGCGCTGCTGGAGCGCGCCGCGGCGAAGGGTCACGCCTACGACTCGAAGGTCATCAAGGTGGAGGCAAGCTTCCACGAGGACATCCGCGAGATCCTCATCTACACGAGCGAGGGCAAGAAGGCGCGCGACATCCAGCCGCTCATGCGCTTCGGCGTCCGCGTGATCGCGGAGCGCGACGGTAAACGTCAGGAGGGCTCGTCCGGCGGAGGTGGTCGCGCGTCCATGGGATACTTCGACGGCAAGACGCCCGAGTGGCACGCCGAGCGCGCCGCGGAGCAGGCCGTGCGCATGCTCGACGCAGAGGAGGCTCCCGCCGGGACCATGGAGGTCGTGCTCGCGCCGGGCGACAGCGGCATCCTCCTGCACGAGGCCGTGGGCCACGGACTCGAGGCGGACTTCAATCGCCGTGGCACCAGCAACTACGCGGGGCAGATCGGCAACGACGTCGCGAGCAACCTTTGCACCGTCATCGACGACGCCACGCTCCTGCAGTCGCGCGGTAGCATCAACGTCGACGACGAAGGCAACGAGCCGCGCTCCACGACGCTCATCGAGAACGGCAAGCTCGTGGGCTACCTGCACGACCGCCACAGCGCCAGGCACTACAAGCTTGGTCCGTCCGGCAACGGTCGCCGTGAGAGCTTCGGCTCCGCGCCCATGCCGCGCATGACGAACACGATCCTCACCGCGGGCCCGCACGATCCCGAGGAGATCGTGAAGAGCGTGAAGCGCGGCATCTACGCGAAGAAGTTTGGCGGCGGGCAGGTCGACATCGCGAACGGCGACTTCGTCTTCTCGCTCACGGAGAGCTACCTGGTGGAGGACGGAAAGATCGGCGCGCCGCTGAAGGGCGTGAACCTGATCGGCAACGGGCCCGACGTGCTCCGCAAGGTCGTCATGCTCGGCAACGACGTCGAGATCTCCGACGGCATCTGGACCTGCGGAAAAGACGGCCAGAGCGTGCCGGTCGGCGTCGGATGCCCCACGATCAAGATCAGCGCGATCACGGTCGGCGGCACCAAGGTCTAGAGGTCCGTCGTGGCCCCCGTCGGGGATCGCGAAGCGCGTCGTGCTGTCGTGCTCGTCGTCGGACATCGTCCCGTGCTCGAGGCCGAGGACGGAGCTGCGTCGCTGCTCACCCGGCTGGGCGCGAACGTCGTGGCGATCGATCTCTGGGACGACCCGCGCGGCGCGCTGGCGGACGACGCGACCGTTCGTGCAGTGGTGATCGAGGCGCAGGATCGGCCGGACCTCGCGGTGGCTGCTCTGCGCGCGATCCGGAAGGACGAGGAGCTCGCCGTGGCGCCCGCGCTGCTCGTGATCCCGGAGCGCCAGGTCGCGCGCATGGAGCCCAGCATTGGCTTCGACGACTTCATCGTTGCGCCCTACTTCGCAGCGGAGCTCTACGCACGCATACGTATGCTGGAGTGGAAGAAGAGCGAGTTCTCCACCGAGGAGCGGCTCAAGATGGGCGAGATCGTGATCGACCGCGCCGCACACGAAGCGCAGCTCGATGGCCGGCCGGTGACGCTGACCGCGAAGGAGTTCGCGCTGCTGCTCTTCCTCATGCAGAACCGCGGCCGCGTGTACACCCGCGAGCAGCTGCTGGCCCGCGTGTGGGGTGCTCGCTACGAGGGCGGGCCCCGCACCGTGGACATCCACGTGCGAAGGCTCCGCGCCAAGTTCGGCGACGCGCTTCCGCTGGAGACCTTGCGCGGCGCGGGCTACAAGCTGCGTGCTCCAGGAGGAACGTGATGCTCGCGTTGTCGGTTGGGTGCCCGTCGGGCATCGGTCCAGAGGTCAGTGTCCGCGCGCTTGCGCAGGGCCGCCTACGCGACGTGCTGCTGGTCGCGGACTTCGACGTGGTGGTGCGTGCGGTGGAGAACGCGGGGCTCGACCTTGCGGTTCATCGCGTGAGCGCGGATGCGGTGCGGTCCGTGGCGGGGCTCGCGCGTGCGACCAAGGGTGACGCGCTATTCGTGTACCAGCCGGGGCCGACGCTCGCGGAGAAAGAGCGGGTGCTCGGCACGCCGTCGGTCGCTGGTGGTCGCGCGCAGCTCCTCTGGGTCGACACCGCATGCCAGCTCGCGCGCGCGCGGATCGTCTCGGCGATGGTCACGGGACCCGTCAGCAAGGAAGCCGTCGTGCGCGGGGGCGCGAAGGGGTTCATCGGTCACACGGAGCACCTTGCGAAGCTGTGCGGGGTGCGAGACGTGACCATGGCGTTTGCCGCAGAGGCCTCGCGCCTCCGGGGCGAACGGAAGGCGTTCACCTCCGCGCTGGTCACGACGCACCTGGCGCTCGCGGACGTCCCTCGCGCCGTCACGGCGAAGCGCGTCGAGACGACAATCGTGCATCTTGCACGCTTTTTGACCGCGATTTCTCGAAGAAAACGGTCTCGCATCGTGATCGCCGGTCTGAATCCGCATGCGGGGGAGCACGGGCAGTTCGGGCGCGAGGAGCTCTTGCGCATCATCCCGGCGATGACCCGAGCGACCGCGAAGATCGGCGACATGGTCACGCTGTCGGGGCCGTTGCCGGTGGAGCATGCGTTCCGTCTGGCGCAGAAGGGCAGCGTGGACGGCGTGGTCGCGATGTACCACGACCAGGCGACGCTCGCCATGAAGCTCCTCTCGTTCGGCGAGGCAGTGAATGTCACGCTGGGCCTGCCCATCGTTCGCACGAGCGTCGACCACGGCACTGCTTACGATCTTGCCGCCCGCGGCGGCGCGGATCCCGGCGGGATGGTTGCGGCGCTTGCGCTCGCGCGCCGGATTGTGAAAATTCTTCCTCGCTGACAGGTCGCTGATGATGACACGCTCCGTGAACCTCGAGCTTCGCCTGACTCTCGCTGGGCCGGACTCCCAGATCACATCTTCGCTGTGTGCGCACTGTCCGCACTCGACTGCAGGCTGCTGCGTGGCGCCACCTCCGCTCAGCTTCGCGGACCTCGGGAGGATCGTTCAACACGGCGGAAGAGATTGGCTACTCGGCGAGCTCGCGAACGGAAACCTGGTGCGCTCCTCGCGCGGGCTCCCCCTCAAGCGCACGAAGGGGCGCACCTCCGACGTCCGCGGCGCGCCGCGGCTCACCAGGTGTGTCTTCCACGGACCTCTGGGCTGCACGATTCCGGAGACGCGCCGGTCGGTGACCTGCAACGTCTACATCTGCGAGAGCGCGCTCGAGAAGGGCCGAGCGAAGCCCGAACGCGACACCGCGCGCGCCGCACGCCTCGCCCACGCGGAGATCGTGAAGGAGCAAGTCCGCCTGGTGGAGCAGCTCACCGCACGCGTGCACGAACGCTACCCGGCGGGCGAGATCGACCCACCGTACGACGCAGCGTTCTTCGACTGGCTGGGCGAGCTCCATGCGTCGCTCATGGAGACGGCAACGTCGCCCGGGACATCATGAGCCGGTAGGCGAAGAACGCGATCGCAGAGACGGCCATCAGGACCGCGATGATGTTGATCGTCTTGTTCGACTTCGGCACCGGCGGCGACTTCATGGCGAACAGCAGCTGGGTCGCAGCCATCACCACGCCGTCGAGGCGCTTCTGCGCGCGCGCCTTCTTCTCCGGATCGCTGGTCATCGACTTGTACTTGCCGGCGAGCTCCGGGAGCTTCTGGTTCTTCACCGCATACTCCACGAGCGCTCCATGCGGCTTGTCGTCGTCCCAGGCCTCCACCACACGAGCCCAGAGGGTGTCGAAAACAATATCGCCAGTAGCAACGTCACCGTCGCCCTTGGCCTCGCCCTCGCCCTTGGCCTCGCCCTCGCCGTCGCCCTTGGCCTTGACCTCACCCTCCGCCTCGACGCCCTCACCGGCATCGTCCGCGCGCGCGTCGTCGGGCTTGGGCTGCTCGCTCACGAAGCCATGGTCTCCGATTTCGGGCTCTCGATCCAGATCGTGACGGGCCCGTCGTTGTCGGAGATCACCTGCATGTGTGCCTGGAAGCGCCCGGTCTCCACGTGGATCCTGGCACGAGCGCTCTCCACGAACGCCTCGTAGAACGCCTTTGCCTCTGCGATAGGCATTGCGGCGTCGAAGCCGGGTCGGTTGCCGCGGCGCACGTCGGCGAAGAGCGTGAACTGGCTGACCAGGAGCAACGCGCCGCCCACGTCGACGACGCTCCGGTCCATCTTGCCAGCGTCGTTCTCGAACACGCGCAGGTTCAGGATCTTCGTGAGCAACCATTCGGCGTCGCGCGGCGTGTCGCCCTTTCCTGCGCCCACGTACACCAGGAGGCCGCGCTCGATGCGGCCCGTCACCTGGTCATCAACAACGACGCGTGCCTCGCGGACGCGCTGTACGACGGCTCTCATCTCACGGCACCGGAAGGCGTAGCGCGCGGGAGAGCCGCCCGACGACGTCGAAGTACGTCGTGCGATCGTACGGCTCGTTCAGGATGTGGAAGTCCTTCGCGGTGAGCCCCACGCATCCGAAGCAGTAGTTGCATCCGCGCAGGCCCGTGCAGCGAGCCAGGTACGCGCTCTGGGTGCAGCGCTCGCACTCGACGAGATGTGAAGACGACAGACAGGATGACGAGCGAACCGTGTGCGAGCAGTCCGTGCAGTCCTTGCACTCGGTGCAGTAGTGACAGCGCACGAGCCCCGTCGACTGCTTGCAAAACGTGCATTCTACACATTTCTCGCAACGCTCGCAGTGAAGGCACGAGACGTTGTCCGTGCCGCGAGAGAAAGCCGTCTGCAGCTCTCGATAGCGGGCCTCGAAGGTCTTCGCATCCAGCTCGGGGAGTGTCATGTCGGAGCAGTCTACAGGGCCAGGTCAACGCGCGTTGCTTCACTAAGCGCTTCACGATCACGCGAAAAAAAGCAGTCGTTTTTTTGTCTCTGGTGGGGAGATGTAGGACGGTGGCCCTGCTCGTGAGCTCCCGCTCACTCCCCCTTGGAGGACCCGATGAAGCCTGTCGTTTCGATTCTCGCTCTCGCCATTGCACTCGCCTCGAACGTTGCCTTTGCCTCCCCGGAAGCGGATGGCGCGAAGGACACCGTGAAGGTGGAAGTGTCCCATGAACACGCCGCCAAGAAGGACCACGCCAGGAAGGAAGAGTCCAAGAAGGACGAAGCCAAGAAGGAAGAGTCCAAGAAGGAAGAGGCGAAGAAGAAGCCGAGCAAGCAGCATGCTCGCACGATCGCGAAGACCCGCGCGCACGGTCACGACAAGGCGCCCGCCGTCGTCCAGGCGACGATGCGCACGCCCGCGACCACCAAGGAGCGCGAGGCGAAGCCCTCCAAGACCAAGAAGACGGACAAGAAGTCCGACGCCAAGCACCCAGAACACGCTGGTGTAGAGGTCGATCCGGGCGCGCGCGATCACGACGGCCAGCCGTCTTCGGATATCGGGCACTCGGAGCCGCAGTTGGCGGCGCCGTCGTCCGCGCTGGCGCAGGTCGTTGCGAAGCCCTCGCACTCGAACCTGCCCGAGCTTCCGTCACCCAGCACCGCGTTGAAGAACGCGAGCGCGCACGAGCCCGTTGCCAAGGAGCCGAAGCCGGCATCCAAGAAGCACGGCAAGAAGGACGCGAAGACGGACGCCAAGCACGACGCGAAGGCGATCGTGGCTCCGAAGGCGCCCTGCCTTCACGCCAGCGTCGACTTCCTGCGTGGCGCCGAGGTGGACTCGTTCCCGCTCACACAGTGCGACGGCACAGTCGCAACGCATGCGCAGGAGCAGCTCTCCGTCGTGCTCCGCCCGTTCTCGGTGAGCCGCCCGCAGGCGGACTCCGCGAAGGTCATGCACAAGGCGAGTGAGTTCTCGACCGGCATCATGAAGGTCGACCCGGGCCTCGCGCTCCGGCTCGACAAGGTGCTCGAGCACTTCAAGACCGACGGCCACGCGCCCAAGGTCGCGATCGTCTCGGGCTCGCGGCCCACCTCGACCGGGAGTCTTCACTCGCTCGGGCGCGCGATGGACTTCCGCCTCGAAGGCGTGGACAACCTGAAGCTCGCGGAGTTCTGCAAGACGATCTCCGACACCGGCTGCGGCTACTACCCGAACAGCTCGTTCGTCCACATGGACGTCCGCGAGGCAGGCTCCGGCCACACCGCGTGGATCGACGCGAGCGGTCCGGGCGAGGCCCCGCGCTACGTGAGCCAGTGGCCGCTGCCGACCACGGAGACCACGGAGAACAAACCCGCCACCGCCCCCGATAAGGTCGGTGGTGACAGCACCGAAGCGGCCGAGACTCCGGCCGAGACCCCCGCACACTGATACGACTTCCTGAGTTCACGAGCAGTTCGGTCGCCGCGCAATCCAAGGGGGAATGCGCGGCGCCCGGCTTTTGTGAGGTCGAGGTCGAGGTCAGCGTCGAAGTTTGAGGAGTCGGCGGATGGCGGGGCCCTGGCGTCTGCTGATCTCGACGTGCGTCCCGTCCGTCAGCGTTGCGGTGAGGGCGCCATCGTCCGAGGACAGGTCCCTTATCGCGTTCGACTGCACCAGCGCGTTGCGGTGGACTCGCACGAAGCCTCGCTCCGATAGGCGTTCTTCGAGCGCGTCCAGGCTCTCGCGAAGCAGGTGCGTCTCTCCGTCCACCTCCGCCTCCGTGTACTTGTCGGTCGCGCGCAGGGCCAGCGCCTTCGTCACGTCCACGAGGCTCACGCCGTTGGTTCCGTGCACGGGGATGATGCAGCTTGCGGCTTCTGCCGTCGGTGCGATGCTCGCTCTTCTGCGGACGCGCTCGAGCGCTCGCTCCAGGCGCTCCTGCCTGATGGGCTTCGTGAGGTAATCGACTGCGTCGAGATCGAACGCTCGCGTCGCGAACTCGACGTGCGCGGTCGTGAAGATCACAGCAGGCATGCCGGGGGTTCGCGCCACGGCAAGGCCATCCACGCCGGGCATCTGGATGTCGAGCAGCACCGCGTCGGGCGCGGTCTGCGAGACGAGCCTGATGGCAGCGGTGCCGCTGTCGGCCTCGCCCACGAGCGTGACGTCGCGGATCTTCGCGAGCTGCCGTATGAGCCGCGCCCGCGCGAGCGGCTCGTCGTCGACGACGAGGACCTTCACACGGCCGCCGCGGGCACGCGCAGCTCGCACTCGAAGCCGCCGCCTTCGCGCTCCCGCACGGAGAATCGTGCGCGTTGACCGTACGTGAGCGCGAGGCGCTCCCGCAGGTTGGCGAGTCCCGTCTTGTTGCCCTTGCGCGTGGACTTGCCGGGCCCCACGCCATCATCCGCGACGGTGAGCACGACGTCGCCCTTGTCCCGGTGGCCCGACACCGCGATCTCGCCGCCATCGGCGCGATTCGAGAAGCCGTGGAGCACCGCGTTCTCGACCAGCGGCTGGAGCAGCATCGGCAGCAGGCGTTCCTCGCGCAGCTCGGCGTCCACGTCGATGCGCATGCGCAGGCGGTCACCGAAGCGCGCCTGCTCGATCTCCAGATAGTCGCGCACCGCGCCGAGCTCCTCGTCGATGGTCACATCGTCGCGTGAGCTGGACGCAATGCTGTACTGGAGCACGCCCGCGAGGCGCTCAACGGTGGACTCCGCGAGGTCTGGATCCGTGGGGATGAGGCTCGCGATCGCGTTGAGCGTGTTGAACAGGAAGTGCGGATTCACCTGCGACTGCAGCGCGGAGAGCCGTGCACGGAGCGCGAGCGACTCACTCTCCTTTGCGCGTGCCGCCTCTGCTTGCGCACGGGCAGCCAGGAACGTGCCCAGGCGACCCGCCGCCACGTACACCACGCCCACCGCGAGCGCGCGGCCGATGAAGGGCGCCTTGGGGCCAGCCAGGTTCGCGTCGAGCCACACCAGGCGCGGAAGGAGAACCAGCATCACCGCGATCACGGTCACGGCGCCAATCACAAGGAGCAGGAGGGCCGCGAGCGCACGCGACCGCGTCGCGGCGAGCACGTGCGGCGCAGTGAAGTTCATTGCCAGGTGGAGCGACAGGCCCGCGGCCACGGTACACATCCAGGTCGACAGCAGGCAGCCTGCCGCGCGCTCGAGCGTGGGTAGCCCACTGCCGTCCTGAGCGACCAGCAGTGTCACCACCGGTGTGGCGAGCGTGAGCCAGTAGAACGCCTCACGAGCGAGAAACGGAGTCGTCTTCACAAGACTGCAGATAGCACGCGGCCGCCCACCACGCCCCCAGGCGCGACGAACGCGTCGATCGAAGCGACGAACGGCAAGTCAGCGCGTCAGAACGTCAGCCGATTGCGCAGAACCCTTCGTAATCGATGTAGCTCGTGATCGTCGGGTTCTTGCCGCACACCGGACAGCCTGGATCCTTGCGGAGCCGGAGCTCCCGGAACTTCATCTTCAGGCTGTCGTAGGTCAGCAGGCGACCGATGAGCGGCTCGCCCTTGCCCAGGAGCAGCTTGATGGCCTCCGTTGCCTGCACCACGCCGATGATGCCGGGCAGGATGCCGAGAACACCCGCCTCCTGACAGCTGGGGGCAAGGTGCGCGGGCGGCGGCTCGGGGTAGAGGCAGCGGTAGCAAGGGCCCGACGCGAAGCCGAACTTCTTCGCCGCTGACTCCGGCAGGAATGTGGTGACCTGGCCGTCGAAGCGGAAGATGGACCCGTGAACCACGGGCTTGCCCAGGAACACGCTCGCGTCGTTCACGAGGTAGCGGGTGGGGAAGTTGTCCGTGCCGTCGACGATCACGTCGTAGTCGCCGAAGAGTCGGTCGACGTTGTCCGAGAGCAGCCGCTCCTTGTAGCCAATGACCTTCACGTCCGGATTGAGATCGCGCAGGGTCTTCTCCGCGCTGTCCACCTTGAAGTCGCCGACGCGGCTTGTTGCGTGGAGGATCTGGCGCTGCAGGTTCGACGCATCCACCACGTCCGCGTCGACCAGGCCGAGCGTGCCTACGCCCGCGGCGGCAAGATACAGGGCCGCGGGAGAGCCGAGACCACCGGCGCCGATGAGCAGCACCTTGCTCTGGAGGAGCTTCGACTGACCGACCTCGCCCACCTCCGGCAGGAGCAGGTGCCGCGAGTAGCGATCGCGCTGCGCGTCCGTGAGCTCCGGCGGCTTCTCCTGCGGGTAGCCAAGATCCTTCCAGCGCACGAAGCCAGGGTTCGCGGTCTCCACGTTCGTGTAGCCGAGCTCGGCGAGCGTGGCCGCAGCGAGCGCAGAGCGTGTGCCGCCCGCGCAGTACGCGACGATCTTCGCGTTCTTGTCGGGGAGCTTCTGCTCGACCTGGATCTCGAGGAAGCCGCGCGGCAAGGAGATCGCGCCGGGGATGAAGCCCGCGCGGTACTCATCCTTCTCGCGCACGTCGAGGAGCACGTACGGCTCCTTCGCCTCCAGGCGACGCTTCACCTCGTCCAGGGAGACTTCCTTCGTGCGCTTGCGGACACCTGCGATCAGGTCCGTGTAGGTCGTAGCCATGGTCCCAACATTGCATCCGTTATAGCGGATTTCAAGGGGCGTTCGTGCGAAGGGCAGTATTTCGCGGGATTTGCGGAGCTCACGGGCCCGGGATCAGCACCTTGCAGGCGGCGTTCGGTGAGCCGCCAGGCCCGGCCCTCCGCACCGTGTCGCGATCGATCTCCCCGGCGTCGGTCGTCAGTAGGCACACGATCATGGGTGTCTGTCCTGTCACGCGGAACGCGCCCGGCACGGGCACCTTGTTGCCGCAGTCGATGTCGTCCGCGGCGAGCGGGAAGCTCGGAGTGCCATTCTCCCACACCACGACGTCCACGCGCGTGCGCCCATGCGGCGGACACGTCACCACCACCTTGAAGCGATCGCCATCGTGAAACGAGCCACCCGCCTCCTCGAAGGTGGCCTCGTCATCGCGAACGAGCCCGAACGAGACACCATCACCCTTCACACGAACGCCGTCGCCCGGCACCTCCGCAGGTCTCGAAAGGAAGAGCAACATCGCCGCCGCAATCGCGAGCGCGCCAGCGACAGGCCACGCACGACGGAGGAAGGTGAGGTTGGAGGGAGAGGGTGAGGTCGAGGTCGAGGTCGAGGTCGAGGTCGAGGTCGAGGGGGAAGTCGAGGTCGAAGTCGCGGTCGAGGTCGAAGTCGCGGTCGAGGTCGAAGTCGGTGTCGTCGTCGAGGTCGAAGTCGGTGTCGTCGTCGAGGTCGAAGTCGGTGTCGTCGTCGAGGTCGAAGTCGGTGTCGTCGTCGTCAGCGCTGGCAGCGGCTTCGCGTCGTCTTCCACGATGCCCGCGAGCGCTGCCTTGCATGCCTCGCACTCCGCGAGATGCTCATCGATCACCCCTTTTTTCTCGGTCGAAAGCTCTCCCAGCTGGTACTGCTCCAGCCCGAGGAAGGAGATCGGCGTGCCGGTGCACTTGCTCATGATGCTTCTCCTTCCCTGGTGAGGCCGCGCACCGCGGTCGTGATGTCGTCGAGCTTCTTACCGATCGTCTTGCGGCTGAGGGACAGCTGCTCCGCGATCTCCTCCTGCGTCATGTCGTCGAAGTACCGGTAGAAGAGGATCTCCAGCGTCTGCTCGTCGAGCGCGTTCGTGAGCTTCAAGAGCAGGTCCATGTCGAGCACGCGGTCGTCGCAGCGTGTGCGCGGCGCGCCGGCGAGCGTTCCGGTCTCGCGCTCGAGCAGGCGCGCGCGGTTCTTCTCGTCGCGCACGTACGAGAGGCACCGGTGCGTGGTCGCGCGGTACAGGTACGGGAGATCGAGCGTGGGTGTGGGGTTCTGAAGCATGTCGACGAACAATCCTTGGACCATGTCCTGCGCGTCCTCACGGCTCCTCAGGATGCGCTGCGCCTTGCGAACGAGCGCACGCCCGTACCGCTGATACGCGTCCGCGCTTGCTTGCTCCACCGAACGCTGTCCTTCGGTCGGCATGTCGCTCAGCGACAGTGCCCTCCAGCGACGGTCTGCGGGTAGCAGCCCGCGTCCGCGCCGAGCACGTCACAGGTGCCGCCTTCCGAACCGGGAATGACACCGTGAATGATCGCGCCATCGCAGGCGCCGCTCGCGCAGTCGTTGTCGACCAGGCAGGGTGCGCCGGTCTTGTGTTGATGGTCGCCAGGGCCGCACTGCGCGGGTAGTCCGAAGAGAGGCGCGCTCACCGTCTGCGTTCCACAGATCGCCGCGGGGCCCGCGTCGCCCCCATCTGGCGTACCGGACACGTTGCAGTCCTTGTCGGAACAGCACTCGGAGCACACGCCGTAACAGCAGATGCCGGTCTCGCACCTGGCGGCGGTCGGATCCGTGAGGCTGCACTTGTCACCGATGGGCAGCGGCTTGTCGAGCACGACGCCGGGCGCCTTGCATTCGTCGGAGTCCTGCACGCGCATCTGGGCGAGCACCGCGCGACCGTCCCCCTTCTTCTCGATCGCAAGCGTGAAGCCGTCGTACACCTTGGGTGCGGTCACGAGCGTCTCCACCTCCGTCCATTGCGCGCTGGGCACGAGCTGCGTGAAGTCCACGGTGCCGTCGCTGTCGAAGTCGATGGAGACGGTGAGCTGCGTGCTGGGATTGATGTCGCCGATCGTCGAGAATTTGAGGCAATGCGGCGACGTGCTGACGTACTGCGAGATGCGTGTGGGCGTGTCCTGGAACTCCACGCCGTAGTCCTTGTCCGTCCACGTGGGGGCCTTGCGAATGTGCCCGGCCTCGAGCTTCCACGCGCAGAGCGTGTCGCCGCACCACTGACGGAACGTAGGATCATTGATCACGTCACCGCACGCGACCACAGCCACCGCGATCACGACGAGGAAGGTCGCGCGTGCGGCATGGCGGGTGAGGTTTGATCGTCTGGTCATCGTACTCATCTGTCATCCCTCACTTGATCTGCGCGCGCAAGCCAACACCCACGCTGGGGCCGCCGCTGTTGTGCGTTTCGCCGACAAGGTTGCTGATGGTCGGCGCGTACTCGTAGCCGGCCTGCAGGAAGGCGCCGAAAATGCCGGGTGATTGCACCGCCACGCCGCCCATCACGCCAAGCTGGTAGCCCCAGTAGGTGTCTCCAGAGAACTCGTGGGGGCCGCCGGTGGTGCCGGTCTTGAGATGCTGAAAGGCGAGCGCCAGTCCCGCGCCGGCCTGGCCGTAGACCTGGATGTACCCGGCATGGAGCGAGTCGCGTCCGATCGGCGCGGTCTGCGCGCGCACCCAGCCGCCAAGGCCATAGGCGTCGAACGAGACCTTGTCGTCGCCGTTGCCGACGTTGCGGTAGTACGAGTCTCCGGCGAGCGTGTGCGCGTCGATGGCGAGCGAGATGTACGGAAGGATCCCGCGGGACGCGCCCACGGAGGCGCGCACGTTCGGCGTCTTGAGGAAGTCGTCGTTGTTGTAGCCGAACTGCTGGAGGCGCTTCGTCCACGCGTCCTCCTGACGGAAGAGGATGGAGGTGCTTGCCTCGATGGTCCATGGCTCCGGACGAACGATCGAGAGATCGTCCACGTCGCCCTTGGCCACGCCCACGTCTTTGACCTCTTCGCACGCCGCAGGGTCGAGCGTGGTGACGCGATCGTCCGCGAGGGCGAAGCGGCAGTGGCGGATCTTGCCCGCGCCCGCGACCTCGCGTCCGCGCACGAAAGCCTCGTAATTTCCCGAGCCGAACGCCAGGCGCACGGCGCCGCCCTTCGACTTCTGGACCTCCGCGACGACCGCGCCGCTCGGCCTCTGGAAGACCAGGACGCGCGCCTCCAGCGGGGCCGCGAACTCGAGCTGCGCGCGGGCACCAGAAGGGTAGGTGACGGGAACATCGCCCTGTCCGCCAAGATCCGTCTCCAGCGTGACGTGCTGCGCGCCGACCTGCGTCTGCGCCGTGGCCGCGAGCGTGCGGCGGTACGCGTAGCGGTACGCCTCGTCGAGCGACACCTTTCCGTCCCCGTCTCCATCCGCCGCACCGCGGAGGCCGACGAGGAGGTGATGGGTGAAGTAGGACGACTTCAATTCGTCCGATTCCTGTGAGAGCTCCTGGGCGGAGCTGGACGCCATGACCGCGAGCCCCTTCGTGGTGAGCCGCGACACCGAGTTGAACGAGAAGTCCGCCGCAGGCTCCGCGCCCTTGATGCGCGCAAACTGTCCCGACTGACATGCGTCCAGCACCACCAGCGTGAGCGTGGTGGGCAGCCTGGAGAGCCGCTCTCGAAGGAGCGCGATGGGCAGCTCGTTCTGGCCCAGGCTGAACGCGTTCGCCTTCGCGTGGCCCGAGTAATAGAAGACGAAGACCGCCTGTTCGTTGCGCGCGGCGTGCTCTGCGAGCTTCTTCGCCACGTCGTCGATCTCGCGCAGCACCGTGTCCGGATCCGGATGCGTGAGCACGCGCATGTCCGCGCCGTCGAACCGCCCGAGCTCGCGGAACACCTGCGCGATCTTGCGCGCGTCGTCCTCTGCGTAGCGGAGCTTCTGCTGACCCGCGCCGCCTTCGTTCGTGCCCACGAGGATGCCATAGGCGTGCGGGTGTGGCGTGGCCGGGGTCGCGGAGCCGGTGGCAGGCTCGGAGGGAAGGGTCGGGGTTGGCGGCGGGGCCGACGGGACGGAGGCTGCAGGGTCCTGTGCGCTCGACGGTGTGGCGACGAGGGCGCACGCGAGGGGGAGCAGGGCGCACGCCGCCGCGGGAAAGAAGCTATTTTTTCGAAGTCGGAGCATCTCTCGTGGTCGCCTCACTCCTTTAACTCGCAGGCGAGCAGGTTTGGGAAGTTGTGCGTTTTTTTTTCCGCGGGGTGGTCGCTCCGGGCGATATTCGGCCCCCCGTGGCATTCCTCTCCCTCCCCCCTCAGTCGACCGACTTCGACAAGGTCGCGCGTATTGCGCGGCGTGTCCTCCACGATCGCGGCTTCCTCGTTGACCTCCCACGCGCGGCTGAAGAGGCGGCGGAGCAGGTGCATCCCGAGCCTCACGCCGACGTGCGCGACCTTCGCGATCTGCCGTGGTCGTCGATCGACAATCGCGAGTCGCGCGATCTGGATCAGATCGAGTGGATGGAGAAGCTTCCTGGCGGCCGCGTGCGTGTGCTCATCGCCATTGCCGACGTCGCGTCGTTCGCTCCTCTGGGCGGCCCGGTGGATGGGTTCGCTGCCGCAAACACGAGCACGCTCTACGCCGGACCCATGGTGTTCCCGATGCTGCCGGAGATCCTGTCGGTCGACCGCACCTCACTGCTCCATGACCGTGAGCGCATCTCCATGGTCACCGAGTACCTGGTGACTGACGACGGCACCGTCCTTGAGCCGAAGGTCTACCCGGCGCGCGTGAGGAACCGCGCGCAGCTCGTCTACGAGGACGTGGGCGCGTGGCTCGACGGCAAGCCGCATGCGCCCGCTCCACCGCACGGCTTCGAAGAGCAGCTGCGCCTGCAGCACCAGGTAGCGCGGTGCCTGCGCAAGCAGCGGTTCGAGCGCGGCGCGCTTTCATTCGAGACCGTCGAGGCCCGCACCATCTCGTTGCCCGACGGCAACCTGGAGCTCGCGGTGGTGCAGAAGAACCGGGCGCGGGAGCTCGTGGAGGATCTGATGATCGCCGCGAACAACGCGACGGCGCGGTTCCTGGATGCGCGTGGATTCCCGTCGATCCGTCGCATCGTGAAGACGCCAAAACGGTGGTCGCGCATCGTGGAGCTCGCACAAGCACGAGGCACCACACTGCCGGCGGAGCCCGATCCGCGGGCGCTCTCTGCGTTCCTCGGGGCGGAGCGCGCGCGTGACGCGACTGCATTCCGCGACGTGTCGCTCGCCGTCGTGAAGCTCCTCGGTCCCGGCGAGTACCACGTGGCAGAGCCGGGAAAGCCGCATGAAGGGCACTTCGGACTCGCGGTCTACGACTACACGCACTCGACCGCGCCCAACCGAAGGTTCGCGGATCTGGTCACCCAGCGGCTGCTTTTCGCGGCAGCGCTTGGCACCGCGAATCCGTACTCGGGCGAGGCGCTCACGGCCGTCGCGCAGCGCTGCACCGACAAGGAGAACGACGCGCGCGCGGTGGAACGCACGATGCGAAAGGTGCTTGCGGCCATCGCGCTCGCCGACCACGTGGGTGACGAATACGACGGCGTCATCACGGGCAGGTCCGACAAGGGCGTGTTCGTTCGCCTCCTGTCGCCCCCGGCCGAAGGGCGCATCGTGCGTGGCGAGGACGGGCTCGACGTGGGCGATCACGTCCGCGTGAAGCTCACCGCAACCGCCCCCGAAAAAGGCTTCCTGGACTTCGCCCGCGTCTAGCCGAACTGGCGGGAGAGCAGTCGGCCCGCGGCGTCCTTCGCGAAGCGCAGGAAGCTCTCGTTCTCCGCCACCGTCTCCGAAAGAGCATCCACGAAGCCGTCGATCTCCTCGCGTGTGATGATGAGCGGCGGCTCCACGCGCAGCACGTTCTGATCGTGCGCTGGGACCTGCGTGAGCCAGCCGCGTTCGAGCATGCGCTGCGCGATCCAGAACGCGAAGAGCTCCTTCGCGACCTTGTTCGGGATGCCGAGCGTGAGCGCGCTGGCGATGCCGCTCGTGGGTAGTCCGTGCTCCACCGCCCACATGAGGCCCATGCCGCGCGCCTCCCGGATCATGGGGCGGGCCGCGGCGAGAGCGCGAAGGCGTGTGCCCAGGTACTCGCCGCTCTCGCGCACGCGTGCGAGCATGGGCTCGTCGATGAGCGAGAGCGTCTTCATCGCCACGTTGCACGCGAGCGCACCACCACCGAACGTGTTCGCGACCAGCTCGCAGTCCTGCATCCGTCCATACGCCCGCTTCTGCCACGCCGGACTGGTGGAGTACCCGCCGATGGGAACAAGGCCGCCCGAGAGCGCCTTCGCGTAGCACAGGACGTCCGGCACGATGCCGAGCTGCTCGAATGCGAAGAGCGTCCCCGTGCGCCCCATGCCCGTCTGCGCGCAGTCCAGGATGAGCGCCGTGCCGTGCTTCTCCGTGAGCGCGCGGAGGCCCTGGAAATAGGCTGGATCAGCCATGCGCACGCCGCCCTCGAACTGGACGGGCTCCACGATGAACGCGGCGAAGCGCTCCGTCGCGAGCTTCTCTTCGGCGGCGCCGAGGTCCGCGAACGGGACCATCTCGCATCCGGGCAGGGAAGGGAACGGCGCACGCAGGCGCTCGCTCCCCATCACCGAAAGCGCGCCGAGCGACACGCCGTGGTAGCCGAGCTCGCAGTAGATGACTCCCGTTCGCCTGGTCGCGGCGAACGCGAGCTTGAGCGCGCCGTCCACGGCCTCCGACCCGCTGCTCACGAAGTGCGCGCGCGACAGCTCCTCGGGCAGACGCGACGCGAGCATCTCCGCGAGCAGCCCGGCCTCGCGCATGGGGGCGAGCTGGACGAACGAAGGCAGGTTCGCGCGGAGAGAGGAGATCGCCGCCGCGACCAGCTCCGGATGGTTGTAGCCAAGCGGCACGGAGCCACAACCGGCCAGGAAGTCGACGTAGGCGCGCCCCTCCGCGTCCCACATCCGCGTGCCCTCCGCGCGTACGAACGAGCGGCCGTACCCGAGGAGATCGAGCACCTTGATCCACGCCGGGTTGATGTAGCGAGCGTGCCGCGCGAACGCTTGCGCTGTCTCGTTGTTCTTCTCGCCCGGTTCGCTCACCTACGTCTCCACGCGCATGCGAGTGAGAAGGGCGCGACCGTCGGCGGGGCGCTGATCGTCGGGGCCGATGCACGCGTGCGCGATCGGCTTCCATTTCGCGATCGCGGGCGAGTCGGGAACGGCGAGCAGCACGTCCTCCAGGAGGCGTCCGAATCCGTAGACGTCGTCTCGTGGATCCGACAGTCGCTTCTTCATGCGCTCCGGTGAGACGTAGCCAAGGCTGCCTGCAGGGCTGGGCTCGCCCGCGCGCCGTGCGATGCCGAAGTCCGCGATGAGGGGTCGTGAGTCGCGGTCCATGAGCACGTTCGCGGGCTTGATGTCGTGGTGGACCCACCCGGCCGCATGCACGCGTCCGAGCGCGCGCGCCAGCGGAAGGAGCCAGCGGTCGAGCGGCAAGAGGCGGGCTACCTCCTTGCGCTTGATGACGTCGCGCAGCGCGCCGAGTTCCGCCCACTCGAGTGCGATCCAGCCATGATCCGGATCCACGTCGTAGATGCTCACGATGCCATCGCCGGCGAGCGACACGGCGACCTTTGCCTCGTGCGTGAGCTGATCGCGGTCGCGCTCGGGCTGGTGATAGACCTTCAGTGCGACCTTGCGCAGGAGCTCGCGATCGCGCGCTTCGTACACGGCGCCCGCGCCTCCGCGTGCGATCTCTCGCAGCACCTCGAACGGTGCGTCCGTGTCCTTCGCCACGACGGTCGTGGCGCCTGCGGCCTCCTTGGGCTTGTTCGGCGCCTCGAAGCCGAGCTCCACGCGCCAACGCTGGTGTCGCTCGCGTGCGCCTGGGTGGTCCAGGTTGCGCAGGAGCACGCGCTCCACCGTTGCAACTGCGCGTGGAAGATCCCCGGCGCGCGCTCTCAGATCCGAAAGCATCATCAGACCGTCGGGTCCAGTCACGCCCTCGAGCATCGTGATCGCGAGCTCGGTCTCGCCGCGCGCGTCCAGGATGGAAGCGCCGGCAACGGCGAGCGGCTCGGGCAGTGGTGCCGACCGCGCGCGTCGCGCAAGAGCATCCACCGCGCCGCCCTCGTCCGGACCGCTGCGATAGCCCTCCAGGATAGCGAGCGCCTCCTCCGTGGTCGCGCCGTTCGGCTCGCCCGCATGAAAGAGCTTCGTGAAATCCGCCAGCCGCTGCGTGTCCTGGTGCGCGCGCACCTGCGCTCGCTGCACGTCCGCGATCGTCGGAGCGGGCGCGGCGCCTGTGTCGTCGGCCTTCTTGCCCTTCTTCAAGAAATCGAAGAGCCCCATCTATCCCTCCTCGTGGAAGCTCGCGGCGACGGTACGGAGGAGCGCGTTCGCGCCGTCCCAGCGCCTGCCGTTCGTCCAGCCGACCACCTGGCAATAGCTCGTCTCGAGCTCCACGCTCGTGTGCAGGTAGACCAGGTTGGTCGTGCGGGAGCCGCCGTCGTCGTCGGTGCTGCCGTCGCGGAAGCCCCCGCGAAGCTCCGCCTCGATCGCGGGGCGCTCGTTGATCATGCTCTTCACCTTCGCGCCGCTCTTCCCGCCCGTGAGGTTCTTCATCACCTGCCCGCGTGTCAGGTCCGAGTAACGGTCCAGCGAGTAGCCCGGGAAGTCGGCCTTCGGCTCGCAGATCACCATCACGAAGGTGTCGTCTTTCCGGCTTCCGGAGGCGATCTCCGCCGCCGGGTTTCGCTCCACGTCCTCGGTCCATCCATCCGGCACCGAGAGCGAGCGCCGTCGCCCCGCCTTGTCAGGTGCGCTTGTGAGTTGCTTCAAGCCGTCGCCCTTGCCGAAGAGTCGCTTGCAGGACGAGCCTGCGAGCAAGATGCCCGCGCCTGCGGCGAGGCCCAGCACATTCCGCCTTCCCACGAGGTCCGCGACCACCACCTCACGCACCCAGGATCTTGATCATGGGATCCTGCTCGCGATGGGTGCTGAATGCGTCTCCGACGAGCACGGTGGCCTGCGGCACAAGCGCCATCTTCTGGAGGTAGGCCGGATTGTCGGATGAGGTGTGCAGCTCCACCCAGCCGTCCGCAGCCTCCTTCATGGACCATCCTGGGATCGGCAGGGTGCCTTTCCCGAGCGCGGCGACGAAGCGCTCCCCCGCGACGTCGATGTCGACGGCGTCCGGGAACGTCGTGGAGGGGACCACACGCAATGGCACCTCACGACCGAGCTTCAGCTCCACGCCGTCATGGACGGGCAGCGCGCCGGTCACGTTGATCCCGCGCAGCTGCGTGCCGTTGCGGCTGTCGAGGTCCTGGATGTGCAACACGCCCTCCTTGCGGAAGATGCGCAGGTGGTGGCGGCTCACGGCGCTCGACGCGACGCTGATGGTGCCTTCGCGGCCAAGGGTGAGCTCGTCCCCGAGCACGAACGCGACGCGCTCACCAGAGAGCGCCATGCGCACGACGCGGCCGAGTACGCGGCGCCCGCGGATGCCCACTGCGCGCTCGCGTAACCGCATGTCGTCGGCGTTCTTGCCGAGCAGTGTGTCGAGCGCCTCGAGCGCGTCGCGCCTTCGACCCGAGGTGACCAGGATCTCCACGTCGGCCTGGGCGTCGCTCTTTTGCCGGTCCTGGCGGTCCTTGTGCTGCTCCTCGGACAGCAGGAATTCCAGCTCGTCGATCTCGCCAGCGGCAGCGAGCGCCCGCGCCTCGCCTTCCTTGTCGCCCGCCAGCCGGTAGGCCTCCGCCGCGCGCGCATTCTCTCCGACCTCTTCGAGCTCCTTCGCGGCGTCCAGCGTGTCACGGCGCGCGACCGCGGAGATGGCGGCGTCACCTGCCAGCGTCACGGCGAGCAGCGCGCGCTTCCGCTGGGCCTCGCGGTGGATGTCATGTCCCTTGGTCGCCGTGCGGCAGGCCTGCGTGAAGAACATGAGGCGCTGGCGTGGATCCGGCTCGGAGTCGCCGCGCAAGATCATGATGCGCGCGGCGTCGTCGCGGGCGTCGGCGTCCACGTAGAGCTCCACGGCGCGGGCAAGATCGCCCCGCAGCTCCGCCTTCTGCGCGGCCGCCTTGCTCCTACCTTTGCCGAAGAACCGCTCGAACACGCTGCTCGCCTCTTCACCTACCTATACCAGCACCCAAGACCCAGGCATTCGCGATTGGGTACGCTCGGATCGCTTGACGACGCGGCACCCAATGTCGGACGCTTGGATCCGCGTTCCGGCGTTGTTGCTGCCGGAGGGAGAACGAATGTCGAATCAGAACCGTTTGGGGGAGCTGCTCGTACGTGAAAAGCTCATCTCGCTCGCGCAGCTCCGTCAGGCGCAGGACGAGCAGAGCAAGACCGGTAAGAACCTTGGCTACGCGCTCGCGAAGCTGGGGCTCATCAGCGAGGGAGAGGTCACGAACTTCCTCTCGCAGCAGTACCGCGTCCCCACCGTCAATCTCGAGGAGTACGAGATCGACGGCGAGATCCTGAAGCTCGTCTCCAAGGAGCAGTGCGAGCGGCATCGCGTCATCCCGGTGTCGCGCGCAGGTAGCTCGCTCATCGTGGCCATGGCGGATCCCACGAACCTCAACGCCATCGACGACCTCAAGTTCCTCACCAGCTACAACATCGAGCCCGTCATCGCGAGCGAGTCGCAGATCGCCGCCGCGGTCGATCGCTACTACAACGCAGGCCCTTCGTACGAAGAGGTCATGTCCGGCTTCGAGGAGTCGGAGATCGAGTTCACCGGCGACGACGAAGAGCTCAACGTCATGGAGCTCGAGAAGGCGAGCGAGGACGCGCCCGTCATCCGGCTCGTGAACATGATCTTGCTCAACGCCATCAAGAAGGGCGCCAGCGACATTCACATCGAGCCGTACGAGAAGAAGCTCCGCGTGCGCTACCGCATCGACGGCGTGCTCGTCGAGGAGATGCAGCCGCCGGTCAAGCTGAAGGCCGCCATCTCGAGCCGTGTGAAGATCATGAGCCAGCTCGACATCGCCGAGCGGCGCCTTCCGCAAGACGGTCGTATCAAGCTGAAGCTCGGCAAGGGCCGCGAGATGGACTTCCGCGTCAGCGTGCTTCCCACGCTCTGGGGCGAGAAGATCGTCATGCGCTTGCTCGACAAGGGCAACCTGCAGCTCGACATGACCAAGCTCGGCTTCGATCAGAAGCCGCTCGACGACTTCCTCTGGGCCATCCACCAGCCGTGGGGAATGGTGCTCGTCACGGGTCCCACCGGATCTGGAAAGACCACGACCCTGTACTCCGCGCTCTCTGACTTGAACAAGCCGGGGCACAACATCAGCACCGCCGAAGATCCCGTCGAGTACAACCTCCACGGCATCAACCAGGTGCAGATGCACGACGAGATCGGCCTGAACTTCGCGATGGCGCTGCGCGCCTTCCTTCGTCAGGACCCGGACATCCTGATGGTCGGCGAGATCCGTGACTTTGAAACGGCCGAAATCGCGGTCAAGGCCGCGCTCACGGGCCACATGGTTCTCTCCACGCTCCACACGAACGACGCGCCCGCGACCATCTCGCGCCTCCTCAACATGGGCGTCGAGCCGTTCCTCATCACAGCCTCCGTCAACCTGGTTCTCGCTCAGCGTCTTGCTCGCAAGATATGTGCAGACTGCAGGCAAGAGGTGCAGGTGGAGGCGGAGGTGCTTCAGGACTGCGGCTTCTCGGCGGATCAGATCGCGAGCGCGAACCTCTTCAAGGGCGTCGGCTGCCGCACCTGCAACGGCACGGGCTACAAGGGCCGCGTCGCTCTCTACGAGGTCATGCGGTTCACAGATACGCTGAAGGAAATGGTGCTCCAGGGCTCCAGCACTGCCGAGCTCAAGGCCGCGGCCATCAAGGGCGGCATGATGTCCCTTCGCGGAAGCGGGATCTTGAAGGTGCTCGTGGGTGTGACCACGACCGAAGAGATCATGCGCGTGACCATGGCAGACTGAGCGCAGATTGAGCGCAGATTGAGCGCAGATTGAGCGCAGATTGAGCGCGTGCTCGATGCCTGTTGTCGGGGGACCTGCGGTACAGTGAAGTGAACCCAATGGTTCGAGGTGTGAAGTGACTCAGCAAGCTCCCCAAGGCGTCAATCTCCACGCTCTCCTCAAGGCGATGGTGGAGAAGGGCGCCAGCGACATGCACATCACCACGGGCGCGCCGCCGCTGCTGCGCATCGATGGTGACGTCGTCCCGTTGAAGCTTCCGCCGCTCAACGCCGCAGACACCAAGCAGCTCTGCTACTCGGTGCTCACCGAGGAGCAGAAGGTCGAGTTCGAGAAGACCTCCGAGATCGACCTCTCGTTCGGCGTGAAGAACCTCTCCCGCTTTCGCGCGAACATCTATGTGCAGCGCGGCGCTGTCGCGGGCGCCATCCGGACCATCCCGTTCAAGATCATGAATTTCGACGAGCTCGGCCTCCCGCCGATCATCGCCGAGCTCTCCAAGAAACCGAACGGGCTCATCGTCGTCACCGGGCCCACGGGCTCCGGCAAGAGCACCACACTCGCGTCGATCATCGACAAGATCAACAGCGAGGAGCGGATGCACATCATGACGATCGAGGATCCGATCGAGTACCTGCATCCGCACAAGCTGTGCGTCGTGAACCAGCGCGAGATCGGGCAGGATACGATCAGCTTCAAGAACGCGCTGAAGTCGATCTTGCGGCAGGATCCGGACGTCGTGCTCATCGGAGAAATGCGCGACATCGAGACCATCGAGGCCGCGCTCACCATCAGCGAGACGGGTCACCTTGTCTTCGGTACGCTGCACACGAACAGCGCCATCTCCACGATGAACCGCATCATCGACGTGTTCCCGCCGCACCAGCAGGATCAGATCCGCTCGAAGCTGTCGTTCGTGCTCCAGGGCGTCATCACGCAGACGCTGCTCCCGCGCGCAGGAGCACCAGGCCGCTGCATGGCCATGGAAGTGCTCGTGCCCAACCCGGCCATCCGCAACCTGATCCGCGAGAACAAGATCCAGCAGATCTATGGCTTGATGCAGATCGGCCAGGACAAGCACGGCATGCAGACGCTGAACCAGTCGCTCTTCAGCCTCTACGCACGCCGCTTCATCACGCTCGAGGAAGCACTGAACCGCTCCATCGAAGTGGACGAGCTGAAGATGATGATCGAGCAACGCTCCGGCCCCGCCCAAGGCGGTCGTCCAGGTCAGCCCCAGCGTTAGCGCTTTGGGGGATTGACCTTGGGTAGGTGGATCGCTTCGGCGGCGGTGGCGACGTCTGGGTTTGCAAGGCCGTCCGCGATGGCCTTCTTCACGTAGGGCTGGCCGCGGCGCGTATCTTTCATGGCTCCGATTGCGGCTACGACGAGGACGCGCGCATACGCCGAGGCGGACTCGGGCGGCTCCTCGGTGGCGGTGCGGGAGCGCGCGTCCTCGGCCTTGCCGAACGAGGCCAGCACGTACGCGGAGAGCCATTTTCCCAGCGGTCCGAGCAGCGTCGGGTACGCCTTGAGGAGCTTGTCCGCGTCTTCCTTCTTCTTCGCGGCGACGAGCACCATCGCGCGCTCGACGATGGAGCGCACGGTGGGAGTTGCCTGCACGGCTGCGAGCGAGAGCTTGTCCGCGTCCTCCAGGTTGCCGCGGTAACGCGCGAGCGTGGCGAGCCGAAGCGTTCGAGCGGTCTCGCGCGGCGCGTCCTTCCACAGCACGCCGATCTTGTCCGCGGTGTCGAGGTCGCCAAGGAGCAAGCACTCATCCATGGCGACCACGTCTGCCCAGGGCGCGCCCGAGCTTGCGAGCTCCAGGAGCTTCGCCGAAGACGGCACGTTGCGCGCGAACACAGCGTCCGGCATGGCCAGCACGCCGAAGACCACGGGGAAGCCGCGGGTCTCCTTCGGGAGACCGTCGGTCGCCTTCGCCACGCCGTCGATGTCGAGCTTCTCGTACGAGGCGGCGCCGCGCACGATCGCGACGTCGATGGCTGCCGCGTCGAGATCCTCGGAGGCCTTCAGCGCCTCGTCGTAGCGACCGGCGGTGAGCGCCACGCGCGCCGCGAGCATGCGGGCGGGCGGATACACCGCGGAGTACGAGACCGCGACGAGCGCGGCCTTCCGCGCGAGGTCTTGATCGCCAACGTCGAGCGCGACACTGCCGATCCAGGTGGCCTGTCCGGGCGAGTCAGCGAAGTTGAGCGCCGCCTTCAGAGCATCCTTGGCGTCTTGCTCCTGACGGGCCTGCGCCTTCACGAACGCCGTCACTGCCTTCGGCACCATGCGGAGCGAGATGGGAAGCTCCTTCAGCTCCATCGCCTGCTGGACCTCCGGCGGCGGCTTGTCACGCGACGGATCCTTCGCCCAGGCGAGCGCCACGAGCGCGATCGGCTCGGCACGGTCCGGGTATTTCGTGCGAAGCTCCGTGGCGAGGGCGAGCGCGCGCTTGGGGTCGCTCTCGATCGCGGTGACCCTCGCGAGCGCCACTGCGGCCGCATAGAGCTGCGGATCGAGCTGCAGCGACGCGGCGTACCGCTCCAGTGAACGCGGGTCGCCCGCGCGCTCGAGCACGGCTCCGGCGATCAGCTGGTAGTACGCGTCCTTGCTTGCCGCCTGATCCGCCTTGCCGAGTGAGGCCGCCGCACCCGCGGTATCGCCCTGGAAGAGGAACGATGCGGCCGCAGCGAACGCGAGGTCCGACTCCGGCACGCCGACCTCTCTCCCGCGCACGACAGCGTCCTCGAAGGCGATCTCTTGCGGCCCCAGCACCAGGCCCTTCATCGCGCGCTCGCGGGTCCAGTTCAGCGACGCATGCGGTGACCGCGATTCGAGATCGAACGCCTCACCGATGGACTTCTCCATCTCGCCGAACTTGCTGGGGTCCGCGGCGCGCAGCTGCGCGTCGACGCGCACGAGGATCGCCTCTGCCCTCACGTGGTCCTTCGCGCGGCGATTCTGCACAAAGTAGAACGTCCCGGCGACAGCTGCCACGGACAGCGCGATGCCACCGATCATGGTGGCGTACGACATGCGGCGGCGCGGCGAGCCAGCGGCCTTGTCCCACACCAGCGGGATCTTCGCGGCCTCGTCCTTCTCGAAGATGCCGGCGAGCGCGAGCGCGTCGAGCACATCGCGCGGGTCTGGTGCCTTGAGCACGCCGCTCTCGCGGTAGGGTGACTCTGCGACGCTGCCCGCGCCGCTCGATCCGATCATGCCCGGGGGCGCCATGGGCGGGGGCGGTTGCCACGGCGTCAGATCGTCGGACGTTGCGGCAGGTGCGGCTGCGCGCGGCGGCGGCCTTGGCTGAGGCATGCTCGGCGGAGAGATGGCGAGCGGTGGCGGCGTGATGGGAACACCTGCCGCGACGGTGGGAAGCTCCTTCGAGTGCACTGGTTGCGTGCCCATGCCGCGGCCCGGCTGGGCAGCAAGGGGAGGCGGAAGGCGGACTGGGACCGGTGCGGGCGCAGGAGCCATCGCGGGGGGCGGAGGGGCTGCAAACGGCGGAGGCGCTGCCATCGGCGGAGGCGCGAGGGGTGGCAGCGGCGCGGGCGGAGCTGCGAGTGGCGACTGCGCGAGCACGTTCGTCACGCTCTGGAACCCGCTGCCAGGAGGACCAAGCGTGCGGCCCACCTCTGCGGCGAGCGCCACGGTGCCGCGGCTCTTCTGTGTGGGCGCGAACCGCCGTGCGTGCTCGAAGAGGTCGCCCGTGTCTGGCGAGCGCGATCCGAACGCGACGGCACGCTCGAGCACCTTTTCTGCACGCTCCGCGTCGCCCTTGCGGAGCAGCGTCTCGCCCAGAAAGCGGTATACGTCGCCGTCCTTGGGAGCGGCCTTGCCAGCGCGTACGAAGAGATCCTGCGCGTCGTCGAGCTCGCCGCGCGCCAGCTGCATACGACCCGCCGCGAGCAGCACCCCCGCGTGCCCGGCAAAGCGCGTCTTCACGAACGGGCTCACATCCCTGGCATCCGGGAAGGGCTCACGTGCGGCAGCCTCGCACAGGTCGATGGTCGACTGAACGTCGCCATTCTGTCGCCATTTGGCGAAGAGAACGTCTACCGACTCGGACATCGCTGCTCTCCAAGGTAGACGAATTGAGCCTGCTGAATCCATTGAGATCGCGTGGGAAGCGCGCGAAACTAGTCCAGCGTGAGGAGGCTTTGCCCATGAGCGACGACACGTTCGACTATTCGCAAGGGTTCGAGGCTGCGGAGGCCACCGGCAACGTGCGGCTCGGCAAGCTCGAGTCGATGTACGAAGAGCTGTTCGCGGAGGTGATCGAGGACGGCGTCATCACGACCGAGGAGCGCAAGCAGCTCGATCGCATGGCGGACAGCCTTGGTCTGGACAAGGGACGACTTCGTCGCCTCGAGTCTGCGTTGCAGGCCGCGTACGAATCCCGCAACAAGGTCATCATCAAGGATCTCTCGGGCGCCGAGGACATGCCGGCGCCCACGTCGATCTCCCCGCTCGAGCCAGCGACGGACCAGCGCACGCTCGCGCTCGAGCGCCGCATCAAGAGCCTGGAGGCTCGCGTGATCGAGCTCGAGCAGGAGCTCTCCGAGGCTCGCGCGCAGGTCAGCATCGAGGTGGACTTCTCGGACGCAAAGGCACCCGACAGCACGCCCGAGGACGACATCGGCGAGCTGCTTCGCCGCGTCCGCGCAGACCCGCGCGATGACGAGACTCTCCACGCCCTCTTCCGTCACTGGTCGCGAACGAAGGACGCAGATCGCGCGTTCCTCACGACCGAGGTCCTGGTCCATCTGGGGCAAGCGAGCGCCGACGAGAGGGCAGCGCACGCGGCTCACAAGCAGGTGGGGCTGATCCGTCCGAGCGCGCCCATCACGCCCGACGCGTGGAAGAAGCTCCTCTTCCATCCCGAGGAGGAGCCGCTCGTGGGGGAGATCTTCGGCGTGGTCGTGTCCGCCGTGCTGCTCGGGCGTCTGTCCGCGCTCCGCCGCGACAAGCAGCTGATGAAGATGGATCCCGCGAAGAAGCAAGACCCGGCCACGTCCACGCTGCAGGCCGTGCGTTGCTTCGCGTGGGCGAGCACCATCCTTGGCATGCATGCGCCGCCGCTCTACGTCGCGCCAGAGTTCGACGGCACCGTGGAGATGGTGCCCGGCGTGCCGCCAGCGTCCAAGCTTGGTGCCGCGTCGCTGTCGGGGCGTAGCGCGCAGGAGCTCGCCTTCATTGCGGGTCGGCACCTGGCGAACTATCGCGAAGAGCACTTCGTACGCATGCTGGTGCCTGACGCGCGCGGACTCGAGGAGATCTTCCTGGCCGCCCTGTCGATCGGCAATCCGGGGCTGCCGCTGTCGGCGCACGTGAAGGAGCTGGTGGTGCCGATCGCGAAGGCGATCGAGCCCATCCTGGAGCCGATGCAGCTCGATCGGCTGCGCGGTCAGTTCCTGCGCTTCGTGGAGGAGGGCGGCCGCACCAATCTCCAGCGCTGGTCACAATCCGTGGAAGCTACATGCAATCGCACTGGGCTCCTGCTCTCGGGCGATCTCGCGGCCGCGCAGAAGGTGCTCACCGCGGAGGACAAGGCGCACGCGGAAGAGAAGATGAACGACCTCCTAGCGTTCGTGCTCTCCGATCGCTACGCGAAGCTACGCCGCCAGATCGGTATCGCCGTCGGCTAGCGCGTCGCGCTCCCACATCCGGCCAAGGACGGGGTTCTTCGCGCGTCGCCAGATGAAGCCATCCAGCACGTAGTGCGTCAGCTGCGGCAACGAGAGCAGCGGCACGAGCAAGGAGCGCAGGCCCGACAGATCGTCCGCGGCCTCGCCGAAGAGCCACGGCCGCTCGTGGTAGACGCCGCGATCCCAGAGGAGCTCCTCCACGTACGCCAGGATGAAGAGCACCGACACGAACGCGAAGATGCTCTTCATGAGGACGCTGCGCCCCTCGCCGCGGACCGCCTCCGCCCTGCGCTGGTAGAAGAACACCAGACACACGTAGGGGATGCCGTGGGCGAACACGTTCGTCACGGTGAACGCGTAGTCCGAGTCGAACACCACCATGCCGAGCGTCCACGTGAGCGTCGTGGTCACGATCACGAGCACCTTGCCCGGGACCGCACGCGCCTTCCCTGATACATGCATGATGCATGTATATGCCGCCCAGGCGACGAGCGCCGCGATGGCGAGCCCCGCGATGGGGAGAAACACCGCGCGCGGCACGGCCATGATGTCGCCAGGGACGAACCAGTCGAACCGCCGCGGCAGGTGCGCGTGCCAGAAGGCAAGGGGGCCAAGCGTGGCCGCGTAGATCGCCGCCATGTCGAGCGCATGCGACAGACCACCGCGGCGCTCGCCCGCGCGGGCGCGATAGAGCAGTACCCACCCTGCTTGTTGCCGCACGAAGTGCAGAATGGCGAGGTACGCAAGCGCACGCCAGAACAGCTGCTCGGACACGCGGCACACGGCGAACGCGACAGCGAAGCACGCGATCGGCACCACCGTGTAGAGCACGGGCCTGCGCGTGCGCTCCTTGCGATCGAAGTACGTACGGAACGCCGTGGACCACACGTGGGCCACGTCCACGAGCAGAACGGCAGGGACCCACGCCCACCCAGGCGTCACTCCGGACAGGACACCCGCCTGGTGTCCAATGCCGAGCATCGCGAGCGAGAGGAGCGCGCTGCCGCCGAACGCGAGCAGGTCTGCTCGGCGCGAGAAGAGCCACACACCGCTCTTGTTGGCGTGTGTCACAGCCACGACTCGAACGGGATGCCGCGCGCGGAGAGCACCTCCTCTGCCGCGCGGATGCCGTGATGGAATGCCTCCTCGAAGAGCGCGAGGCCGGAGAGGTCCGTGTTGGCGAAGTAGATGTTCTGGAACGGCGCGCGCGCCTTCTCCAGCGTGGCGGCCAGGCCCGGCGTGGGTCGCACCATCGCATGGCCCCATCGCATCACATCCGCGCGTGTGCACAGCGCGAAGACATCGGGGTGCGCGGTCGCAAGATCTGTGAGCGCGACGTCCGCCCACTCGTCGCGGCCAAGCGCGAGCAGCTTCTGGCGCTCCGCGCGAACGTCGTCGCCGGTGAGCGGGTAGTAGTAGGTGAGGACGGTGGGGCCGTGGTCCTGACCGGTCTGGTGCGTGGCCGTCACGTAGCCAAGCGACGGCGACTCGGAGAGCACGCTGTCCCACGCAAAGGGGAATCCCACGCGCCGCGGGCGCTCTGCGAGCGTGAGGTTCGCTACCATCCAGGGCGAGTAGTCGAAGCTCTGGACGTGGGGCGGGGGAGCGCGGCGGTACGGCGCGATGAGCACCTTCGCAAGGAGCTGCGGCCCAGCGAAGATCACACGGTCCGCGTCCATGCACATGGGAGTGCCGTCTGCACGCAGCGCACAAACGGACACCTTGCTTGCGTCCGGCCGCGGCTCCAGGGAGGTCACCCCCACACCGAGCATGCGGCGACCCGTCGCCTGCGAAGCGAGCACCGACACCAGGCGCCCGTTGCCTTCAGGCCATGTCAGCACGGCTTGCGGCGCCGCGCCCGCCGCCCTCTTGCGCGCTGCGAAGTAGAAGAGGCCTGCCCACGCGCTGGTGTGCTCGGGCGTGGTGCCGTAGTCGTCGCGGCAGGCATAGCGTGTGAGCCACCGTACGCGGGAGTCACGGAAGCCCTTCCTGTCGAGCCAGTCCGCGAAGGTGGTCCGGTCCAGCGCGGTGATCTCGGCGTCGTCGGAGGACAGCGCGCGCGGGATCGCGAAGGCCCGACGGCCCTTTGCGTCCTTCCACGCCGCGAGCGAGTCGATCTCGGCGTTGAAGCGCGCGAGCTCCGCCTGGCTCCGCGGATCATCCGTGGGCGGGATGAGCCCTTCGTGCCACTCGTCGTCGTGGAAGATCCGCTCCTCTGGATCGCGGCACAGGTGCGACTCCTTCGCCACCGGCTCGCCCTGATGGTCGAAGCCGGCGATGGCGCCCGCCTCGTCCAGCAAACGCACGAACGCCTTGTTGTGCGCCATGGGCAGCGTGACGTAGTGCGCGCCCCATGGAGCCGGCGAAGGCCCGAAGCTGCCGGAGCGCGCGGTGCCGCCGAGCACGGAATCCAGTTCGACGAGCACGTAGTCGGAGACGCCCGCGCGCGAGAGCCTGCGTGCCGCGGAGAGGCCCGCGACGCCGCCCCCGACGATCACCACGCGCTCGCCCGTGGCGTTCGCCGTGTCTGCTGCCGGACCACTGCCGTCCCGGAGGCGATGTCCCAGGAGCTCCGGGCGGAACGGGATCTCGCCGGGCGGGACGCGAGGCTTCTTCGTGCACGCCGCGGTGGCCACGGGCAGCGAGAGCATGAGCGCGAGCATGTCACGACGAGAAGGTTGCATCATGCACCTATTCGCTCGGGACGAAATGAAGGGCGTCCGTCCCGATGGTGAGGCCGAGAAGCGCCGCCGAGACCATGCACGCAGGAACGGCAAGCGCGGTGCGCTCACGCGGCAGGAGCACGAAGCACACCGCCGCAGCCAGCGCCGCATTCACCGCGCCGGTGAGGAGCGCGGTGCGCACCAGGCCCAGGACTGGGACTGCGATCAGGGGGAAGAGGATGGACGCAATGAGTGACCCCGCGTAGTCCGAAGCGAGCGAGGTCGAGACCGCGTCCTCCGCGCTTGCCTCCTCCTTCTGCAGGCGCATGAGCAGCGGCAGCTCCACCCCCACGAGCGCACCAACGGCGACGATGAACGCATAAAGGAGCACGTGCTGAACGCCGCCACCCACATGCATGACCACAGGCACGCTGGCGGCGCCGGTGAGCGCGAGTGCGAGCTCGCACACGACATAGGCCCGCACCAGGTTCTTGTGGATGCGCTGCGATGCAAGCGCTCCAAGGCCCATCGCGAAGAGGTAGAGCCCCAAGGTGATAGAGAACTCGCGCACGGCGTCGCCGAGCGTGAAGCTGGCGAGCGTGGAGAGCGAGAGCTCGTATATCAGCGCGCAGGCGGCGACCAGCGAGATGTTCGCCAGCAGAACGCGCCGCCGGGTGGTCATTCTATCCGTGGATCGCGGCGGCGATGATCAGCGCGATGCCGATGAACACGCTGCCGATGATGATGCTGAGCGACGTGTTCTGGTCGTCCTCGATCTCCTTGCGGATCGAGAACGGCGTCACCTTGACGATGATGAAGAACGCGATGCCGAACAGCATGAGGCCGAGCAGGACGAAGCACGACGTGTTGAGCAGGGTGTGTCCGAGCGCTTCGAGCTGCATGGGTCATTTCCTCACAGGGGGACGCCCCTTCGTTGGATGTTCGGGAGCATACACGAGTTCGTCTTCATCGAGCGGTGTGGAGACTGCCCAGGCGACCTCCCGCTGGTTCTGCTCGACGGAGAGCCCGCGGGCCTTGTGCTCGTAGTCGATCGCGGTCGATTCCTCGCCGATTCGAGGCACCCACGGCAACGCGCCCCACGCGCCGTCGGTGCGCGCCAGACCTGAGTGCGTCTTCTTCCACGTGACCCCCGCATATCGGGCGGTGCCATCGCGGATCTCCACGGCGCCTGCCTCGACCTGCTCCACGATGCGATACTCCTCGGGCAGCTCCACGAGCCATGTGAGGCCATGGCCCTTGCGATAGAGCAGGTGCTCGAGCCACGAGAAGCGCGGGTCTTTCTCTTCCGGGTCTTCGGGATCGTCGTCGGGCGAGCTGCGTACCACCGTGGCGATGAGCCGGTGCGCGTCGCCTTTGACTGACACGCTTCCTCCGACCGCGAGCTCCGAGTCCGGCTTCTCACCGAGCGCCACCTTCCCATAGATGGGCTCACGTGCGGGCGCGAGCGACAGCTCGGCGAGCGTCACCTTGCGGCCGACGAACGTGCGGGGGTGCGCGTCCCCATAGTCCACGGTGCCGACCCGGCCGTCGGGGCCCGAGAGATCAACGTAGCGGTAGTCACGCGCCTCTTCGTCGAGCGGCGGAACATCCCCGTATGTGGCCACGCGTCGCGCTTCGTCGCGCTCTCCGATCACCCATCGCGTGTTGACCAGCGCGCCCGGCGGCGGAACATCCACGTCCAGCAGGGGCGCCTCGAACATCAGGTAGAAGCGCGCCGCGGCCTCCGCAAGCCAGCCCTCGCGCCCCGACGCGAACATGGCGCGCCACTCGTTCCAATGACCGCCCCCGCGCGAGGCGACGTGTGCGCGTCCGACGAGCTCGAACGTGTCCTTCCCGAGCTTACCGCGCATGCCGACCGCGAGCTCCGTGGCGTTCTTCGGGTCGTATTTGCTCACGGTGTCACTCCCCGCGCGATCCGCTGCACGCGAACCTGCTTCGCGCCGACGCTGCGCGCAAGGCAGCCTTCGTAGTCGAACCGCGCCTTGGGCTTGCATGAATAGAGGTTGAGCGTGAGGCTCTGATGCTCAGGATACGTGTGACATGCCAGGTGGGACTCGCCGAGCAGGTAGAGCCCGGTGACGCCGCCTTCGCCCTCGAATTTGTGAAACAGGGGCTGGCTCACGACGTGGAGAGATAACTCGGACACGAGCTCGCCCAGCACGCCCTGGATGACCGCGAGATCACGCAGGCGTCCCGGATCGCACTCTGCGGCGTCCACGATCCACTCCTCTCCGAGATTCGGCACGGCGGAACTATAACCGTCCCCATCTAAATCGACTACACTCGTAACGAATGGCGGAAGCCAAATGTCCCTCGTGTGGAGCGCCGATCGTCTTCAAGATCGGCGCGTCGATTTCGCAGGTCTGCGCGAGCTGCAAGAGCGTCGTCGTGCGCTCGGACCGCGGGCTCGAGAACCTGGGACGCGTGGCGGACGTCGTCACCACCGACCGCGGGCTCGCCGTTCACGACCGCGGCAACTTTCGCGGCCGCAATTTCGAGGTCCTCGGCAAGCTGACGCTCGCGCATCCCGCCGGCGGTAGCTGGGACGAGTACTACGTCTCGTTCGACAGCCGCGATCCGGGCTGGATCGAGGAGGCCCAAGGTCGATGGAGCGTCGTGTCTCTGGTGCAGGCGCCAGCGCCGAACGCCGGCCAGCTCCAGGTGCAGTCACAGGTGCCGCTGGGCACCTTCGGCATGTTCGTCGTCACGGAGATCGGGCAGGGCACCTTCCACAGCGCCGACGGCGAGCTGCCGTTCGCGGCGCGGCCAGGGTCGCTGCGCAAGTTTGCCGATCTGTCGGGCCCGAACGGCATGACGGCGCAGATCGACTACGGCGACGGAACCCACCCGCCCATCGTGAATGTTGGTTACGAGGTGGAGCTCGCGGAGCTGAACGTGCAGCGCGTGGGCTTCGGCGCGCGTGGGCAGGTCGTGAAGTCGAAGGACACCAAGTGTCCGAGCTGCGGCGGCCCGCTCCCGCTCGCGTCGGGCCAGTCAGAGCGCATCGCCTGCAAATACTGCGGCGCCCTCTCCGACCTCGAGACGAACCAGGTCATCGCGCAGCAGGGCAAGGCGCGTCAGGAGCCCTGGCTCCCGCTGGGCGCGAAGGGCACGCTCGAGAACGTGGAATGGATGTGCATCGGCTACATGCACCGCTCCACCCAGATCGAGGGCGAGAGCTTCTCGTGGAGCGAGTACCTCCTCTACAGCGAGCAACACGGCTATCGCTGGCTCGTGCTGGATGAGGGCGTCGTGCGCTTCGGCTCGAATTTGCCTGCCGGGCAGGTCGACATCCGTGGTCTCCCGAACGCGGTCATGGTGCGTGGCGCTACGTACCGGAAGCGGAACTCCAACACCGCGCGCGTGGACTACGTTCTGGGTGAGTTCTACTGGAAGGTCGCCATCAACGAGACCGTGTGGTGCGACGATTTCGAGAACGGCCGCTACATGGTCTCGAGTGAGCGCGCGCAGACCGGCACGCAGAACGAGCTGAACTGGACCTTCTCGCAGACCATCCCGCGGGACGTCGTCGAGGCCGCGTTCGGTATCCGCGGGCGCACCGGCGCGTTCGGCGATCCGGGACAGGCGCCCGCCGCGAATCGCGTCGGCGGCATGGGCATGAACGGCCTTGTCATCGCCATCATCGTGATCTTCATCATGCTCGTCTTCATTGGCGCGTGCTCGTCTGCATGCAGCGGCGGGAGCGGCACGTCTGGCGGGTACAGCAGCGGTGGCACCACATACAGCGGCGGCGGCGGCGGCGTTCGCATCGGTGGCGGCTCGTCCGGCGGCTTCGGCGGTAAGTGATGTGCGAAGCGCGCTCGTCTACCTGACCGTCGTGCTCATGTCTGCGTGTGGGCTCGCGTTCGAGCTCGCGCTTGGCGCGGTCTCCACGTTCATGCTCGGCGACAGTGTGACGCAGCTCTCCGTGGTGATCGGCGTCTATCTCTTCGCCATGGGCGTCGGCGCATATCTCACGCGCTTCATCGATGACACGGCGGCGGGCTTCGTGTCGGCGCAGCTGGGCGCGGCGCTCGTGGGCGGACTGTCGGCGCCGCTCCTGTACCTGGCGTTCGCGCGGTCCACCGCGACGCGTCCGCTGCTCTTCTTCCTGGTGCTGCTCACGGGCGCGTTCGTGGGCGCGGAGCTGCCGCTGCTCATCCGCCTGTTGCGACGCCACGTGGTCTTCCGTGATCTCGTCGCGCGTGCGCTCTCGCTCGACTATGCGGGAGCGCTGATCGGCGCGGTGTCGTTCGGCGTGTTCTTCTTGCCAAAGCTGGGTTTCTTGCGCTCAGGGCTTCTGTTCGGGTTCGTGCATGCCGCGTCCGCCGTCTGGTCCACGTTCCTGTTCGTATCGGATGCGCGGCCGCTGCGTGTTCGCGGCGTGCTCACCTTCCTTGCGCTCGGAGGCGCTGCTCTCCTCACGCCGCGCCTGGTATCCGCAGCCGACGAGGCGACGTTCACGGACCCCGTCCTGCTCACGCGCCAGACCGCCTACCAGCGCATCAGCATCACGGCCGGCCACGGCGGTATGAACCTGTTCCTGGACGGCAACCTGCAGTTCGCCGAGTACGACGAGTATCGGTACCACGAGGCGCTGGTGCACCCGCCCATGAGCGCCGCGCACTCACACGCACGCGTCCTGGTCCTTGGCGGCGGTGACGGGCTTGCGCTGCGCGAGCTGCTCTCGTACCCGGACGTGGGCGCGATCACGATCGTGGATCTGGACCCGCAGATGACGGAGCTCGCGCGCACGCTGCCAAAGCTCGCGGCGCTGAACAAGCATTCGTTCGACGACCCGCGCGTGACGCTCGTCAACGCCGACGCTTTTGTCTGGCTCGCCGCGCAGCCTCCGGAGGCTCAGTGGGACGTGGGTATCGTCGACTTTCCGGACCCGAACAACTTCTCGCTCGGCAAGCTGTACACGGTCCACTTCTACCGGACGCTCGCGGAGCACCTTGCGCCGGGCGCGCGCGTGTCGGTGCAGAGCACGTCACCGCTCGTCGCGCGAAGGTCGTTCTGGTGCGTGGTGAGCTCGCTCGAGGCGGCGGGCTTCTTCGTGCGTCCGTACCACGCGTTCGTGCCTGCGTTCGGTGAGTGGGGCTATGCGCTCGCCGCCCGCGAGTCGTTCCCGGTGCCCACACACGTACCCGCGGGCCTCCGCTATCTGACGGACGAAAACGTGGGCGGCCTGTTCTGGCTATCACCCGACATGCAGCGGCCGTCCGGGATCGAGGAGAACCGCCTGAACAACCAGGCGCTGGTCCGCTACTACGACGAGGAATGGCACCGCTTCACGCGGTAGTTCGTCACCGCGGTTTGAGTCGCTTCGGCGGCTCCGTGGGCGACAGGCTCCCGAGGAACCGGGCGCGCAGCTTCCAGCGCCGGTGGAGCGCCTGCGACACGAACAGCACTCCGAGCAGCACCAGCGCGAGCCCACCAAAGAGCGCCGTGCGGCCCGCCATCTCATGCCTGAAGAGGTAGCCCAGGACACCGATCACCGCGCCCGCACTGGCGCTCGCGCCCGCATCGCGGAAGCGCTTCATCATCGCGCTGCGCTCTTGCGTTGGCTCGCGAAACTCCGCCTCGCAGAGCGTGCAGCAGCCGCGGTCCACCGCGTGCGCCCGGCAGAGCGGCCTGAGGCACCGTGCACAGAGCTGGCCGTCCGTGTGGTGTCCACACTCCGCGCAGGCGAGCACCGGCACCTCGTGCTTCGTCTTCTCCCTGCGGCGCGATGAGGGCGGCGCCTCCTCCATCTCGACCTCTGGTTCCTGGTTGCGGCTCGCCCGCACGGCTGTCCTGAGATCGGGCCACATGGCGGCGACGTCGCTGCCTGTGAGGTCCAGCGCCACCGCCGACTCCATGCAGTCGAGGCGCGCGAGCAGCTCGCTCGAGGGAGCCTCGTCGTCCGCCACGTGAGCGATGTAGTCCGCGAGGCGCAGGATGTGGAGCATCGTGGCGGTGGCCGGCGGACATTCGCCCGCGCGGCCCGGCTTGTGATGGAAGCCCACGACCTCCGGCACGGGAGAGGGCAGCCGCCACGTCTCCAGCATCAGGCCCGCCAGCACGGCATGGTCGAAGCCGTACGCCGCGCGCTCGGCGATATGCAGCGTGTCCGCGCTGTGGTCGTGCTCGGCGAGCAGGGCCTCGTAGCCCTCTTGCTGCGCGTCGAGCATCATCAGCTTGCCGATGTCGTGGAGGAGCGCGCAAAGATAGACGTCGTCACCGCGCACGTTGAACCGATGGGAGAGTCGCCTGGCGATGGTCGCCACGGCAAGCGAGTGCTCGACGACGTGCTTGTTCACGTCGTTGTCGCCCTCGAACATCGCGAACGCGGCGGAGCTGAACGCGAGCTCGTGTATACGCGCGATGCCGAGCATCGACACGGCGTGCAGCACGGTCTTGCATCGCGTCGCCAGTCCGAAGCCCGCAGAGTTCACGAGGCGGAGCACGCGGGCCGCGAGCGCAGGATCCTGCTCGAGGATCGACGCGATCTCCGCGACCGACGCATCCGGGTCCCCGGCGCGCATCGCGAGCTCCTTCGCAGCGACCGGGAGTGGACGCACGGCATGGATGCGCGCCACGAGCGCCGCCGCGCTCTCCTTGGCCTTCGCCTCCACCGCGGCCTCGTCCTCTCCGAACCAGGTGTCCTCGAGCACGGCGTCAGGCAGTTTGGGATTGGGAGCCACGGGCGGAACCTCTACGCAGAGAACGACGCAGGGCGGGGGAGCTTGAGGACCTGACTTTCGATTGCGGCCGCTGCGACCTCTGATAAGCTCGAGCTATGTCGTTTCTTCTCTGCCAGGGCTGCAGCCGTCATGTGAAGAGCTCCGAGGATGCATGCCCCTTCTGCGGCGCATCCACGTCCTCCGCCGCCAGGACCGGCAACCCCGGCATGGTGGGCGCACGCACGCGCAGTCGGCTCCTCTTCGGCGCGGCCGCAGCGGCCGTGGCAGGCGCAACGGCGATCACGGGCTGCTCATCCACGTCGACCACTGCGCTCTACGGCGCTCCCGCAGCTGACTCTGGAGTCCACGGAGAAGGTGGCGCTGGCGAGATTCCGGCGGCGACTGATCGTTGATGCAACGAAGACTCCCCATCGCGCCCGAGGCCGGTCCCTCCAAGCGCCGCCTCCAGCTCGCCGACGACACCCGCGCGATCGACGCGCGCGTTCGCCCCATCTACGCCGTCTGGGAG
>JBBRNJ010000047.1:0-69151 GCA_038230375.1 Polyangiales bacterium | reverse complement strand
CGAGCATCGCCACCGACGCGAAGGGCGTCATCCAGATCTTCAACGTCGGCGCCGAGCGAATGCTTGGCTATGCCGCCGCGGAGGTGATGAACAAGAACACCCCCGCCGATATCTCGGATCCGCTCGAGCTCGTCGCCCGCGCGACCGCCCTCAGCGTGGAGCTGGGGACCACCATCACTCCGGGCTTCGAGGCCCTGGTCTTCAAGGCCTCGCGCGGCATCGAGGACATCTACGAGCTGACGTACATCCGGAAGGACGGTAGCCGCTTCCCTGCAGTGGTTTCGGTCACCGCGCTGCGCGACGGGCAGGGCGCCATCATCGGCTACCTGCTCATTGGCACGGACAACACCGCACGCAAGAGGGCTGAAGAGGCGCTGCTCAAGGCGGGGGCGCTGCAGAACGCCATCTTCAACAGCGCTAACTTCTCGAGCATCGCCACCGACGCAAAGGGCGTCATCCAGATCTTCAACGTTGGCGCCGAGCGAATGCTTGGCTACACCGCAGCGGAGGTGATGAACAAGAACACGCCCGCCGATATCTCGGATCCGCTCGAGGTGGTCGCACGCGCGACGGCGCTCAGCGTGGAGCTGGGGACCATGATCACCCCGGGCTTCCAGGCCCTGGTCTTCAAGGCCTCGCGCGGCATCGAGGACATCTACGAGCTGACCTACATTCGCAAGGACGGGAGCCGCTTCCCCGCAGTGGTCTCGGTCACCGCGCTGCGCGATGTGCACGGCATCATCATCGGCTACCTGCTCATTGGCACGGACAACACGGCACGCAAGCAGGTGGAGGACGAGCGAACGAAGCTCGACCAGCGGCTGCGCGACCAGCACTTCTACACGCGCTCGCTCGTTGAATCGAACATCGACGCGATCATGACCACCGACCCGCGCGGCATCATCACGGACGTGAACAAGCAGACGGAGGCGCTGACGGGGTGCACGCGCGACGAGCTGATCGGCGCGCCGTTCAAGAACTGCTTCACCGACCCCGCTCGGGCCGAGGCCGCGATCAACCGCGTGCTGGCTGAAGGCAAGGTCCAGAACTACGAGCTCACGGTGCGCGCGCGCGACGGGACCCTCACCGTGGTGTCGTACAACGCGACGACGTTCCACGATCGTGACCGCCGGCTCCAGGGCGTGTTTGCCGCGGCGCGCGACGTCACGGAGCTGAAGCGCTTCGAACAGAGGCTGCAGCAGAAGAACGCCGAGCTCGAACGTGCGAGCCGGATGAAGTCCGAGCTGACCGGTGAGAGCCCCAAGCTCCCGCCCGTCACCGACTCCTGAACACACGCTGATTCGAGTGTTCCCGCATGCGGCGTTCGCCATAGACTGTGTCAATGTCACTGCGGGTCTGCCTCTCGTTGGCGATCGCTTCGCTGCTAAGCGTGGCGTTCGAGGCGTCTGCGTCCGCACAAATCGTTGGCGATGGCTCCGAGTTCTTTCTCGAGGCGGCGGACGACACCGGTCCCGTGTGCATCAGCCTTCCCGCGATGCAGGCGGATGAGGACGCGTGTCGCGGTCTGGCACCGCCAGCTTCCGTTCCCGCCGACACGCCCGACATGCAGACTCTGGTGGTCGCGCGTCGGAAGGTCGGGGACGCGACCCTGCTCATGACGGTCAGCCGGATGCCGAAGGTGGGTCAGAGCGTCGTGGGTCCTCGCACCATCGAGGACGAGATCACGCCGCTCCTCGAGGAGAGCCCCAAAGGCGCCGACGTCTCCCTTGTCGAGGCGCGGACGTACAACGTCCCGCACGCGCGGATCGCCGTCACGAAGGCCGACAAGGACGGCACCACACTGGAGGCGGTCCAGCACATCTTCTTCGGAACGAACGCGATCTACTTCGTCACGTTCTTTCGCACGCCCGGGCAGCACGATCGCTCGCAGGCATGGGAGGCGAAGGCGCTCCCCACGGTGCGCCTGACGCATCCCTCACGGTTCAACGACAAGCTGGCCGTTCCGAAGCAGAGCGACGCGTACAGCACCGGCCGCACGCTGGGCTGGATGATCGGCTTCGGCTTGATCGTGGCGGCGAGTGTCATCGGCGTCACCATCGCGAACCGGCGCACGCGACGACGCGATGGGCCGCTTCCACCGCATGAGGACCAGGGATGTGAGCCCCCATCGTGACCGCCAAACCCAGCACGTAGTTCAGAGCGGGGCGATCTCGCGGATGCTCCAGCCCTTGTAACGTGCCTCGCCACCGTTCTCGAGCTCGTCATTGCGAAAGAAGACGGACGTCGCCGGCGCGACGTACGCCGGCCCCGTGTTGTTGCCGTCCTTGTCCAGCCAGTCGCCGCGGTCGACCATCTCGTGAACCTTCACCCAGGTGCCGCCGTCTTTTCCGTCGGTGCGATCGACCCACGCTTCGAGCTTCACTGCAGTCCCGCCCTCCATGTTTCGCACGATGAACTTCAACCCGATCCACGCGCTCGTCGGGAAGCCGGACGCGAAGACGGACTTTGCCGACGAGCCCACGTATCCGCCTGGAAGGTGGTGGCCGACCTCCTTCACGAAGTAGACCTTGCCCGTCAGGTACTCGAGCCGGACGTAGTACGTGTGTCCGAGCGCGCTCTTGTCGGCCTCCACCTCCTGGTGCTCCGAACGCGCTCCGATGGTGAAGCCCTGATACGAGATCGACGTCGTCTCGCGCACCCGCATCATGTACGCGGTGGTCTCGACGTTGAGCCACTTGTTCTTCATGCCCGTGTCGTACTGAAAGATCCGGATCGACTGCCCAACCAGCGAGCCCGAGCCCGCCGGATCGCCGTGCGCCGTGAGGATCCCGGCTCCGTCGATATCCAGGATGCCGTTCGCCAGCTGTGAGAGCTGCGGATCGAACGGATCCGTCTGGTGGTAGCGCAGCGTGCGCGGCTTGCCGTTGTCCCAGATGGGACGGTAGGTGCGGCCCAGAGGAATCGTCGGGTAGAGCTCGCGAATCGCGGGCGGCGTGGGCGCTGACGGCGACACGGCCGGCGCGGGTGTCGGCGCGGGTGTCGGCGCGGGAGGCGCGGGTGTCGGGGCGGGTGTTGGCGTGGGCGCGGGAGGCGCCGACTGGGGCGGTGCATCGCCAGGTCTCGACGCGGTGCCGCGCGCGCCACCGGTGTGCTTCGCGATCGCAGGCGCAGGTGTCGCGGAAGGAGCCGCCGGCCGGACGAGCACGCGCCCTGCCCTCACCGGCGCCACGTCACGGGCCGCCGCTGGCTGCGACACGACCGAAAGAGAGCAGCAGACGACCAGCAGCGCCTTGTTCCTCTTCCCCATGGGTGTCTTGAACGGCCGAAGGGCCGAACCCTTCAGCCCGTTGTGCAACGGGCCACGGTGCGCCACGCGGACAGCGCTGTCACACCCACCCTCGAAACCGCCTCAAAAACCGCTCCTTTCGCGCCTGGCATCACTCCTGCTCAAGGCCTACACAGGATGCAACGCACTGTCCTTTTGACGCCCTTCGTGGGCCTTGGGCTGCTCCTCTGCGCGCGGGCTGCCTGGTCCTCGGGAGGGGTCTCCGGGGACGTCGCCTTCGTCAGCGTTGCGCACGCGGCAGCGGCTCCGCCTCCGGTGTCGTTTCGAAAGGACGTCGCGCCACTCCTGGTCGTGAGCTGCACCACCGCCTCCTGCCACGGCAGCGGCGCGCATCCGCCAGACCTCACGCCCGAGGCAGACGCCTCCGCGCTCAGACGTGCGCTCGTGGCCGTGCCTTCGGAGGAGCGGCTCTCGCTGCCCTACGTGCGCCCCGGCGATCCCGATGGCAGCTACCTGCTGGAGAAGCTCGAGGGCCGCCTGAATGATGCACAATGCACGGATCACGATTGCGGCTCGCGCATGCCGGCGCGCAACTCCGCGCTGCCTCCCCAAGCGCAAGCGACGATCCGTGCATGGGTCGCGCAAGGCGCCGCCGACAACTGAAGGCTGATAGAGTCGGGGCGCGAAATGATGCATGCGAGATCCGTCGCCGCAGTTCTCCTGGTCGCCGTCGTGCTCACGCTGACGAGCTGCTCGCGCTCCTCGTCATCGTCGGGTTCCACGGTGGCCGACGCAGCGCCGCTCAGCGCCGTGGACCTTGCGCCGCCCGCGAGCGGCCTGCAGCTGGAGACGCCTGCGTTCCAGGTCGCGATCGGGGCGGAGCGGCAGTGGTGCTACTTCTTCAAGCTCCCCAGCGACGTCGACATCGACGTGGTCCGCTTCCAGATCCGCTATCTGCCCGGCAGCCATCACATGAACCTGTTCCAGACGGACAAGGACGTGCCCGACCACGACGAGGACTGCTTCAAGAAGATGCCGTTCACGAGTCCCGAGAATCCGCACGGCGTCGATCTCGTCGTCGGCTCGCAGTCCGAGGCGCTCGACTGGACGCTGCCACCCGGCACCGCATTCAAGCTGAAGGCACACCGCCAGATGGTGCTCCAGACCCACTACGTGAACGCGGGCGCGCAGAAGACGCCGTCCAACACCGGGCAGGTGAAGATCAACCTGGTGACGGAGCCCGACCGCGCGAAGATCAAGGCGCACGTTGGCACCATGTTCGCGAACAACGTGAACATCCACATTCCGCCGCGTGAATCGCGTTCGTTCTCCACCACGTGCGGCATGCCAAACGCCGTGAAGGTGATCGCGCTCACTGGGCACTTCCACAGCCGCGGGAAGATCTTCAGCGTCAACCTTGCGCCGAACGGCGCTGACCCCACGGAGGAGATCTTCCGCTCCCGCGCCTGGGACGAGCCGCCGTTCCAGGTGCTCACGGAGCCACGCGATCTGCCCGCTGGCGGTGGCCTCTTCTACACGTGTGATTTCCAGAACCGGAGTGACCTCGACATCAAGTTCGGTCCGCGCGTGGACACGGACGAGCACTGCAACCTCTTCGCGTATTTCTACCCATGGGAAGAGGACAAGGCCCGCTACTGCTTCTGAGGCGAACGCACGTGAAGGTCGTACTTCTCGCGCTCGTCGCACTTCTCACCTGTGAAGGGTGCAAGAAGAAGGACACGCTCGTCGTTGGCGTGGACGCGCAGCCCGGTGTCGTCAGCCAGATCGGCAAGATCCACGTGAAGGCGACCGTGGCCGGCGCGATCGTGGACGAGCACGACATCGTGCCGAAGCCCGGTGGCGACAAACTCGCAGGCGTCGAGTCGCCGTTTCCGTTCGACGTCACGCTCCAGGCTGCTGCCGGCGCGCAGGCAGACGTCACGATCGAGGCGTTTCGCGCGGGACCGAACGGCACCATCGCCGACAAGCCCATGCTCGTGCGCCGCGTGGTCGCGCCCTTTGCACCGGGAGGACCCAAGCTCGCGCGCCTGCAACTGGAGTCGGGATGCGTGACCGGCGTACCGGGCTTCAAGGGCCCCGCGTGCCCGCCTCATCAGACCTGCATGAGCAGCCGCTGCATCGACCCCGCGCTGATCGCGGACGACCTGGAGCCCTGGACCGCAGGCTGGGCAAGTGTCCGTCCGGATTTCTGCAAGCCCGCGGAGGCCGGCGCACCAGTGGTGGAGATGGGAACGGGCTCCACGGATTTCGTCGCCGTACACGACGGCGAGACGCTCGTGCCCGAGAAGGGCCCTCAGGGCGGCCATCATCTCTGGGTGGCCGTGCGCATGAAGAACCTTCGCCAGACGGGCACCACCGTGACGCTCACCGGATAGCAACCGGGGACGGGCCTCAAGGTCCCGCCCACCAGCTTCGTGTTCACGTTCGAGCGCGATCAAGGCGGGTTTTGCAAGCTCTACGGTCTGCGCTTCCAGCTGGACAACGCAAGCGTCCCCGTCGCGAAGTTCCTGGCCCAACCGCTGAACGTGAAGGTCAGCGTGAGCGACGCAACGGGCCAGACCGGCGAAGCGCAGCTGCGCGTGAGCGTCGCGGAGCACACCATTGGCGAGTGATCCGAGAGGCATCGCGCTCACTGCGATCGCGCTCACCTGCTTCGCGGGCAACTCGCTGCTCTGCCGCCCCGCGCTCGCAGGCGGCAGCGTCGACGCGACCACGTTCACCGCGGTGCGCCTCGCCAGCGGCGCGCTCGTGCTTGCCCTCCTCTCTCGCGGACGTCCCAGCGACACGCGGACTTCGCGCGCGAAGTGGCTCTCCGCACTCGCACTGTTCGCGTATGCAGCGCCATTCTCGTACGCATATCTGAACCTCGGCGCGGCGATCGGCGCGCTCATCCTCTTTGCGTCGGTGCAAGCCACGATGATCGGATGGGGGGTGCTCCAAGGCGAGCGACCACGGCCGCTCGCGTGGCTCGGCATCGCCATCGCGCTCGCCGGACTCGTGACGCTCACCGTCCCTGGAAAGAGCGCACCGGATCCGCTCGGCGCGGCGACCATGGCGCTCGCTGGCATTGCGTGGGGCGGGTACTCGCTGCTCGGCCGCGTGTCGCCCGGTGATCCCGTCGTGACCACTGCGGCGAGCTTCGCGCGTGCGGCTCCCATGGCCGCCGCGGTGTTCGTGATCGTCGCGACGCGCTTCGCAATACCCGATGGGGTGCCTGGCAGCGGGGTGCAGGCGTCGCCACGCGGGCTCGTGCTCGCCGCCACGTCCGGCGCGCTCGCGTCGGGGGTTGGTTACAGCGTCTGGTATGCCGCCCTCCGGCACCTCACGACCACGCGCGCCGCCGTCCTTCAGCTGCTCGTGCCCGTGCTCGCCGCGCTCGGCGCCGTCGTGTTGCTGGGCGAGACCGTGTCCGCGCGCCTTGCTGGCGCGAGCATGGCGATCCTCAGCGGCGTCGCGCTCACGATCACCGCGCGCGGCAAAAAACCAGGCTAGCGCGGTATGCTGACTCGACGCGGTGAAGGTGCCCGTGATCGCAGCCGGGGGCGTGAGCGACGCGCGAGGCATCGTCGCGGCGTTCGCGCGCGGAGACGAGCGTGACCATCAGTCGGAAGGACGCCGCGGCGCGGCACTTCGCCGGTAAAGGCGATTGCGAACACTCGCGTTCGTCCTCGACACCAATCGAGCTGCGATGGAGTGAGGTTCGACTCGGCGACGACACTATTCATGCCGCCCGCGCAACCTGCCCGGAGTGCGACGCAAAACAGATCCGCTACTTCAAGCTCCCGAAGCAATCGTAGTCAGGGGCCGTGGCGCGGAAACTCGAAGATCAGGTAGCAGCATACTCCTGGGCTGCTGGCGCGCCGGGCGTTCGTTCGCTGCGCAGAGAACGAGCGATAGTGGAAATGCGCGGAGCCACCGACCTGCGGGTTCACGACCTGCGAGCGCGGATCACAGCGCTCGAACGGGGGGGCCAGATGGGGAGTCGGGGTCTTGACGAGCGGCGCCACGCAGTCCTCGTAGGCCTCGGGCTTGTCGTGGAACCACGGCTCGTCTGGGAGCGGTATGCTCCCCGCATCCGTCCCGGCGTCCATCGTCGCAGCATCAGTCGTCGCAGCATCGGGCGTCGCAGCATCGGGCGTCCCGGCGCCAGTCGCCGCACCAGCCGTCGTCGCAGGATCAGGCGCTCCGGCGTCGTTCGATACCGCGGTTGGCGTGGACGCGCCGCGCTCGAGATGGATCGGTGCGTCCGCGTGCTTCGAACATCCAGTGATGATGGCCAACGTAGCTACCAGAGATGCAGTGTGGCGCACCTACGCCTCCCGCCCGAAGCGGAGGACCGCGTCCACCAGCATGTCGAAATCCTCGCGCCGGCTCCGGTGATTCACGATCGCCACGCGCAGCGCGAACTTCTCGTCCAGCACGGTGCTCGAAGGGACTGCAACGCCGCTCTCCTGCACGCGACACAGGAGCTCCTCGTTCAGGCGATTCAACGCGGCGGCGTCCAGCCCGGGCTTCACGTACCGAAAACAGACCACGTTGAGGCAGACCGGCGCAAGGAGCTGGAGCTCCGCGTGAGCGCCGACCAGCCCCTCGAGGTAACGCGCCTGCTCCACATTCTGCTCGATCAGACGCGCGAACGTGGAGACACCGTACGCCTTCAGCGACATCCACACCTTGAGAGCCTTGAACGACCGCGTCAGCTCCAGCCCCAGGTCCGCGAACGGCAGGCCCCCTGCGATCACGCCGCGCGCTTGCTCTGCGATGTACGGCGCGCTCGACGCGAACGTCGCTCGATGCGCAGCGCCGTCGCGCACCAGGACACACGCGGACTCGAACGGCATGTACATCCACTTGTGGAGATCGAACCCGAGCGAGTCCGCCTCCTCCAGCCCTTGCACGATGGGCCGCAGGTTCGCGGAGAGCCGCGCGAGCGCACCGAACGCTCCGTCCACGTGGAACCACAGGTCTTCCTTGCGGCACAGCGCGGCCAGCGCGCGCAGATCGTCCGTCTGCCCCGTGTTCACCGTGCCGGCGGTCCCGATGACCGCGAAAGGCTTGTGCCCGTTCGCGCGGTCCTCCGCGATGCACGCCGCGAGCGCGCCCACGTCGATGCGGCCGGCGTGGTCCACGGCGACCTTGTGAAACGAGCGGCGACCAAGGCCCAGCAGCTCCGCAGCCTTGCTCGCCCAGCTATGGGTCTCCGCCGAACCATAGAACACCATCCGCGGCCGCGCGCCTTGCATGCCTTCTTCGCGCACGTCGAAGCCGGCCTTCGCGTGGCGTGCGACCGCGAGCGCGAGCGTGTTGGCCATGGTCCCACCGCTGACCAGGAGCCCGCTCGCGTCGCTCGGAAATCCCATGACGTCGACGAGCCACGAGATCACCTGCTGCTCGACCAGCGCCGGCGCCTGATTGAAGCCCGCAAGGTGCGGATTCATGCCGGACGCAAGCATGTCGGCCATCATCGCGAGCGGCGTGCCGGTGCCCTGCACCCATCCCCAGAAGCGCGGATGAAGGTTGCCGTTCGGATACGGCAGCACGTCGCGGACGAAGTCTTCGTACGCGGACACGGCGCCCACCCCTGCCATCGGCACGGGTGCGCCGAACGAGCCTCGCACGGAGTCGGGCATCGGCTGCCATGCTGGGCCATCCCGCAGCGTGAACAGATGATCGAGCATCTCGTTCAACATGCGCTGCGCGAGCGCACGAAACTCGGCGGGGTCCTTGGGGTCCAGCGACTCTTCCATCACCCACCCTTCTACCCGTCAGGAAGGAGCGGCGCCGCACGTATTCGCCTTCGCGAGGAGCAGCGCGCGCTCCCGTGCGTTCTCCGTCATGCCTGCAGCGCGAAGGAGCTCCGCGCGCGCCTCTGTTCGGCGTCCCAGCTTCATCAGGAGATCGCCGCGCACGCTCGGCAAGAGGTGATAGTCCGCGAGCGCCGGCAGATCGACGAGCTCATCGACGAGCTCGAGTCCCTCTGCCGGACCGAACGCCATCCCCACCGCCACCGCGCGGTTCAACGCGACGACGGGCGACCCCGTGATCTCCACGAGCGCATCGTAGACGGCGACGATGCGTGACCAGTCCGTCTGCTCCGCGGTGCGGGCACGCGCGTGACACCCGGCGATCTCCGCCTGCAACGCGTACGGCCCAAGCGCCCGTCCCAGCGACCCTCCCAGCGCCTCGGCCCGCGCGAGCGCGTGAAGACCTCGATTGAGGAGCAGCTGGTCCCAGCGTGCGCGATCCTGCTCGAGCAGCAAGATCGGCTCACCTGTCGGCCCCACGCGCGCGCGAAGGCGTGATGCCTGAAGCTCCATCAGCGCGACCAGGCCGTGCACCTCGGGGTCATCGGGCGCGAGACCCGCAAGGATGCGACCCAGACGCAGCGCCTCTTCGCAGAGCGCGGGACGTGCCCAGTCGTCGCCCTTGGTCGCGGAGTAGCCCTCGTTGAAGATCAGGTAGACGACCTCCAGCACCGACGTGAGTCGCGACGTCAGCTCCGCGCCGCGCGGCACCTCGAACGGCACGCGCGCCTCGCTGAGCGTTCGCTTCGCGCGCACGATTCGCTGGGCGATCGTGGGCTCCGGCGCCAGGAATGCGCGAGCGATCTCGTCGGTCGTGAGGCCACCGAGCAGGCGGAGCGTCAGCGCCACGCGCGCCTCGCGCGAGAGCACGGGGTGACACGCGACCAGCACCAGCCGCAGCAGATCGTCACCCACGTCCTCGTCTAGCGCCGTCTCCACGTCGGGGCCTTTCGCGACCAGCTGCGCGCCGCCTTCTTCGTCGATCGAGTCATGCGCGCGACCACGCATCTTCTCCCGTCGGAGATGGTCGATCGCCCTGTTTTTAGCCGTGGTCATGAGCCACGCGCCCGGGTTCTGTGGGATCCCTTCCTCCGGCCACCGCTCCATCGCCGTGACGATCGCGCTCTGCGCGAGATCCTCGGCGAGCGCGACGTCACGCACTACGCGGACGAGTCCGCCGATCAACCTGGCGGACTCGATCCGGAAGACGGCGTCGATGGCCGCGCGCGTGGCCCCGACCTGCGCGGTCATGAGCGCTGTTGGCGTCCGACCTCTGCGCGGAGCTTTTCTTCCTTCTCGCGCAGCTCCGGCGTGAGCTGCTCGCCGAAGTCCTCGGGCTCCGCCATGGGCCGCAGCGTGACCTCCACGCCGCCGTCGAACGGCGCGCGCTTCAGCCACTCGACCGCCTCGTCCATCGACTTCACCTGCCAGATCCAGTAGCCCGCGATGAGCTCCTTGGTCTCCGCGAACGGGCCATCGGTCACCGTGCGCGACGTGCCCTCGAAGCGCACGCGCTTTGCCTTGGCCGTGGGCTTGAGTCCGTCGCCATCGAGCATCACGCCCGCCTTCACCAGCTCCTCGTTGAACTTCATCATCTTCGTGAGCAAGTCTCCGGTCGGCATCTCGCCGGCCTCCGAGCGCTTGTCACCGGGAACGAACACCATCACGCGCATGACTCTTCTCCTTTGGCTCTGTCCGAGCGCTTCTCCTTCACCTTCATGTCCAGTGTCTGATGTGGCTCCTTTCTCGTTTCGCTCAGGCGACGAACGAAGGGGAGCCAGATCGACACCGGCCATGTCGATTTCTGGAAACCACCTGATCCGCCGACAAAATCAGTGCGCGTCGCCCTGATCGACCAGCTTCCGTATGGCAGGGTTTTCCACGATGCTTGTCTTTGCGACCTGCGTTCGGAGGCTCCGTAGCGTGCTGCGCGGCCAGTCCTTCTGGAAGAAATTGACGATCCACGTGGAGACCGAGCCACGGGGATCGCAGTGGACGTCGCCGACGACGCGCGTCCCCTTCCCGTCTGCGGTGGGCGTGAGCACGAACGTGCTGCCGACGAGGTCCCCGCGGATGTAGGTGGTGGTCGGCGCGGCGGCGTCCGTGACGGAGCGCATGCGGATCGTGATCGCCTTCCGCGCGGAGTCGTACTCCATGCGATTCGACGTCACGAAGTCGCGATCGGTCATGACCAGGGGCATGGCGAAGTGGTCGTACTCGACGTACTCCAGGTCGGAGACGCGGCGGACCACGCGCGCCTCGGTCAGGCTGTCGATCCACTCGCTGGCGCGTGCGGTGTCGAAGACCACGCTGGCGACGCGCACGAGAGGCGCGGCCACGACGCCCTCGCCCTTGAACGCGATGACCTCGCTTCCGGGGACCTCACGCCGATAGATGGTGATGCCGTCGCTGGCGTCGATCTTCGTCCAACCATCCGACGCAACCGCCGTGCGCACGCCGGATTGAAGGAGCACGCACGCAGCAGAGAGCAGTGCGATTCGCAGGATTTTTTGCATCTCTGGGGCCTCTTACTCCTATCGCGCGGCAGAGGGTACTCTTGGGGGTACATGTCGCTCGTGCGCTTCAGTGGCCAACGCTTCCTGCTCGCGTTCGCGCTGCCGCTTTTGGCGGGGTGTTCGCTGGCCGTTGGCCTCGGCGGATTGGCTGGGCCGGCCGACGGAGGCGTGGGTCCGAGCGAGGCGGGGTCAACGGCGATCGATGCAGCCGTGGTCGTGGCCGTGGACGCTGGGCCTGATAGAGAGTCCGGCGCCGCGATCCAATGGCGCGCGTCGTCGCAAAACAGCGGCTCGACGATCGACACCATCAACGTGCTGGCCCCAGCGGGCGCCCAGCCCGGAGACCTCCTGGTGGCGGGCATTGGTTTCGGCAACGACGGCGCGATCAGCATGACGGGGCTCACGGCGCCAGCAGGCTGGACGCTGGTGCGTCGCATCGATCACGCCATCGTGGGCTCCCTTGCGCTGTTCACGCATTCCTACGCCGGCGAACAGAGCTTTGACTGGCAGCTGAGCCAAAAGTGCGGCATCGCTGCGTGGATCTCCGCCTATGTTGGGGCCTCTCGCACGAGCCCCGTCGCCGCAGATCTAGGGATCGACATCGCCGCCGGTGGAACGATGTTCATGACCCCGATGGTCAGCGGGAACTCTGGCCAGCTGGCGATCGTGAGCATCACCGCGTACACCGCGTCGACGGTGCAAACGACGTGGTCGCTCCCCGACGTCGCGGTTCGCGAAAACATCTACAACTCTTCCCAGCGTTCTGGCGCTTCGGGGGACGTGTTGGTGACCGCATCAGGGATGGTAGGTCCGTTCGCCGCCGGGGCGTCGACCTCGCAGTCGTATGCGCTCGCCCACGTCCTCACCCTGCAGCCCTAGCCGGTCGGTCCCGGCGCAGGGCCCGATAGGGCTCACGCGCGGGCGAAATCGACGAAGCCGTGCTCGAAGTCCGTGTGGACGAGCTCGACGCGAACCCGATCGCCCACGTCGAGGCCATGGAATCCGCGCACCAGCTTTCCTTCCGCTGCTGGGCGAGCAATCCTCACGAACGTTCCTTTCGGCGATGCGCCGGTCACGAACGCGTCGAACACCTGGCCGACGTGAGACGACAAGAGGAGCGCCGCGGCCGACTTGCGAACCCGCCGCTCCACCTTCGTGGCGTTGTCCTCTTGTAGCGTGCAGTGCGTGGCCAGCGAGCTAAGCTCCTCATTCGAGTACGGAGGCGGGCTCCCCGACATGGCGGCCTTCAAGAGCCGCTGCGTGATGAGGTCAGGAAAGCGGCGGTTCGGCGCGGTCGAGTGCGTGTAGTCCTTGAGCGCAAGCCCGAAGTGCCCTACGGCTTGCCGCCCCGCCAGATCCAGGACGTATTCACCTCTGCCGAGCAGCTTCACGACCGACAGCGAAAGGTCCGCGAAGCGCGACGGCTCCAGATCGCGACGCGTCATGAGGAACAACTGCAGCGCCTCGTTCGAGGGATCGGGCGGCAGGGTCTCACCGAGCGACTCTGCCAGGAGGACGATCTTCTCCCATCGCTCGGGGGAGCGCAGCACGCGCCGGAGGGACGGGAATTTTTTCGCGTCCAGGAACCGCGCAGTGACGCCGTTCGCCGCGATCATGAAATCCTCGATGAGGTCCTTTGCCCGGTTACGGCCCTCTGGAACCAGGTCCGACAGGGCATCGCCGTCGAACACCGCGCGCGCCTCCAGCGTCTCCAGGGTGAGCGCGCCGTGCTCGAAGCGCCGCTTCCGGAGCTCGTGCGCGACGCGGTCCTGTACCCGGATCTGTTCGTCCATTCCGGACACCGCGAGCACGTGCGGTGGGGCTTCAGCGGTACCATCGAGCCACGCGGCAACACTGTTGTACGCGAGCTTCGCCCGGTTTCTGACGCGCGCGCGGTAGACGTCGGAGCTCTGGGTCGACCCATCCGCGTTCACCACCATCTCGACCACGATCGCGCTGCGATCGACGCCTTCGCCGAGCGACGTGAGGTCGGTCGAGAGCTTCTCCGGCAGCATGGGGAAGATCTGCGCGGCCGTGTACACCGACGTGGTGTTCGCCCGCGCATGCGCGTCGATCGCGGAGTTCTTCTTCACCAGGCTGTCGACATCGGCAATGGCAACGAAGATCTTCACCGCGCCATCAGCCAGCACCTCCGCGACCGACAGCTGGTCCAGATCGCGAGAGTCGTCGTTGTCGATGGACGCCCACAACAGGTCGCGTAGATCTCTGGTCGTCGCACCATCAGAGGCGCTCGCCGCAGAGAATCTTGCCGTCTCGGCGATCGCAGCATCCGAGAAGTCCGGCAGGAGCGAGCGCTCGACCATGGCGCGGCGGGCGATGGTCCTGAGATCGACGGTGCCCGAATGGTGAGAATGTCGAGGCGCGGCGTGTTCGGTCATCGTGCACGCTGGAGTACCACAGCGCCTCGCGTGCTACTCTGCTGATCATGGGGCGGGGCCTATTTCAAGTTGCCACTCTGGCGTACGCGGCAGTCGCCATGGCGATCGCGATTGTTGCCGCGTGCGGCTCGGATGGCGGCACGCCCGCGAGCACCGTGGAGGCAGGAGGAATCGCGGATGAGGCCGGCACATCCGACGGCGGCGTCGATGCCGCGGGCCCCGTGGTCACGATCGATCTGCCTCAGGTGCGCAACTTCGGCGGGCCACGCATCACCCATCCCCGGATCGTCGCGTTCTTCGATCCGGCAGATCCGAACAAGGACGCGCTCACGAAGTTCATGCAGGACCTTGGCCCCAGCGACTTCTGGAAGACCACCACGAGCGAGTATGGAATCGGCCCGATCGGCGCAGTGACTGTGGTGGCTCTTGACGGACCCACCCCCGCATCGATCAACACGGCCGGTCTCGAGGCGATCATCGCGACCGCGGTGCAGCGATACTGGGGCACTGGAGACGCAGGCACGCCCGACAGCGGCGCCGATCCGGACGCGAGCGACGGCGATACACCTGACTCTGGTGGTGGTGCAGGGACCGCGAACGCGACCGACACCGTCTACGTCCTCTTCACGAGCGCGCAGACCAAGATCACGAACGAGCCATGCTCCGTCGGGCTTGCGTACCACTACAGCATGACCGTCGACCCCGTGGGCGAGATCTCTTACGCCGTCGTCGACACGGGCTGCACCGACCCCCGCTTCTCGACGAAGCTGGCATTCGAGATGTCGGCGGTCACCCACGAGCTCGTCGAGGCAACGACCGATCCCTTTCCCGTGAGCATGCCCGCGTACACGGACGTCGACGACGCGCACATCGCATGGGCGTACGGTTACCCCACCGAGCTGAACGATCTGTGCAACTACCCGGTACCGACGCAGGTCGGCGGCCAGACAATCAAGCTCATGTCCGTCTGGTCGAACGCAGCGGCAGCCGCGAAGCACGTTCCGTGCGTGCCGGCATCACCGGGCCAGCCGCCCATGTTCCAGGCCGTGGCGGCGCTCGGCCCACCGCAAGTCTACGTGAGCGGCCGGAAGACGCCTGGGATCGCGCTGGCCGTCAACGAGGCGATGTACGTGGACGTCCACGTGGTCGCCGAGGGACCGGTCGTGGGACCCATCGAGCTCGTGGCGAACGATCTCGCGGCGACGGTGTTCAAGCGGAAGCCGGAGCTCTCGCTCTCGCTGGCCCAGAAGACGGTCAACGTGGGTGATGTCGTCCAGCTCACCGTCACTCGGCTCACGGCGCCGCCCGTTGGCGTCAGCGTGAACGGGTCCGTGTTCGAGCTCGTGGCGACCGACAAGAAGACGGGCTGGAGCTGGACGAGCGCCGGCTTCGTGGCAGCAAAAAAATAGCTTCTGCGCCGCTCAGTCGCGACGACCATCGCGCCGCGCGCGGACTTCTTCCACGGCCTCGCGCGTGGCGGTGCGCTCGGCCAGGACGGCGCGCTTGTCGTGCGCCTTGCGTCCGCGACCCACGCCCAGCGTGACCTTCACGCGCCCATTGGAGAAATGGAGATCGAGCGGGACCAGCGTGTAGCCCTCCCGCGACACGGCGCGGATGAGGTGCGCGATCTGCTTCTTGTGGAGCAGCAGCTTGCGTATGCCGCGCTCCACATGCGGAAACGCGCGCGCCGCGAAGAAAGATGCAATATGCATCTGTTTCAGCCAGACCTCGCCGTTCTCCACCGTGGCGTACGCCTCCGCCAGGCTGGCGCGTCCCTCACGAAGCGACTTCACCTCGCTGCCGCGAAGGACGATGCCGGCCTCGAACCGCTCCGAGATCTCGTAGTGGAATCGGGCGGCGCGGTTCTGCGCGATGAAGGAGGCGGCCATGGCTCAGGTCTCCGGCTCGAAGAACGCGCGCAGCGTGACGCGGATGGCGTCGCCGAGCCAGATGAGGCGGATGGTCCCGATCTCGAAGTCGATAGAGCGGTCCGTCTCGTGATCGACGTGGTCCTCGATATGTAGACCGGTCACCAGCCCGGAGGCGCCCACGAACAGCGTGGCGAGCGAACCATCCAGCGCGGGGAGGCTCGTGGCGGCGGGTTCGGTGCGAAAGCGCGCGTCAAGGACGCCGGTCTCCTCCATCGCCTCCACCAGCGTCAACGACAGCGGGATGTCGCCGAGACGCATGGTGAGCTTGGGAGGCAGATAGTCGGTCATCCGGACACCACGACTATCTGGACTAGGCAGGGCGCTCGGTCGACATGGGCAGGGTGAAAGTCAGGGCCGTGCCGCCGCTCTCCAGCGGCTCTGCCCAGATCTTGCCGTGGTGGCCCTCGACGATGCACTTCGAGATGTATAGCCCGAGCCCGTGACCGCGGCGGTCTCTCCTCACCTGCCCGAAGCGCTCGAAGATCGCCTCCGTCTGGTCTGCGGGAATGCCGATGCCGGTGTCGGTCACCGAGAACCGAACCTCCGCGCCCACCACGGCGACGGATGCGACGACGCGGCCGCCCGACTCCGTGAACTTCAGGGCGTTGCTCAGGAGGTTTGCGAGGACCTGCAGGATGCGATCGTGATCCAGCAGGACGACCGCGGGGCCGGCCGCGCCGTCCACTACGAGCGCGATCCCTTTGGCCTGGTACAGGGCCTGAAATGATTCGCTGGCCTCGTTCAACAGCGGGATTACGTCATGTGGGTTTCGCGTCAAGCGGAGCTTCCCCGCCTCGAGCGCGACGACGTCGAGGAGATCGCCGACGAGGCGATTCATCCGCGCAGCTCCGCGTCGAATGCGATCAGTGTGCGCCCGCGTCGCCTGGTTGCCAACGTCGTCGAGCAGCTCGGCGCTCAGCGCGATGTTCCCAAGAATGTTCTTCAGATCGTGGCTGACGATCGCCAGGAAGTCGTCGCGCGTTGCGACGATCTCGTCCGCGCGCGCACGCTCCAGAAGGAGCCCCTCGTCGGTGGCCTCGCGCTCCAGATGAAGCAGCGCCGAGAGAGCGCGCTCGTGCTTGCTGCGCTCGATGCGAAGGCGGCCCTCGGCAACTATCCGCTCCTCCCCGACGGCCTCGTCGGCGGAATGGCGCTCGACCTCGACCTGCTTCTGGACGTTGATGGGCGTTCCAGCTGCCGCCATGGCGCGATCCGCAAGGGTGCGTGCCTTCGTCAGAGTCTCCTCGGCGCGGGCCCTGGCGACGCCAAGGAGACCCGCCTCTTCCGCCGCAGCGGAAGCCAGCTTCCCGGCGAGCTCGGCGTCCGTCTTGGTTCGCTCGGCAAGGAGGCTCGCGTCGGTGTCTTCGCGTTCTTTGTTGATCTTCGAGGTGCTTGGATCGCTCACGCGATCAGTGTAGCCACTGCCGGGCGGCAACGCCCGCGTTACTTGGAGTAGGCTGCGCGGGATGGCGCGTCCCCTGGCGGATCCGGAGCTTCTTCGCAAGGTGGCGGTCGCGGTGTTCACCCTTGTCGGCAAGCACGGCATAGAAGGGTTTCGCATGCGCGCGGTCTCTGCGGAGACGGGCCTCAGCACGGGCACGCTGAACCACCACTTCGCCAACAAGCAGGGGCTCCTCCGGTTTGCGCTGCAGTACGCGTACGCCACACCGCCGGACTGGAGCGCGCACGCGGGCGACACGCGGACCGCGCTTCGTCGCCTGTTTCGGCGCTACCTGCTGGACCGGAAGAACGTGCGAATGTGGTGGCGCTTCTTCTGCGCGGTCACCGCCCACGCCGCACACGATCGCTATTTCGCGTCGTGGCAGGAAGACACGCAGTCGAAGCTGATCGCGTTCTTTGCGGACGTGCTGCGCGCCGGCGTGGAGCGCGGTGAGATCATTCGCACCGCGGACGTACGGATGGAGGCAGAGCGCGCCGTTGCCTTTGCGCATGGTGTGGCGCTGCGGCAGCTCACGGACCCAGGAAAGGCGACGCTGGCGCTGGCAGAGGCCCTGCTGGACGCCGAAATCGAGCGCCTTTGCCAGAGTCGCACATCTGTGCGACTCTCCAGGAATGGACGCCACTGACCTCCCGACCCGGCTGACCGCCATCCATGACGAAGGCTACGTCATCCTCCCGGACCTACTTCCTCCTGCGCAGGTAGAGGAGCTCACGCGCGCGCTCGAGCCGTACGAGCGGGACCGGCCGATGGGTCGCAACCAGTTCGAGGGCGAGCGTTCGCACCGGGTCTACTCGCTCGCGGGCAAGGGCTCCGTATTCCTGCAGCTGGCAGAGAACGCGCACGTGATGTCGCTCCTGGATGCGCTGCTCTTGCCGAACTTCCTCCTCTCCAACCTGCAGTCGATCCGGCTTCACCCGGGTGAGACCGCGCAGCCATGGCACACCGACGACACGTTCTATCCGGCGCCACGGCCGCTTTCCACGCCGCTCGCGATCTCGGTCATCTGGGCGCTCGAGGACTTCACGGAAGAGAATGGGGCCACGGAGCTCATTCCCGGGAGTCATCGGTGGGGGACCGAACATCCCGACACGCGTGAACACCAGGAGGTCGCCGCGATCATGCCGCGCGGTTCGGCGCTCGTGTTCAACGGCGCGCTCTGGCACCGCGGTGGCGCGAATCGTTCCCACCGCACGCGGCTGTGTATCTCGCCGCAGTACTGTCAGGCGTGGCTGCGGCCGCAGGAGTCCCAGCTGCTCATTGCGTCGCGCGAGACTGCGCGCGCTGCGTCGCCGCGTGTGCGGTCCATGTTGGGGTACAACATTCATCCGCCGTTCGTGGGTCAGGTGGATGGCATGCACCCGCTTCGCCTCATCGACCCCACGTATCGCGCCGCGAAGTCAGCCGCGGGCGAGATCGCGGACAGGGTGCTGGCGCGCCCCGAGATCGCGATCGCCACCGGCACTGCTCGAGGAAACTGACGTCATTCCAGGCAGTTGAAAAAAGAACGCTGCAGGCGGTCGATCCACGCGCGGGTCGTTCGTCGGGTCCGTGAACGCACCGGCAAGGGGCCGGCGCAAAAACTCACGAACCCAAGGATCGTCATGGAGAATGCGCTCTCTTCCCACTCACCACTCACCCGCAGCGGCTCGCGCGCACAGGTCTGGACCGGCCGCGTGCTGACTGGCCTCATCGCCACCTTCTTGCTGCTCGACGCGCTCGGCAAGCTGCTCCTCCTTGCGCCGGTCATCGAGGCATCACAGAAGCTCGGATACAACATCGACCTGCTCCGCCCGCTTGGTCTGGTGCTCGCCGTGTCCACGCTGCTGCACCTGATGCCGCGGACGCAGCTCCTTGGCGCGGCTCTCGTGACGGCGTACCTTGGCGGCGCGGTCGCCACGCACGTTGCCACCGGCACTCCGTTCTGGTTCGCCGTCGCAACAGGCGTGCTGCTCTGGATCGCGTACGGTCTGCGCAGCCCTGGGCTTCGTGCCCTCGTCCTTTCAACCCAGGCACGCTAGGAGTCCACCATGCGTTTCATGATCATGCACAAGAACGATCCGGGAACAGAGGCTGGCCAGAAGCCGCCGATGGAGCTCGTCCACAAGATGGGCGCGTTCATCGGCGAGCACGCGAAGGCCGGGCGGCTCATCGACGGCGCGGGCCTCGGCGGCAGCAAGACGCGCACGCGCCTCACGTCGCGCGACGGTCGCGTGACCGTCAAGCATGGCCCCTACGGTGGCGAGAACGAGCTCCCGGCGGCGACGCTGCTGCTCAAGGTACGCACGCTCGACGAGGCCCTTGGATGGGCCGAGCGCTACGCGAAGATCATCGGCGACGGTGAGCTGGAGCTGGGAAAGCTCAACGAGCCGTGGGACATCGGCCTGATGCCGGCGCCGGAGAACCCGCCGCTGCAGATCCTCCTGATCGACAAGGCCGACCAGGCAACGGAGGCCGCGGGCCGCAGCCCGAAGCAGAAGGCGGACCTCACCCGCCTCAAGACCGAGATGACGAAGGCCGGGGTGCTGGTTCGCTCGCTACAGCTGCAGCCGAGCGCCAAGGCAAAGCGCCTGGTGTTCACGAACAACGATCTCCGCGTGATCGACGGACCGTTCACCGAATCGAAGGAGCTCATCGGCGGCTTTGCCGTGCTGGAGCTGTCGGCGATGGAGGAGGCCGTGGAGGTGTGTCGGCGGTACGCGGAGATCCTGGGCGGGACGCTCGAGATCGACATTCGTCTCGTCGATCAGAACGAAGACGCGTAGGCCCCGCGTCGAGTACGCTCCGCGTATGACGCCCGCGCGTTTCCGCAAGCTCGCCCTCGCGCTGGAAGGCGTGACCGAGGTCCCCCACATGGAGCGCACCGCGTTCCGCACCAAGCGAAAGATCTTCGCCACGCTTGGCGCGGACAAGCGTGTGAACTTGATGGTGCACGCGGTCGATCAGCGCGAGGCCTTGTTCGAGTCCCTTCCCGATACGTTCTTCTCGCTGGGCGGATGGACGCGCCTTGGCTACGTTGCGGTGGAACTTGCCAAGGTCGACGAAGAGCTGCTCGTGGAGCTCCTGACCGACGCATGGCGTGACGCGCTACCAAGGACCAAGGCGCGTCGCGGCAAATAGGACCCCGTGCTCCTGCCCGTCCCCTCCGTCATCTCGTGCGTCGTGATCGTCCTCGCGCTGCTCGTTGGCGTCGCGACCATCGCAGCCTCGTCGGGGCCGGGCTGGCGCGAGCTGCGGTGGTTCGGTGTCGCTGCGATCTGCGCATCGGTCTACGCCGTGTGCGTGCTGGAGAGCACGCTGGACCTCCCGCCCGAGGCGAGGCCATTCTTCGGGCGCCTGGGCGGCGCGTCGGCGAGCCTGCTCGTCGCGTCCTGGTTCGTGTATTTTGCATCGAAGCACGGTCATGCGCTCGCGCGCTGGGAGCGGGCGGTTGTCGTGGCCATCGTCTTGATCGCCCTCGCGTGGCTCATTCCCGGCGTGTGCCGCACGTCGGAGGTCTTCGTGCGGACCGTACCGTGGCTCGGCGTGTCCTACGTGACCACGCGGCCCACTTCGATCGGGAAGGTGACGTACGCATTCCTTCTGGCCGCGACCCTCATCCTCGAGGGGCGCATCTTCCTTTCCTGGCGACGCGGCAAGCCGGGCGCGCTTGCCGACCTCATCGGCCTCTCGGTGCAGCTCGTCGCGGGCGTGAACGACTCGCTTGCAGCTTCGGGCAAGATCGCGACGCCCTATGCCCTTGACGTTGGCCAGTTCGCAGTCGTGCTCGCGGCGGGAACAACGCTCATCGCACGCCTCATCTCCGACGCGCGGGCCCTCGAGCGCTCGTCGGCCGAGCTCCGCGCCGCGCACACGGAGCTGCTGCGGCGTGAGCGGCTCGCTGCGCTCGGTGAGCTCTCGGCGGTCGTCGCGCACGAGGTCCGCAACCCGGTGGCGGTCATCTTCAATGCGCTGGCGACGCTCCGGAAGCATCCGGGGCCGGCGGAGACGCTGACGCTGCTCGGGATCGTGAACGAGGAGGCCCAGCGGTTGAAGCGTGTCGTCGACGAGCTCCTCGACTTTGCGCGGCCGCGTGAGCTGTCAGTCGCCGATGTATCGCCAACGCATCTGGTCCTGGGAGCCGTGGAGGCGGCGACCGCGGGCTTCGAAGGCGACGAGCTCGTCACCGTCGAGTCGGAGGAAGACCTGCCGGAGCTCGCAGTCGATGAGCAGCTGCTCCGGCAGGCACTCATCAACCTCATCACGAACGCGCTGCAGGCGAGAGGACGCACCGGCCGCGTGCTCGTCCGAACGCGCCGCGAGGGACGACCGGCGTCCTCCGTATATTTCGAGGTTGTTGACGACGGTGCGGGGATCTCGAGCGACGTCGCCGAGAAGCTGTTCACGCCCTTCTTCACCACGCGCGCGAGCGGCACGGGCCTGGGGCTCGCCATCGTGAAGCGGATCGCGGAGGCGCACGGCGGAGAGATCACGTGGCGCCCGGGAGAGAAGTCCGGCGCGACGTTCACGCTGCGGGTCCCGACCACGCAGACCGCGCCGCCCTAGTCGAACTCCACGATGTACGAGATGACCCTGTTGTTCGATCCGTTGACGTCGATATCGTTCCACTCGATGGCTCCTCCCGCCCCCGTGGAGTCCAGGTAGTGAAGGTAGTTCTCGTTTCCGTTGGTGTTGCTCGGGGGCTCGATCCATCCCACGAAGCTCCACGGCGTACCGTCGATCCATTGCCATCCGCCGTCTGGCTCTTGTTCGGGCGTCGGTGACGGTTGATACCCGCCCATCCACGGTCCGTAGAAGGTCCTGACGAGCGTCGATCTCTGGGTGTTGATGAGCGCGATGACGAACTCGTTCTCCTCGTTGTCGGTGATGGTGACCAGGTGGCCGCCCATCGCCTGTGCGGCTGCACGCGCTCCAGACCAGTCGGTGGGAGGGCCCGCAACGGCGAGATAGTCGTGCCCGTTCTTGGCGAATGTGACGGCTCCGTCCGGTCGCGCGCGGGCTTCGGCACCGGCGTCGCTTACCGCGCTCGTTCCGTCGAGCAGAGTGCTTGCGTCCGTCGCGCTCGTGACGCCGGCGTCTGTACCGTTGAGTCCGTCGAAACGGGTGAGGACCGAGCACGCCGTGAGTGGCATGCCTAGGACGACGCACATCGTTGCCGCCCGGAGTCGCATCAACCGACCGAGAATAGATCAAACCCTCCCAGCAGGGTGGAGATCCGACGGCGTAACATGGCAGCAGGGTGCCACCATGGACAGGCCGAAGCTCTACGGAACACCGCTCTCGCACTTCACGCGCAAGGTCCGCATTGTGCTGGCGGAGCTGGGCGTCCCGTTCGACTTCATACGCGCGCCCGACATCCTTGCGACTGTGACGACCACGTATGGGGACAATCCGCTGATGCGCGTCCCTGCGCTCGTCCACCAAGGTCAGACGGTGATCGACTCGGACCACATCGCTCGCGTCCTGGTCGCACAGTACGATCCGAGCGACCGCCTCGATGTCTGCGGAGCGCGCGTCTCCACACTCAATCAGCTCGCCGTCGCAAACGGGATCATGAGCAACGAGGTGGTGCTCATCCTCGCGAAGCGCGGCGGGCTCACGGATCTGGATGGCGTGGCGTACTTCCGCAAGCTCGCTGCGGCGATCGACACCGGACTCGCCTGGCTCGAGCTTCACGTCGACCCCGATGCCACTGACTTCAGCTACGCCGACGTCGCCACGATCTGCATGTGGCAACACGTGACGCACTACGGGATCGCCAAGGCTCTGGACAGCTACCCGCGCATCGCGAAGCGTGTCGCCATGTTCTCCGAGCGCCCGTCCATCGCCACAACCACCCCAGAGGCCTCACTCGCGGCAGCGCCCTGAAAGCAATCGCGTGCGGGCGCAGGTCGCGCGAAACGAGAGACGCTACGCGCATTCGCCGACGCTTGACGTCCTTGAACCACCACGACACGTTCGAGGTCAACCATCAAGAGCTACGACAGCCGAGGCCCCGAAAGGGTCGACGGCCCGCGAATCCTGGTCTCCGCCCGCAAACCCCGATCCCAGTGTGCTCAGCGATCTGCCGCGTGATCGAGAGCGAGCTCCATCTCGAGCCGCTGCAGCACCTCCGGGTAGTCGCGAACGATCAGGCTTCGTCCGATCACCCCCGCGGCACCCACGCGGCTAGCGGTGGTCGCGCAGAACTGCTTCGCCGCGTCCCTGGCGCTGGCCGGATGCATGACGCGCGTCTCCACCGGTGCCGGATCCACGATGCGGACCCCTGGCCCTTCCACCATGCCCATGATCTCGTTGTGAGGCGGCGTGCTTTCGCCGGGCCCAGCGCACACGAAGGGCTCCGCTGCGTCGGACTCGCGCTCGTTACGCATGTCGTCCGCCAGGAGCCGGCCCATCTGCACGGCGGACTCCCATCCGGAGAACGAGATCGCGTTCCCCGTGATCTCCACCGCACCAGTGGCGCTGTTCGCGACCCAGAAACACCACACGCGAGCGATCTGGAGTGCCAGACGAGGACCTGGAGCGGACGCGTGCGCGACGTGAACGCCTGCATCGCGTCGCCCGACAGCGACCGTGCAGCGCTCCATGTACGAAGCGGGACCAGCGACCGGCGCGGGCCCCGTAATGGGCGCAGTGGCGCACGCAGAGGCGATCCCTGCCGACAGAAGCAGCAGGCAAAGTCCGCTTCGCGTGATCCGCCTCTTCTGACTGACCATGGTTGCTCCGCATGAAAACACGGAACCCATTTCGAGATCAGACCGTACATTTTTCGAGGTGGGCGCCGTCTCATGAGCATGAAGCTCCACGATTTTGCATTTTCACCCAACTGTCGAAAAGTCCGCGCCGTTGCCTACGAGCTCGGCATCAACCTGGAGTATGTGCCCGTGAACCTGGTCAAAGGCGAGTCGCGGCTCGCGCCGTTCCTGGCCAAAAACCCGAACGGCCGCGTGCCGGTGCTCGAGGACGGCGACTTCTTGCTCTCGGAGTCGAACGCGATCATCGCGTACCTGGCCGCCGGCTCACCGCTCGTCCCCACCGATCCACGCGAGCGCGCAGAGGTGGATCGTTGGCTATCCTGGCAGCTTGCGCACCTGGGCCCCGCAACGCGCATGGTCGCGTTCGAGCGCATCGTCAAGAAGCTCACCGGGCAGGGCGAGCCGGACCAGGCCGCCATCGCCGCGGGCACGGAGGACTTTGGTAAGCTGTCCGCAGTGCTCGATCGATCGCTCGAGAACAAGCAGTTTGTCGCAGGGCGGCTTTCGATCGCCGACTTCGCGCTCGCGTCGCACTACACCATCGCCGAGGCGTGCGGCCTGGACGTTGCGCGGCACGAGCGCGTGAACGCATGGCTGCGACGCATGGTCGCGCGCGACAGCATGAAGCGCGCGATCGCGGACGCGCAGAGAGCGCTGGCGGCGTAGATGGAGGATGCAGAGCGCACGTTCTTCGACGCACTGGCTCCCCATCGCGGGGAGCTGCGCCTGCATTGCTACCGCATGCTCGGCTCTTCGCACGACGGCGACGACGCCGTGCAGGAGACGCTGCTCCGTGCATGGCGCGCCCGCGACACGCTCGAGGACGAGAGCCGCCTCCGTCCGTGGCTCTACAGGATCGCCACGAACGCGTGCCTGGACGAGCTCCGGAAGCGACCGCGGCGTGCCGTGCCGCAAGACGCGCCGCCTTCCACCGATCCAACATGGCCGCTGCCGGGCGCACCAGACGACGAGGATCTGTGGCTCGAACCCATGCCGGACACCTGGCTCGCAGGCGAGTCGAGCGACCCTTCTGCGCGCTACACGTTGAAGGAGAGCGTGGCGCTGGCGTTCGTTGCGGCGCTGCATGTACTGTCGCCGGCGCAGCGCGCGACGCTCCTCTTGCGGGACGTGGTGGGTCTCTCGGCGGAGGAGACCGCACGCGTGCTGGACCTGGGGCTGGGCGCAGCCAATAGCGCGCTCTTCCGTGCGCGTGAGACCGTCGCGAAGAAGCTGGGCGGTCGTGAGGCGGGCGATTTCGCAGAGGCCGCGGGCGAGATAGACGAATCACTCCTCGTTCGATACGTGCGCGCGTACGAGGAGGCAAACGTGGACGAGCTCGTCGCGCTCTTCCACGAGGACGTCACCACGACCATGCCGCCGTACGCCATGTGGGTCGCGGGCCGCGCGGCGAATGCGGCCTTCTACCGGCAGATGCTCGCAGGCGGCCCCACGGGCGCACGCGTGATCAGCACGCGCGCGAACGCCCGCCCAGCCCTTGGCTTCTATCGCGTCATCACGAAGGACCAACCGCTGCGCCTGCGGGCGATTCAGGTCGTGGGCGGACGGGACGGAAAGATCGCGACGATCGATCACTTCATGCTGCCCCGCCTCGCCCGCGTCTTCGGCCTACCCGAAACATTGCCCACCTGACCGTGGGGCACGGGCGGCGAGATCGCGATATCTTCTGACCCGCGATGACAAAGCAAACGTTCCGGGCGACGGTCCCGGCGGAGGGCGAGAACTTCATGATCGAGCTGCCGTTCGACGTCAAGGATGCGTTCGGGCGCGCACGGCCGCCCATCGTCATCAGCGTCACGCCGATTCACGGAGCAGGCGGTCGCGAGCACAAAGGTGCAGTCTACACGTTTCGCTGGACCGTCTCTGTCTACGGCGGGAAGTACTACATCGGGATCCGTCGCTCTCATCGCGAAGAGGCGGGCCTTGTCGCGGGCCAGCACGTGTCGATCACCGTTTCTCTGGACGACAAGCCGCGCGAGATCGCTACCCCGCCCGACCTCGCCAAGCTCCTTGCGAAGAACACGGCCGCGCGCGCATCGTGGAACGCGCTGAGCTACTCACACAAGAAGGAACACGCCGAAGCGCTCGCGTCCGCGAAGAAGCCGGAGACCCGCGAGCGACGCCTGCAGAAGACGCTGGAGATGCTCCTTGCCAAGCCGCCGAAGAAGCTGCTGTGATCGTCCTGCCAGGCATCGCGTCAGCCTCCCAGGTCCCTCGCAAGAACCGCTGAGCTTTGTGCGTGGTGACGTGCCGCAAATGACGTTCGTGAGGTATCGTCGCGGCGCCAGAGTAGGCCAGCCTGCCCGCGCTGGTGGTTGGGAGGGACACGATGGTGGCACTGGATAACCTATTTTCCGACGAGGGGTTCATGCCCCATGGGCATTGCTACCTCTGGAATCCAGCGCTCGTGTGGTTGCACGTGGTGTCGGACACGTTGATCGCGCTCGCGTACACGTCGATTCCGTTCACGCTCGTGTACATCGCTCGCAGGCGAAAGGACATTCCGTTCGGGTGGATGTTCTTCTGCTTTGGGGTGTTCATCATCGCGTGCGGCACCACGCACGTGATGGAGGTCTACACGCTGTGGATACCGACGTACTGGCTCTCCGGCGTCATCAAGGCCATCACCGCTGCGGCGTCCGTTCCCACGGCCATCTTGCTCATCAAGCTGGTACCCAAGGCCCTTTCGGTGCCCACGACGCAGGAGCTGGTGAAGGCCCACGAAAAGCTGCGCAGAGCGCACGAAGTGCTGGAGGCGCGCGTGCTGGAACGAACCGCCGAGCTCTCCGCGAAGAACGAGGAGCTGCAAAAAGAGATCGCCCAACGCAAACGCGTCGACGAGGCGCTGCAGCGAAGCGAGGGGCGGTTCCGCAGGCTTGGTGACGCTGGCATCATCGGCATCATCACTTCGAGCGCGGACGGGACGATCGTGGAGGCCAACGGCGCCTTCCTGGACATGGTGGGCTACACGCCCGACGACGTGCTCGCGGGCGCGGTGAACTGGCGCGCGATGACGCCGCCCGAGTCACGAGCTCTGGACGTTGGCCCCATCGAGCAGCTGAAGGCGACCGGCGTCGCGAGCGCCTGGGAGAAGGAGTACGTCCGGAAAGACGGTAGTCGGGTCCCCATCCTGGTCGGCGCGGCCATGCTCGAAGGGACGGGAGAGCGGGTGGCCTTCACCCTGGATCTGACCGAGCGCAAACGTGCGGAAGAGTCGATCCGCCGACTGCGTGAGGAGCGCGCCGCGGACGCAAAGTTCCGTGGCCTGCTCGAATCGGCGCCGGATGCGATGGTCATCGTGGACCAACAGGGCTCCATATTCCTTGTCAACGCACAGACGGAAAAGCTATTCGGATATCCGCGCGCAGAGCTGCTCGGCAAGTCAGTGGACACCCTGGTCCCCAATCGCTTTCGGGGTGCACACCCGGCACATCGCACTTCGTACTTTGCTGAGCCAAAAGCACGGTCCATGGGAACGGGGCTCGAGCTCCTTGGGCGGCGCAAGGATGGCAGCGAGTTTCCGGTGGAGATCAGCTTGAGCCCGCTCGTCACAGACGACGGCGTGCTGGTGTCCAGCGCCATTCGCGACGTCACCGAGAACAAGCGGACCGAGATCGCGCTGCGCCTGGTGAACCGCGAGCTCGAGGCATTCAGCTATTCCGTGGCGCACGATCTGCGCGCGCCGCTGCGAGGCATGAGCGGCTTCGCGAAGATCCTCTCCGAGGACTACGGGGACAAGCTCGACGCAGAGGGCATCGCCTCCATCAACCAGATCCAGCAGAACGCAGTGCGGATGGGAGAGCTGATAGACGCGCTCCTCTCGCTGGCGCGCGTCACCCGCAGCGATCTGCATGCGGAGCGAACCGATCTCTCGAACCTGGTCCGCGTCGTCGTGGGTCAACTGGCTACGACCACGCCGGACCGCAAGGTGGAGTTGGTCGTGACCGAAGGCCTTTCCGCGCACATGGACCCGACTCTTGCGCGCACGTTCCTCGAGAACCTGCTTGGCAATGCCTGGAAATTCACCGGCAAGGTCGCGCAGCCGCGAATCGAGTTCGGCGCCACCGAACACCACGGCGTCCTCACCTTCTTCGTGCGCGACAACGGCGCCGGTTTCAACATGGCGCACGCCGACAAGCTGTTCACGCCCTTCCAGCGCCTCCACGGCCAGCGCGACTTCGCCGGCACCGGCGTCGGTCTGGCCACCGCACATCGAATTGTCGGTCGACATGGCGGCCGCATCTGGGCAGAAGGCACTGTCGATCAGGGCGCCACCTTCTACTTTTCAATTCCTCAATCCATCCGGGAAGGCGTGAACTCGTGAAAGTCATTCTTCTGGTCGAGGACAACGAGAGCGACGAGCTCCTCACCATTCGCGCGCTCACCAAGGCGAAGCTCGCCAATGAGATGGTGGTCACGCGCGACGGCGAGGAGGCACTCGACTACCTGTTCGGGACGGGCTCGCATGCCGGACGCGATGTCAGTGACCTGCCAACCGTCGTGCTCCTGGACCTGAACCTCCCGAAGATCGGCGGCCTGGAGGTCCTGCGCCGGATCCGCGCGGACGAGCGGACCAAGCGCCTGCCGATCGTCGTGCTCACCTCGTCCGCAGAGGACGAGGACGTCATCAGGAGCTACGACCTTGGCGCGAACGCCTACGTCCGCAAGCCAGTCGACTTCGATCAGTTCGCGGAGAGCATCCGAACGCTGGGGCTCTTCTGGTTCGTGGTGAACAATCCAGCCCCCCTGCGCCGCTGACAAGGTTTTTGGACCGCGCGCCGTTTTTTGTAGAATGTAGGATGCCGATGAACCCGAAGGTGGATGCGTATCTGAAGCGACAGGGCAAGTGGCGGGCAGAGCTCACGAAGCTTCGGGCAATCATCCTCACGAGCGGCCTCACCGAGGAGCTGAAGTGGGGCCACCCTTGCTACGCGCTCGATGGCAAGAACGTGCTGCTCATCCACGGCTTCAAGGAGTACTGCGCGGTCCTGTTCCACAAGGGCTCGCTGCTCCCGGACCCCAAGGGAGTCCTCATCCAGCAGACCAAGAACGTCCAGGCGGCGCGGCAGATCCGGTTCACGAGCGGCGCGGACGTGACAAAGCTCGAGAGTACCGTGAAGGCCTACGTGCGCCAGGCGATGAAGATCGAGCGTGACGGGCTGAAGGTGCCATTCAAGAAGACAGAGGACTACGAGCTACCCGAGGAGCTCGCGACCGAGCTCGCCGAAAATAGCAGATTGAGCGCGGCCTTCGCTGCGCTCACACCGGGTCGGCAGCGCGGGTACATCTTCCACTTCGCGCAGCCCAAGCAGTCGAAGACCCGCACCGCACGCGTGGAGAAGCACAAGCCAAGGATCCTGAAGGGCCTCGGACTGGACGACTAGGACCAGCCCGGCTTGCGGGAGGTGGGCTCTCACCGAGCTCGCGTGGGCAGGTCGAGGGCGAGGAGCACCGGCACGCTGCCCTTCTGACGACGCTCTCTGTGTGCCGTGAGCAGCAGCATGGCTTCTCCGCCGATCTGCCACGGGACGAGCATGGGCGCGCCGCCGCCGCGCATCACCTCGGGGACCCGACGAGGCTCGCGTGCGGTTCCGTCGGCCGGGGCGCCCTTGTGCGAATCGAACCAACCGTCGTCGACCCACGTGCCCCACATCAGGCCAAAAACGCCGAACGGTGCGTCCCCGGCGAGCAGCTTGCCGCGGAGCCTTGCGCGCACGAACGCGGCGGGGTCCTCGTCGCCGGAGAGCCACGCGCGTCCATCACCTCCGCGAGCGACGTACTCCCACTCCGCTTCGGAGAGGAGCCGGCCCTTCGCGCGTGCCACGGCCTTCGCGGCGATCTTCGCGTCGAGCAACGCAATGTCGTGCACCGGCGTGACGTCTGCGATCTTCGCGCCAAGGGCGGTGGCCTGCGTCTTCGTCAGTGGCGCCTCGGCGCAGAGGAAAGCCCCTGTTGCGACCGCGCGCGCGGGCGCAGCGATCTCCGCGAGCGTGGCCAGGTGCATCATCGCCTCCTCACCGAGACGCTTCGCGACGGGCGCGAGCTTCTTCTTCTCCGTCGCGGCGAGGCCGATGTGAGCCTTGCCACCCGGCACGACCACGTAGGTGATGCCGGACGTGCGCTCCAGCACGCCCGGACGCGCCGGCGCCCCTTGGCCTCCTCGAACGATGGGCTCGAACCCCGCGCCGAACGACGCGGCGAGCGCGGCCGCAAGGCTCTTTGCGTCGGCAGTTCCGAGCGCCTTCGAAGTGGCTAGTTCGGGCCACCCTTCGACATGCGCGGCCTTCGTGCTCTTCGCGCGCAGCTTGGGCGCAGCCGCAGTCTTCTTCTGCGTGGCGCACTGGAAGACGAGCTCGAGCACCATCGCGTCGAAGCTCTCGCCTGGGTGCGTCGCCTCCCACGACGCGCGCGTGCCGAACGTGTAGCTCTCGCCGATGATCCGGAGATCGTCTGCGGTGAGCCATTCGCGCAGCTCGTTGGGGTCCGCGAACTGATCGCGGATGTTGCTCGCCCACTCCGCGGGGAGCTTGGCCTCCGCCTTGCTGGGCTCGGGCGCGCCGACCTGTGCCGCGATCGCCTTCAGGCGTTCCAGCGGTAAGCGCCACACCAGTGGAGCGAGCATGGGAAAAGTCCGGTTGTGATCGAAGGCCATGTGCCTGCAAGATATCCGATCGCACCACGGCGTTGTAGCCTGGGCCCTTTGATGGAGACGCCGACATGGACGACCTGACTCTCACCACTTTCGATTGGGTTCCCGAGCTGCCGCGGGGCCACGTGCGTGATCTCCGCGTGCGCTGGGCGCTCGAAGAAGCCGGGCTGCCGTATCGCGTCGCGAGCGTGCCTTTTCGTGATCGGAATGCGGACCACTTCGCGCACCAGCCGTTCGGCCAGGTGCCGTGGCTGACCGACGGAGAGCTGTCGATCTTCGAGAGCGGTGCGATCCTGCTGCACCTGGGCGAGCGCAGCACCAAGCTGATGCCGGCCGATCCGCGCGGTCGCAGTGACACCAAGGAATGGCTCTTCGCAGCGCTCAATTCGGTCGAGATGGCGAGCCTGCCGTGGTCCATCCTGGTGTTCTCCAAGGACAACGATTCGCCGGCGCGAAAGGGGCTGAACGACTTCCTCGCGCTCCGGCTGAAGCGCCTCGAGCCCGTGCTCGCCGCACGCGAATGGCTCGCGGGCTCCTTCTCCATCGCGGACATCCTCATGGCCGACGTGCTGCGCCTGGTGCATCGGCTCGAGGGCCTTGCGGAGCACGCCGCGTGCCGTGAGTACGTCGCGCGCGCCACGGCCCGCCCGTCCTTCGTGAAGGCCCACGCAGACCAGCTGGCGCATTTCGCAGCAGCAGACGCAACTTCCCGCAGTAGAATTAGCTAGGCAGTCTCTGGGAAACCCGGGGCGATTCACGCGCGGACACTCGAGCACGTCCAACGACGCCGTCGGCTGCGGCGGACCTCAATGCGCGCCTGGTCTTGTCTTTCGCTTCTCCGCGTCCGACTTCTTCGGCACCACCACGTCGTCCGCCTCGAACTGCGCTTCCGCCAGTGCGTCGCCGATGCGCTTCATGTCGTCACCGTCGATGCCCAGCACGTCGATGCGCAGACCGCCCTTTCCGTTCGGGTTCGGCCGCACACGGACGCGCGGCGCGTGTCGATACGTTCCCGTCGGCGCGGCCACGGCAAGTTGAAGCAGGGCCTCCACGCGCTTTGCAGCCTTCGCGGTCGCCGCGTCCTCTGGCTCCGGACGAAGACGCGCCGCCGACACCGCGCGCTGCAGCTCCGTGTACGTCGCCCGTGGAAACGGGATCGACTCGAAGCGCTTTCCGTCCGTTGGCACCTTGATGTTCAGCGTGAGCAAGTGGCGCGGCTCCGCGCTCTTCCCGATGGCCTCGAGATACCTGAGACCGACATCGAGCTTCGAGACGCCGTGCTTCTTCACGTTTGCTTCCTCGAACGCAATGGCGACGCGCCGATACACGCGCAGCTGCGTCTTGCCCTGCGGGAAGCGAGCATCCAGATACGTGTCGAGCGAGGCATACCCCTTCGCGAGATGAAGTCCCTCCGTCGCGATGCGATCGACCTGGCCACCGATCTTCCACGCGAGCGCCTCGGCGCGGTGGAGCATCGTCGTGATGCTGTCCTCGATCTTTGCCAGCTCGGCGCCCGCCGCGCGTTTCGTCAGGGTTGATGATTTGTCGTCGGAGCTCATGCGTTTCAGCATGTCTCAAGCCGAGCCAAACAGCCAGCTCTCACGCCGAGCGATAATTTCCGCCTTGTTCGCGATCGACGAAGACGAACTACCTTTAATTCAAGATTGAATCCGATCGACACATGGACGCCGGACGTCCGGCGTCCGCGCCTTGGTGGAGTGCCCGCGCCCGCGCAAGTGCGCGTCTTCGCCTCCGGTGGCAGCGTTGTGCGCGACGTCGGCTCCCGTATCGGTGTACTCGCCGATCGTCAGGCGGTCGCTCGTGAACGTGTGCGCGGCGACTGCGCGACGGCGGGCAGAGCGCTAGGAGGCGCTCCCGCACCATCGCTCCCAGCGCCGCCCACGCCGCACGATCCACTTGAACGCCTCCCCGGCGAACTTGCCAGATCTGGCCAGGCACGACGCGACGATGAGTTCGCCACGCTGCATCTCAGCGCGCGAAGCTCGCTTGGATGGCGGGAGAGCCGCCGCGCGTCACGCCGGATGGTCGCGTGCTCATCGGGCTCAACCGATCCGAGGACCCAAAGACGCCGGCGCTCGTCGTCTTCCACCCGGCCACGAATGAGCTCACCTACGTGCCTCCCGTGATCCTCGCGCTCCGCAAGGACGACCCGCTGGACGCGTACGGTGTCGCGCCGAAGTCGTCCCGCGGAGAGGCCTATCTCTGGGCGTGGGTCCTCCAGGACGACGAGCTCCGCAGAGTGCCGTGGAGCGCCATCCTCGGCTTGCCCAGGGTACCGGCGTCATAGGCTCGTGCCTGGCTCGTCGTTGGCTACGCGGTCGAGACGAGCAGCGGGCTACGCGACTCTCGGCACTTCCGGCGCGCGAGCCCGCGCGTACTTGTTGATGGCTGCGTACAGATCCCTGGGGCGAATGGGCTTGGTGAGGTGCGCGTCCATGCTCGCGGCAATACAGCGCTCGCCATCGGCTTCGGACGCGTTCGCCGTGAGCGCCAGGATCGGGACGCGCGTGCCGGGCGCCTCCCTTTCGCGGATCTGTCTCGTCGCCTCGAAGCCGTCCATCACGGGCATCTGACAGTCCATCAGGACGAGGTCGTAGTGCCCGGTGATGTACCGCAACACACCCTCGGCGCCGTCTTTTGCGATCTCCACCTTGGCGCCCGCCTTCTCGAGCAGTATCTGGATGACCCGTTGATTGACGACGTTGTCCTCGACAAGGAGAACGCGGAGACCGACCGGTATGGGTGCCCTCACCTTGCCGGTGTTCTCGGCGGCCGACGTGACGGCGGTGAGGCCAAGGCTGACGCTGAGCGCGTGATGAAGCTGCGCGGCCTTGATCGGCTTCAGGAGGACGGCGGCGATGGTGCTGTCGCGCTTCTCCACGCGGGATGTGGACGTGGCGAGAACGAAGGGAATGGGCGCGCCCATCGCCTCGCGACGTAGCTGGTAGGCGAGCTCACTGCCGTCCATGTTTGGCATCTGGTCGTCCGAGAGCACGATATCGACACGGCGGCCGGCGGACGCACACGTCCGGAGCTCGAGCAGCGCCTGTTCGCCGCTCTCGCAGGCGATCACGACGGCGCCCCAGCGCTCCAGGATCCGAGAGAGGACAGTGCGGCTGGTGCCGTTGTCGTCGACCAGGAGGACGGTGACGCCTCGCAGCGACTCTCTGGCCGGTTCGCTGGGAGGTGGCGACGCGCTGCGCACGAGCGGAAGATGGAGCGTGAACACGGAGCCTTCGCCGAGCACGCTCGACACGGCCACCTTGCCGCCCATGCGGACGGCGAGCTCGCGCGTGATCGCCAGGCCCAGCCCGGTGCCGCCAAAACGGCGCGTCGTGGACACGTCCACTTGCATGAACGGCTGAAAGAGGCCGGCGAGCTCTTCAGGTGGAATCCCGAGGCCGGTGTCGCGTATGGCGATGGTGCATGGCGCATCGTCCTCGGCGGCTTTGACGCCCATGCTGACGTTGAGCTCCACCTCCCCGTGCTCGGTGAACTTCACGGCGTTGCTCGCGAGGTTGAGGAGCATCTGCCGCACCCGCAACGGATCCCCGCGCACCATTCGCGGGACGCCCGGTTCGATCGAGACAATCAGCTCGACCCGCTTCTCCCGCGCCTTCGTGGCGACGATGTCGGCGACGTCCTCCGCGAGACCACGGAGATCGAAGTCGACTGCCTCGAGCTCCATCTTCCCTGCCTCGATCTTCGAGAAGTCGAGGATGTCGCTGATCACGCCCAGCAGCGCCTCGGCCGACGTGCGGGCGATCTGGCAGTATTCACCTTGCTCCTGGCTCAGCTTGGTGAGGAAAAGGAGCTCGATCATGCCTATGACGCCGTTGAGCGGTGTGCGTATCTCGTGGCTCATGTTGGCCAGGAACTCGGATTTTGCGCGGGTCGCCTCGAGCGCGACGTCACGCGCGGCCTCGAGCCGATTCGCCGCCTTCTGCAGGTCCTGGTTCGACTGATCGATCGTCATGACCATCGCAGCGTTCGCGGACTCGTAGACCCATGCAAACGCAACGATGACCGAGGCGAGCATCGCGACGGCGAGGCCTGAGACGATGAGCTCCGCCTTCGGTGTGAACACGGACACCCATGTCCGGCCCGAAGCCGCCATCGAGGCGAAGACGAGGACGTTGGCGCCCACGATCCCGAGCCACGCGAGACCGGAGCGGCGTCCGCTCACCATCATGGCCATCACGGGCGCGATGACGGTCCACTGCAACGATGGTGCGTGGATGCCGCCGGTGTACCACGCGATCACGTCCAGGACCGCGACGAACAAGGCGACCTCGAAGTGCGCCGCCAGGTGGATCGAGCGGCGCAGCATCCGTGGCACCGTCGTAGCCACCCCGGCCACGACGAGCACCCCGATGGAGACCGCGGGCGCTCCCACCGCCCAGTGGATGACGATGAACACCGCCGCCTGCAGCTCCATGACGAGCAAGATCCACAGGATGATGCGGGCGCGGCGCAGAGCGTTGGGGTCGCCATCGCGCAGGCGCAGTGGGGTCATCGAGTCGACCAAGCGAGCAACGCGCAGAAACGGGCGCATGACGTCCAGAACGGCCCTCCGCGCCGACCCTGAAGCCAGACCGGCCGTCCTCGCCAGGCCAGAGTCCCCCATCCATCGTCCGGGCTAGGTCCTTGGCACCCGCGTCACGTCGGCGGCGGCGGCATCGACATGGGTAGCTGCGCGTTGAGCATGGCCGCGAGCGCCTCGGGGCAGCTCACGCTGAGCGAGAAATCCCCATGCACGCGCGATCGCAGCACCAGGGTGCCGACCATGGCTCCCGCGCCGCTCACGTCCGAGTAGGAGATGGCTGCGCGCCCCTCGTCCGTGCAGACGGCGACGTGCGTGGGCGTGAAGGCCACGCCGCGGCCGCCGCCGCCGAAGATGGTCTTGTCCTGCAGCGCGAGGATCGGGTGATCCGCGAGCCACGGGGGCAGGAGCTCCTTGCGTGCGCCCGCGTCCTTCTTCGGCGGGATCGGCGCAGCGATGAGCGTGCTGATGTTCGTGGTGGTGAGGAGCGTCTTGAGCGCCTGCGAGAGATCAAGCGGTGCGGCGTGCGCGGGCAACGGGAACGCGTCCGCGAGCAGCGCGCCGAACGTGTCTGCGCCGTCCGCCGCTGCAAAGAACGCCTGTTCTTCGCCCGCGGGACCCACGGATGCGAGCAGCGCCTGGATGATGCGCGGGATGAGCCGAAAGCCGACCAGATGGTGACCCAGGCCGCTGGAGTTCAGCGCGCCGCTCGTGCCGAACGCGCGGATGGCCACGTGCCCCACGCCACGACCGGCGCGCACCTGCAGCACCACGGGGTCGACCGCGCGCGTGCGCCCGGTGATCATCCACTCCCAGTCGATCTCGCGCACCACCTGCGCGATGGGCTGGGTCCCGAGCCATCCTGCAAGGTTGTGGTCGTCGCCATTGAAGAACGACTTCGTGCTCTCGTCGTAGAGCATGGGCGTGCGCAGCGCGCCGTGGATCCAGAAGTGGTGTGTGCCGGGCAAGCGCGCGTCGCCAGAGAACGGCTGCACGTAGAGGTGGCGCACGCCAGCGGTCTCGAGCACGTAGATCTGCCTGCTGGACACGGCGAGCCCGCCGCGCGTGAGCGCTTGCCAGCGCACGGATGTCTCGCGGTGCTCGTACTGTCCTTCTTCCCAGGAGCAGAGGACGCGTGCGCCGGCCTGCTCGGCCTCCTTCATGATGGATAGCTTCTGCGAGGTGAGCTTCTCGAAGCTCGCAGCGACGCCCGCCTGCGCAAGTCTGTCCATGAAGCCATCACGTGCCTGGGGACCTGCCGTCATGCGCGGCAGCTTTGCACGGGCCCACGGTTCGTCAAGGCGCCTGGAATCGCTGGAGCAAGCCGCAACCGCACTCGTCCTTCGCACCGAGCATGTCGTTGACGGGGGACGCGAACGGAAGGGATACTCTCGCCCATGAGCGCGGCGCAGGTGCGGGCCAGCATCAACTCGTACATCGCGGCGTGGAACGAGCACGACGCTGCGCAGCGACTGCGGCTCATCGAACAAGCCTGCGCAGAGGATCTGCTCATGCGAACCGGCGGCAGACGGATCAACGGGCGCGCAGAGCTCGACGCGCTGATCGCCGACTTCCAGGCCCGGCGCCCGGGCGACCGCGCCGTCCTCGCCAGCAAGATCGACATCCAGGGCCACCTCTTTCGCTACGCGGGAAAAGTCGAAGGCACGACGACCGCACCTGTCGCCGACGCGCTCGACACCGGCGAGTGCGACGACCACGGGCGAATCCACCTCCTTCTCACCTTCGTCGGCGTCCCGCTGCCGGCTCGGTCGTAACGGACGATGGCCGTGGGTGAACGTGTGCCTGGCGGCGTCGTGGCGGCGCTCGATGCGTGGAGCGACATCACGCCTGCCTGGTGATGGGTGAACAATACGGGTAGTGTCGTCCTCGTTGGGGGGGGCCTCATATGAAACGGGTTCGAAAGAAGGTCGCCAAGAGCCGCGCGAAAACCGACGCGAGCCTCGAGGCGGAGCGGACAAGTACCGATAGCGACGCCGGTCGGGCTGCCGGCGCTCTACAGCAGGACCATCAGCTGGAGAAGCACGATCGGACCCTAGCCCATGGGCAGCTGCTGAAGTTCCGTGAGGACGCCGATAGAGCGCTCGAGCGCGAACGATTCCAGTTGCCATCGGCTGACAGCGCGGTGGTCAACGAGCGCCACATCGCGGACGACAGCAAGAGGGCCGAACGCGAGGTCACGGACGCCCTGCTCGGCCGAGAACGTCATGACGCGGATGCCGCCGTCGAGACGGAGCGAAGAGAGCACGAAGAACATCAAGTGCGTCACGAAGCATTCCGGAAGGACACCGACGACCGGCTCTCTGCCGAACGGAAGGGCACGGACATCACCGAGACCGTGCTCGCGGAGACCAAGAGCGCCTTCGCGCACAGCCAGAGCGCCGAGCTTGCGAACCGCGAGCGAGCCGAGAAGATGCTGACAGAGATGGAGCGCCAGCTCAGGCACGCCCAGAAGATGGAGGCCGTTGGAATGCTCGCGGGAGGCATCGCCCACGACTTCAACAACCTTCTGTCCGTCATCTTGAGCTACGGAGAGCTGGTCCTTGCCGACCTCACGCCGGGTGAGCCCATGCGGGAATCCGTCGAGGAGATCTACAAGGCCGGGGTCCGGGCTGCCGACCTCACGCGGCAGCTGCTCATGTTCAGCCGACAGCAGGTGGTCGAACCCAAGGTCCTCGATCTGAATGACGTGCTCGCCGGTATCGACAAGATGCTCCAACGCATCCTCGGGGCCGACGTAGATCTCGTCTCGCTGCCGGGGAGCCCGCTCGGCAGGGTTCGGATCGATCCCGGAAGCCTCGAGCAGGTGATCATGAATCTCGTCGTGAACGCGCGCGATGCCATGCCCACCGGAGGCATGCTCACGCTGGAGACAGCGAATGTCATCGTGGACGCCGAGTTCGCGAAGCAACACCTGGGCGTGAAGCCCGGGGCGCATGTGATGCTGGCGGTGACGGACACGGGGGTCGGCATCGACAGGGAGACGCAGGCACGCATCTTCGAGCCCTTCTTCACCACGAAGGAGAGGGGCAAAGGCACAGGCCTCGGGCTCTCCACGGTGTTCGGCATCGTGCAGCAGAGCGGCGGCAGCGTCTGGGTGTACAGCGAGCCCGGCAAGGGAACCACGTTCAAGGTCTACCTACCGAGCGTGGATGCACCCGTCGACTCCGTCCGCGTGTCGGGCGCCTCCACGGACACGGATGGCACCGAGACGATCCTTCTGGTCGAGGACGACGACCAGGTGCGCGCGGTGGCACGAACCATCCTTCGCAAGAAGGGCTATCTCGTGATCGAAGCGCGGAGCGCTGGCGAGGCGTTGATTCAGTCCGAGAAGCAGCCCGGCGTCATCCACCTCTTGCTCACAGATGTCGTCATGCCCCAGGTGAGCGGCCCCGAGTTCGCCAAACGGTTGTCGAGTGCTCGACCGGGCATGAAGCTATTGTGCATGTCCGGGTACACGGATGACAGCATCGTCCGTCACGGCGTGCTCGAGGCGCACATCGCATATCTGCAGAAGCCCATCACTCCACACGCGCTCACGACCAAGGTCCGCGAGGTCCTCGATTCACAGAAGACGTAGGTCACGGAATGAACCACCGGGCGGTCTGCTAGCGTGCGGCCCCAGGTAGGTGCGCGTGGATGTACAGGTAGAGGCAGCGGGGCCCGATGAGCGAGAGCGTGTGGCTGCCCTCTTCGAGCTCTATTGTTACGACTTCAGCGAGATCCTGGACCTCGATGTCGCGGAGGACGGTCGCTTCAAGCTGCCCGCGCTCGACGCTTACTGGAGCGACCCTGGACATCACCCATTCCTGATCCGGGTGGACGCGAAGCTCGCCGGCTTCGCGCTCGTCCAGGAGCGTAGTCGGCTCACCGGTGACGAGGGGGTGCGCGACATGGCCGAGTTCTTCGTCATGCGGCGATATCGGCGCCATGGCGTCGGCGCGCGCGCAGCGGCGTCTCTCTTCGATCGATTTCGCGGATCGTGGGAGGTGCGCCAGAGGCCAGAGAACCAAGACGCGACGGCCTTCTGGCGCCGTGCAATCGCCCGCTACACCGCGGGACGGTTCGACGACGCGCAGTGGGACAACGAGCGGTGGCGCGGGCCCGTGCAGCGCTTCGACAGTACGACGTGAGTCCGAGGGAGCGGCGCTGGTGTCGCGCGCGGCACAAAGTGGCTCCTCGCTCTCCGCGCAATCGCTGGCTTTTTCCTCATTCGAGGCGGGGGCCGCGTGTGGACCGCTGGTTGCACCATGACCAGCCGAGGTCCACGTGACACCCATGTCCTTCCCCCGTTCTCTCTCGATGCTGGCTTCTGTTGCTGCGGTCTTCTCGCTCGTCGCGGGGGCTGGCTGCACCGCTGGAACCAGCTCTGCGTCGCAGTCGGGCACCAACGCTGCCTGTCAGTCCGTGGGCTCCAATGGCATCGCGACCTACTCGCTCGGCGGGCCTTGCGGCGTCAGCGGTCCCACGATCACAGGCTCGGTCCAGATCGCGGCGCATATACAGGTCGATCCGCATCGCGAGTTGTCGTTGCGCGTCGCAGACGCGAGCGCGGTGATCTATGGCTCGTACGAGTCGTGCTCGTGCGCGCCCGACACCACGTCGACCTCGCAGGGGGGGCCGACCTACGGCAGCTACATGCCGTGCGATCCGACGATGGAAACCAGCGATCCGAACGCCACGGCATGCTCGACCACGTTCGACAACACCTTGACCGCGACGGTGGACGCCGCGAACGACGGCACCGTCACGCTGCAGCTGATGGATGGAGACAAGCTGCTCGAACAGTTCTCCTTCGATGTCGCGACCCCAGCATCCATCGACATCAAGGCGACCTCGGGCGCGGCCGGATCACCAGCGCTCGCTCCCGACGCGAGCGAGGTCTATCAGGTGCGCCTCTCCGACAAGACCGTCGTGATCGCGCCCCACCTTCTCGCCGCCGATGGGCGCGCGCTGGTCGTGGGCGGCGGACGCGCGGCCCTCAGCGCCAAATTCAGCGACTCCCGGGTGCTCGCGATGGATCCCACGGTCTCGGGAGGACAGCTTGGCATTCACCTGACGGGCGCAGGCGACGCCACTCTGACGCTCACCGACGGAGCCAGCCTCACGCGCGTGCTGAAGTTCCACGTCGCCGGCTGAGGTCCTCCTCCCTCCTGGGCGCCGCTCTACTTCGTCGTGGCCAGGAACTCTTCGAGCTGCTCGAAGGTCTCGCGCGTCCCAACGTCCACTCCGAACTTGATGCCCTCGTCGAGTGCCTCTTTCGACACGAAGAGCTGCAGCATGCTCACCGTGGTCTTTCCAGCTTTCTCGGTGAACGTGGTGGTGGTGAGGGCCTGACCGTCCGTGGGATTCTGCTCCTCGTCGGTCGACACCAGGCGCGTCGGGCGAAGGACCTCCAGGTACGTTCCAAAGAACGCGTGCTGCGCTCCGCCGTCCATCTCGAAGACGTAGCGATATTTTCCGCCCACCCGGAGATCGATCTCGCACGTGATCATCTTCATGGGCGCTGACCGCGGCGCCCACCAACGCATCACGAGCTCGGGCTTCGTCCATGCGTCGAACACGATCCTCGCAGGCGCGTTGAAGGTGCGCGTCACGACAAGCTCGCGATCCGATCGACGTTCGACGGTGGTCTGATTCTTCGTCACGATCTCATTTCCGTTTTCGACGTCCATGACCTCTCTCCTTTGCCTTGAGCTCGAGGATGAGCCCGTCCAGTTCCTCGAAGCGCGCATCCCAGAGCTTGCGATAGCGCTCCAGCCAGTCGTGCATTTCCCGGAGCGGCTCCGGGCGCAGCACGTAGAGCCGCTGCTGCGCGCGCGGCCGAACGTCCACGAAGCCCGCCTCTTTCAGCAGTCGTAGATGCTTCGACACCTGCGGTTGATTGAGGCCGAGTCGCTCACCGATATCGTTCACCGCCCGCGGACCGCCGCGAAGAAGCTCGACGATGCGAAAGCGATTCGGCTCCGCCAGGACTGCAAACGCTGCGTTCACCCCCCGTATATGTCCTTACCGGCATATGCCTGTCAAGGCATCTTAACGGAGTCGCCGGACCCTCGTGTCGGCCCTCGGAGTCGTCTGAAGGACGGGCCTGCTTGCGGTGCGTTCCGTCTCATGGGCTGAAACGCCACGGTGCCTTTGCCTCGACGACGCGGCTTCACGCGCCTTTCCGGCTCGCGCACACTGGCACGCTTGCTGCTTCGGCGTCAGGGATGTCGACCACGCTGAAGATGACTCTCCGCGCATGCATCGTCGCTGGCTCCGTCGGCAGGCACGACGTGCGTTCGATCGTGAGGACGCGATGAACGAGTCAACGGAGGCGTTGGTCATCTACCTCGTCGTCGGCCTCGTCGCGGGGTTCCTCGCGAGCAAGCTCGTGCGGGGCGGCGGATTGGGCATCATCGGCGACATCATCGTTGGCCTTGTGGGTGGAGTGATCGGCGGGTGGGTGTTCGCGAAGCTCGGCGTCGTCTCCGGCGCAGGCATCCTCGGGTCGATCGTGGTCTCGTTCGTCGGCGCCGTCATCCTGCTCGGCCTCGTGCGCCTCATCAAGCGCGCGTGACGTGCGTGGCCGGCCGCGGATGACCTCGTGGCCCCCTTCCTGCATGCCGTGAGGCCATGTCGTTCGGAATCTACGTCGGTGGGCTCCTCCTCGTGATCGGCGGTCTCGTGTACGCAGCCGCCATTCTCAACGCGCCTGTCCACTGGATCGTCGTGGGTGCGCTCATCCTTCTCGGATTCGGGATCCTGGCGGCGGTCAAAGCGACACGTCAGAGGGACTCATCAAGCTGAACGCGTGTCAGAACGGAACGACCTCCTGTAGATCGTCCGCGAGCTCGTTCGACTCTGGTGTGCCGAGCATGCTCTCGAAGCCGCCCTGGGTCATGTGCACGCCAATGTCGTCCGCGCTCCCCGCCTCGAAGACCGTGCCGTTGTCGACCATGAAGGTCCACATCTCGTAGGCCGGCTTGCCCTTCTCCGACGTGCGCTCGATCGTCCAGTGCGTGCCGCCCGACGTCTCTTCCGGCGCTTCGTCGATCTCTTTGCCCATCCAGACGAAGAACTCGCGCGGCTTCTTGTACGGCCCGCCGCCATAGCGCTCCGCCGCCCAGAGGAACTGCGCGCGCGCGACGCCCGTGAGCTTCTCGGCCGCGGCCAGGTCGTGGTGCTTGCCTCCCATGAAGCGATACACGCCGACCTTCTTCTTCGCGGTCTTCGGCGCGCGCTTCTTCGGAGCCTTCGGCTTTGGCGCCGTCCACCTGCGCATCGCTTCGGCGAGCGCCGCCTTCACTGCGGGCTCCTTCTTGGCGAGCGCGGTGACGATATCGAACAAGCCCGGGACGCCGTCCTCCTCCGTCTCGCGCTCGAAGTCCTCGAGGTCTTCGTACGCCAGCACGAACGACGCTGCTTCCGGCACGAGATCCAGAACGCCAGCGACCTTTCGCTTGTCGAAGTTTCCCTTGTTCGAGTATCCGTTCTGGACCATCTCGTGGATGCTCGCCACCACGCCCAGGCGCCGCTCGCGCGGGATGGCCTCGAAGATCTCGCGGATCTCGGCCGGCGTCCCGAAGAGCGTGACCGCATGATCATGGCGGGCGGGGATCGGCGCCTTGGCGCGGATGAGACCAAGGACCGCATCGACCCCGAGGTCGCAGCGCATGGCTCGGTCCGGCCCCAGAGGCCGCGGACGCTCCGGCGTGGAGTGGCCGACGATCTCGTCGAGGTAGCGTGTCGCCCACTCGCGCAGGTCGGCGGCGCTGACGGCGGCGAAGGCGGTGAGGAGCGGGTCCGGGTTCATGTACGTGTAGATTCCATGCACCTCGGCGTGCACCTCGGCCCAGACCTCGAGCCACTGCTTGGGCGCGAGGTCGAACGTGTTCGCCTTCACCCACTCGTGAAGCACGGGTCGCGTCGCGTTCTTCCCGTCCCGGAGCCTGTCGTACTGGCGCATCGCCTCGGTCACGACCTGCCAGCGAGGCATGGGGCGATCGGTGGCCTTGCTCTTCTTGACGATGTCGTCCATGAGCGAAGGCGGCTCGAGCCCGAGGAGCCTGCGCCGCGAGCGCAGATCGGGCGGAAGCCCGGCGTGACCGTAGTTCCCGCCGAACGGACGGACCTGGGAGAGCGCGACGAGGATCCGGCGCGCGTCCTTGCCGAGCTTCGCGACGTCGAGCGGATCCTTGATGTGCGCAGAGTCGCCGCCTTTGCGCGGCGGAAACCAGCGTTCGAGGACCGGGACCGTCCACGCCGAACGGATGAACGCCTCCTCGGGGAGCGGCGGCGCCACGTGCATCGCTTCGAGAGCAGCGAGCGAGCCTTCGAGACGCGCATCGGCGCTTGCCGGCCCGTCTTCGAGCAGACGGAGCGCGAGCGTCCCGGGATCGCGCTCCGCGGAGGCATGTGGCGCGAGGCCAAGCGGGATGGACGCTGCGAAGAAGGCTACGAGCGTGTCGCGAGCCTTCGCGACGTCCGGCCATTTCCCTTCGATCGTCGCGAGCGCGATGAGCGCGGCGCCACGCGCCATCGGGTCCGACCTCGCGTCGTCGCGGAGCTTCTCGAGGGACGGTCGCGTGACGGGGGCAGCTTCGCTCGCGGCGCGCGCCAGGTGCATCGCGCCGAAGATCACGCACGCGCGCTCGCCGGGCTCCTTCTCGGACGCCATGCGCGCGACGAGCAGCGGCGCGCTCGATGCCGCAGCATCGACGAGCAGGCCCAGGAGCAACGCTGCCATTCCGCGCACGGCCGGCCGCGTGTCTTCGAGCGCGGTCTGGAGCGCAGGCACGCTCTCGTGTGCTTCGGTGAGGAGCGCCGCCGCGAGCGGCTTCGCGTAGCGTCCCTTGAGCTTCGACCTCTTGCGATCGAGGCCGTGCACGAGCAGCTCCGCTGGCGCACCGAGCCCGAGGATCTCGAGCGCGAACGAGAGGAGCTCTTCGGGGCGCTCCGTGCGCGCATCGACCGCGAGATCGACCAGCGCGCCGAACAGCGCGCCCGACGCCGTGAACGCGTCGCCCTTGCTGACGAAGGCCTCCCTGAGATCTTCGAAATCGCGCCCACGCCACCCAACGTTCTTGATCCCCGCAAGCAGATCGGGGACGTTCTTGCCCGAGCCACGCGCATGTCTGAGCTTTGCCCAGACGACAGGCACGCGCTTCACGACCTTCGTCGGTGTTGCCGGTCTGGCGGTCGTCGCCTTGGCGGACTTTGCTTCGACGGGCGCCGCGCTCTTCGTCTTCGCGGTCTTGCCCCCTGCCATCCCGAGCAGCAGCTCCTCGTCCTTTGGCGCGAGCACACGCGGCGTCTGCAGTGACATGCCAAGGGCGCCCTTCTTTGCGGTGATGCCTTGTCCCGACGCGAGGACCAGCTTCGAGACCGCGGACGTCACGTCGGCGATCGGCGTCGTGTTCGGTTTGCCGACCCACGCGTCGCGCACCATCTTCGGAGCATCGACCACCGCGACGAGCCACAGCCGTTCGTCCGGCGGCCGCACCGTCACGAGGAAGAGCGAGCCCCCCGCTGCCAGCGTCTCGAAGATCTTGTTCTTGGACGAATAGCGGTCGGTCTCCAGAAGAGCACCGACGTCGACGCTCTTCGGCACCATCTTCTCGAACACCGCACGACTCACGATCGCCATCACGCTCGCCATGCGCGGGATGTTAGCGCCCTCTCACGAAAAGATCAGCGGCACGACGCGGAGCGTCCGCCAACGGCGGGCGTGCAGGTCTTCCCGATCGACCCGCAGTCGAACGCGACGTGCGCGCCGCCGACGCACATGTTGATGATCGACCCGTTGCAGACATCGACGTCCGGATCGGCCTACGTGCATGCGGCGCCCGGCCGTGTGCAACGGGGCATGGCTCCTGTCCGTTCGCACTTGCCGCCGTACACGTTGCAGTCGTACTCCGAGGTGTACACGCTGTCGCACAGCGTGACGATGTCGCCAGCGTCGCCCGCGCAGGTGACACTGAGGGTGTTGCACCGCTTCGCGACGCCATTCGTCAGGCAGTCGTTGAAGCCCTCGACCGCGTCGAAGCCACACGTGAAGCCGCCAGCATTGCAGTTCCACCCGTTCAAGATCAGGTTCGTCGCGCCGCAGAACTGGAGGTTTGAGCCCATGCATTGGTCACCAGTGCATGTCGGGGACGCGCAGTACGACAGCCCGTCCTTGCCTGGTGTGCACCCGAAGCCGGCCGGGAAGTAGCCATTGTCGCAGTGCTCGATGGATGGCGAGGTGCCGTTGCAGAAGTAGAGCGCACCGCCGTCCTCGGCGCATACGCCGGTCGTGCCCGCGTCTCCAGCGTCGAGCGTCTTGCAGCGCCCGTCGCTCTGATCGAGCAGCTCGTACCACATGCAGCCTGCCGCAGCGGCGCAGGTCTTGGCGTTCGCGGCGCACTGCAGGAACTTCGCGGTCGTGTCGCGTCCGACGCGATTCTTGGGCAGCGGAGCGGATACCCAGTCGACGCACGAACTGAAGTGGTTGGGGTCCACGGGTACGTCTATCGAAAACTCCACGGACGGCGCGAGCAGCGGGCACGAGAACGCGTTGGAGCAGAAGGCGACGCCGTCCGCGAGCGACAGATAGCCTGGTTGCGTGTTGTGCGAGAGATCGGGCCCGCTGTCGCCACCCGCGTCCACCACCGTCGCGGCGTCGTCCGTGGCGCCTGCATCGGCACTCGCCTGGAGCCCGTCGAACACCGTGCACGAGGCGACCACGGACGCGATCGCCGTGGTGCTGATCACGAGAATGACAAAGGCGCGCCTCACTGGGTCCCGTAAGGGTTACTTTGCAGGTCGGGCTTGTTGGTTTGCGCAGGCTTGGTAGTTGGCGGAGGCCCCACAGGCCCACGCGGCTTCGCGGCGCTGGCTGTCGCTGTCGTGGTGCCCGCGGCGAGAGGTTTGCCGCCATCGACGACGTCCTTGATCGCAGAAGGCTCTGGCGCGGCGGTGCCCGCCCCCGTGTTGGTGGCAGGTGCGATCGGCGAGACGGAGGCTGATGGTCCGAGCGCCACCACCGAAGAGGTGCCCTGGAGCGGCTGGTCTCCGACGCTCGCGGACTTTGACCTGGCGATCGAGAGGGCGGTGACGAGCGCGGCGACGGCAATCAGTGCAGCCGCCACGACAACGAGGGTGGGAAATCGCGCGCGTGCCGGCTCGCGAGCAGGTGAGGTCTCCACCGCGATGCGCCCTTCGGTCCCTGACCCCTCCCGTCGCGTGGCGTCCATCAGGGGATCCGGTCTGGCCGAGTCCCGCTGGGTCGGTGCGTCAACGTCGTAGGTCGGCGGCCGGGTGGATTTGGGCGCTTCGAGCTTGGATTTGACGGCCTCGCGACGCTCGAGCATGCGTGCGCCGCAGACGCGCTCCAGATAGGCGGCGACCTCGCGCGGCGACGCCAGAGGCATTGCAGACTCGATCGCATCCATCATCTCGAGCGCGGTCTGAAAACGACCGGCGGGCGCTCGTGTGAGCGCCTTCAGCGCGACCGCGTCGAGCGCGGCCGGGATCGCAGGCTCCACGCTCGAAGGCGGCAGAACGTCGGCCTCGGAGATCATGCGGACCGTGTCGAGCTCGTTCTCACCGCGAAAGAGCCTCTTGGCGGTGAGGCACTCGTGGAACACTATGCCGGCCGCAAAGATGTCGGTGCGGGCATCCACGGGCCGACCATGCGCCTGCTCGGGCGCCATGTAGCTGTACTTGCCCTTGACGCTGCCGCTCCGGGTCTCGCTCAAGCGGTGCGCGGCTTTCGCCACGCCAAAGTCGATGAGCCGCGCGGAGCCGTCAACGCCCACGATGATGTTCTGCGGGCTCACGTCACGGTGAACGACGCCGAGAGGCTCGCCGCGCATGTCGACGGCCGTGTGTGCAGCGTGCATTCCAGCGAGCGCGTCGCACAAGATTCGCGCGACGATCGGGATCGGAATGCGCTTGCCGTCCTCGTGCACGGCTCTCTGGATCGTGGAGAGTGAGGCCGACTCCACGTACTCCATCACAAGGAGTAGCTCTCGGTTGTCGTGGATGGCGTCGCCGATCTCGACCACGTCGATCACGGGCACCACATTCGGGTGCCGCACCATGGATGCCACGTGGGCCTCGTCACGAAACATGTCGTAGAACGCGCGATCGGCCAGCAGGTGCCGGTGCACGCGCTTGACGACCACGATGCGCTCGAAGCCCGCGGCGCCGAGCTGCCGCGCAATGTGCACCGTGGCCATGCCGCCCGCGGCGAGCTGAAGCAGCGGCTCATAGTTCCCGAACCGGAGCGGAGTGCCGATGCCTTGCATCAGAAGGTCCCCACGACGCTGAGATTGCCCGGGCCGACGCGCGCGCTGATGGAGGTCGTCTCGGCGGTCTTCTCGGCTGCGGTCCGCCCTTTCCAGTCCACGATGAAGACCGCGGCAACGCCCGTGAGGACGCCGAGAGCGCCCGTGACGCCGACGAGGATGTTCGTCCGCATCTCATCGGCGCGCCCCACGTCGAGGTTCTGCTGACTCGGGTTGGCAAGGAAGATCTTCTTCTGATCGAGCGTGTCGATGCTGGACCAGATGAGGAAGCCACCCGCGACCGCGGTGAGCCCACCACCCACGACGACTATCGTTGGCGAAACGCCGGACCGCGCCTTCGCGGCAGGGGGCGGAGGTGGCTGGGCCGGAGGTGGAGAGACGACCACAGCGGGAGCGGCGGCTTTCACCACCAGCACCACGCTGGTACTTCCGCCGGCGTTCGTGAGCACTTGCTGTTGCTCGTCCTTGTCGTCGTGGGTGCCCTGGACCAGGTGCGCGCCAGGGGTCACGTAGAGCACGAGCGCAGCTGGGGTCTGACCGTCGAGGTCGCACGGGGCGCCGTCGATCTTGAGATCGGTGAAGCCAGTGGCGTGAATCTCCAGGCGGGTGACCTTGGTCTCGAGCTTCTGGAGCGCGCTCGTCGCGCTGTTGCGATCAGGCGCATCGGGCGGCGCCTTGCGCAGATAGCTCGCGTAGAGGTTCGCGGCCCGCGTGGACTCGCCGCTCTTGTCCCATGCGCGCGCTGCGTTCCAGAGCGGCTGCAGGCGTGGCGCGCGCTTGTAGGCTCGCTCGAACGCATCTGCGGAGGAGCGATAGTCGCCGTCCTTGTATGCCTTCTGGCCCTCGGTGAAGAGCTTGGCTGCAGCTTTTCGGTCTTCTTCATCCTCTGCGCGCGCGGACGTCGCGAGCAGGAGCATCGCGGTGAAGGCCACAACGGGAACGAGGCCAAGGCGGCGCATGGGCTGACTACGCAAGCCTATCAGACCCAACGCCATAGCCCACCTTCATGGGTGAGATGGGGGGCAGTGAGGCTCCTTGACTTTTTTCCAGACGGGTTCACGCTTCCGACTTCAATGCGTTCTTCCATCACCTTCGATCGTTCCCCTACCGCCCGCCGACGCGTGGCTGCTGGTGCGCGATCTGGTGCTCGTTGCCGGACCAGTGAAGCTGGTTGCGGAAGGGCGGTCGCCTACGCGTAGCGAAGAGACATCTCGATTCGCTTAGGCCCGCCCGGAGCTTCCGGAGCGGGCCTTTTTCATTTCGTCGCGGAGAAAATCATCATGAATCACCTTCCACATCCCCCTTCCCCTTCCCCTTCCCCTACGCCTCCGACGCTCGCTTTCGGCACGTACCGTCTGAGCGGCGAACCCGCTGCACGGCTCGTCACCCGCGCGCTCGAGGCCGGCGTTCGAAGCATCGACACCGCCCAGCTCTACAAGAACGAGGCGACCGTCTTCGCGGCGGTGCGCGCGTTCGAGGCGTCGCACGGTCCCATTCGCGTCACCACCAAGATCTTCAAGAACCTGCTCTTCGATCAAACGATCCGCGCGGTGGAGATCTCGGCGGAGAAGCTGGGTCGCCCGCTCGACGTCACGCTCCTGCATCGTCCTCTGCCGGCGATCATGTGGCGCGCGCTCTCGGCGTGCGTCGACCGCGGATTGACCAAGGAGATTGGCGTCTCGAATTACTCGGCGCGACACCTCCAGACGCTCCTGGAGGTCTGCGACGGAAAAACGCCGTGCCGCCGTCCGTCCATCGATCAGGTGGAGCTCCATCCGTTCGTAGGTCCGATCCAGCCGCTGCTGTCCTTGTGCGCCTCCGAACGGATCCGCGTACAGGGCCACACGGTCTTCGCGCGCGGCAAGTTCTTCGACTTCCAGCCGCTCGTGCGTCTGGCCGAACGCCTCTCCGTGTCGCCAGCCATCGTGATGCTCGCCTGGGCTCGAGGGGTCGGGGCGCACGTGGTCTTCAGCACTTCAAACGAGGCCCACCTTCGCGAGGTGGTCGAAGCGAACATCCATCTCGACGCGCGCGCCATGGCCGAGATCAACGGCTACTACGGTATCAAGACGGAGCGCTTCTACCCGTTCGCGGAGGTGTCTCCCATCCACGACGATCTCTCGGAGATGGTGGACACTGCCGACTACGTGAACGCCGTGGCCGCACGTCTCGACGACGATCGTCGCGCCCTCGCGGCAGGACTGCCCGTTTCGAACATGGCGCAGAATCTTCCGGCGTCGACCAATCGCCAGCTGCTGACGGACCCGGTCGCCAACCAGCTAGCGCTCCGCCTCTTCCCGCTCGAGGACGGCGCGAGCGAGCAAGCCAGCTACGACCGCTTTCGCGACCTCATTCGGAAGCTGCGCGCCACGGAGCACGCGCAGCGCGGGGCATTGCCGAAGCCAAAGAAGAAGACGAGCTGCGCGATCGCTCACGACTACTTCGACCCGCGTCCCGAGCGCCTCGTGAACGGCGCACCGGTGTCGATGGCGGTCGCCTATCCGCAAGCGATGCCCGTGGAGGTCGCGCGCGCCGAAGAGCTCGCACCGTTCTTCGCTTTCCTCGAGAACCCGGAGGCGCTCGGCGCGATGCCCGACGAAGGCAAAGGCCCGCTCATGTTCACGCGCGGAGCGTATTTCGCCGACCAGCGCATGGACCTTTGCAAGCAGGTCGTAGGCCCCGATCACATCGGGGCGCTGTGCGATGCCGTCACGGAGCCGTTCGCTCGCGAGGGCCCGCCGAGCTGGGGACGCGTGCGCCACTTTCTGCTCGGCAACAACATCGCGTGCGATGGGGACGGACCAGCGGGCGCCGATGCATTCGCGCGCGTGATGTCGGATCCGCGCGTCGAGATCGAGACGTGGTATCTCGCCGGTAACGCGATCGGCCCCAAGGACATGGGGATCATCGCCCATGCTCTCGAGAACAACGTCCACGCCCTCGCGCTCTGGCTGAAGCGAAACCCCCTCGGCGAAGAGGGCGGCGCGCATCTCGGCCGGCTGCTCGCGAAGAATCGCACGCTACGTCTCCTTGACGTGCACACGACCGGACTCTTCGATGAAGGCGTCGAAGCCATGGCGCGTGCCTTCGAGGCCGCGGATGGAGAGCTCCACTTGCGGCACCTCTATGCGGGGGCGAATGCTCTCACGGAGCGTAGCCTTGTCGCGCTGCGTCCGATGCTCACGCGGAAGCGTCCGTCGTCGCTGGTCTCGCTGTCGATCGCGCTCAATCGCTTCGGCAATAGCGGCTGCGAGGTTCTGGTCGATCTCGTCGAGACGGGTGCGCTTGCGGCTCTCCAGCGCCTGGACGTCGGCTCCATCGGGCTCGATCGGCCCGATCTGGCGCGCCTCGTCTCTGCGCTCATCACGCATTGCCCGAAGCTGCGTGCGCTCGACCTTGGCACATACCTGAGCACGCGCGACATGGGTGAAGCGGCGAACCAACTGGATCCCGACGTCACGCCGCTCGAGCGTCTCTTGCGCGAGCATCCGGCGATCGAGCTGCTCGATGTCGGGCTCTGCGGCCTGCCGCCGGACTCTCTGGATCGCCTCGTCGACGCGCTGGGACCACGCCAGTCACTCCACGGAGTGGGTGGAAGCCGCGCGTTCCATCACACGGAGCGCGAACGCCGCTTCCTGAAGCATCCAAAGCGCGTCGTACATATCGACTCCATCTACCGCGGCCGCGACTGAGGGAGGTCGTCACCTCCCCTTGGCCCCGTAGGCAGCGAGGAGGACGCCCAGATCCAGGTCGCAGAGGACGGATGTGCCGAAGCGGCCGCCCTCCGAGACTGTGTTGGAGACGCGCATGCCCAGCTGCACGTCGTAGAGGTAAAAAGGTAGCTGAACGGCGGCGCCCAGGCCGAACGAGATCCCTTTGCGTGCGTCGTTCGTCGTGTAGCCGCCGTGTCCCGCGACGCGCAGGTCGCCCCAGTCCCACTGCGCGAAAGGTCGCAACCCACGTGCCACGGTCGGAATGCTCATCCGCGCTGCGGATGTCCGGGCATCGCGCGAAGGTCGGCGCACGAGCCATGATCGCTTCGTCAGTGAAGGCGTGAAGCCGGCGACGTGAACGCAGGCTCACACCGCGGCGGCGTGAACGCAGGTCCACACGACGCCGCGGTCGCACCTTCGGCTCGTCCTCAGAAGGTGACGTGGATGGTGACAGTGCCAGACGCGGTCGTGTGTGGCAGCGCGGGCAGCGTCGCATCGATCGTTCCATGAATCAGATAATCTTGGATCGTTCCACTGGGCGCGCCGTTGGGCGCGACGCTCGTGAGCGTGACCGTGGCGGTCCCAGGGAGCGACTGTTGATTGGGGAGGTTCGATGCCACGAAGCTCACCGGCAAGCTCTGGCTCGGGATGATCGCCTGGTACGAGACCGCGTAGAGCGTGGGCGGGAGCGGCCCCGCTGCGGGCACCGTGGGACCGATCCGGAAGACGGCCTCCGGTGTCACGGTCGGCCCATACCCGGCCACGCCTTTCAACACGATGCCGCCCTGCTTGGTGGCCGTATCGAACTGCATGAAGATCGTACACGTCCGCATGCCGTTCCCGTCTGCGCCGGAGTGGGTGACCTCACAGGGAACCCGCACCGGCGCGCCGGCGTCCAGGGTGCGCGGCACATTGATCACCGCCGGCGGCTTGATGGGCTGGGTCGGCTGCGGCGCCTGCGGCACAGAAGGCGCGGAAGGCAGCGCGAACGTGAGACCAGCGACCGTCATCATGGAGCCAAGGGTACCGAGTGCGAACAGGCGGGATTGAGGCATGGGCAGTCAGCGTACGACGAGCGAAAGCTTCTTGTATTCAACGAAGACCTTCGCGACTGGCAAGAAGGACGTCCGGCATGCACCAACGTAGCTGGAGCCCTTCGGATCCTGTATCTGGAGGATCATGAACCAACGCTTTCGCTTCGCGCTCACCGGGCTCACGCTGGCCACCGCCGTTGCTACCGTCTCTGACAGGGCGCTCGCGGACGCGCCTGTCACGCTCACGCTCTCCCAGACCAGCTTCAGCGTGAACGTCGCCTGGGACGGGACTGTGACTGGCTCGCGCATGATCACCGCGTCGGTCTCGCACTCCGACAGCGGAGTGTTCTGCGACAAGATCTCCGAGGTGGATGTCCAGATCGTCAACGCCGCGGGCGTGGGCGACGTGACCCTTGGGAGCTACGTCTTGCCGAACCCGCTCTGCTCGTTCAACAACACCGATGTGTCGATGCAGATTCAGCCGTTCACCGACGCCGAGATGGTCAACCAGTGCGGGCCGTCCCCCGGCAGCCGATTGTCTACTTCACGGACCATCGGCGCCGCCATCCAGCGCAGCGGCTTCAGCATGACCCAATGGAACGCCGGCATCCGCGACTCCAGGTCGATCAGCATGACGATCAACTGCGCGGCGGCCCCGAGTGCAAGCGCGCCCCCGACCGCGGCGACCGCCGTGCAAGGGCCGTCTGCAACCACCGTCGGAACGCCACCAGTGGTCAGCAGCAGCGGCGCGAGCGATCCCAAGAACACGAACACGATCCCGCCTACGTACACGCTGAACCCCGCTGTGATGAACAAGACGATGGGACAGGTGCGGGCGACCAAGCAGCCCAACGTGACGATCGATCCGGGCGCCATCTTGCTCACCCAGATTGTCTCGGTCCCCGCCACCGACAAGGCCGGCCTTGACGCGGCGAAGGCGCAGCTAGATGCAGACTACACGCGTTACGCGACGGCGGCGCAGGCCTACTCGCAGTCCTACGGTGTCTGCATGAACAAGAGCTACTCCTTCCAGGAGACGATCAATGCAGGATGCACGGACACGGACTCACAGATGGCGTGCATGCGAAAGCTGTTCGTCAAGTGCATCGCGCCGGCGCAGACCACGCTGAATGCTGCGCGCACACCGCTCAAGAATGACGCGGTGAAGGCAGCCGCGTTCGCAACCGCACTTGGCGCGATCTGAGACGACACTATGGCGGGCATGGCGCTCGCGCCCGGGTATATTGGTGCGCCAAAGGAGGTTGCATGCGTCGATCGTGGACTGGAGCATTCTCGATTCTCGTGGCGTCCTTTCTGGTCGCCTGTCCGGGACTGAAGAAAGGCGACGCAGAGGCCGAGGGGGGTGCCGCGGCGGCCCCTTCCGCGTCCACGGCTGCCGCGTCCACGGGTGCTGCGAGCCCCGCCTCCTCTGCTTCCTCAGCGCCGAGCGCGAGCCCCGCTGCGAGCGCGCCCAACGTCGACGCCAAGGGGCACCCGTGCAAGTCGTGGGAGGTCGCCTTCGAAGGTGAGTGCCAGCAGCTCTGCTACTCCAACAGCCAGTGCAAGGGCGGCTACGCCTGCAACGTCGACGTTCCAGGGCGTACGGACAAGGGCAAGGTCTGCAGTCCGCCGAAGTGCAAGCCGGGCGAGAAGCACCTCCGAGAGAACCACTACACGCTCACATGTCTTGTTCCGTGCAAGACCAACGCGGACTGCAAGGCGCCGAAGAAGTGCTCGCCGGTCGACCTCACCAACGAGGACGCGAACGGCGACGTCACCCACGGCTGCGTGAGCGAGTAAACCGAGCCAGCGCTGTCGTCGATCGCGTCGCTCCGGCGAGCGTTCTGGAAGAAAATGACAAATCAGCGCAACCCTCCCGCGGGGCGGCCGATGGGTTCTCATGACCTCTCCGATCGGTTCTTCGGACCCCTACCGGCGCCACGACCAAGATGACGACTCGCATCCGTCTCCGACCGCGTCCGGACCAACCGCAACCACCTCGAGCTCACGCTCCGCCGCGCCGGCCTCGCGCGTGACTGCGGGGAGCGCCAGTCCCGAGATCGACTGGGACGATGACAGCTCGCTGCCTGCTGGCGTGCTGGAGAAGAACCTCTCCAGCTACCGGACGAACCGAGACGTGATGTACATGGGCATGAACGAGACGGTCGTCTCTGGCCAGAAGCAGAACGAGGCCGAATGGAAGGCGATGCAGGAGCAGGCTGCGCACTTCGGTGTTCATGCCGTTCGCGTGGCAACGTCTCACGAGGCCGTCGTCCCGTACCAAGGCGTGCCGTACGATCTCTCGAGTCCGCACGGCTGCAGTGCGTTCGTCGATGCTCTCAAGCTCTCGGACGCCAGGACCGCCGCCAACGTCAAGAGCGTGCTCGCGAATGCACGCGTGGGAGGCCGCGACGAGCTCGCGCGCATCGCCATCGCGTGGGCAGCGGCGGAGCGCCAAGGTACAGCCAGCAGCCACACGGTGCCCTCACGCGTCATCATCTCTGCGCACCACGCGTCCGGCACCTTCTATGACGGAGCGAACGACGCCCACGCCGAGCGCATCACGGACGGAGACGTCCACGCCCTCGCCCGCGCGATGCCGCACGCTGCTGCACAGGTGAAGGACATCATGTTTTCTGCGTGCAGCACCCTGGGCACCCAGGGTGGTGGCGACAAGACCGTGGAGGACCTGCGCTCAGTCTTCCCCAATCTGCACTCGGTTCAAGGGTACGGAAGCGTGGTGGACTATCACTCGCCCACTGGCGCCACCGCCATCGTTCACGAGCAGAACTGGATGTACGATACACGCGTTTCCGCGGGTGTGCCGCAGATCCGGAACAACGCGGCAGCTGGAGACCACGCTGCGACATGGTCCCAGAAGGCCGGCCTCACGGAAGGCGGCCAATGAGCACGTTCGACAACACAGGGGCGCTCCGGGTCTTCGTGCTCGTTGCCATTTTCGGCATGCTCGGCGTGCTCGGCGCGAACGACGCCACCGCGTGTGCGAATGTCACGCGGCTCGAGGTGGATCGGGACGTCAAGAATGTCGCGCGGGCCGAGAAGGACCTAGGGAACGATGACTTCGCAAGAGCACGCACGGACCTCACGCAGATGCGCCGATGGGAGACCTTCATCCAGCATTCGACCCAGGGCGCGAACGGCACCTTCTTCCACACCCATCCCGACGGAAGGAAGGACCCCAATGTGGACTTCATTCCGGTAGCTCTGCGCGCCTACCGCCTCTTCGCGCTCATCGCCGTGCGAGATCCGGCGGCGACGGCCGAGGAGAAGACGATCGCACGAGAGACGATGCTCGACTTCGTGAAGAACTCGAATGACCCGACCATGGCCATCGATGCCGCCGAGGTCTTCTCACACTCGGATGACCTGGCCCCGCTTGCGCTGATGATGCTGCGCTCGTACGCAGACAAGGATCTCATCGGTAGCGCCTGGGCCTATGCGGCGCTTGCGCGGCTGGAGCATGCACGAGGAAACACCGCCGCGGAGTCGTCCGCCCGCGAGCGATGTCGTCGCATGGCCAGGCACGAAGGCACCTGCGCGGCGACCCCCTGACCGGTCGTCAGAGGTGATCCGAGGTACTGTAGGGTGGCGCCGGGGCGATGCGCGCGCCCTTCACCGCGCGCGGCGTATTCATGTCACTCGTATTGACGCGAATTATATTTGATGTCATTGTCATTCATATGAATTCGACCCGGACGTACTCGATGGCAAAGCGCGGGCAGCAGGCCGCGGCCACGCGTGGGCGCATTGTCCACGTTGCGCAGGCGCTCTTCGAAGACCCCGCATCGGACCTCACGCTGGAGAGCATCGCGAAGAAGAGCGGCGTGAGCGTGCAGACGGTGCTGCGCGCGTTCCAGACCAAGGAGGGCTTGCTGCTCGCCGTGGTCGACACGATGCGCGGCACCGAGGTGCGCGAGGTGCACGATCCGCCGAAGACTACGGCCGAGGCGGTCGCTCGCGTCTACGACGACTACGAGCGCATTGGCGATCGCGTCATTCGTATGCTTGCCGAGGAACACAGAATTCCGGGCCTTGCCGAGGCGGCCAAGGAAGGCCGTGCGCGCCACCGCGCCTGGGTGCAGGCAGCGTTCGCGGCGCCGCTCTCCCCGTATCGCGGGCGTCGTCGCAAGGAGGTCGTCACGGCGCTCGTCGCGGCGACCGACGTCTATCTCTGGAAGCTACTGAGGCGCGATACGGGGCTGCCCCGCAAGGCGGCCGAGGCCGTCATTGACAGGCTCGTGAGGGGAGCCCTTTCGCAAGACGACGACAACGACGGACAGGAGGGCTGAGAACGATGGCACAGCAGAGCTGCTGGCACTCACCTTCCGCGATCGTCGTTGGTGCGTGCACCGGGCCTGATACGTCATCTCGTGGTGAAACCAGTGGTGAGACCAACAACGGGGCGTCGAAGCCGCGGCCCATCCCTCCTGCGGTGCGGTTTCGAGTTGCGACGATCACAACCCGTGCACGGACGACACATGCGGAGCCCTTGGCTGCCTGAGCACGCCGCACGTCGGACTTGCGTGTCCAGCGGGTGTCTGCGACGCCACCGGCACGTGCGTGCCCTTGCCGGCGACATCCACGTCGCCGGCGAGCAGACGATCGCGGACGGCGTGCGGATCCAGCGTATCGGCAACTGACTTGACCGCTCCGTCGCGGCGAACAAGGCGCGCGCACTTCTGCTGTTCACGATAACCTTCATCCTTGATGGGCCTGCAGCGGCGACATATCTCTCGGGTTGCTCGCTCGCGGCTGTTCGAGCTCGGGATGGCGCTCGCCTTGGCCGCATGCTCGCGCGCAGAGAAAACGGCGCAGCCAGCGTCGAGCGCCGCTGCATCGGTCATCACCGCCGCAGCGAGCGCGACACCCGCGGCCGCGCCGAAGCGAACGACGAACGTCAGTCGCTGGAGTTACGTGGGCCCGCCTGGCACGCCCCCACGCGATTATTGGTCCGTTGCACGCGGCAAGGACGTCTTCGTCGTGGTGGGCGATGCGGGGAGCGTCGTCACTTCTACCGACGGAGCGACGTGGACGAGACGCGACATCGGAGCATCGAAGCAGCTCTCGGTCGTGGCGTACGCAGAGGACAAGTACTTCGCCGCGGGCAGCGGATACATCTTCTCGAGCCCCGACGCGCAGACCTGGACGAAGGCGAACGCACCAGGTCCCGTGATCGACATCGCCTCGATCCCTGGCAAGGTCTTGCTCGCGAGCCGTGGCGCGTCGTTCTCGTCGGCGGACGGTACGACGTGGGCTCGACACGCCGCGACGGATCTGTATGCAGATCACGTCGTGGCTGGAGCCGGGCGCTTCGTGGCCATCGGTTCTACGGCTGGGCGAAACGAGAAGGACGCCGATGTCTTCGTGTTCGCGTCGACCGATGGGGCGAAGTGGTCGAAGCAGGCGGTGCTTTCGCTGAAGGGAGAGACAGCTCGTTCCCTTCTTTGGGCCATGGACGCGTTCTGGATGGCCGCCGCATCAGGGCGCATCTTCCGCTCGGCGGACGGTGCCTCGTGGAGCAAGGTCGCCGACGTACCGCTCGAAGACGACGTCGCCAGCGCGCTCAGCTATGGATCCGGCGTCCTCCTGCTCGCTGCGGGCCACAAGGGCCATGGTTGTGTCCATTCCTCGGAAGACGGTCGCACGTGGACGAGGGAAGCCGACTTCTCGAGCGCCCCTTCGGCGATGACATTCGGCCACGGGGTCTTCGTCATTGCCGCAGAGGCGAACGCGATCCTTTCGAGTGAGGCGCTCTGACGGGAAAGGCCGTGAACGGGATCTGAAAACCTGTTTCGCTGGCGCCGCCAGTTGGCTAGGCTCACGCGACAACTCGACGATCGAGGTGGAGGAACGAGGAGCTCATGTCGGAGGGAGACGACGGCGCGGCGGGGCCGCCTGGCAGCCCGAAGAAGCCCGGGGCGCCGCGACCAGGAGTGCCGGGGCGCGTGAAGCCTCCGCCTCCGGTTCCCACCGCCGCGAAGGGGACGGCTCCTCTGGCGCCCAAGGTGAACCCATTCCTCGAACGTGAGTCCATCCGCGACCTGGACGCAGGCTGGCTTTCGGCCGAGGAGAGCGCCGAGCCCCCTCTCCCACCCCCCGCGCCAGAGGCGCCACCAGAGCCGACCCCGATTCCACAAGTTGCCGCGCTGCCTGAGCCGCCGCGGATCGAGCCGCCGGATGAGCCGCCGCCGATCGCTGCGCCTCCGCCTCGGCCTGTCCCGATCGCACGCGTCGAAGAGATCGAGCGGGCGTCGGTCCCTCCGCCCGAGGCGAAGAGATCGCGCGTGAAGGTGATCGCCTTCGTACTCTTCGCGGGGATCGCGCTCGTCGGCGGTGGGCTCGCCTATCAACGAGAGACTGCGCGTTCGCCGAAGGTGGGGCCGACCGCGCCGCAGAGCTCGGCCAACGCGAGCACCGCAAGCGCCGAACCGCTCAAGTCCGTCGTCGAGGCAGTTCCGCCTCCCACGTCCAATCCGGAGCCTCCGCCAAGCGCCTCGGCACCGAAGAAGCCAGCGGCGGTGCCGGGCGCAGCGGGTGCCGGCGCGGGGGTGGCCCCAGCGCTGAGTGGCGACCCTTCGAAGACCGGAATCGTCGACAGCACACCTCTCCCGCCGGGACGAAAGATCGTCGTCGACGGACGGCTGGTCGGCACGTCACCGGGCCGTGTGGTCGTCCGGTGTGGGTCCCACCGATTTCAAATCGGAGAGCTGCCGCCAGAGACCCTCGACCTCCCATGCGGCGGTGAGCTCACCTTCAGCGACTGAGGTATACTCGGCGCAATGCGATCCTCTCTTGTCACCGCTACGCTCATCTTGCTCGCGGGCGCTGCATGCAAGCGCGATGAGCCCACGCCCCCCACACCGCTCGTCGTCGACACGGGCGCCGTTGCCGTGACGCCGCCGACCGCCAGCGCGGCGGCCCCGGCGAGCGCCAGCGCGGTGCCTTCCGAGAGCGCCAACGTCGCAGCGGACGCAGGACCGGTCGATGCCGGAAGCGGAGATGCGGGTGTCGACACTTCAAAGTGGGAGACGCGCGATATCAACACGCTCGGCACTGCACACTTCGCATTCAACGGGACTGTCATGTTCCCGAAGGGCACGAAGACAAAAGCCTCCGGCGCGGTGGTGTCCGGCGGCGGCTCCGCGGGTACGTTCGCATTCCTCGACTTGCCCGACCACACGGAGGTCATGCTCAACGAGCGCAGCGCCACGAGCGTCAAGGATGGATCGTTCGAGAAGCGGCTCATCGGCCAGACGACAGGAGGAACGCTGATCTTCGATCGAAGCGATGCGAACGGCTACTTCTTCGCATTCCAGCCACCCAGCGGCGGAGTCCTCGTGCAGGGCGCATCGTGGGCGGTGGCACCGGGACTCGGATGCGCGACGCGCGATCCGATCACGAAGGACAAGGTCCCCGTCGTGGATGCCATCTGCGCCTCGCTGCGGTCGAAGCCGACGAAGTGACGCTGCGAGCGCTCCGTTCGAGGTGATGTTGTGTGATCAGCGGTTGAATGTGACGTGTCCGTTGAAGCTGATCGCGAATCGGAGCCACGCGGAGCGGTGCACCTCGAAGGCGGGAACGGTGAGTTGTTGAAGCGCTGGCAGCCGTGGCAAGTCGCTGGGCGCGAATGGGATGGTGGTGTCCAGGTCGAGGTGCGTGAGGGTTGCCTTGTGCACGGCCACCGTTTCGAGCACGTCATCGTCGAGCGTGAGGTGACCCAGGCGGAGCCGGCTGAGCAACCTGGAACGAAGGTGCCGCGCGCCAATGACGGAGTCCGCAGACACACCAAGGTCAAGGAGCCGATCCTGCCGCTCGAGTGAGTGCAGATCGAAGACGCCCTTGTGAAGAACGATGAGCCTGCGGGCGCGCGAGCCTTCGCACATCACGGTCGCGCACGAACGCGAAGACAGGGAGAGCGAGAGCAGGTCGATGCGGCATCGCGGTTCGATGCCGGTCGCTTCATCCGTCTTGCAGAGGCGGAGCTCCATGTACTTCAGATTGCGGCTGCGGAGGGCGCGCCACCCGCTGATGTTGGCGCGCTGGAGATCGATTACGCGCACGTCGCGGTGACCGATCGATCGCCCGAGGTCGACGCCGGGCTTGCGGTTCTCGCGAACGGTCGCGTAGCGCGATGCCAGGTAGTCGAGGCCTGTCCGGTCCGTCCACGGACGCTCTTGCGGGAAGCGGTCGATGTAGCGACCGAGATCTCCGCGTCCATTTCTCGAGGCCTCTTCTGCCGCCCAGCGTGGTGACGCCGTGGGCAGCCGCCGCTGCACCAGCGCGAGATACTCATCCCATGTCGCGCCAACATATCGGCGCGGGAGATCTCCTTCAAACAGCGCCTCGTAGTAGCGGCCCAGGATGGCTCTTCGCAGCATGGCCCCTCCACTCCCATTCGACACCGCAGCGCGGGCGTAGAAGATGCACGATCTCGGGCGACGGCGCGAGCCGAGACACGCGGCGAAGCGTGTTTTGCGCGCCACGTGACGTGCGCGTGCTCGACCAGGTCGAAAGACGCGACCTATCGTCGGAGCGCACGCCGATGATCCGGGGGGCGCTTCGTGCGGTGTTCGGTAGTATTGCGCCATGTCAGAGCGCGTGAATACGGTCGTGGTCGGGGCGAGCGCTGCGGGTCTCTCCACCGCGTGTTGCCTCGGGAGGGCCACCAGATCGGGTGTCGTGTTCACGGACGGCCGCGAGGGTGACTTCGCCGCAGTCGTGCTAGTCGGTGGTCCCCAAGCTACTTGCGCGCGCGTCGCGGACGCAGCGCCGCAGCCAGCGATGGACCGGATCGGAATCGAGCCGTGGGTGCCAGAGCATCGACACCGTGAATTTCGGCGTCGAGACCGGCAGTGGGAAGCTATGCATCCCAGCCCGTAGGCTCCCGGTGTGCCGTTCCGGAACCGTTGCGATGAGGTCCGAGGCCCGCGCGAGCGCCAGCGCGCTCGAGAAGCCGCCAACCACGACGGCGCTCACCCGCTCGAGCCCAAGCGCCTGGAGCGCGACGTCGATTGGCCCTCGCTCGAGCATCTGCCGCGACACCGTGACATGTTGGCCAGTCGCGTAGCGAGCGGCAGTGATCTTCCCCTTTGCCAGCGGATGCCGCGCTCGCACGGCGCCGACCAGGCGATCTCGAAACAGCGCGTGGGAACGCAGGTCGGGTGACGTGGTGTTCTCCAGAACGCCCGTTTCGAGGTCGACGGCTCCGTCCCGGAGAGGCGCGCCGTCCTTGTCGGCCTTCTGCACGAACCGAAGACGCACGCCGGGAGCCTCCGCGTGGACGCGCGCCAGGACGGCCGGCCCGACGTTCTCGACGAATCCGTCGCTCGTCCGAAGCGTGAACGTTCGCACGAGCCGTTTGAGATCGGGCGCCGCTCGAGGCACCAGGACCGCCTCGGCGTCGCGGAGGACGTGGCTCACTGGATCCCTGAGCTCGAGCGCCCGCGGCGTGGGGACCAAACCACGTCCTGATCGGACCAGGAGTGGATCGCCCGTCGTCTCTCGCAAACGGGCCAGCGCCCGGCTCATCGCAGACGGGCTGAGCCGCATCCGCCGCGCCGCGCGCGCAACGCTGCCCTCCGTGAGCAGCGCGTCGAGGGTGACGAGCAGGTTGAGGTCCGGCCGCGACATGTCCGGATTCTACCATAGGGTCACGCCGTGACATGGCGCCAGACGCACTGCTCGCGTGCGTCTGCTGCGCGTTCCGCCATCCCACGTCACGACGTAGGTTTCTGGCATCTGGAGGAACAATCATGGCCAAGGATTCACTGCAGGAGTTCACCGAAGCCCTCAGCTCGACGTGGGGACCACTCACGTCCGAGCTCGTTGCTAGCTCTCGCCACCATATGGCGCAGCTCCTGGCGGCGCCGGCGAACGAGGCTTGGCTAGCAGCGCTGCACACCGATGCCCCCGAAACCCGAGAGCTGTACCGGGACGACGCGCACGACTTCCTCCTGCTCGCCCACACCGAGCAGAGCGGTTCTTACCGGCCGCCGCACGATCACGGTCGCGGGTGGGTGATCTACGCGGTCCAGCGAGGCGAAATGGAAATGGCCACCTACCGCCGCGTGCATGATCTGCGCGGCAACGCTCAGCTCGTGAAGCGAGAGTCGTTCGCGCTGCGGCCTGGGGACATCCGCGTCTTCCTGCCAGGGGACATCCACGACACGCGGTGCACGGGGGGACCTCTCACCCTGTTTCGTTTCACGTCGCGAGACTTCAAGAAGGAGGACGTGACGCGGTACCCAGCGCCAGGAATCGCGACGGGCATGACGCCAAGCCCGAGGGTCTCATGAGCGAGCTCGGGGCGGATCTCGGCCCGCGCCAGCGTCTCGTGGTTCTGGCGACCTGCTGCCTTTCGCTCTTTCTCGTCACGATGGACCTCACCATCGTCAATGTCGCGCTGCCCTCGATCCGGCGCGATCTGCACGCGAGCGTTGCGGGGCTGCAGTGGTCGGTCGACGGCTACACCGTGGTGGTCGCGAGCTTTCTGATGGTGTCGGGATCAATGGCCGACCGCTTCGGGCGGCGGCGGGTGTTTCAAATCGGCCTTGCCGTCTTCAGCCTCGGGTCGCTTCTCTGCAGCCTCGCCCCGACCACGAACGCACTCGTGGGCTTCCGCATGCTGCAGGCCCTGGGTGGCTCGATGCTCAACCCGATCGCGATGTCGATCATCGTGAACACTTTCGCCGACCCCAGGGAGCGTGCCCGGGCCATCGGCGTCTGGGGAGCGGTCTTCGGCGTATCGATGGCGGCCGGGCCGCTACTCGGCGGCGCTCTCGTCGACAGCATCGGCTGGCGATCGATCTTCTGGGTCAACGTTCCCGTCGGCGTGCTCGCCATCGCGCTCACGGCGCGCTTCGTTCCCGAGTCCCGCGCCGACCGGCCGCGGCGCTTCGACCTCGTCGCGCAGGTTCTGATCATCGTTGGGCTGCTCGCACTCACCTCGGCGGTCATCGACTGGCGCCGCTCGGGTTGGTTGTCGTTGCCCACCGCTGCGGGCTTCGGTGCTGCCCTGGCATGTGTCGTCGCGCTGGTCATCTGGGAGTCACGCCGGGCCGAGCCGCTGCTGGATCTGCGCTTCTTTCGGAGCCTGCCTTTCACGTTGGCGACGGTGATCGCCGTGCTGTCCTTCGCCGCGTTCAGCGGCTTCCTGTTCCTCAACACGCTCTACCTGCAAGAGGCGCGCGGACTTCATGCGTCGGCCGCCGGGCTCATGACGCTCCCGGTCGCTCTAGGCCTCGTCGTCTGCTCCCCGCTCGCGGGTCGACTGGTTGGCGCCGGGTACGTGCGGCTCGCGATTGTCGTCGCCGGCGCGGCCATCTCCTGCGGAGCGCTCATCTTGACGCGGCTCGCGAACGATACCCCTCTTCCCTGGCGAGCGAGCGCGCCGCGGCGATCCGCTCGCAATGCGGACGACGCCGAGAGATACGATGACGCGCGCCAAACCCGTGCGCCTGCTCCCGCGGAGTCGCTCGCGAAGGGCGGGTGGAAGGTGGTGCGCGAGACGTCCTACCTGCGCGATCTCGCGCTTCTGGTTCTCGCTGCCGCCGTGATCGAGGCACTTCTCGATTGGCTGCTCAGCGCGCACGCGTCGAGGACGTACGGCAAGGGTCCCGAGCTTCTCGCCTTCTTTGCTCTGTTCAACATGGTCGTCGGCGTTCTTTCGTTCGCGGCGCAGACGGGCCTCTCACGTCCGCTGCTCGAGTGGCGAGGCCTCGCTGGCACGATCAAGTCGCAGCCGTTGACCGTGGGGGTGTTCGCCGTCTTCGCGCTCGCTTCACCGCATCTGTGGCCGGTCATGCTCTTGCGAGGCGCAGAAGGCGTGGCGCGCAATTCGGTCTATCGGTCCGCCTACGAGCTATTTTACACGCCGCTCGCGACTGCCAAGAAGCGCGCGACCAAGACGATCATCGACGTGGGTGCGGATCGGATCGGCACAGCCGTCGGAAGCGTCGCGCTCCTGGCCGTCGTCCACCTCGACGCGGAGCTGGCGACGCGCGCGGTGCTCGTCGGTGCGCTGGCGATGGCAGGTCTGGCGTGGATCGTCGCGTCGCGGCTCCACGGCGGATACGTATCGGCCCTGGCGTCGAGCTTGAAGTCTGGTGCGATCGCGCTCGAATACGACGACATTCGCGATCTCACGACCAAGAACACGTTCGCCGAGACAGCCGCGCATCTGGACCGCGCGAAGCTACTCGAGCAGATCGAGCTATTCCAAAAAGAGAAGGACCTTGCAAACGATCCTGCTGCGATGAGCGCGGGCGCGCTGCGCTCCGGGGATGTCGATCGCATCAAGGCCTCCTTGAGCGCGCCTTTGACGCCCGCCCTCGCGTCGATCGCGATCCCACTCCTCGCGAACGACGCGGTGGTGCGAGACGTGCTCCGCGCGCTCCGCAAGGTCGCCCCCACCGTCACCGAACAGCTCGTTGATGCGCTACGCGACCCGAACGTCGATTCCCGCGCGCGGCGAAGAATTCCTCGCATTCTGAAGGAGTGCCGGACGCAAGGTGCCGCGACCGGCCTGCTGATGGCCCTGAAGGATCCAGTTTTCGAGATCCGCGTACAGGCTGCGCTCGCGCTCGCACGAATTCGCAACGCGCCGCACATCGAGCTGTCTCGTGAAGAGATTTTCGACGTCGGGGTTCACGAGCTGACCCATGGACGCGCCAGCTGGCGCCTCACGACCACGACCGAGGCGCTGCTGCCCGAAGCGACGGAGGATGACCTTCATCGAGGCCTGGCGCATACGTTCTCGGTGCTGGGTTTGGTGCTCGAACGCGAGCCGCTTTCGATCGCTTACCGGGCGATGCGAGGGGAGGATCCGGTACTCCACGGCACCGCGTACGAATATCTGGAGGTCGTTTTGCCTTCTCGACTGCGTGACCTGGTCCTCCCATTGCTCAGCGACGAGCAGCCAGCGGCAAAGACCCAGGAGCGAGGTCGCAAGGAGCTCGCCGACGAGCTGCTTCGCTCGAGCGCTTCGGTATCGCGGCGCTGATCTTTCGACGATCGGCGTCTTTGCCATGGGCCAGAATCAGCCAGAGCGTAGGTCGGGCGCGTAGAGTGTTGTCCCATGGCAGGAGGGAGACGACAGCGACCGCCACGCCGTAACGTTCAGGCCCCTCGAGGTGGTCGTGAGCTGACACCCAACTTGGGACGGACACTTCTACTTTGTTGACTCTGATCTGACCTGGTTGGTGCTGCTCGTCAAGATGGTGATTCGCGCAAACTCAGGCAGATAGACCCAGCGACGATCGAGAAAGCCCGCAACGAGCGCGTGCCCGGCTCGCGGGATGCCTCCGACGCCGCAGTCACGCTGGTTCACGCGCTCATCGATGCGTGCTCATCGATACGGGTGGCGTCACCACGGAGTTCCTCGTCGGAGTCATCAAGGGGGGGTCGGTGCGCCACGTGATGCGGACGTAACTCCCCGGTCGGCGACCAACGAGAAAGGCCTAGCTCCTTCCAGAGCTAGGCCGAGCCAGGCCTTCTTCGTTTGTCGGTCCACGATGCGGTCCCAGTGTAGGGAAGCCACATCGTGTTCCAGGCTTAGTTGCGCGGGGCCGACCGTTCGCGTTCGAGCGACGCGTCGTTGCGTGATCCCGGCGTCCCCGCCGCGGCTGCGCAGGCTAGCGAATCGGACCCGGCTTCGCTGCGGGAGCGTTTGGCTTCGCCAGGTCGACCCCGAAGCGCAGCGCAGCTTCATTCAGGGCCGCTGCCACGTCGGCCGCATAGGTCGCCAGTTCGGTAGGTGACGGCGTCGGTTTGATCTTCCCGGTGCCTCCGAGGTAGCGATAGGCCGTAGCAAATGCCGCTAGGCTCTCGATGGCCCGGAGCCGCGGCTTGATCGGGTTCAGGTCGGGAATCTGGTCGACCAGCTCGTTCAGCCTGTGGTCGCGGAGGGCCTGCACTCCCTCGGAGGTCGCGACCGCTCGGATGATCTTCTCGGCGGCCTGTTCATAGAGGTACGGCGCGTTCCTGTTCGGCCCGCCTGGGTTCTTCGCGAGGGTGTCGGCACCGTCAAGATCCTCCTGAGCAAGCCGTAAGTTATTCGCGATGAAGACGTCAGCGCTCATAGAGCAAGACGCCTTCTCGGACGACTGAGTGCGCAAGCGTGTTGAGGGTCTCGCGATCATCCGAGAACTCGCTCGCGTGACACGGGAGCACGTCAGCACGAGTGCCCGACTCCTTACCCAGTCGCCAGCTTGGTACGGGCCCGATTGCAGCGTCGGGGATCTGATCTGGAACGACAACGAACAGGTCCCAATCGCTGCCGGTACGCGCTTCTCCGCGTGCACGGCTTCCGAACAACCAAATCTGCTCGGGCGACCACGTTGCGATGATTCGCTCGAGGAGACCGCGAACGGGTTCGAGATCGATCACGTGGCCGCGGGCGTCCGTGGTTGACCCGAAGCGCGAACCGCCCGAGCTCGTCGGCCCAGCCGCCTCTGGGAGCGTGGACGCAGTGAACATGGCATTAGCCTACCACATGCTGGCGGATGCGGCCCGGCGCACGCCCAACCACGCGGCAGCAAGACGGAAGGCGTGGGCGAGGAAGTCGATCCAGGCCGGCCACGGATGGTGAGCTCGCTCGTTCGTGCGATCGCCCAGCGTTATGCGGAGGTCTACCGAGTCGAGGCCGCGACGACGAGGACGCCCGTCGGGAAAGTGCCGGGCATGGCGAACCGCAACGCGACGAACGGAGAGTACGGCATCTCCATGCACGATCTAGAGGCGACTTGGTTCTCGAAGGAATCAACGTCAAGGTCACCCGCTCCGAGTAGCATCGCCACATGGGTGATGGAGCAGCCCGACTGTACGGCCGCCTGAAGAGCATCGAGCAAGCCCGGAGTCCTCTTGCGGAGGAAGTTGCTGATCGGCTGCTGCGAAAGCTGACGCGGGCCGCACAGGATTTCCAGGAGCTGAAGGCGTGGCTCAACACGGTTCCCTGCGACCCGGCGGACCTCGTCGCGTTTGTCGACGACGCGAAAGAGCTCCAGATCGCGCTCGAATCGGAGGCCATCATGCGCCTCCGCTACGCGGAGCTCTACAAGCGCACGTCACGGAGCGCTCTCTGGAGCGCCAAGGACGGCGACGCTCTTTTGTGTTGGCGCACCGAGAAGTCATTGCTCTTTCTGAACGGAGCCAACGCGCACTCGTGGTCGCGATTCCGGTCACTGACCGGCGGCGTCACGGAAAAGCACCTTCCGACCAGCAAGAATCGCGACGCGTCAAAGTTCAACGCCGGGGTGAATTTCCACGCGCTGGAGAACGCGGTCATCGCAGGTGGACGCGGCTACGTGAATGGTGCGCGCCAGGTCATGATGTTCGGCCGTTTCGCCGCGAACGTCGACACGGCCATCAGCGGATCCGCGAGAACGGAGACAGCAATCGTTCAAGTTCATCTCGACCCGCGGAGCCGCCCAAAGTGCACCCGGACGAACGCATCCGGCACCGTCGTTCGTCGGGCGTGCGGAACCTTCGTGGAGATCCACGGCTATCCCATCATCGAGGCCGAGCTAGCCGCTGGCTTCCCCGCGAGCGCCGCGTAGGTCTCCCGGAATCGCCTGCCGAATCCCTAACGGTCGACGGGCCCCGCGTTCCTGATACGCGACGGTACTTCCGGCGCGCTCGGACGCCGGGCCCGCTACCCGGATAGCTCCCGCTACGGCGAGCCGGTCCCAGAAACACGAAAGCCCCTCCGTCGCCGGAGAGGCCTCGTTTGCCGTACCCCGATGCCCCTCGAAGAGAGGTGCATCGTGGTACGAATCAGTTGCGCGGGGGCGATAGACGCGCTGTTCACCGCGATTTCGTTCGCGTTCGAGAGGCGCATCACAGGGTGAACGGCTACACCGGACGCGGCTTCGAGGCGGCGGCGATCGTCGCTGGCGCTCCGCTCGGCCCGCCATCCGAGGGGGCGCCTTCGGCACGGAGCACGCGTCGCAGAAGACGGGCGGCGTTCTTGACGCGCACCATGGCCGCAGCTGGTGCGACTCCGAGATCGGTCACAACAAGGAGCACGTACTCATCGCCGACTGCGGTTGCGTACCCGCAGGACAGCCTATCGACTGGCACGGACACCACCTCGGGGTCGAGCCCCACCATCTGCGCGCGCGACACGCAGCGAAGAATGGGCGCGAGTGCCCGCGCGGCATCATCGTGCGCCGATCGGAAGAGGACGTCTCCAGTGCGCGATACGATCACCGCGGAACCGACTGCTCCGACGTACTCGTCGACCAACCGTTGAACGTTGTCGCGGAGGCGAGGGAGCACAAGCAGATCATAGCCGTCGTTCGAAACTCTCGCCAGCTGGGATGCCCCCGCGGCAACGGTCGGGCGACTCACAGCTTCAGCGCGCGGAACCTCCCGTGGGACCTCCATTCCCGATCCGTCATGAGTTCTGTGATCACCGGTTGAAGGCGACGTGTCCGTTGAAGCTGATCGCGAATGCGAGCCACGCGGAGCGGTGCACCTCGAAGGCGGGCACGGTGAGCTGTTGAAGCGCTGGCATCGGCGGCAGGTCGCTGGGCGCGAATGGTATGGTGGAGTCCAGGTCGAGGTGCGTGAGGGTTGCCTTGTGAACGGCCACCGTTTCGAGCACGTCATCGTCGAGCGTGACGTGACCGAGGCGGAGCCGGCTGAGCAACCTGGAACGAAGGTGCCGCGCGCCAATGACGGAGTCCGCAGACACGCCGAGGTCAAGGAGCCGTTCCTGCCGCTCGAGT
>JBBRNJ010000046.1:0-69922 GCA_038230375.1 Polyangiales bacterium | reverse complement strand
CGCGCAGGTGACGAAGGATCAGAGCTACGTGCAGTTCATGATCGATAGCGGACTGCTCGAGCCAGAGAACGCGGCGACGTCACCGTTTCGCAGCGTGATCCTCCAGGCGCTGGGGCAGACCCCCAAGGTGCAGGTCGCGATCGGCAGGCTGGAGCTCCGCCAGAAGGACTGCCTTGTCCTCTGCTCCGACGGGCTCACCAACCATGTGACGCCCGATGAGATTCGTGAAATCATCCTCATTGCTCCCACGCTGGACGAGGCGTGCAACGCGCTCGTCAAGCTCGCGCTCGCGAAGGGCGGCGACGACAACATCACCGTGATCGTCGCCGGCATCAGCGGCGAGCTGCCTGCGCAGATTGAAGGCGAGCGCATCTCGGAGACGCTTCAGGTCGTCCAAGCGTGGAAGGCAGAATCGAAGTCGCTGTAAGCGCGTACGTCACCCGTTGGTGATCGCGCCGAAGAACATCCCGACTCTCAGTTGAGGAGCGCTGCGTCGACGTTGATCCCCAGAGCGATCGCCCTTGCGATCGCCTTGTCCTGGGCAAGCCCCTGCAAGAGGCTCACCCTGCCGTTCGCCGCGAAGCTGAACAGGGTCGGGTATTCGTGGAGCTTCGCGAAGAGCGCCTCGGGGTCGGCCTCGCCCACGTGCGCAGCCAGTTTCTCCATGCCCAGGGCCTCGAACCCGAGAGCGCGGATCACCATCTTCATCGTCGTCATGTTCACCCCCACCGCGACGAGTTGTAGCACGCGCCAGGATCAACAGAGGCACGCCCCCCGACTGATTCGAAGTTCTCGGGCCGCCTCAGAGGCGAAGCGTGAGTAGCAACTTGCCTTCGGGGACCAGGGTCGCGTCGAAGAAGAGCGTGCCGGCGTGGAGATCCAGCGCGACGGCGTGTCCGTCCCATTGCGCGAGGTCCACGCCCGCTGCGGCGTGCAGGCCCAGGCCGAGTGAGCCGACGTAGCTTCCAGCCTCTCCACGACGGAACCCAAGGTACGAAAGGCCCGCGCCACCACCGATGTGAAAACGTCCGGGCACGTAGAGCGCGCTGACACCGGCGGAGAACTGATCGAGCGCGACGCCATAGACGGCAGCCACTGCGAACGAGGACACAAGCAAAGCGCTGAGCTTCATGGGCAGTCCTTCATGGGCAGGACATCGCACGCGATGTGCCATCCGGAGGAATACGAAATCGCGAGAGAAGTCGCGGCAGGCGCAACGTCCATCGTGAACGCCGGGAGGTCCGGCGGAAGGGCACATGTGGCGGTGCCACCACACACCGCAATGATCTGCACAGACGCAGGGGCTAGTGTGGAAGCTTCGCTGACCAATCCAAGAGGACTTGAACATGAACTTGCGGTCGCTCGTGGCTTCGTTGCTGGTGCTACTCGGCTTGATGGCCTGCTCGAGCTCGTCGAGCAAGGGCACCGTCTCTCCCGGGGGTGCATGCACGAGCGACGGTGAGTGCGCGGGGCGAGCGGGGGCGAGCGCCGTGTGCGAGCGCGTCTGCGAGAGCAACGGACCGATCAGCGGGTGTCAGATTCGAACGCCCGCGAAGCTCGGCGAGAGTTGCACCGGCACGATTGTTCTCAATTCCGACGGCACGACGTCGACGGCGTATTCGTTCGCCTACTTCTTCGACACGAACATGCCGCCGCCCGGCGAGCTGTCCACGTGCGCGCAGGCGGACGCCCTGTTTTGCGACGTGAAGAGCCAGAAGTGCGCGAAGCTCAACGTGCCTGGCGACGCGTGCGTGGGCAGCTACAGCTGTGACTCGACCAGCTACTGCGGCGCTACGCAAAAGTGCATTGCGAGCGTGGCCGTTGGCGGCTCATGCCAACAAAACGACGTCAAAGCATGCGTGGCAAATGCCTTTTGCGACGGTGCCTCCGGCAAGTGCGCAGCGAAGCTGAACGATGGCGCCTTTTGCTCAGCCAACTCCTCATGCGCGTCGCGAAGCTGCAACCAGAGCGCCTGCGGTCCGCGCGGCCTCGACTCCGTTTGCAGCGGACCGTGACGTTCTGACGATGCCGTCGCCAGCTCCACATAGTCTTCTCACTCCACCGCCGCGTCCGCCGGAACGTCGCCAGAGTCCACCTCCAGTCCAGAGTCCATGTCCAAGACAGCAGGCGGGTCATCGTTTGTCCCGGCGTCAGCCCACGTCGAGTCGGAAGGCGTGGCGTGTGCACCGCTTTGCAAAGGTGTGCAGGTCCAATTCTGTGTGTCGTCGCAGCTGTATCCGTCCGGGCATGCGACCTCATGAAAAAAGCTGCCCTCGCACGCCCCGCCGGGCTTGGCGGTCGCGCTGCAAGCCGTGAACAAACGAACAAGAAGTGCGACGACAATGAGGGCCGGCACCCGAGAACGCGGACTGGTCATGACCGCGCCCGCTGCAGCAACTGCACCAGGTCAGCCATCGCGCGAATTTTGCTGGATACGCGGGCTGGCGTCTCCCCGCGACCACCACCGTGAACCAGCGCCGATTCACAGTGTGCCCGCTGTTCACCCGCGTCCCGCGAGGAGCATGATGTACACGACTACGATCTCGGCACGCCCAGACCGATTCGAACGGTCGACCGACGGCTTAGAAGGCCGTTGCTCTATCCAGCTGAGCTATGGGCGCGTACCCGTCGCAAGGTAGCGCGTGGCTCGGTCGGAGTCGAGATCGAGCTCAGTTCCCGCAGAGATCGTTCACCGCGTTCTGCACTGTTTGATACGTGCCCGCGACGTCCGTGGCGGGCTTTCCTGGCAGCTTGGGCCATGCGCTCCACTGGGCGCAGCCCATGAACGAGGGGATGACGGTGGTTGGCTGGTTCGTCACGTCCATCGCGACCTGCGACAGCACCTCGGTCAGCGTCCCATCGTTGATGAGCCCCAGCTCCGAGAGCTGCGCCGCGAGGTCCGCCGCCGTCACCCACGCGCGATGCGGCGCGGCGATCTCGGTGCCCTTCGGCGTGTCGTACGCGTGATGGATGAACGAGTAGATGCGGCTCGTGTCGCCGCCCTTCTCCGCGACGTAGTCGACGTAGTTGCCGTACGCGATCATGTCCTGCTCGCCGTTGTCGCCGATCAGGATCACCGTGTCGGGGACCGCGTTCGTCGCGACGGCGGCGTCGTACATCTCGTGGAGCTTGCGCGTCTTGAAGTCGGCCGCGCTCTCCGAGAACTTGCGGCCACTCACGACGGACTCCTTGATCTCGCTCGTGTCGCCAGGGAAGTCGGACTCCTCCAGGAAGTGCTCACCGGCGAGAACAAGCGGGCCGGGCGACGCGCTGAGATACGTGATCTTCTTGTTCGCCGTGTTGTCGTTGTGCCAGCTCGTATAGAGGAGCCGCATTCCAGAGAACGGGTTGTGGAACTGCAGACCATTGAAGACCGCAGCCGTCTTGCTGAGCACGTCCGTCCGCCTGATGGTGTCGTCGATGTCCGAGACGAGCAGCGTCTTCCCGTGAACGACCACGGACTGCGAGCCAGACGACACATTCTCCGAGGACGACGCGCAGCCAGAGGCCGCAAGGGTCAGGGCCAAGAAGGCCGCTGCCACGAGTGTGATGTTCCGCATGGATGGTTCCGTGTGCCCTCCTCCCCAGGAGGCAAGCTCCTCCAATGCAGCATGTGTACCCACACCAGATACTCACGAATCGGCCTGATTTTCAGGTGTTCACGAAAAGAGAGACGCGGGACGAAGCCCTCCCATGTGGATCGCGAGATCCACAGTTCCGCATCGAGGTCGAGGTCGAGGTCGAGGTCGAGGTCGAGGTCGAGGTCGAGGTCGAGGTCGAGGTCGAGGTCGAGGTCGAGGTCGAGGTCGAAGTCGAAGTCGAAGTGGTCCTCGTCCTCGTCGACTCCGGGAACAAGCCGGGTCGCGCGCGCGTAGACCTCGTCATGAGCGTGGGTCGGCGCGCGTTTCTCTCTCTTGGCGCGGCGGCTGCTGCGTCCATGGGATGCTCGCGGCTCCGGCGTCCGCCGCCCATCCAGTGGGTGCGCTCGATCGATGAAGCGGACGCGCTCACACACCACGCGCCGATGGCTCGACGGCTGGTTTTCGTGATGGTCGGCGCGTCGTGGGACAAGGCGTCGGCGGAGTACGAGGAGTACACGTTCAAGGATCCCGCTGTCCGCGCGACGCTGAACGACGACTACATCCCTCTCTGGGTCGACGTCTCCGACGAAGACAGCTCACAGGCCAGACAGGCGCAGCGCCGCTTCAAGGTCCAGGGCACGCCGACGGTCGTCGTTTACACGCCGCAGTTCGCCGAGGAGCTCTTGCGCGTGAACGAGTACCTGCCCGCCAAAGACCTGCTCCAGAAGCTCCGCGGCCTGAGCTGACATCCACACACCCGATAGAATCCACCGCGGCGTCGCCTTTGCGTCCCCTTTGGTGAACCCGGCTCGTGGAGCTTGCGGTCTCTTTGTTCTGCATCTACAGAATGAGCCCATGCTTCGACGCCGCCTTGCTCCTTTCGGTGCATTCGCCTTCTTCGCCGCCGCGATCGCGACCTCCGCTGCTTGCGGCAGCAACGGTGACTCCACGATCGACAACTCGGCGGACGACGCAGGCGCGGGCAATGGTGACTCCGGCGGCGGCTCCACCTCGGACTCGGGCACGCAGCATGTCGGCAGCGAGGGCGACGCAGGCAGCGACGGCTCCACCAACACCACCAGCTATCCCATCAAGCACGTCGTGGTGATCGTCAAAGAGAACCACACGTTCGACAACTACTTCGGCTCGTTCCCCGGCGCGGAAGGCACGACCACCGCGAAGACCAAGACGCGCGGCATGATCCCCGTTCCGCACGCGCCCGACCGCACGCCCCGCGACATGTGCCACGCGCACTCATGCGGCATCGCGGACCTCAACGGCGGCGCCATGGATGGTTGGGACGACAACGCCGGCACCACCATGAACGGCGACGACCTTGCGTATGCGCAGTACCAGGAGAGCGACATCCCGAACTACTGGCAGTACGCGCGCAAGTTCGCCCTCGGCGATCACTTCTTCGCGAACGCGCTCTCGCCCAGCGTCCCCGGGCACATGTTCACGCTCGCCGCGCAGTCGGGGTGGGCCACGGGAAATCCAGGTGTAGACTACACGCACCCGTTCTGGGGCTGCGACCAGGCCAAGGGCACCGTGGTCGACGTGCAGGATCAGACCACGTGCACCACCAAGCAGGTCTTCCCGTGCTTCGACATCCCGGCGATCCCGGACATCCTTCCCGCCGGCACGAAATGGAAGTTCTACGGCTCGAACTTCTACGTCTTCAACCAGGTGTGGTCCATGTTCAACGGCGTCGACAAGATCCGCAACGGCCCGCTCTGGTCGAACGTGGTCATGGAGTCGACCTTCGACAGCGACATCAAGAACGGCACGCTGCCGGATGTCACGTGGCTCGTCGATCAGGATCTCTCGTCGGAGCACCCGAACGTGGGCGGTGTCTGCGCCGGTGAGAACTGGACGGTCAGTCACATCAACAACCTGATGAACTCGAAGTACTGGAAGGACACGGCCATCATCTTCACGATGGACGACTTCGGCGGCTGGTACGACCACGTGAAGCCGCCGCGCCAGTACGGCTGCGATCCGAAGGACCCCTACGGCCTTGGCTTCCGCCTGCCGCTCATCATCATCTCGCCCTACGCGAAGCCCGGCTTCGTCTTCAAGGAGGTCAGCGAGCAAGCGAGCATCGCCACCTTCATCGAGAAGATCTTCCACGCGAAGGGCACCCTCCACGACCTTGATCCCGCGGCGCAGGACAAGCAGGCGAACGATCTGTTGAACGCGTTCGACTTCAACCAGAAGCCGCTCGACCCGCTCGTCCTCAAGACGCGCACCTGCCTCTGATTTCGCTCACCGTGGCTTGGCTGCCTGGCCCTGCTGCAGCCGCGCACGCCAGTCCGTGTTCGGATCTGCGGGCGCGAAGAGCTGCGCGGTCTCTGGTGAGAGAGCCACGGTACGCGCGGGCTCCGCGGCCATGGGGATCGACGTGGTCTCTGCCTGCGGAATGGCTGCATGATGCACGGATTCATTCACCGGACGCGCTGCCACGTCGGAGTCCGCGCTCATGGCCGCAGTGAACGCGACAAGCGCTGCGGCAAATGCGAGCGCGCCGAACATCAGGGCGATCTTCGCGCCCGACATGCCGCGCTGGAAGGGCGCCGGCTCGACCAAGATCTCCATGCGCGGCATCGTGGATGTGGACACGATGCTGAGCGGTGGCGCCTTGATGCCGTTCGCCGGTGTGGGGAACGATGCAAAGTAGCTGTGCGGAAGCTCCATCGCCGTCGGTGCAAGCGAGCCCTGCGACTCGGGGTGCGCGGAATGGCTGGACGCCCGTCGGTAGGGCGGGGGAGGGGCAGGCCGGTACGACGGTGGAGGCGCGGCGAAGACGGGCGGAGGCGGCGGAGACGACGTCCGCTCGCGCTCACGGCAGATGTCGCGCTCGGCGGTGATGAGCGGGTGATCGGGATTGGCGAAGGTCTGATCGAAGTCGAACGCCGCCCGGACGTCGAACGACCGGACGGGGGTGGTCGCGTCGAGATCCAGGTCCGTGTCCAGGTCCGTGTCGATGTCGATCTCGAACGAGGTTGACGGCGGACTGTGGTGGTGGGACCGCGTTGTCATGTGCCCTCCCAAGCGAGAACCTTGCCAACGATCCGAGCCCTCCTTTGCGCCGGAAAACCCTGCGTTTGTGTGGGGTGGTGTGTATCACCCCTGAGACAATGGATCCTGACAGCTGGTGCTAGCTTTTTCCGACGGTGGCACCATTCGCCTCGTGATGACTCTCCACGAACGCACATAGCTCCTCGTGGCGCGCGCGTGCGTCCTTGCGACCCAGCTCGATCAGGCGTCCGGCAAACTCGCCGTCGAAGAGCAGATAGGAGAGCAGGTCGGCCTCGTTGCGTGCGTTGCCCAGGTCGGCGACGTGTCGCAGTACGCGCCCCGTCACGCCTTGCACGCGCGCGAAGGCTGGGCTCTGCACGAACTCCGCGGCGAGCTTGCCAATGTCCTCCGTGGAGCGCACGAGCATCGCGTTCATCTTCTTCATCCCGCGGCCCGCGCCGTTGCCGAGCGCCGCGTTCAGCGCGACCGTGAAGTCCGCGCCGTAGGCCTTTGTCCCTGCGTCCAGGATGCGGTTGATGCTCTCAAGGCGCGCAAGGTCCGTGTCGATGCGATCGAGCAAGAGCGCGTTGAGTGTCTTGCCCAGCAGGAAGAACGGGCCCGGAAAATCCTCCTCCGTCTCGGGCGAGCCCGAGAGGCCCTGGTCGTCGATGTGGCGCGGGTTGATCACGATCACGCTGTCCGCGCCGAGCCGCCGCGCGGGAGACAGCGGCACGTTCTGCCGCAGGCCGCCGTCGCAGTGGTACTCGTTGCCGAGCCGCACCGCGCGGAACAGGATCGGGATCGCGGCGGACGCGAGCGCATGCTGCGCGTTGATCGCGACGGGCCGCGGGATGATCGTGGGGTCCAGACTCCAGTGAGGGATGGTGAGGCCCTTGCGCTGCACGTACACCACGGTCTTGCCGCTCGCGACATGCGTGGTGGACACCGTGAGCGCGTGCAGGTGCTCACTATCGATGTTGCCAGTGATGTTCTTGAACGGGACCGAGCGCTCGATGAGCCGCTCGAGCCCGGCGGCGTCCAGGATGCCGCTCTCGCGCAACGCAACGTCCGTGGCCACGCCTCCGCGACCCAGGAGCCGTCGTCCGAAGCCGAGCATGCCGCGCATGTCCGTCTGCACCAGCTCGCTGATCTGGAGCTTCGTCCATATGTCGATGAGGCGCCGCGCGGCATCCTTGCCCTCGTGCGCGTACGCCGCAAGGCCGCACGCGTTCAGCGCGCCCACGCTCGTGCCGCACAGGATGTCGAAGCGCACCTCGCGCCCGACGGCCTTCGACACCTCACGCGCGATGTAGTCGACGACGCCCACCTCGTAGGCCCCGCGCGCGGCGCCGCCAGCAAGGACCAGGGCAAGTCGCTTCGATTGCACCATACACGGATGATACGACCGCTGGGCCGCCTCGCCCAAGGGCCTTTCTGACGGGCATCGACGCGGACCGCACGAGATCCTATGCTCGGTAGACAGTGTCTGACGACGACATCGAGTTCGACTTCATCATCGTGGGCTCCGGCTTCGGCGGGAGCGTGTCCGCGCTGCGACTGACGGAGAAGGGCTACAAGGTCGCCGTACTCGAGCAAGGCAAGCGCTGGAACAAGGAGGACTTCCCCAAGACCAACTGGAACATGCGGAAGGCGCTCTGGGCACCCGCTCTGGGCATGCATGGCATCTTGCAGATGACGCTGGTGAAGGACGCGTTCTTCCTGCATGGCGCTGGCGTGGGCGGCGGAAGCCTGGTCTATGCGAACACGTTGCTCATTCCGCCGGCCGAGGCGTGGAAGGATCCGCGCTGGGTCGGCATGGACTGGCAGAAGGAGCTCATTCCGCACTACGAGATGGCGATGAAGATGCTGGGCGCGGTGCCCAGCGCGGTGATCGTCGAGACCGATCGCATGCTGAAGTCCGTGGCAGAGGACATGGGCCGCGGCGACACCTTCCACCGCGCCACCGTCGGCGTCTACTTCGGCGAAGCGGGGAAGACCGTCCCCGATCCCTACTTCGACGGCAAGGGCCCCGAACGCACTGGCTGCACGCTGTGCGGCGGCTGCATGGTCGGCTGCCGCGTGGGCGCCAAGAACACGCTCGATCGGAATTACTTGTATCTTGCAGAGAAAGGCGGCGCGAAGATCGTCCCGGAGATCCGCGTCCTGGACGTTGTTCCTCTCCCCGAAAAAGACGGCAAGCCCGGCGGCTACGAGCTCACGGTGGTGAAGTCCACGGGCTACTGGAACGAGCCCGCGAAGCTGCGCGCGCGTGGCGTGGTCATATCCGCAGGCAGCTACGGCAGCGTGGAGCTGCTCATGAAGTGCAAGGAGAAGGGCAGCCTTCCCGATCTTTCGCCGGAGCTGGGTCGCTATCTGCGCACCAACAGCGAGGCGATCCTGAGCGTGCGCTCGCGGAAGAAGGACGTCGACTACTCGAAGGGCATCGCCATCACGAGCGGCGTGTACGTGGACGACAAGACGCACGTCGAGATCGTCCGCTATCCAATGGGCTCCGACGCCATGGCGTCGCTCTCCACGTTGCTCACGGGTGACGGTCCGCCGTGGCCGCGGTGGATGCGGTGGCTCGGCAATGTCATCACGAAGCCGCTGCAGTTCCTTCGTACGTCGGTGCCGTTCGGCTGGGCGAAGAAGAGCGCCATCTTGCTGGTGATGCAGCCCATCGACAGCCATCTTCGTTACGTGATGCGCCGTCGCTGGTTCTGGCCGTGGAAGCGGCGCCTGGACACGGAGGCAGGCGGCGGCCCCAAGGTCCCCGTGTACCTGCCCATGGCGAACGAGGTCGCGCGCCGCATGGCGGAGAAGATGGATGGCATTCCGCAGAGCGGCCTCATCGAGGTCGTCATGAACAAGGCCACCACGGCGCACGTGCTGGGTGGCTGCCCCATCGGCCTCACGAAGGAAGACGGCGTCGTGGATCCCGGCGGCAGGGTCTTCGGCTACGAGAACTTCTATGTCATCGATGGCTCCATCATCCCGGCCAACCTGGGCGTGAACCCGAGCCTCACCATCACGGCGATGGCGGAGCGCGCGATGAGCCAGGTTCCGGAGAAGATGCCAGAGAAGATGCCAGCGAAGAAGGCGTAGGCCGCGCGCCCCAAGCGCACTGGCGTCGTCCGTCGGAACCTGTATCCTGCTGAGCCAATGCTGACGTTCAGTGACGACCCGAAGCGTGCAGAGCAAGAAATGCACGCGATCATCTTTTACCTGACGACGTTCGGGTACATCGATGGCGACTTCGACGACAAGGAGAAGGCGTTCGTTCGCGACTACATCGGCAAGCTCGTTCGCCATCGCGCGGACACGTCCATGGGCAGCATGGACGCCGCCGTGAAGGCAGAGATCATCTCCAAGTTCACCAAGCACTTCCTCGAGGTCTTCGACGGCATCAACGAGAACGTGAAGGAGCTCTTCACGGAGTCTGTCACCAACGACGAGGACCCCACAGCCTTCGTGCATGCGCGCTTGAAGGTGCGCTGCTTCGAGATCTTCCAGAGCTTCGAAAAGCCCGGTCAGGAGGCCCTCATGGGTCTGATCGACGAGCTCTTGATGGCAGATGGCGTCGCGCACCCGGCGGAGGTGCAGTTCCGCGCAGAGCTCGCGTCGCTCCTGGAGTCGGACTACGGGATCGAGATCCTCGAGGACGACACCTACGGTCGCAAGGTCCACGTCGAGCACCGCGAGCTGCCCGCGTCCTACTCCGACCACCCGTTCTTCAAGCCCCACGAGAAGCATTTCTCGCGCGACCCGGAGCTGATCAAGGCCCAGGTGAACCAGGACCTGGACCTCATCGATCGCTCGATCGCCCTGCTCGAGCAGCAGAAGGCAAAGGGCCGCGGCCGGCTCACGGGCAAGAAGATGCTCTCCGAGCTCGCGGGCACCGAGCCGTTCCTGGACGGGCACATCTACGTCCGCATGCCCGCGGAAAACCAGAGCCACGAGCTCATCGTCCTTGGCGATCTGCACGGCTGCTACAGCGTCCTCAAGGCAACGCTCATGCAATCCAAGTTCTTCGAAAAGGTGGACCGCTACCGCGCGGACCCGAAGAACAACCCGTACCCGCTCCTGGTGCTCCTGGGCGACTACATCGATCGCGGGCTCTTCAGCCTGAACGGCGTGTTGCGTACCGTGCTGCAGCTCTTCGTGACCGCGCCGGACCACGTCGTCGTCCTGCGAGGCAACCACGAGTATTACATCGAGTACCAGGGCAACATGTACGGCGGCGTGAAGCCGGCCGAGGCCATCAACTCGTTGAAACCGCACCTGTCGATCGATGTATTCCGCAAGTATCGCGATCTCTTCGACGCGCTTCCCAACGTGCTGTTCTTCGACGACATCATGTTCGTGCACGGCGGCATCGCGAAGGACCGGCTCCTGAAGGAGCGCTTCACGGACCTTGCGAGCCTGAACGATCCGGACATCCGCTTCCAGATGATGTGGAGCGACCCGTCCACCGCGGATGTGATCCCGGCGGACCTGCAGGACAAGGCGTCACGCTTTGCGTTCGGCCGCATGCAGTTCCGCGCGTTCATGCAGCGCATCGGCGCGCGCATGATGTTCCGCGGCCACGAGAAGGTCACTGGCGGCTTCGCCAAGACATACGACGACGATCAGGCGCAGCTCTTCACGCTGTTCTCCGCCGGCGGAACGTCGAACCTCGATCTGCCCACGGACTCGAGCTACCACGAGGTCACGCCCATGGCCGTGACCATCGAGCACGGACCCGATGGAACCAAGGTGATCCCGTGGACGCCGGACTACACGTCCTACAACGATCCCGAGCGCAACGCCTTCTTCCGCCTGCCACCCGAGATCGAACACCGCGGCTAGAAGGCCGCTGCTTTTCGCCGATGACTTCTCGTGCGAAGCGCTGGCGCTAGGCGGAACCTGTAAGATACACGCAAACCTGGACGGCCGCGTCGAGCGAGTAGCCGTCCACATGGCGGACCAGCGCGCGATCGAGGCCGAGCTTGCGCAAGGCGGAGATCGCAACGAACACGCGGCTCGCGCCGGCGCGCGGCTGCGGCGGCTCACCGGGCCATGCCCTCTCGAAGAGCGCCTTCCAGTCCAGGTGCTTCTTGGTGGAGATGGACTCGTTCGCGAGCGCAGTCAGGAGCGCCACGAGCTCCGGGTGCATGTCGAGCTCGACGCGACCGGTGAGCGCGGTGGAGAACCACGAGCCATCGCTCGCCACACGGGTGCCCTTCGGCGTGGGGCTGGAAGGAACGGGTGGCTCTTCGTCCGGGAGGAAATGCGAGAGCACGATGGGGCGCGCGTCACGCTCCGCCTCGTCCAGGTAGGCGCGCTCCATGTTGCGGAGCAGCTCGTCGATGTTGCCGGTCCACGGGTCGCGCGCGATGCGCATCACCAGGCCATCGGCGCACTCCGCGTCCTCGTCGAGCGCATGCAAATAGCGGTTCGCGAGCAGGATGGCATCCGCAGGGCGCTCACGCAGCGGCGTGAAGCGGAGGACCCACGGCGCGAACGCGAGGACAATGGCGTCGTTCTGCTTCTGCTTGGCGAACGGGTTGTCCTCGTCGTCGGGCACGTCCACGCTGATCACGATGCGCGAGCGCAGGGCCACCCGCGAGCCGTCGTGCGACTCGTAGCTCTTGTTGCGGAGCACAGACAACAGGAAGTCCTCTGCGTCCTTGTCCGTGCTGTCCCATTGTTCGAGCAGCAGCGTTCCGTTCTCCGTCCGCTCGAAGAGTCCCGGCTGGCCAGGCGCGCCGATGAGCCGCGCGCGAAGGCCAACGTCGCCCAGGCGACTGAGCGACAGCGTGGCATAGGCGCCAGTGGCACCGCACAGCTTGTGAAACGTGCGCGCGAAGTACGACTTTCCAGTCCCTCCCTCGCCCACCAGGAGCAGCCCTTCATTCGCGCTGCGTGCGGCGGCGGTCTCCGCAAGCAGGCGCGACGCGAAGGACGAGTGTCCGGTGCTCTCGGCCGCGGCTCCCTTCGGCGTGTGCGACTCGACCACGAAGAGGTGCTTGCCGACCTGGACCAGATCGCGCTCGGCGAGCTTCGTCTTGCCGGTGATGGTGGCCTCGTTGACGGTGGTGCCATTGCGGCTGCCAAGGTCGGTGACGAACGGCGTGCCCTCCGTGACGACGAAGCGCGCATGCTCGCGGGAGAGCTTGCGGTCCTCGGTGAAGTCACGCGGGAGCGTGGTGTTCGAGCGTCCCAGGAGGAACCCGTCCTGGAACGGCCAGCGCGTGCCAAGGAGCGCCGCGGTGCCATGAACGAGCACGAGATTCCAGCAGGGCGTGGCCTCTGCCTGTCTGTCGCGCTCTGATTCTTGGCTTCCGGCGACCATCCGTACTCCGAGCCCGAAGGTTACAACGGGTTGGTAATATGGTCCCCATGAAACCAATTGCGAACCTGGCCGACGTGAAGTGTGAGAAGTACGCGAACGGCGAGAAATTCGAGGTCGCGGACGGCTCGGTGGCGGCGTTGATTGGTGCGAAGCAGCTTGGTTGCTCGCTGCTCGTCGTGCCCAAGGGGAAGCGCGCGTATCCCTTCCATTGCCACCACGTGAACGAGGAAATGTTCGTCATCCTGCGGGGCAGCGGCATGCTCCGGTTCGGCGACGCGGAGTATCCGGTGCGTGAGGGCGACGTGATCGCCGCGCCTGCCGGTGGCAAGGACACCGCGCACCAGCTGGTGAACACGGGCGACGGTGAGCTGCGCTACCTCGCGATCAGCACGATGCTACCGACGGAGGTCGTCGAGTATCCCGACTCGAACAAGGTGGCCGTCTACGTGGGCAGTGCGCCAGGAGAGTCCGCAGACAAGCGGACCATGAATTTTCGCGGGCGGCTCGGCCCGCAGCTCGACTACTGGGACGGAGAATAGGGGCCGCGCAGGGTCGAGGCTGAGGAGAGCATGATGCATTCATGAGCCATTTTTCGCGTTGATTCGATCGCGCTAGACGACCGTCTGCCCTCGAAACAACGGATGGAGGATTGGACATGAAGAGCATGAGATCGGCGCTGGGTGTGTTCGTGGTGGTGGGCCTTGCCGTGGTGTCGACTTCGGCGATTGCAGAGCAGCAGAACCCGGTGGCGCCCGCGTTGAGCCCGACGGTGGCTGGCAGTATGGGCAGCCTGGCTCCCGCGAACATCGCGCTCGCGTGTCAGGGCGCTGGCGCTTCGGACGTGAAGCACCACAATCACCAGATCAAGAACACGACCGCGTACCCGATCCCGAAGGGCACCGTCATTCACTGGAACACGAGCACCAAGGAGTCCGGCAACGTCACGCTCGCTGCCCCGCTCGCGCCTGGCGCGTCCGTCGACGTCATCGATCCGGGCCAGACGAATGGTTACTCGTGCACGGCTTCCTTCAATCCGGGAGAGCCCGACTACGTGGTGAAGAACCTGGCGTGGGCGAGCGCCAACCACGCAAGTGTCACCATGGAGGTCGCGAACGCAAACCCGTGGGTGGACGCTCCGCGCGCAAACCTGATGCTGAAGTCGATGAAGTGCCCCGGTCAGATGGTGATCGGCCTGGAGGTCTTCCTGGACGCCATCCCGAAGGGCGGCAGCAAGACGTTCACGATGGGCTTCAACGGCGCGGGCGCGGACTTCCTGGAAGCGGTCATCAACTTCGACAACAAGATCCCGGAAGCGAACAAGACGAACAACGTGGCGAAGTCGATCGAGTTCAACGCGAACCAGAGCTGCAACCCCCACTGAGCGCGCGTCCGCCTCAGTTCTGAGCGCAGTTCTCGATCCGCAACTCGCCCTGGATATCGCACGCGGGCCCCGCAGCATTGGTCGCTTGCGTGCACTTGAACCCGGCCCAGTAGCGGCCGATGGCGACACCGGCTTGTAGATCGACGGTCGGGTCCAGCGTGCACGTCATCCCGCTCCAGGTCCCACCGGCGTCTTCGGCGAGCGAGATCTTGGCTGCACTGCTGGCTCCGTTCATGTCGACTCCGGAGCTCAGGGTGAGCGTACCCACGCCACCGAGCGTGATGGTCGCGGACACCAGAAAGGGGCCGACGCCTGAACCCGCCGCTACCGTGCACGTGGCGGAGACGGGGTGTCCGTTCTCTGTCGCGCCGTCATCAACCGCACGTTTTGGCATGGTCGTGAAGTCGCCTATCGCCAGACCGGCGCCAGCACTCGCACACGCCGCAAGCGCGCTCTTCAAGATCACGCGCGCCTTGATCCCGCTGTCCGCCCCGCCACCGCCGCCTTCGCCCCCACCAGCGGCGTCCGCGCTCGCGCCTCCGCCATCATCGCTCGGGACGCCGCCGTCGCTGGCGCCGTTCACGCTGGATGACGACGAGCTGCAGGCGACCACGACAACCGCACCCAGAACCGCGACGAAGAGAGGACGAAGGCCCATGACACGGAGTGTAGGACGAAACGAGCTACTCCGCGTTCACCTTTGCCACGACCTTGTTGTCCTGGATGAGCGCGATCTCGAGGTTGTCCCCTAGCGCGCTCGGGACGACGATCGTGTGCACGTGCGTCCCGGGTTGCGCTGGCAGCAGCAGGTTGGCGCGGTTGTATACTGCAGCCAATTTGGGGCCGGCCAGCGATGCCTGGTACGGGTAGCTGTTCGGCGGTGAGCCTTCGCCTCGCACGCCAATGCGGTAGGCCCCGGGCAGTGCCTCGTAGTGGTGCGGTGCGGTCGCGGGGTAGGGGACGAGCTTCGTGATGTCGCTGCCTTCCGTGTAGAGTGCATCTTTCGCCGTGGTGACCGGCGGCTGTGTGAGCGCGCTGTCGGGCACCGCCACGGTCACGAGCACCTGCATGGTGCCGTGCTTGCCCTTCTTCAGGACCGCCTTCTTGAGCTCGGGCGCGGAGGCCGCGACCTTGGGCATGCCTTGCTCGTCCAGCTTCAGGGAGTCTGCCTTGCACGGGCCGTCGTCCGCGAGCGTGGAGCACGCGCCGCACTCGCAGCCATCACACACGGGGAGCTCTGCGTCTGGCGTGAGGCCGCGCTTCCTTCGCAGCCATTGCTCCAGCGTGGGCGCGTCGGGCGCGTCGGGATTGCTCTTTGCGACGGCCTCCGTGTACGCGGCCGCGTTCTCCTTGCCGACAAAGCGATAGTGCCAGTGCTCGAAGCGGTAGCCCGTCATCGGATTGATGGGCACGTTGATGTCCCAGCGTACGACGCACTTCTGCTTCGGGTGGCGATCGTCGGGGTGAATTGGGTAGGGCATCACGAACCCGTACTCGAACCCGTGCTTCTGGAGCCACTGGCCCGCGTCCGTGCAGCCGAAGCCCTCGCGGAAGACGCCGCGCGGATCTTTGTTCCACTCCTCCGTGAAGAGATCCACCGTGGTGCCTAGCTGGTGCTGGCTGTGGCCTGGGAGCGCGCTCTGCTCCGCGGCCTCGCAGAAGTTGCCGTCGGACTTCTCGACCCAGCGAAGGAACGTGCCGCACTGGGAAAAATAGGACCGATACGCGGATTCGATGTGACCGGGGAATCCCTGCTTGGCCATCTCCGCCATCATGTCCGCAAGGGCGGCGGACGCGTCCTTGCGCAGGCACTGGAAGCGATCGCAGTCCTTGCTCTCAGCGACGGGCTTCTGGGTGTGGAGATCCACCAGATCCGCGGGCGCGTAGTCAGGCGGAAGCATGCCCATGGGTGAGCGGTTCACGAGCGCGAGCAGATCGTCGCCATCTACGAAGTAGGAGCGGAGGTCGCGCTCCGCGATGCGGTGTTTTCCGCCGCCCAGGAGGGCCTTGCACACGTTCTTGTCGTACGACTTCAGTGTGCCGAACGGCGCCTTCGACATCACGCTCGCTGCGCTGGTGCTCGCCTCGGGTGTGGCGTCCGTGGAAGCATCGCTCGGCTTCGGAGCGGCCGCATCGACGGCTGCGCGCGCGTCGGGGGCGTTGTTCGTGGTCTTCTCTCCACACGCGGCGAACGTGAGCGCGCTCAGCGCGAGGAGCGACGCGCCGGCAAGAGCTCCACGAGCGCGCGCCCGAGCGCCGCCGGTAGCACCGTGTTGTGCGGGTTGCCGTGGAGCCCCGAGATTTCTTGCACGCTGCATGAAGCGCCGGGAGCATCGCAAATCTTGGCGAGATCGTCGACAGGTCTCGACCATGCGGGCTGCCAGAAGTAGAGGACGCGGGTCCCGCGTGCGAGGGCCTGGAACGTTGGTGTCACGTCGCCATCCACGCAGCTGTCGATCGCGACAACGGCCGAGACGCGGTCCGGGTGCTTGAGCAGCTCCGGAGAAAAGATGCCTCCGCGTGGATTGCAGCCCGCGCCGCTGTGGCCAACGACGATCACGCGGCTCGTGTCGACGTGCGCGCGCCCGCCCAGCGCGGTCTCCGTGGCCGTGATGAACTCCGACAGATCAAAGTCGGGCCACATGAGGTTCGCAGCCAACGCGTAGCGCGTGTGCGTGGGCGCGGCCAGAATCAGCGGTGCGACATCCCCCGCGCGCACCCAGGCGTCCACGTGCTCGCGAAGATTGCCCGGTCCTCCACCCATCCACAGATGCACGTCACGGTCTGCGTTCATGCCGTGCAGGAACACCACGAGCGGCAGGGACTCTCCAGGCTGTCCGCCCGCCACGTGCGCGATCGATCCCGGCGCCTCGCGCGAGAACATGTAGCGGCGATGCTCGAACTCGAACTCCGTGGAGAAGAAGCGCGTCGCGTTCGCGGCAGGCGGGCGCGCGTGCGCACGAAGCGGCGCCACCAGCGCCGTCACGGCGAGGCACAGGCAGAGAAGACGCTTGGTGGAGAAGGAGGTCGTCATCGGCGCGAGAGCGGACAGAGCCAACTGTCAAAGATACCACGGCCCGCCGCCACGTCATCTTTAGTCTGACGCGCGTGCCTCTTCCCGTGCCTCTTCCCGTGCCTCTTCCCGTGCTGTTGTATCTGCGCAGAGAAAGGGGCGATGTAGTCAAAGAAGGTAGCGCCCGCTTCGCATCACCGCGGTGCTGTCGATGTCCACGTCCTGCCCTGGCGAGTTCGTTGCCGTGAGCGCCACCCAGCTCTTCGAGGTCCACGACGCGCCGGTCGCGGCGGGGAACGTCTCGCCCAGGGACAGATGCACGCCTGGCACCTTCTGGTCCGAGAACACGTCGCCCAGCGGCTCCGAGAGTCCCAGGTTCACGCCAAATCCCAGGAGGCCCACGCGATCGAGGTTGCCCACGGTCCCAAGGCGCTCCGTGATCATTCGCGCCAGCGTCGGATCGCGCGCGCACTCCACGGACTGGATGCGCGAGCTTGCGATCCGCAGCGTCACGGGCGTATCGCGCAGTCGCTTGCGCCAGATGCCGTCCGCGTCGCCCAGCGTTCCCTCTGCCACATAGACGCCGCTCACGTCCTCCGGGCTCGTGACGATCTCGCCGCCTGGCAGGTTCACTCGTTTGCCGCGCAGCACCAGCGCGCCGAAGTCCATCCACTTGCACCTCGGCGACAGCGTGGCCGTGAGGTCCGTACCGCTCTTGCTCTTCACCGTGATGCGCGAGGTGGGTCCGAAGCGAACCAGCAGCGCGCGCGCCTTCTCGGCGATGCGCTTTGGATGCACGGAGAACCCAGCGATGATGGACGCGCGCTGGACGCCTACCATGTGTCCATGCCGCAGCTGCGCCGCCGCCGCGCGATCGATCATCTCCGTGCGCATCGCGAGCTCACCCTTGTGGAAATCCACCGCGAGGAGGCTGGCCTGCGCGTCCCCGAGCGCCGACACGATCTCGTGGGGCAGGTGCGTGTGCGGTCGCGGACCAAAGTCCTCCAGGCGAAACATCACGGGCTCGGCGCGGAGCACGCGCGAGGCAGCGGCGCAGAGCTCGGCGATCTGGTCGTGCGCTGCATCGTGGACGATGAGCATGCGCTCGCCCGCCACCACGCCCAGCGCCCCTTCGATCACGCGATCGACGGCCGCGGCCAGGCCAACATCCGAGACCATTGATGAAATGCTATCGCCACCGCCCCGCGCTCGCCAGGCGGATACGCTCGGATATCATGGGGAAGATGGTGGACGACCCGGCACCCAGGAGATAGAGGCGAGGTCGTGCGTTTCCCCGTTCTAGCTTCCACCTGCGGTCTCCTTGCCCTCGTCGGTATCGTCGCCGCATGCAGCAGCAAGAGCTCCGGCCCCGCCGCGCCCACCGCTCCTCCGCCGCCGGCCGCCGTGTGCAAGACGCCAGGGCCTGCGTCCGCGCGCTGGTTCTCGGACGTCACCGCTGCCTACGGGCTGGGTCCGCAAGGCGCCGTCACGCCCGTCGCTTCGGCGCTCTCCGCAGCGGACCTCGACGGTGATGGTTTTGCCGACGTCTTCACGGAGGCCGTCACCTCGCACCGCACCGCCACCGACGCCACCTGGAAGGGCAAGCAGGTCCGCTTCCTCTACATGAACCGACCCGACCCGATCGATCCGACGAAGCGAGTCTTCGTGGACGCGCTCGCAGGGTCCGGGTTGCTCGACACCCGCGACGGCGCCGGCAATCGCGGCTTCGGCCTGGCCGACATGGGCGACCTGGACGACGACGGCGACGTGGACGTGGTCCTCTGCCCCACCGACGAGGTCAACCCCACGAGCAAGCCCGAGGACGCGTGCGATGCATTCCTCAACGACGGCAAGGCGCACTTCACGCTCGCGCCGCCGAGCGATCTGGGCAAGGCCGTCATGTGGGTGCCCGGCTCGGTGCTCTTCGACTACGACCGCGACGGGTTCCTGGATTTCTGGCCCTCGACCGTCGCGCACTGGCCCTACAACCCGCTCGACACCAACGTTCCCCCGAAGCTCTTTCGCGGCAACGGCGACGGCACGTTCAACGACGTGTCCGTGTCCGTCGGTCTGCCCGCGAAGGACGGCCCCCTGGCTAGCGGCAAGCAGTACCGTCACGTCTTTGGCAACACCGCGTGCGATCTGGACGGTGACGGCGACGACGACATGATCCTTGCCTCTTACGGCCGCGAAGAGAACCAGGTCTGGCGCAACGACAACGGCCACTTCGTGGAGGTCGGCCACGCGCTCGGCATCGACCACGACGATCGCCAGGACTACTCCGACGATCAATCGTTCCGCTGTTTTTGCGCGGCAAATCCCACGGACACGCTGTGCACGCCCATGCCGCCCGCGCCCGGTGTCACGTGCACCGATGCGTTCGGTGCCGGCAGCGGCCCGTACTTCCGCGGCTGGCAGCCGGGCGTCACCGATCAATCGTGGAGCCTTGGCGGCAACAACTTCACCATCGCGTGCGGCGACATCGACGACGACGGCGACATGGACATCCTGACCGCGACGATCGTCCACGGCGACGTGGGCTCTTCCGCGGACCCGAGCGAGCTCGCGCTCAACCCCGGCCCCGGTCAGAAATTCACGCGCCCCGGCAACGACAAGACCGGTCTCTTGCGCAAGCACAGCGGCTTCTACTGGAACGACGGCGACTCCATGTCCGTCATGGTCGACATCGACCTGGACGGCAGGAAGGACATCCTGCTCACGGAGACCGGCGCATACGGCACCACCGACACCAGCGCGCTCTTCCACCAGAAGACAGACGGCACGTTCGAGCGCAACGACAGCGCCGCCGGCATCGTCACGGGCAGCATCCGCAATCTCACCATCCCGGTCTTCATCGACATCGACGGCGACGGCGATCTGGATCTCGTGACGTCACAGACCACCGCCACCGCGCAGCCGCTCGTGTTCCTGAACAACGTGGGCCAGGATCAAAACCTCGTGCGCGTGCACCTGGACGGCGGGGCCGGAACCGGCGTGAATCGCTCCGCGGTGGGCGCAGTCGTCCGCGTCACGGCGGGCGGGCGCACGCAGACGCAGTACGTGAGCGGCGGGTACGGTCACGGCAACGTGCAGAACGACTTCGTCCTCACCTTCGGTCTTGGCTCCGCCTGCGCGATCGACAAGATCGAGGTCCGCTGGCCCGACGCGAGCGCCACGGTCACGAGCTACCCGAACGTGGTCTCCAACTACGACGTGACGCTCACCTTCGGGAAGACCGACCCCGTCTACGGCACACACGCGTACTGACATCCTCCCCGGCTGCTTGTTCGAGGGATCAGTGCATGCTACCGATCTGGCGATGATTCGTTCCGTCCTCGCGGTGGTTCTGGTCGCGGTCGTCGTTGTTGCCTGTTCGTCCCCGTCTTCCGGCGCTGCAAGCACGGCCTGCACCACGGATGCTCAGTGCAACGGCGGCCTGCAGTGCCTTGGATTTGCAACTTTCACGGACGGCGGCTGCACCGAGAGCGGCAAGGCGTGCTCCACGCCCTGCACGGACGACACCAGCTGCGCCAGCCTTGGCGCCAAGTTCAAATGCTTCCAGGGCTGCGGCGCGGCCAAGTTTTGCGGCGCGACGCAATGATGTAGGCGCCGTTGCGCCGGCGATATTGGTCGGCGATCGGTTCCGGCGCGTCACACTTTCGTCTGCTCGTCAGACGAAAGGAGCATGAAGAAGGTTTGGTTCGCGCTTCCTCTGCTCTCTCTCCTTGCATGCGCGTCTGATCCCAGCGCGCTCGGTGCTTCTGCGCGCACGGATGGCGGCGCCACGAGCACAGCGAACATCCGGCCCGAGCCGGGCCCCGAGCCCAGGTCCGCAAAGCCCGCCCCGGATGTGGCAGCAGCGCTCGCACCTCTCGCGAATCACGAGTGGCTCGAGGCGATCTCGGCGCCGCGTGACGAGGTCGCAAAGCTCTCCGTCCCGAACAATGCGACAAACCCGCGCCCGATCATGCTCGGGCTCCACGGCGGCGGCGATCGCGCGGAGTGGTCGTGCGGCGAATGGCGCGGCGTCACGAACGCGTATCCGTTCATCATCTGCCCTCACGGCGGACCCTCGCGCACCTACTGGGACACTCCGAAGAACGTGATGTCGCAGATCGACGGCGCGCGCGCGGAGGTGAATCGCACGTTCGCGGGCTACGTCGCGGACGGTCCCATGGTCGTCGCAGGGTTCTCCGCCGGGACCATGATGGCGCTCACGCTCGTGCAGGGCGGGCTCGTGTCGCCAGAGGCGCTCGTGCTGGTGGAGGGCTCGTACGACTCCGTGGGCGACAAGGGCTTCCCTGCCATGCTGAAGGCACATCACGTGAAGCGCCTGCTGCTCGTCTGCACCACGCGCGGCTCGTGCACCACCACGTACCGCGAGGCGGTGCCCCGGATCGCGCGCGCGGGGATCGACGTGCGCCTCAACCTGGCGAGCGAGCAAGGCCACGGCTTCTACGAAGAGGTGACGTTCTCCCTTCGTCGCGACTGGCCGTGGCTCGTCGCGGGACTCGCTGGCTGGGAGGGCTACGTCGCCGATCCGTCAGCAAATCTCCCGGGAAAGACCGTGCTACCGTGAAGGAGGAATGCGCGCACGGCTCGCTGCACTGACGCTCACTCTGGCCGCCGCCGTGGTGGCGGGGTGCTACGCGGACTACTCGCCCGACGCGAGCATGCAGAGCGCGAGCGTGGGGCCAGCGCCGCTCCGTCGTCTGACGAACGAGGAGTATCTCAACGCGCTCTCCGATCTATTTCCGGGCGTGAAGCTCACGCTGCCCACGCTTCCCGCGGACGCGACGGTCGCTGGATTCGACAACGCAGCAGAGGCACAGCAGCCATCCGACGTGCGCATCTCGCGCTACGAGGCGATCGCTGGGGCATACGCGCACGCGCTCGTGGGCGACGCGATCGGGCTGCCCGCGCTGCTGGGGTGCCGCGACTGGTCCACGCCCGCACTGGCCGATGCATGCGCCCGTACGTTCGTGGAGAAGGTCGGCAGCCGCGTGTTCAGGCGGCCGCTCACCAACGACGAGCGCGATCGCTTCACCGCGCGGTTCCACGGATGGCAGGTCGCCGTGGATTTCGAGGGCGCGACGGAGCTCACGCTCTCCGCCATGCTGCAGTCTCCGCAGTTCATCTACAGGCCGGAGCCCGCGCCTCCGGACGCGGCGAACGGCCGCACGATTCCGCTCGATCCATTCGCGATGGCAAGCCGCCTGTCGTTCTTCCTGTGGCGGAGCACCCCCGACGACGCGCTGCTGGACGCCGCGAAGAACGGCCAGCTCACCACCGAGTCGGACGTACGCGCACAGGCCACGCGCTTGCTCGCCGACCCGCGCGCGCGTCGCGTCCTCTACAGCTTTCATCGGCAGTGGCTCGGCCTGGACCGCGTCCTTCTGGACGAGCACGCGGTGCGCACGCCCGCGGTCGATCTAGGCTGGACCACTGCCACGCAGGCCGCGGTGATGACGGAGACGCAGCTCTTCATCGAGAACACGCTCTCACAAGGCGGCACGTTCGGCGATCTCTTCACCAGCCGCCGCGCATGGGTCAACGGCGACGCCGCGCGCGTCTACCGCATCAACCCGCTCCCCGATCCGTCGCAATGGACCGAGGTGACGCTCCCCCAGAACGAGCGCGCAGGCCTGCTCACGCGCGCCGCGTTCCTCGCGGGCTATTCGCACCGAGGCGCCACGTCACCGCCCGTGCGCGGGAACTGGCTCGAGCTCCGGCTCCTGTGTCAGCTGCCCATCTCGCCGCCACCCGGGGTCGACCTCTCGCAGCCCAAGCCGCAGCCCGGCGACGGTCCGCAGACCAACCGCATGCTCTTCGAGACCCGCACGAAGCCAGCGGTGTGCCAGGGCTGCCACGCAAACCTCAATGGCTTCGGCTTTGGCTTCGAGCACTACGACGCCGCCGGGCAGTTCCAGACGGTGGACAACGGTCTCGGGATCGACTCGACCGGGAAGATCAACGGCACGGACGTGGACGGTGCGTTTGACGGCGCGCTCGATCTGTCCGCGAAGCTCGCCAGGAGCAACACGGTGCACCAGTGCGCAACGGAGCGCTGGGTGCGTTTCGCGGTGGGCCGTGCGCCAGACGCCGCGGAGGCGCCCATGGTCGGCGCGCTCGCGAAGCGCTTCCATGAGAGCCAGGGCGACGTGCGCGCGTTGCTCGTTGACCTGGTCGCATCGGACACGTTCCGCTTGCAGAAGGTCACGCGCGAGGGCTCCTCGCCATGATGCGGCGAAGACAGTTCCTGCAGGCACTGGGCCTTGGCGCGCTGGCGACCACGCTCCGTAGCGGTCCATCCACGCGAAGCGCGCGCGCCGACGACACGTCGCCTCGCCGCATCATCTTCTACGTGCAACCGCACGGGAACATCCCGAATGCGTGGAATATGCAGATACCTGGCGGCCCCACGGACATGGTGGCGGAGCGGCCCCTGCACGATCTCTTGCCGTCGGATTTCAGCCCCACGCTGCGCCCGTTCCATCCGTATCGCGATCGCATCCTTGCCATCGAAGGGCTCTCACACACGGCCGCGCTCGCCGACATTGCCGCGGTGATGAAGGCCGGTACAGGCGATCTCAACAACCATCAGATCGGCGTGGCCGACGTGCTCACCGGCACGCGCGCGCTCCAGCGGCCCGGCACCTACTGCTCCGGCGGTGCGAAGTCGATCGATCAGGAACTCGCCGCGCGACTTGCCGCGCCCGGTCGCTTTGATTCGCGCGTCTACGGCTTCGACTACATCCCGAACTCCATGGTGTCGCCGTTCTCGTACCTGGGACCCGGCCAGGCCTCGCCCATGGTGTCGGACCCCAGCGCTGCGTTCGCCGATCTGCTGGGCTACGCGCTCCCGAATGGCGAGGGCAAGACGCGCGACGACCGGATGAAGGCTCTTCGCCCTTCCGTGCTGGATGCCGCGCGCACGGAGTACGATCTGCTCGCGCCACGGCTCGATGCGGATGGCAGGATGAAGCTCGAACAGCATCGTGATCTGGTGCGCGAGCTGGAGCTGTCGCTCGGCAGCGGGAGCTCCTCGCGCTGCGGCGACACCGCGTTCGACAGCTCGGGCCAGCCCATGCGCCAGTTCATGCGCCTCATCCGCCTCGCGTTCGCGTGCGATCTCACGCGCATCGTGACCGTGTGCCCGCCCGTTCCGCAGTGCCCGGAGCTGGGGTACCCGCCAGAGGCCACGTTCCACGTCTATGGACATCAATCCATCGAGGGCCACACGTCGTGCGGTCAGACGTACAGCCCGCTCGCCGCGCAGGCCATGACGGATCTCGACGCATGGCATGCCGGGCACGTCGCCTACCTCCTTGATCAGCTGGACAGCGTGAAGGAAGGCACCGGCACCATGCTCGATCACACACTGGTGGTGTGGGTCGCGGAGCTGGCCACGCCCACGCACCAGCACCACGACGTGTCCACGCTCATCGCGGGCGGAGGCAACACCTTCAAGATGGGACGTTACCTCCGGTACCCGCGCACGCTCACAAACCCGATCGGTGGAGAGCCACTCACGGGCCCGGCGCACAATCGCCTTCTCGTGAGCCTGATGCAGGCCATGGGACAACCCGACACGACCTTCGGCTTGACGGACGCGATCGCCTCGGACGGCACGGGGCTGTCCTTCCGCGGCCCGCTGCCCGAGCTCCGCGGCTGACCATGCGCCTTCGCCGTGCTCTCGCGCTCGTGGCAGCGTCCTCGCTCATCGCGTGCGGACTCTCGGCCATTGGCACGGGCGAGACGGCTGATGCGGGCGCTGATGGTGACACAGCGCCCGTCCGCTCGAAGGACAGCGCGGCGCCAGACGCATGCGCGTCATGCCCCTCTGGCTTCGAGTGCACCGCGGGCGTGTGTTCTGACGAAGCCCGACGTCACTTCACCCAGGCGGGAAATCCAGACGGCAACTGGACGTGGGCGTACCGCGCCCGGCCAGACGCGGCCACCCTGCCGTATGCGGTCACTCACACGGAAAGCACGAATGCGGGCATCATTGCGTGGAGCACGTCCGACGCGTCGCTCACGCCGTCCGTCTTCTTCAATCCGGACGCAACGGCGGTGAACGTTTTCAACAAGTCGGTCACCATGGGTCCGTTCGGACTCGCGTTTCATCCTGGACCGAACGACGAGAACAGCGTTGTCCGCTGGACCGCGCCCCGCGCGGGGACCTACCGCGCCACGGTCGACCTGCGCGGGCTCTCCGGGGGGAACGGCTCGCTGCACACCACGTCCACGGCGACCGTGGCCCGCGGCGACACAATCCTCGCCGTGACGTTGATCGGTGGTGACGGCGGCCCAAACAGTGACGATGCGGGAGCGCGCAAGCTCGCGCTGGGCGCGCTGAACTTCTATGCGGGTGACGTGCTGGACGTGCGCCTTGGCTACGGCGCGAACGGAAACTACTTCTCCGACACCACGGGCGTGGACGTGACCATCACGACGCCCTGACCCCACTGCAAGATGCAGCTCGGCTCCGTCTGCGGTAGAACAGGCGAGATGGCATCCTTCGAGTCTGGTGGCGTGACCGCAGAAGAGGTCGTTTCGCACATCAAGAGCGGCGATCGCGTCTTCTTGCATGGCGCGTCGGCCACGCCCACGGTCCTCGTGGACGCGATGTGCGGCCGCAGAGATCTCGAGAACGTCACGCTCTATCACCTGCACACCACCGGCAGCAGCGCGTTCGCGCGGCCCGAGCACCGCGGCCGCTTCCGCTCGGTGTCGCTGTTCGTGGGCTCCGCGCTCCGGACGCCTGTCGCAGAGGGTCGCGCCGACTTCATGCCCGTGTTCCTGTCGGAGATCCCGGACCTCTTCATGTCCGGACAGATCCCGCTCGACGCAGCGATCCTCCAGCTCTCACCGCCGAATCGTCACGGCCACTGCACGCTTGGAACCAGCGTGGATGCAGCGCTGGCCGCGTCCATCTCGGCGAAGAAGGTGCTCTGCGAGATCAACGTGCGGATGCCGCGCACGCTGGGCAACAGCGTGGTCCCGATGCAGCACGTGACCGCGTTCACGCGCACCGACCGCGCGCTTGCGGAGCAGGAGCCCGCGAAGATCGGTGAGGTGGAGGGTCGCATCGGCGAGATCATCGCGGGGCTCGTGGAGGACGGCTCGTGCCTGCAGCTCGGCATTGGCGGCATCCCGGACGCAGTGCTCTCGCGCCTTGGAAACAAGCATGATCTGGGCATCCACACCGAGATGTTCTCCGACGGGCTCATCCCCCTGCTCGAGGCCGGCGTGGTCACGAACACGAAGAAGAAGGTGCACGCGGGCCGCACCGTGGCCAGTTTCGTCACAGGCAGCAAGCGGCTCTTCGATTTCGTCGACGACAATCAGACGGTGGAGATGCACCCGTGCGATCGCACGAACGACACCCAGCTCATCTCCAAGAACGACAAGGTGGTCGCCATCAACTCTGCACTGGAGATCGACCTTTCAGGGCAGGTCTGCGCAGACTCGATCGGACATCGGATCTACTCCGGCATCGGCGGGCAGATGGACTTCATCCGAGGCGCCGCGCGCTCCAATGGGGGCAAGCCGATCATCGCGCTGCCCTCGACCGCTGCGGGCGGCAAGGTGTCGCGCATTGCGCTGGAGCTGAACGCGGGCGCGGGCGTGGTCACCACGCGCGGACACGTGCGGTGGGTCGTGACCGAGTACGGCGCGGTGGAGCTCCACGGCAAGACACTGCGCGAGCGCGGTGAGGCGCTGATCTCCATCGCTCATCCGGACTTTCGCGGAGACCTGCGTAACGGGCTCAACGGGCTGCGCCACTTCGATCTCGGCGGCGCGTGATGATCGGTATCCGTGCTCGTGCCACGGACCTCGCGCGGCGCGCATGGATGCGCATGGTGCTCACTGGCGTGCTGTCCGTGGACGCGCACCGGCGCATGGAGCTCGCGTATCGTCTGCGCGATCCGTGGAGGGCGCGCACGCCGCGTGAGCAGGTCCGCTTCGCGGAGATCTCGCGCTTCATCACGGAGCACGTGGGTCCGCACGTCGCGAATGTGCTTGAAATCGGCTGCGGCGAGGGTCACCACAGCGAGCACCTCGCGCGCATGACGGACCATCTCAAGGGCCTGGACGTTTCACGCACCGCGATCGAACGAGCACGCCGTCGCGTCCCCTCCGCGACGTTCGACGAAGGGCAGCTCTTCGACCAGCCGTGGGCCAACGAGCGCGGTCGCTTCGGTCTCGTGACCGCCTGCGAGGTCCTCTGCTACGTGCGCGACAAGAAGCGATTGCTGGAGGCGATCGATCGCGTCGGCCGCCACTGCGTCGTGACGTGGTACGGCCCCGCGAACCGCCTGTGCGAGGGGGACGTGATGACGATGCCGGGAGTCGTGCGCACGAGCGTGCGTCACGAAGGCATGGAGTGGGTGATGGCGTACTGGAAGGGAGAAGCGGGAAGGGGATAGGCCGAGGTCGAGGCGCTTCGCTACTGGCCGTCGTCCTCGACGTCGTCTTCGTCGTCCTGGGGGCGATCCTGCGGTTCGAGCGGGACGATGTCCGTTGGCTCCGTGGGCTTCTTGGCCTTCGTCTTTGGTGGGGGCGACCAGCCCTTCGGGATCTTGATCTTCGGCTTCTTCGGGTGTGGCTTGTAGAGCACCACGATGCGACCGATGCGCTGCGCGACGTCGCTCCTCGTCGCCTCCGCGAGCTCCGTGCCCACTTCGTCCGGCGTGATCGGGCACTCACGGAGGACCTTCACCTTGATCAGCTCGTGATCGGTGAGCGTTTGCGTAACAGCCTTGGCGACCTCCGCATTCACGCCGTTCTTGCCGACGTGGACGACGGGCTTCAGATCGTGAGCGAGGGCGCGAAGCGAGCGAGCGGCATTGCCGGTGAGGGGCATGAGCGCGGTGATTACCACACTCAGGGACGACGACGACTTCGACTTCGACCTCAGCTTGCGGCTACTTTTCTCAGCACGCTCAGGCTCCGCGACAGAGTCGTCCCTTCGCAGCGCGAGACGTTCACCCGCATCCAGCGATCCTGTCCCGGCGCGGGGTCAATGTGGAAGAAGCTGCCGGGCGAGATGAGCACGTTCTTCTCTCGCGCTGCCCTGTACAGGCGGTCCACGTCGATACCCGTGCGTAGCTCGAAGCTCCAGAAGAGCCCGCCCTTGTATTCGCCCTGGAAGGCGCCGAGCGACGCGAACGGGAGGCTCTGCTGCTTCGCGATGCGCGCGCGCCTTGCCAGCTCCTCGCGCATGTGAGCGAGGTGCTTCTGGTAGCCGCGCTTGTCCACGAAGTCCGCGACCAGGTCCTGCACGTACGCGTCGCCCGACAGGCTCATCAGGAACTTGCGACGCCGCAGGTCCGACAAGAGCGCGTCCGGCGCGAGCACGAAGCCCACGCGCAGCCCCGGCCCAAGCGTCTTCGAGAACGACGACAGGTAGAGCGTGCGCTCCGGCAGCATCGAGTAGATGCTTGGTGGCTCCTCCGCGAACGTCCAGAGGCCCTTGTACACGTCATCTTCGATGATGAAGAAGCCGCGCTCGTCCGCCAGCTTCGCCAGCTCGAACCGCTCCGCCAGCGTCAGTGACGCGCCCAGAGGATTGTGATGGTTGGGGTTCACCATCACGGCTGCAAGCGGCGCGCGCTTCGCCTCTGCGCGCAGGCGGTCCATGTCGAGCCCGTCGGGCCCGCGCGGAATGCCGACCGGCGTGAGACCCAGCGCCGTGACCATGGGTCCGAGCATGAAGTACCCAGGCGACTCGATCGCGATGCGCCGCGAGCCGGTCCGCGCTGCCGCCGCAGAGAACGACAGGTTCAGCGCCTCGATCGCGCCGTTCGTCACGATGACACGATCCGCTGCGTCGTCCGTGCCTCCGAAGCGCGCGCCGATCACCTCACGCAGGTGCGGCTCGCCGATCGGATCCGCGTAGCGCAGCGAGAACATCGGATCGCGTGGCGCCGCGTTCTTCAGCGCCGCGCTCCACTCCGGTGTCGCCAGCACGCTCTCGCACGTGGTGCCGTTGCCAATGTCCACGTAGTCCGCATCGCGCGACACCAGGATGGAGGCCATGCCGTGCGCCACGCGATCGGTCTCCAGATCGGAGAGGCGCGTGGGCCGCGCTGGCTCTCGCCGTCGCGCGCTCTTGACGAAGAACCCCTGGCGCTCGCGCGCCTCCAGCACGCCTTCGCCGCACAGCTCGTCGAGGGCACCGATGACTGTGTTCTTCGCCACGCAGAGGTGACGTGCAAGATCGAGCAGCGACGGCACGCGACTCCCCCGACGGAGCGTCCCGTTCGCGATCAACTCGGCGACGTGCGTCTTCACGACGCGCCGCTTGGCACCCAGATCCAACGCTTCTTCTGTACCCATGCTTCTGTCCCCGCTGCTGGACAAGATCCTAACGATAAAAGCCCGTGGCGCCACCCTGTACCTATGCCGATTCATGCCCTGTACCCATGCGCCCGACCGGGTGTGTCGTGCCTGTGCCCTTTCTCGCGCGCGCGATCTCCTTATCTTCAAGGCCATGAGCACGACACGTCGAACGAAGATCGTGGTGTCCCTTGCGGTGCTCTACACGGTGTGGGGCTCTACCTATCTCGCGCAGCGCGTGGCCGTCTCCACGTTCACGCCGCTCCAGATGGCGGGGCTGCGCTTCACGCTTGCTGGCGCGCTCCTCCTGCTCTTGCTCGTGGTGCGTGGCGCGAAGCTTCCCACCAGGACCGAATGGTGGAATGCAGCGGTGTCCGCGACGCCGCTGATGGTGTTCGGCATGGGTACGGCCGCGTACGCGTTGAAGCGCGTGCCGTCTGGTCTTGGGGCGCTCGTGTTCGGCGCCGTGCCGATCTTCACGTCGCTCTTTTCGCGACTGCTCGGGCGCAAGCTGTCTCTGACGGAGTGTGGCGGGCTTCTTGTGGGCATCACCGGCGTCGGCTGCGTGTCACTGCGCGGCGGGCTAGCGAGCGATCCGTTCGGGGCGGGGCTCCTGCTCGTGTCGGCATGCTTCTATGCGCTGGGATGTCTGCTGACCGCGCGCGTTCGCCTTGCGCCTGGTGCGATGGGAGCGGCCTCGCAGATGCTCTTCGCGGGCGCGGTGCTCGTGCTCGCAAGCCTCACGCTCGGCGAGTCATGGGCGCGTCCTTCGCGGAGCTCGCTCTTTGCGTTTGGCTACCTGGTCGTCCTGGGCTCGATGGTGGCATACACGGCGCTCGGGTACCTGCTGCGCACGGTGCGTCCTGCGCTTGCAACGAGCTACGCGTTCGTGAACCCGATTGTCGCGCTCGCGCTCGGAAGGTGGCTCGCGAACGAGCCGCTCGGACGCGCTGACGTGATCGGTCTTTCTCTGGTGCTCGTCGCCGTCGCGCTCATCTCGCGCGCAAGGAAGGAGGCGCCGGTCCCCGAGAAGCCGCTCAGTCCTGCGGATCGTCTGCCCGACGCCCCGCGTTCATCCGGCGCCCTTCCGGACGCGGGAATGTCCGGCGCTCCGACGCCACGTCACGCCGGTCTGGCCCAGTGCGCCGCTCAGGCTTCCGTACCGGCTTCGCTTTCGCAGTCCGCTTCGTGCGAGTGAGGCTCATCACTTGGTTCCACCATGCACGGCGCGCAGGGCCAACTTCGCGGCGTCACTTCGATAAGGCCTCTAGCCCTTCACGCCGCCTGCGGTGAGCCCACTGACCAGCTGCCGCTGAGCGACGTAGAAGAGCAGCATCACTGGCGCGCTCACGATGATCGCACCGGCCGCGAAGACGCCCCACTGCGCGTCGTGCTCGCCCACGTAGCGCTGAAGAACAACGGGCAGGGTGAATGCGCTCTCCCTGGAGAGGAGCGTGGCGGCCAGGATGAACTCGTTCCACGCGCTCATGAACGCGAAGAGCGCCGTGACGGAGATCGCCGGACGTGCCGCCGGTAGCACCACGCGTATGAACGCCTCGAAGCGCGATGCGCCGTCGACCATCGCGGCCTCCTCCAGATCCACCGGAATGGACTCGAACGCGCCGCGGAGCTGGAAGATCGCGAACGGCACAGCGGTGGTCGCGTAGACCAGCGTGAGACCAAGGCGCGAGTCGAGCAGGCCCAGCGCGTCGAGCAAGAGATAGAGCGGCACCGCGCTTGCCACCGTCGGAAACATCTGCGTCACGAGCAGCGTGCGCAGTCCGGCCTCTTTTCCGACGAAACGGAAGCGCGCGAGCGCGTAGGCACACGGCGTGGCGATCGCAATGGCGACCACGGCAGTGAGCAACGAGACCAGGAGTGAGTTCGCGAGCTGGCGCCCGAAGAGCCATGTCTTCTGCGGATCGTCTCCGCCGAGCACCATCTTGAAGTTCGCGAGCGACGGGTCGTGCGGAATGGGCAGCACCGAACCGCCCTCGCCCATGCCGCTGCTGGAGAGCGAGAGGGAGATGACCCAGAGCACCGGGTACAGCGCGAACACGACGAACACGAGCACGAGCCCGTTCACGAGGATGCGCTCGGCGAGGCTGGGCGTGCGCTCCATCAGTGCGCTCCCTTCGGCGCGTCCTTCGCAGCTGTCTCGCCCTTGTCGACGTCCTTTGGCGTGAGTCGCCCGAGCATGCGCGTCATCACGAACAGCAGCCCCATGATGATCACCGCATATGCGGCCGCGTAGCCGTACTGCGAGTTGCGCGTGAACGCCCAGCGGTACGCCTCGCTCACGAGGATGTCCGTGGTGCCGTCGGGCTCGCCGCCGGAGACAAGGAACACGACGTTGAACATGTTGAATGTCCAGACCGTGCCGAGCACGACGGCGGGCAACATGTTCGGGAGCAAGAGCGGCAGCGTCACGTGGCGGAAGCGCTGCCAGCGCGTGGCGCCGTCCACCTCCGCGGCCTCCAGTACCTCCTTCGGGATGGAGGTGAGCGCGCCCAGCGTGACGACCATCATGAACGGAAAGCCGAGCCACACGTTGGTCGCCACGTTCGCCGCGAAGGCCGTGGACCAGTGCGAGAAGAAGGAGACGGGCTCCGCGCCGAGCGCCTTGAGGATGGCGTTGATCGCGCCGAACTGCCGGTGAAACATGCCCTTCCATGCAAGGGCCGTGACGTAGTTCGGTACGGCCCACGGGATGATCAGGAGCACGCGGTAGATCGCACGAAGCCGGAGCCACTGTCGCGAGAGCAAGACGCCGAGCAGCACGCCGATGCCCACGTGCAGCGCGATGTTGCAGAGGGTCCACAGCACGGTGACCAGCAGCGTCAGGTAGAACGAGCCGTGGCCCAGCAGATCTCCGCCGCGCGCAGTGAGGATCGAGACGTAGTTCGACAGCCCCACGTACTGCGGCTGATCACGCGTGCCCGCGAAGAACGACGTGAGCGCGCCAAGCACCAGCGGCAGCACCACCAGGAGCAGGATGATCACAGCGGCGTGCAGCACGTAGGCGTAGGCCCTCCTCCCGCGTCGAAACTCCGCCTTGAAGCCCGGCTCGCGCACCCGCTTCACCATCAGGAGCGCGAGCCCCGCGAGCACCAGACCGCACACGAGGAAGAGCGGCGTGGGTGATGGCGGCGACGGCGGTGGCTTCAGTGCGTCCAGAAAACGCGCGCGTGCCTCTTCGAGCGCTGCCTTCGGCTCCACGTCGCCGCGCAGCACCTTGCGGATCGCCTCCTGTGCGGGCACCCACGTTGCGCGCATGGCCGTGGACGTGGGCATGGGGTCCGCGTCTTTTGTTGCGGCATGAAACGCGATCAGCACCTTGTCATTCTGGAGGGCGGGCTCTTCCCAGGCTTGCTTGTTCGCGACGACCTGCCTGCCCAGGGACGCGCGCACCAGGCTCGCTTGCTTGCCGCCCAGGTAGCGCACGAAGGCGCGCACCTCCTCGCGCTTGCTTCCTCCGGGCGTGAGGAACGCGCTCTCCACGGTGAGGAGCGGGCGCATCCGCTGTCCGGTCTTGCCCACGAGCGGAAGCGGCTCCACGCGGAACCTCATCTTGCCCAGGTCGCCAGCGAGCCACGGTCCGCTGATGGCGGCGTTCGCCTTGCCGGTGGAGAAGAGCTCCTTCACGACCGGACCTGAAGGCTCCTCGGGAAGAAGGCCGTTCTTCTGCCAGCCCGCAACGAGCCGCAGCGAGTCCTCCGCGCCTTCGCCCACCATGCCGAACTGACCGTCCGCAGTGAGCATGCTCGCGCCGAACGCCGACAAGAATGGAGCGTGATAAAAAGGGGTTCCGGCCTCGTAGACGAGCGGGTAGCCGCCCACCGGAACAGGGAGCGCTACGAGCTCCTCGATGGTGCGCGGGGTCTTCGGGACCAGGTCCTCGTTCACATAGAGCGCGATGCACTTCTCGGAGAGCGGCACGCCATAGCGCACGCCGGCGATCGTGAGGGCATTCAGACTGGCGGGCTCGAAGACGGCGACGTCCTTCTCCGGCAACGCGTCGCCGATGGGGGCGACCAGCCTGTTCTGAAGGTCTGACCCCAGGCGCTCGTGCGCGTCGATGAACGCATCGGGTCCGTGCGCGTGCGGGATGGCGGACTCGAGCTTCGCAGCGTACGCATCGAACGGCACGGAGAGGAGCTCGATGGTGACCTTGTGCTCGGCCTCGTAGTCCTTCGTGAGCTTGATGAGCGCGGTCTCTTCGTCACCACGGTACGCGTGCCAGAAGACGATCTTGGGCTCCTCACCGCAGCCCGCGCCCAGCGACACGAACAGCACGGCGAATGCTGCAAGCAGGAGCGCGCGGATCATTCGGTGGCCTTGTCGTCGAGCGCGATCTCGGTCTTCTTGTCGAAGAGATGGATGTGCGCAGGGTCGAACGAGACCGGCACCTTCTCGCCCACCTTCACGCGACGCCCGTGCTCCGCATCCAGGCGCACAACCAGCTTCGCATCGCCTTCACCGGTGTCGCTCAGCGTCTTGCCATGCACGTAGGCCTCGAAGCCGAGCGCCTCCACGAACTCGACGAGCATGGTGCACGAGAGCTCGCGACCCTCGCCCGCGATGTGCACGTCGTGCGGGCGAATGCCCAGCGTGGCGTCCATGCCCTTCGCGAGCGTGCCGAAGCGCGGCGACGGAATGTGCGTGCGCACGCCTTGCCCTTCCGCGAGCACGGAGTTGCCCTGGTGAACCACGGCCACGTTCACCAGGTTCATCTTGGGCGAGCCCAGGAAGGCAGCGACGAACAGGGTGCGCGGCCGCGCGTACACGTCGAGCGGCGCGCCGGTCTGCTCCACCTTCCCGCCGTTCAAGACCCAGAGCTTGTCGCCAAGGGTCATCGCCTCGACCTGGTCGTGCGTGACGTAGAGCGTGGTCGCCTCGAGGCGGTCATGCAGGTTGCGGATGGTGACGCGCACCTCCGCGCGCAGCGCTGCGTCCAGGTTGGAGAGCGGCTCATCGAAGAGGAACAGCTTGGGGCGGCGCACGATCGCACGGCCCATGGCCACGCGCTGCCGCTGTCCGCCAGAGAGCTGCTTCGGCAATCGCTCGAGCAGCTTCTCGAGGCCGAGCATCTCGCTCGCCTCCTTCACACGCTTCGTGATCTCCGCCACTGGTGTCTTGCGGAGCGTGAGCCCGAACGCGAGGTTCTCGCGCACGGTGAGGTGCGGATAGAGCGCGTAGCTCTGGAACACCATCGCGATGTCGCGATCCTTCGGCGGCAGCTCCGTCACGTCGCGGCCTGCGATCTCGATGGTGCCGCTCGACACTTCCTCGAGCCCAGCGACGATGCGAAGGAGCGTCGACTTGCCGCAGCCGCTCGGCCCGACGAGCACGCCGAACTCGCCCTTCTGCAGCGACACGTCCACGCCTCGCAGGATCGGGTTGTTCCCGAACGCCTTCGTGATGCGTTGAGCGTGGAGTCGCGTTTCGGTCATGGGGGCGGGCGAATCTAGGCCAAGTGGCCCAGCCTCTCACGCGAGCACTGCGCGGAAGCGGCGTTTCGTAACTCCAAAATGAGTGACGCGCCACCCCAAATATCGAGGAACAGGCGAGATCGTAAAATGCCGCAAAGCGTCAACTGAGAACCCGCGGTCGAGGTCGAGGTCGAAGTCGAGGTTGAGGTCGAGGTCGAAGTCGAAGTCGAGGTCGAGGTCGAGGTCGAAGTCGAAGTCGAAGTCGAAGTTGTCGCTATGCCGTCATCCTCGGCGGCACTGGCGGTCCCCATGGCGTGCACGCCGGACCTGCTCCCGGGAAGTTCACGCGGCAGCAGCCCGCGGACCTCACTTCGTTCGTGTTGTCGACCCAGCCTGCGTCGTTCACTTGCGTGAGCTCCGTGCAGCACTTCGTGAGCTCGGGCGTGGCCTCCCGATGATCGGGGTCGCGCCACCACTCCACGTCGCTCTTGCCCAGCTTCGCGTCTATCAGCGCGCGGCACTCATCTGTCTTCGACATCCGCGGCTTCGCGCTCTTGCTTGCGCTGGCGTCGAGGTCCCCGTCGGCCGCCGCGGGCTTCGTGTTTGCCGGCATGGGCCCCGGCGTTGTCGGTGCCCCTGCAACTGCCGGCTCACGATCGCAGCCCGCCAGCAAGAGCGTCCCCAGTGCCAGGCGCCGCGCCGCGTCGAGCGCGCGTTCGTGCGTCGTTCTATCCATGCCGCTGTCGTATCAAAAAATGGCTGGAGTAGGATGTCCGCGATGGATGGCGCGACGCAGCTGGACTGGATCTACGGGCACGAGCGCGAGCGGCCCGACGCCATCTGGCTCTCGCAGCCCATGGGTGCGGGCGCGATGCGCGACTTCACGTTCGCCGCCGCCATGCGCGAGGTGCGGTGCATGGCCGCGCACCTTCGCTCCCTCGAACTCCCCGCGGGCAGCTGCGTCGCGATCTTCTCCAAGAACACGGCGTGGTGGCTCCTCGCTGACCTCGCGATCTGGATGGCCGGTCACGTCACCGTGCCGATCTACCCGACGCTCACGCCGAAGAGCATCCGCGCGATCCTCGAGCACTCGGAGGCGCGCGTCTGCCTCATCGGTAAGCTGGATGGCTTCGCGGCGATGGAGTCCGGACTGCCCGACGGCATCGTGCGCCTCTTGCTCCCCCTCGCGCCGAAGGAGGCCGCGCGCGAAGGCGTGCGCACCGGCGATCGCGGCGAGATCGACGCGAGTGGCGCGCTCGCCATCCGCGGCCGCGTGAAGGAGCTCTTCAAGACAAGCAAGGGGAAGTACGTCGCGCCGGCGCCGCTCGAGAGCGCGCTGCTCGCTCATCCAGAGATCGATCAGGCGTGCGTGTCGGGCGTGGGGCTTCCGCAGCCGTACGCGCTGATCGTCCTGTCAGCGGCTCTACGCGCGCGCCCAGAGGCGAACCGCGCCGAGATCGCGACGCTGCTCGAGCGTCACCTCCGCGAGGTGAACGCCGCGTTCGATCCGCACGAGCGCCTGGACAAGCTTCTCGTGGTGCCGGAGGAATGGACAACGGAGAACGGCCTCCTCACGCCAACCCTCAAGTTGCGCAGAGCGATCATCGAGGAGCGATACGCGGAGCGAATCCCGAAGCTGCTCGAACACGAAGGCCGTGTCGTGTGGGTTGGAAGATGAGCCAGACGGTCAAGAAGAAGCCGAAGACGAAGGCGTCCGCGAAGAGGCCGCCGGCTCCCGACGACGACGATGAAGATGTGATCAGGCTTGTTCGCCTCGATGACCGGGAGGTGGTGGTCGGTGGATTTGCTTCGCTCGACCTCGTCGCGTGGTCCGATCCGGTCGGCGTGCTGGCGTGCTCCGTGCTCCATAGGACCGGAGTGCTCGAGCTCGGAGCAGGAACGCCGGTGGTCCGTCCACTGGTCGAGGAATGGACGCAGGCGTGCGGCCGCGCGCGCGATGGCCGGTGGGCAATGCTCCACGGCCTGATGAAGAAGACGCGCCCGATCCGCGTCTACTCTGCGAGCATCGATCGGGACGCGGCGCTCGATCTCGTGCCCACGAGGAAGGCCGAGTTCGCAGCCATTGGCTTCGTCGGCGCGCGTGTGGTCGCGATCCCCGGATATCTTGGTACTCACCGCCGCTCGCTCTACCCCCGCGCGCAGCAGCCATTCCTGCAGGAAGGCACGAAGCTCGTACCGGCCCCTGGCCTTGCTCCCGGCGACGAAGGCGATGCGCCCCAGCTGACCTCTGTGATCACCTGCGCCGACGGACGCGACGTGCTGGTGTGGGGCGGCCGCATGTTCGAGCTTGTCCTTGACCGGTTCACGCGCACGCATGGTTTCGATCTCCAGACCACGCACAGCAACGTTGGCCTGACCGCGGTCACGGCAGGTAGCACTGGCTTCTTCACGATCTCCGACGGACGACTCGTGGAGATCTTGCCTGGCGCGAGCAAGCCGCGCTCGATTCTGCCCAAGGAAACCTTCCTCTCCGTGCGCCCCGGCCCGGGCGCAACCATGGTCCTCGTGGCCAGCTACGCATCCGCGCAGAAGTCCGCGCTGTGGGCGTACGATCCAGTGACCGACAATGCGATGCCAGTGGGCTCACCGAAAGGCGTACACCCGACGCCCGTGTTCTACGCCGCAAGCCGCGGCGCGCTCGCCATGTTTGCGACGGCCGATAGCGGTACCGCCGGCCAGGTGATCGTGCTCACGCCCTCCGGCCGGTAGCCGAGCAGGTCTCGTGATTTCACCATCGCACCGGCCCACCAATCTAAGGCCGGCGCCCTTGCTCCAGCATTGTTAGTGTCATCGCTTCATTTTGACCCGCGCAGCCATCAGCTTCCCGCCGCAGCTCCCCATCTCTGCGCGCGTGACAGACATCGCCACCGCCATTGATGGCCATCAGGTGTGCATCGTCGCGGGCGCGACAGGGTCCGGCAAGACCACGCAGCTCCCGAAGATCGCGCTCGCCATGGGCCGCGGCCTCGAGAAGATCATCGGCGTCACCCAGCCGCGGCGCATCGCTGCCACCAGCGTCGCCGCGCGCGTCGCCAGCGAGCTCGGCTCGCCGCTCGGCACGGACGTGGGCTACCAGGTCCGCTTCGACGACCGCACCTCTCCCGCCACGTACGTGAAGTTCATGACGGACGGCATCCTCCTGGCCGAGATCCAGGGCGACCGCCTCCTACATCGGTACGACACGCTCATCATCGACGAGGCCCACGAGCGCAGCCTCACCATCGATTTTCTTCTTGGATGGCTGCGCCGCATTCTTCCCGAGCGACCTGACCTCAAGGTCATCGTCAGCTCCGCAACCATCGAGACCGAGCGCTTCTCCGAGTTCTTCAGCAACGAAGGCGTGCCGGCGCCTGTCATCCAGGTGGAGGGCCGCACGTTCCCCGTGGACGTGCTGTACGAGCCGCCGCCCGAAGACATGGATGGGCCGGAGGCTGTCGCCAACGCCGTCGCCAACGTGACGGCGCTCGATCCGCACGGCGACATCCTCGTGTTCTTGCCGGGCGAGCGCGAGATCAAGGACACCGAGAGCGAGCTCCTGCGAAAGAACCTTCGCCACACGGTCATCCAGCCGCTCTACGCGCGCCTGTCCGCGGGCGATCAAGCCAAGGTCTTCACGAGCATCCCCCAGCGCCGCGTGATCCTCGCCACCAACGTCGCCGAGACCTCCATCACCATTCCCGGCATCGTGTACGTCGTGGACGCTGGCGTGGCGCGCCTGTCTCGCTACGACCCGCGCTCGGGCACCACGCGACTCCAGATCGAGGGGATTTCCCAGGCCAGCGCCGAGCAGCGCAAGGGCCGCTGCGGACGCGTGCGCGACGGCATCTGCGTTCGCCTCTACGACGAGCAGAGCTTCGCAGCGCGCCCGGCCTTCACCGACCCGGAGATCAAACGCACGGGCCTCGCGGGCGTCATCCTGCGCATGAAGTCGCTCGACCTGGGCGACGTGGAGGAGTTTCCGTTCCTCGATCCGCCGCAGAGCAAGTCCATCACCGAGGGCTACCGCGTCCTCGCAGAGCTCGGCGCACTGGACGACAAGCGCGAGCTCACACCGCTTGGCCACAGACTGGCGCGCTTTCCGGTCGACCCGCGCATTGGTCGCATGATCCTGGCGGGCGCCGAGCTCGGTTGCCTTTCCCAGATCCTGATCGTGGCGGCGGCGCTGAACATCCAGGATCCGCGCGAACGCCCGCGCGAGCTCGCGCAGAAGGCGGATGATCTGCATCGCCGCTTTCGCGACGAGCGCTCGGATTTCGCCGGACTGCTTCGGCTCTGGGAGTTCGCGAAGGAGGCGGAGCGCAAAGGTACGTCCAACCTGCGCCGCGTGTGCCGCGAGAACTTCCTGTCCTTCTTGCGCGTTCGCGAGTGGGGCGAGGTGCATCGGCAGCTGGAGGGCATCATCGAGGAGCTGCGGCTTCCAGCGGCAACCGCGAGCGCAGGCAAGGACAGAAAGAGCTCGCCCGCGGCGGCTGCCGATGAGGCGCTGCATCGTGCGCTGCTCACGGGACTCCTCTCCAAGGTGGGAACGTGGAAGCCCGAACAGAAGAACTACATGGGCGCGAAGCAGACGCGCTTCGTGATCCATCCCGGGTCGGCGCTGTCGCGCAAGCCGCCCGCGTGGGTGATGTCCTTCGAGCTCGTGGAGACCACGCAGCTCTATGCTCGCACTGCGGCGAAGATAGAGCCCGAATGGCTGCTCGACGCGGCGCCGCACCTGCTCCAGCACAGCTACTCGGAGCCGCACTGGTCGGAGGCCTCGGCGCGCGCATCCATCAAGCAGCACACCACGCTGTTCGGCCTCACGGTCTCGCGCGACAAGAGCATCGACTACGCGAGCGTGTCACCCGACGCTGCACGCCGCATGTTCCTGGACCATGCGCTCGTTCGTGGCGAGTACAAGACGCGCGGCGCATTCCAGGAGAAGAACCGCGCGCTATTTGCCGAGGTCGCGCGGCTTCGCGCCAAGGCACGGCAGAGCGACATGCTGGCCGACGACGACGCCCTGCTCGCCTTCTTCGATGGGCGCGCGCCTGCCGACGTGGTGAACGGAAAGACGTTCGAAGCGTGGCGCGAGAAGGCCGAGAAGGACGACCCGACCGTCCTCTTCCTCTCCACGTCCGACGTGCTCACCGGCGAGCGACGCATCAACCCTTCGGATTTCCCGGATGGGGTGCGGCTGCACGGCGCCACGATTCCGGTGACGTACATCTTTGACCCAGCGGCCGAGGACGACGGCATCACGCTCACCGTTCCGCTTCTTCTCGTTCCGCAGCTGGATCCCGGCGAGCTCGACTGGACCATTCCTGGCTGGCACGTGGACAAGGTGACGGCGCTTCTCTGGGAGCTTCCGCGCGCCACCCGTCGCGAGCTCGGCGAGATCCCGGCGCTTGCTCGCGCAGTCGCAGAGAAGCTCACGCCGTTCGACGGCCCCATGCTCCCGCAGCTGGCGCGCGTCACCTCGGAGCTGACGGACACGGTCGTGCGCGAAGATGCGTTCCGTTCCGCCGCCGTGGCCTCGTACCTGAGGCTCACGCTTCGCATCGCGGACCAACACGGCAAGGTCGTGGCCCAGGGACGCGACATCGACGCGCTGTTGTCGCGCCATGGCGCGCTTGCACGTGCGGTGTGGAAGAGCGCGGCGCCCACGCCGGCAAGCTGGGAGCGAAAGGGACTCACCACGTGGGACGGCTTCGAGCTTCCGCCGTTCCTGACGCGCAACGTGCTCGGCACCCTCGTAAGAAGCTATCCGGCGCTCGTGGACCGCGGCACGTCGGTGGATCTCTGCCTCCTCGAGTCCAGCGTCGCGGCGGAGAGCGCATCACGCGCGGGGGTGCGTCGGCTGCTGGTGCTTCTCGCGAAGGGCGCGATCTCTTCCGTCACCCCCAAGCTTCCAGCCGCGTTCTTCCGCCCCGATCTCGCGCCGAACTCCCGCGCGGACAACGAGGCGTTTCGCGCGATGCTGCTCGCCCGCATCGTGGACGCGGCATTCGGGCTCTCCGTGGACGTGCCGCTGCCGCGTGACAAAGCGGAGTTCGACCGGGTGCTCGCCGCCGGTCTCCCTCGCATCCAGAAGGCGCTCACGCTCTTCGTGGAGGTGGTCGCCCAGATCGCGAAGGAGCTCGAGAAGACGCTGCAAGCGCTGCGCGCCGCATCCCGCCATCCAAGCGGACAGAACGCTGCCAAGGACATCGAGGCGCAGCTGACGCGGCTCTTTCCCGCGGACCTGATGCAGTGGATCCCGGTCGAGAACCTCTCTCACTATCCGCGCTACCTGCGCGCGGCGCAGGCGCGGCTCTCGCGCGCCATCACCGATCCGCGCAAGGACATGGACAAGCTCGCGCCATTTGCGGCGCTCTTTGCGGCGTTCCTTGCGCGCGAGATGAGGGCGGTCGATCAGGATGCCGCGCGCGAGCTCCGCTTCACGTTCGAGGAGCTTCGCGTCGCCATCTTCGCGCCCGAGCTGAAGACCGCCGTGCCGGTGTCACTTGCGAAGATCAAGTCCGCCGTGGAGGAGCTGCGATGAACGACAACGCTCGATCTGGCCCCGAAAAAGGAGCATCTTTCTCCCAAGGGGGCAGGGCCACGGAGGGTCCACCAACCATGGACGAAGTCAGGCTCGTGCGCGCGATCAAGCTTGGAATGCTGGCGGCCGTGATGGGGGCCGCGTGTCAGGCCGAGGCCCCGCCCGTGGTTTTTGCGCCCATCCTTGCGCCCATGGTCGTGGTTGCTGCGCCCTCCGCCAGCGCTCACGAGGCGCGCCCCCTGTTGGCCTCGCCGCCACCGACCCCCCCAGACGCGCAGGCGGCGGTCGCGGCGGGCGCACCGTCGTCCGCCCCGACGTCGAAGCGACCGAGGAGCGCGCGTCGACAGCCCACCCCGAAGAGCTGCTGCGCGGGCAAGAACGACTGCAAAGGTCAGAGCGGCTGCGCCGTCAATGCGTGCAGCGGCGCGGGAAACTGCGCAGGGAAGAACGCATGCAAGGGAACCGGCACCTCGTGCCCGCCGCCTGGTTCGAGCCCATAGCCCGTTCGCGTCGAGTGACCATTCAGGGAAGCTCGCGCCGCGTCGAGGCGTTATTCTCCCTTCGTGAGAACTGACGCGAAAAACGCGCTCGTGGCGACGTTCGTCGCAGCCGTCATGTGGGGGTGTCACGGCGACAGAGTGGCAGTGGCTACGCCTGTGCCTGCCGCCACTTCTGCCTCCGCTTCTCCGCAGGCCGTGGCGAGCCTGGATGCGTCGATCACGTCGCCGCCACCGCCCGCGCTCATCGACCTCTTGCACAGCGTGCCGTGCGTCGTCGCGCTGTCTTCGAAGGTCGACAACCCCAAGGACTTCCCGGAGCACCTTGTCGATGGGAAGGCGTCCACCGCGTGGAACAGCAAGACCGGCGATCTTCACGGCTACATCGCGTTCCGGACGCCAGCGGTCACGCGCGTGAAGCGCGTAGAGCTCACGGCGGGGTTCGACAAGGTCTCGCCCGCAGGCGATCTCTTCACGAAGAACCATCGCATCACGCGGGTTCGCCTTTCACGCGGAGACAAGGTCGTCGCCGAGGCCGCGCTCGATCCGGAGGTGCGCACGCTCCAGGCGATCGACGTGGATGAAGAGGGCGGCGACTTCCGACTCGACGTGCTCGCCACGCTGCCGGGAACGGAGAAGAAGTGGCAGGAGCTCGCCGTCTCCGAGTTTCGGGTCTTGGGATTCGCGAACGGCGCACCTGAGAACCCGGCCCACGTGCCCGCCATGGCCATCGGGGAGCTTGATGGAGTGAAGGTGCACGTCGCGACCCGCGGCGAGGGCCCCGCAGGCCCGTTCCTCACCGTCGAAGAGCTGTGCGTCGCATGGGACAAAGCCGTGACCCCGCTGATCGACGCCGCGTTTCCAGGCGACCGATACCCGGGAAAAATAGGGCATCCGCACTGTCATCCGCTTGCCGATCCGCCGCCCGCCGCCGTCGCGCTCGCGGTGCGCAAGGGGCCGTTCAAGGGCGGTCGCTTCGTCGCGTTGAATGACGCCGAGGAGGAGAAGCTGCGCCTCGTGCTCGAGACCGACAAGGGCGTGAGCGTCACGAACGTCCTGCTCGCGTCGTTCTACCACGGCGATCCGGGATGCGGTCACGCGTCGCGCTCTGCGTTCGTCGATGCAAAGCTCCTCACCGCGAGCCTGGGCCGCGAGGTCCTCGTCGTGCGCATCGCTCGCACCGACGTCTACTGGCAGGGCTCCACGAACCCGGGCGGAACGTTCGAGACGGCATACGCGTGCAGCGTGGACCAGCGCGGCGCCGCGACCTGCGAAGGTCCACTCGTGGTCGGCCGCGCCCCCGGCTGGCCGGACGGCTGGGACGTCTCCGCCGGCACGTTCCCCGTCGTCGACCTGGCGAAGGTGAAGTGGGCATTGCACCAAGACTCAGTACTTGGACCAGCGGGAGATCTTCGCCTGCCGTGAGGCTCGGCCCTCAAAGAGGGCCTGCGGGGCGCTCGCCCGGATCGATCAGGCCGCGCCGCCTCCAGCCCTTTCGCGCGAGCCACGTGCGCGGGCGCGCGATCGGCAGCGCACGTGTGGGTAACCCGTTTCGCAAGCGCACGACCAGCGGGCTCGCTCGGGCCGTGAAGCCGTCGAACCAGGCTGCGGACGAGAACGCATCGAGCGCCGCGGGCCCGCCGTGCGAGCGCGCGTGCTTCTTGTGGTTCATCAGCACGTAGACGATCGCTGCTCGGACCTCACGCGGTGAGCGCAGCTCGTGCGCGTGAAAGCGATCCGCCCACACTTTTCCGCGGCGGCGTGCGACTCGATTGACGGATCGCGCGAGGCGAATCGCCAGGCCCTGCATGCCGCGGGAAAGGCTCGTCCGGTCCGCGGCCTCCACGACGAGGTGAAGATGATCGTGCTGGACGCTGTAGTGAATCACCCGGAAGCTCGGACTCGACGCCTGCTCAAGCGACGCCTCGAGCGCCGCGACGACAATCTGGCTGCGAAGCCCGGGCAGCTGAGGAGCACACCGGAGCGTCACATGCAGAGGGCACCCGCGCGCATGACGCGGGCGAGCAACATGCGGAACGTGTCGCGCACGGCCGAAGTGCGGCTTGCGGCCCGCCCCCGCACGGGCGCCACCGTGCCCACAGGGAAGGGGGAGAGCGAGCTGGGCAGCGCGCAGGTTTCCGGCAGGTTTCACGGGACGCGGCGCCATCTTGAATTCAGCACTAATATAGACATGGACTGTGAGACGTCAAGTGCCGGAAGGAGACGCGCGCCGGGAACACCGATGGAAGCCGCGGATCGCTCCCAGGTGCCTGCCTAGTCCCTTCTCCGGAATACGCGGACGGTTGGAGCAGCGAGATGGGGGCGAGTGATCGTCGCTCTTCTGAGCCGGCGAGCGGATGAGGGAACGCGCGCAATTCCTGCCGGCGTGCATACATACCAACTAGTTGGTATGTTGCTGGGGTGGCCATCACGGCAGCATCCTCCGACGCTCGCGCGAAGCTCCTGTCCGCAGGCATGCGCCTTATCCGCACGCATGGCTTCACCGCCACCACGGTGGACGAACTCTGTGATGACGCACGCGTCACCAAGGGCGCCTTCTTCCACCACTTCGTGAGCAAGGAGGCGTTCGGTGTGGCGGCGGCCGAGCACTGGTCGCTGACCACGGGCGCCCTGTTCGCGCGCGCGCAGTACCACGCTGCGTCGGACCCGCTCGACCGGGTGCTCGCGTATATCGATCTGCGGCGCGCGTTGCTGCGTGGTGCGATCGCGGACTTCACGTGTGTCGCGGGTACGATGGTCCAGGATACGTGGGAGTCGAGCCCAGCGATCCGCGCTGCGTGTGATGCGTCGATCAGCGAGCACGCGCAGACGCTCGAGGCAGACATCGCCGCCGCGAAGCGGAAGTACGGAATCGCGGGTGCGTGGTCGGCGTCCAGCCTGGCTCTCCACACGCAAGCAGTGCTCCAGGGCGCGTTCGTCCTTGCGAAGGCAAAGGGCGATGCGGCGGTCGCGATCGACAGCGTCGACCACCTCCGTCGCTATATCGAGCTGCTGTTCAAACCAGCAACGCTGAAGACCGGTCGGACGCGAATGGACAAGGGGCGAAGGAGGATGAAACGATGATCAAGCTGGACAGGACGTTCAAGGCGACGGTGCAGAAGAGCAGCGCAAAGGGAGGGTGGACCTACGTGATCATGCCGGGCTCCGCAGCGTACTTCGGCACGCGTGGTCTGGTGAAGGTCACGGGCACCGTGGATGGGTATGCATTCCGGTCGTCGTTCATGGCGCTGGGAGACGGCACCCACAAGCTGCCCATCAGCGCCGCCATCCGCGCCGCGGTCGACAAAGAGGCTGGTGACCGCGTGACGGTCTGGCTCGACCAACGCATCAGCCCGGCAACAAGGTCGGCGTCCGCGAAGAAGTCGGCGTCCGCGAAGAGGTCGGCGTCCGCGAAGAAGTCGGCGTCCGCGAAGAAGTCGGCGTCCGCGAAGAAGTCCGCGACCAGGCCGCAGACGATCGACCAGTACCTTGCCTCGGTTCGACCGGACCGGCGCGCAGCGCTGCAGAGGCTTCGCCGCACGATTCGCGGGGTCCTTCCCGATGCCGAGGAGTGCATCAGCTACGCGATGCCGGCGTTTCGATCCGGCGGCCATGTCGTGGCTGGGTTCCTCGCGACGTCGAAGGGTTGCTCGTACTTTCCGTTCAGCGGAACCACGCTCTCCACGCTATCGAAGGAGCTCGCGCGATACGACACGACCAAGTCCGCGCTTCACTTCGAGCCCGCGCGTCCCCTGCCGGCCGCGCTCGTGCGCAAGCTTCTCGCGGCGCGGATCGCGGAGACGAAGGCGCGAACGTAGCGGTGCGCAGCGTCAGTTCCGCTTCATGTCTTCCGCGATCTCGGCGGGCGTCAATGCGTAGGAGTAGACGCGCACCTCGTCCAGCGTGCCGCGGAAGTCGCCGCGCTCGATCGTGGAGGTCCAGCACTCCCCTCGATGGTCGCTGCCGAAGAACAGGTACATCGGCGATGCGGGCACATCACGATGGCGCTCCAGCGCTGACCTTGGCTGCGCGTCCGCGGCCAGCTTTCCGTTCACGTAGAGCCGCAGACCGTCCGCCTCACTCCACTCCACCGCCACGTGGCTCCACTTGTCGAGATCTAGCGCCGGCCCGGTCGCGGTAAGGAAAGCCTTCGGCTCCGGCGCGAACGGCGTCTGCGCGACCAGGTGTCCGCCAGCGTCAAAGCCGAGCACTGACTGGCACCAGCCCCCCGCGCCCTCGATCGGCCGTGACGTGTGTACGAGCACCTTCGCGTTTGCATCGGGCTTCACCCACATCGAGAGCGTGAACGGCGCATCGGGCAGGCCGTACTCGTCGAAGCCATCGGCGCGCACATGAGCGCCGTCCTTCACTCTGATGGCCATGCCCTTGTGACCTGCGGCGCGCCCGGCGCCGTCACGGAGCACAGCGTGGTGTGGATGTGTTGCGTGGTCGAGCGCGTCGGCGCCGTCCTTCTCGTCGAAGCCAAAGCTCGCGACCAGCGCGCGTTCGGTTGCGAGCGGAGCCGCGCCCTTCGTCAGCATTGCGCCGTAGAGTTCGTCGAATGATCGCCCAGCGGCGACCGCATCGATGAGCGGGATGATGTGCTCGCGTCCGTGGGTCGCCGCCCAGGCGCCGATCTCGTCGCGTGCCTGGCAATAGGCGCCCTCGATCTTCGAGGGCTGCTCGGTGAACCCGTTCCAGGCGCTTCCGCGCGACAGCCGGCGGAGATCGTCGATCGACGGCTTGACGTTGTCGCAGATGACGTTGTCGCTCAGATACGTGGCAACGCCTTCGTTGAACCACGCGGGGACCTGCGGCTGGCCTGCGGTACGGCGCGCGATCTCGACGTGGATCATCTCGTGCACGAACGTCGGCTTCGCGAGCCGTCCCAGGCCCGCGATGACGATGGCACGCCGCGGCTCGGACACCACGCGGGAGCGACGCGTGGGACCAGCGAACTTCGTCGCGCACTCGGGTGTCTTGCACACGATGAGCGGGACCATGGGCGCGTCGTGCGTACCGAAGAGGCGTCCGAGCTCGTCGCGCGAGTCCGCGTACCACCGCATCACGCTCTCACGCTCGTTCCCGTCCATCACCGGCTCGACGTAGACTTCCTTGCATACAAGGTGCATCGACGCGCCATTCAAGAGCTCCTGTCTTTCGTCTCCGCTGGGCGCAGGGCAGATGGGCCGTCCAGTAATCGCGACCGGAGCAGCAGTCGCAGGGGTCGTGGGACACACGCAAGGGCAGGGCGCGGGACGGCTGCACGCCAGAACGACAGGAAGGCCGAAAATGAGGAGCGAAGCGCGCATGCCCGCACTCGTATCATGGCGTGGAATGCGGCGAGGTCACGCAGCTCGAACGCCACAGTTGATCCAGGCACTCACCCGAAGAGGGCTTTTAGCTTCTCCATGAACGTCTGCTGCTGCGGCTGTACCGATTCGCCCAGCTCTTTTGCGAGCGTCTCGATCAGCTCGCGCTGATTGTCGGTGAGCTGCGTGGGGACCTCGATCGAGACCTGCACGAGCTGATCGCCGCGGCCCGACGTGGTGCGGTGCGGGATGCCCTTTCCCTTGAGGCGGAGGACCGCGCCCGGCTGCGTTCCCGGTGGGACGCGGACCTTGCCCTTGCCGTCCAGCGTGGGCACGTCGATCTCGCCGCCCAGCGCCGCCTGCGCGAACGTGATCGGCACAGACGCGTGCACGTCGTTGCCGTTGCGCTGGAAGAACGGGTGGGGCTTCACGCGGATCGTGATCTCCAGATCGCCTGCGCGGCCCGCGCGTGTGCGATTGCCGCCGCCGGAGACCAGCTTCGTTGCGTGGTCCTCCACGCCCTCGGGCAACGTGATGGTGAGCGTGTTGGATCCCGTCACCAGACCCGCGCCGCGACAGTCGCTGCATGGATGGGTGATGATGTTGCCCGTGCCCTTGCAACGCGAGCACGTGCGCTCCACGGCAATGGGGAAGAGGCCCTGCTGCATGCGCACGCGTCCGCGACCGTTGCACGTGGTGCACGTGTCGGCGCGGTGGCCCTTCTCGCTGCCGGTCGCGTCGCACGGCTTGCAGGGGACCACGCGCTCGTAGCGGAGCTCCTTCTCGCAGCCGAACGCGGCCTCTTCGAAGGTGATCTCCATGTCACGCTTGATGTCACCCTTGTCGCCGCGACCTACGCCGAACACGCCGAGCAGATCGCCCAGGATGCCGTCAATGTTGAGGTCGCTCATGTCGACCACGCCGCCCGCGAACGGGCCGGTGGCACCGAACGGCGAGCCTTGCGCCTCTGCGCCGTGACCGAAGCGATCGTACATGGCGCGGCGCTGCGGATCGGACAGCACCTGGTAGGAGGAGTTGATCTCCTTGAAGCGGATCGTGGCCTTGGGATCGTCCGGGTTCTTGTCCGGGTGGTGCTGGATCGCGAGCTTGCGGAAGGCGAGCTTCACCTCCTCTACCGTCGCGTTACGGCTCACACCCAGGACGTCGTAGTGATCGCGGTCTGCCATCGTCTCGTGACCCCCGATGGGGACTTCGGCCCAACCACGTAGCATAGGCCAGAGGTCTGTGGTATCCGCGCCTTCCTCGCATGAGCGCCCCTACCTACGTTTCGCTTCCCGCCCCCGAGCAGAAGGCCCTTTTTCGCCGCATCCTCGAGCGGAGCGAAGACAACAGCCGCTCGCGCCCGCCGGTCATCGTGTTCGACCTGGACGGCACGCTCATGGACAACCGTCCGCGCACCCTCGCCATCCTCAAGGCACTCGGGCAGTCGTGGAAGATCCGCGCACCGAAGCACGCAGAGGCGCTCGCCAAGGCCACCGTCGACTCGCTCGCATACCTGGTGAAGGACAGCGTCGCGAACCTGGGCGTCACCGAGTCGGAGCTCATCGCCGAGGCAGAGACGTTCTGGAAGGAGCGCTTCTTCACGGATGACGCGCTCTCTCACGACGTCGCCATCACCGGCGCGGTCGAGTTTGCGCGCGCCGCTTACGAGCGCGGAGCCATGCTGGTCTACTTCACCGGGCGCGATCTCCCGTTCATGGGCGTGGGCAGCTTCCGCAGCCTCCGCGACCTTGGTTTCCCGATCGGCGTCGTTGGCGCGGAGCTCGTGCTGAAGCCGGAGTTCAGCATCCCCGACGAGACATTCAAGCGCATGGAGGTCTCGCGCCTGGAACGCCGCGGCGAGATCATCGCCACGTTCGACAACGAGCCCGGCAACTGCAACATCTTCGCGGAGACCCAGCCCACCGCGGAGAACGTGTTCATGGACACGCAGCACCTGCCCGGCGCGCCCGCGCTGCGCTCCGACGTGAAGACCGTGAAGGACTTCGCGGCCTCGCTGCCGTGATGCGCGACAGGCGCTCCCGACGCTCCCGAGGCGCGTGCCTCGTTGCGGCCGCGCTGCTCCTCTCTGCCTGCAAGGCGCCGCAACAGAATCAGGAGCTGCCAGATGCTGCGGAGAGCCCGCAGGCGCAGGCGGTACCCGCGCCGCTCGTCAACGCCATCGCAAGCGCGCAGGCCCAGAGCAACGCGCTAGACGCTGGCCCACCCGCCACGCCGCTGCGCGCGGATCAGCCGCTGCGTGACGAGACGGCGGAGAAGTCGATCGCCGGGTTCACCTACACGATGGTGCTACGGCCGCTGGATGTCGCGGCCACGCCGAAGCTGCCAGAGGTGAACGCGCAGGGGATCGACGCCGCGCGGAAAAAGACCACGAGCGAGATCACGGTGGAGCTGGGCGCGGGCCGCATGCGCATGACGCTCGGTGGCGGCTTCCTCTTGCCGCGTGACACGGAGCTCCGCGCGCGGACGGATCGCACGGGTCATGTGGTCACGCTGCCGCAAGAGAGCACCTATCGCGTGGTCGCGCCCACGGCGCTGCGCGCGCTCTTGTCGGACGCGCGGCTGGACGTGCTCCCATCGCAAGCAGCGGAGGTGACGCAGGTGGCCGCGGATGGTCCGCGCAGGTTGGGAATGCGGACGCGGCAGGTGCGCGCGGTGTCGCGCGGCGCGAAGAGCGAGGTGCTGCTTGCGAAGAACGTGGAGCCACTCGACGGCTGGCAGCTGCCGTGCCGCTTCTTGCTGGAGCTCATGGGCGCGTCGCCGCAAACGGCGCTCTGTGCAGAGGGGGAGCTCCCCACGCGCGCAGAGATCCGCTGGTCGCGTGGCGGCGGTCTGCTTGTGGAGATGACGTCGCCGCCGAAGCGCGCGGAGATCTTGCCGGCGTCGCTCTCGGTGCCCGCGTCTGGCCTGGAGTTCTCTCGCGCGCCGCTTCCGAAGCGTGATGGCCAGGTGCTGCTCACCGTCGCGGAGCTGGGTGCGTTCCGCACCAATCCGATCGATGCGCCGCATTCTCCTTCCACGCCGCTCGGCCTCTTGATCGTCAACACGACCGACGAGGTCCGCGTGCTCTGGCTCGACGGCACGATGGTCGCGTGGGTCGCTCCAGGCTCACGCCTCATGGTCGGGGGCCTGCTCAACGGGCGCTATCAGGCAGAGATGCGGAGCTTCGTGGGCGATCCCGCGGATGCCTCCGACATCGTGCTCGTGCCCGGCGCGCTGCGCTCCGGTCCGGCGGACCCGAAGCCGCAGAACTGAGCGCGCGCATCTGGCGCAGCTACTTCTTCTCGTAGTCGTCCGGAGAGAACGTCACGTCGCCCAGGCCGGACGCAACCATGCGCCCGTGGATCGCGTCGACGGCGATGTGGATCACGTCGAACCGCGTGGTGGGAAGAAAGAACTCGTCGTCGGGGACCTCACCCAGGGCAGCGAGGCGTCGCTCGAGCTGCTCCTGATCGTCCGGCTCCAGCGTCAGGTGCGCGTGCCAGCCCTGGGCTTCTTCTCCCGTGAGCGCTTCCATCGCCGTGCCGATGGGATTGAATGCAAGATACACGTGTTCGAGGCACAGCCGCCAGGCGTCGTGGTCGCCGACAGTGACCCACGTGGCCCCAAACGTGAGCCGGACGACCTCGCCGAAGTAGGCGCCGATGGCGGCGGCGGTGAGAGGCAGGGTCTCCGGCCGCTCCGCAGCGGACAGGCGCGCCTCGTTCACGTACGCGTCGAGCAGGCTGAGCGTGTCCTGGGTGCCATCGAGAAGCACCCCGTATTTCGCGTGAACGAAGCGCACGCACGACGAAATGAGGTCTGCAATCACCGTGGGCGGCGGGCTGACGTCCGGAAGCTCGGCGTCGCCTTCGTCGCCCGTTTCCTGGTCGCCGACCCCGTCCGGCTCCGTGTCGGGTGCGGCGCCGTGCAGGCCGTTCAGCTTCTGCGGTTCGCTCTTGCCCCCATTGCCCGAGGGCGGTGGCTGGTTCGTTCCCGTGGACATGGATGACGCCTCTTGCCCGCTCTTGTTACCGCGACCAATCGCAGCCTGCCAATCTCTCTTCCGTTTTGTTCCCGCCCGACGAAAAAACTGCGCTACGCTCGGAGACCTGCATGCGCCTTGGGATTTTCAGCGACGTCCACGCGAACCACGAAGCCTTGAGCGCCGTGCTCGAGTCCTACCGCCGTGAACGTATCGACGTTTACTACAACCTTGGCGACACCGTCGGCTATGGCGGATCCCCGAACGAGTGCGCGGACCTGGTTCGCGAGCTTGCAAAGGTGACCATCCTCGGCAACCACGATGCAGCCGTCTCCGGTCGCATGGACTACTCGTACTATTACGAGGCCGCGCGGCACGCGCTCGACGTCCACGCCGCGATGATCAGCACCGAGAACATGACCTGGCTCAAGAGCCTGCCCTACCAGCACAAGGTCGAAGGCGCCGACGTCCTTCTCTGCCACGGCTCGCCCGTGCGCCTGGAGGAGTTCGAGTACATCTTTGCGCCCGAGCAGGCGCGCGAATGCCTGCCGCTCTACGACAAGCTCGGTCACATCACGCTCATCGGGCACTCGCACCTCTGCAAAGTTTTCGCGCTCACCAAGACGTCCGTCGAAGAGCTTCCCTCTGCCGACTTCGAGCTGCAGCCCGACAGGAAGTATATCGTGTCCGTCGGTTCCGTCGGTCAGCCCCGCGACTTCGACAACCGCGCCAGCTTCACCCTCTTCGACAGCGAGACCAACCGCTTCGAGTTCAAGCGAATCGAGTACGACATCGAGCTCGCTGCGGACAAGGTGCTTCGAGCCAAGCTCGAACGCAACTTCGCCCACCGCCTGTTCATTGGCGTTTGAGCGCGTCTAGCACCGGCAGCCGAAGATCTGGGGCTCCACGTTCGTGGGGTAGGCGTCGTTCGTGCGCGCCTTCACGCTGTCGAAGATCACGTCGTAGCCGCCCGGGGCGGTGACGATCGCGAGGGGCTCGCGGGAGAAGTCTTCCCACGTGCGGACCACGATCGGGCCTCCCGCGGTCTCGCGGAAGAGCACGGAGAGCTGCGTGTGCAGGCCCCCGCACCCGTCGTCCACGCCTGCCGTGACGAAGAGGAGCGACTCGTCACCGAGCACGAAGCGGCGCACGCTGGGCGTCTGCCCGCCGTAGGTATCCCAGGACGTGCCCCGCACCACGCCGTTGGTCTTGTCCTCCGCCTCGCTGCGGCCCGCGAAGTACTCCTCGTACTGATTCTCGTACGCCTGCCACTCGCGCATTGCGCGGAATGCGACGGTCACGGTCTCTGTGCTCGCATCGTTCGCAGGCAGCGGCCTTGCGGTCTCGGCGTCGCCCGACACGAGCGCGAAGTGCGCGCCCGTGCAGCTCTCACGATCCAGATCGAGCGCGAGCGCGATGTGCGCGCCATGCTCCCCCAGCTCGTACGCCGCCTTCGGGTCCTCGAGCTTCTCGTACGGCGAGACCTGCGTGAAGAGCACGACGTCGGACACGTGGGCCACGCAGCGCGTCCCCGAGTCCGCGACCACCGTCACCGCGCTCGACTTCGCGGACAGGAGCGACGCAGGAAGCTTCGACGGATCGATCGCACGGCTCAGTGTCATGACGTCGTTCTTGTTCTCGAGCAGGGTGGGGTCGCCCACGCCCGTGCCTTCGGCGACCTCGTTGTCGAGCAACACGAACGTGCGACCCGCCACGTGCACGACCAGGTCTGCGCCAGCGCTCGCGACCGCGGGCGCCACGTCCGACGCCGCCGGCGGAACCTCCGCCCCGCGCGGATCCTGGGGACCGCCAGAGCAGGAGACCAGGAAGACCAGCGTCGCGGTGAGCCCAAGTCGCTTCATGAACTCTGATGGAGCAAGCCCCGTACCGCGCATATTTAGCGGCATTTTCGGCCCAGAACCACGTGGCGCGGGCGGAAGCAGACACGCGTGCGCGGCCGGGTACACACGCCATCGCCTTCGCCTATAGTCGACCGACCGAAGGGAAGATCTGACGTGCAGACCACGGACGACCTGCGCCGATTCGCCGTTGCCCGGAGCCTCTTTCCCGAGACGACGCTCGCACGCGCCATCTCGCTCCTGGGCTTCGTGCAGGCGGATCCGATCCGCGCGCCCGCGCGTGCGCAGGACCTCACGTTGCGTCAGCGCGTTACGGACTACCGGGCGGGGGACCTGGAGCGACTCTACGAGACGCTGCCGATCGAGGAGGACTACTTCATCAACTACGGCTTCCTCCTGCGCGAGCACGTGGACCTGATGCATCCGCGCGCGCCGCGCCAGAAGTGGGACAAGAAGTCCACGCTGCGTGCGGCAGAGATCCTCGAGTTCGTGAAGGAGCGCGGCCGCGTGCACCCACGCGAGGTGGATGCCCACTTCGCTCACGGGCGCGTCACGAACTACTGGGGCGGTAGCTCCAGCGCCACCACTCACCTGCTCGATGCCATGCACTATCGCGGCTCGCTCCGCGTGGCCCGTCGCGAGGGCGGCATTCGCATCTACGAGGCGGACCCACGGCGCCCGACGGAAGCTCCGAGCCCCGACGATCGTCGCGCGCGCGCCGCCGCGCTCCTTGCGCTCTGCGTGAAGAAGTACGCTCCGCTCCCCGCACGCACGCTCACCACGGTGGCGCGGCACCTTCGCTACGGCGCGCCACAGCTCGCGCGCGAGCTCAAGGAGGCCGCCGCACGTACGAAGACGGAGTACCCAACCCTCACGCGCGACGGCACCCTCTGGTTATGGCCAGACGACGCCGACGCGAAGCGCGCGATGAAACAAGCCCCGGACGAGCGCGTGCGCATCCTTGCGCCATTCGACCCCATCGTGTGGGACCGCCTTCGCTTCGAGCTGCTCTTCGGATGGACGTACAAGTTCGAGGCCTACACGCCGGAGAAGAAGCGCGTGCACGGCTACTACGCGATGCCGATGCTCTTCCGCGATCAGGTGATCGGCTGGGTCAACATGAAGGCCACGGACGCGTCGCCTTCGTTCGGTTACGTGAAGGGCAAGGCGCCCCGCGATGCCACGTTCCGGCGCGAGCTCGATCTCGAGGTCGATCGCCTGCGCACATTCCTCAGCGGTCGCGATCGGTGATGGTCGCGCCGAGCGGCGGTGGCGGCGCGGGCACGTCCTCGGTCACCACGTCGCGGATGAAGGTCTCGACGCGCTCGTTCACCGTGTACTCGCTCGTGCCCACGGTCACTCGCCCCTCGAACGTGATGCCGATGGGCTCACCGCGTGCCGCCTTCCACGGGTCGAAGGTGACCTTGCCCTCGACATGATTACCGGGAAAAACAACGGTCCCGCGCGTCGGAAGGTCCAGCTCGAAGCGCTCCAGGTTGGTGCCGCCCGCCGTCTTCTCGGACACCCGTAGCCCGCTCGAGAGGTGCTGCGACGCTGGTGCAAACGTAGATCCGCCGAAGCTGCCGACCTCCACCACATAGCGGTCGCGAGCGCGCACCAGGACCACGCCCTTCGCGGCATCTGCGCCGAGCTCCGCGGTGCCGGGCATGGGGCTCTCGGTGTCGCCCTCGCCGTGAACGCTCAGCGTGATCTTGGTCGCGCGCAGCGGCTTCTCCTTGGACAGGTCACCCGTGACCAGCGCGCGGAGTCGCGTCACGTCGCGCCGACAATCGCCGCCGTCACCCGTGCGCGGGCACCTCTCCACTGCACGCGCAAGCACGGCCTCGCACGTGACGCGCGAGCCTCGCACCGAAACGCAGAGCCTTGGGTCGCGTGAGGCGACCGCGACGCAGAACGGGTCGCGGCCTTCCGCCTTCGACTGATCGGAAGCGAACGGGCATTCGTCCGGATGGGAGAGCGCGATCGCCACCGTGGATGCGCAGTGATTCTTGAGCGGCGTGGACGCGATCTCGATGCACGGCTTCTGCGATTGCTGCTGGAGCGCTTCCAGGATGCGACACGAATCGCGCAGGAACGTGTCGTAGCCGATCGCGCGCAGCGAATCGCCGACGAGCGGGTCCATGCGTGCGCGCTCGGCCACACAGGCGTCGAGCGTGGTGAACGCGCGTGACTCCGCCATCAGATCGCCCGCGGGAGGCGCTGGATCCGGTCGCCCCTCCGGCAGTGTGGCTGCATCGATCCGGAGGGCGGAAAGGAGCTCGCGCGGATCTGGAGGGTCCTGCCTTGGATCGCCGAATGGGCTATGACGTTTGTCGTCTGGCGGGTGGATCACGAAGAACGTGATGACGCTGGCGACAACAGCGCCGAGCAACACCACCACCGTACGCGCCTTGGTCTGCAGCTCCATCCGATGAACGATCTCTACCGCGACCCGCTTGCCCATGTACACGCCCGAATCGCGGAGCTGCATGTGCGCGTGTCCACGCTGCACGATGAGCTCGCCACGGTCTCGCACTTCTGGGAGCACCACCCGGCGGAGAAGGCGAGCGCGGACGAGCTCTTCGCCAGACTGGAAGCAGCGCCCACCAAGGACGCGGGCGCCGAGGCGGTGCTGGAGCAAGAGCACCTGCTTGCCTCCCTGGTCGCGATGCTGGAGTCCCTGGTCGCGAAGGTCCCCGAGCACCAGGCCGCGCTCTCGCAGATCCAGCACGGTCATCCACCAGCGCAGCCGTTCGTGCCTTCGGCATCGCTCGCGCTCTTCCTTGGCGACAAGACCTCGGACGTGGAGCGGATGATGGGGAAGCTCGCGCTGACGATGCGCATCATCGACGAGCACGCCGCGGTGAGCGCTGAAGGCACGATCGACGACGCACGCATCGTGAAGGTCACCGGGAAGAGCGCGGGCGTGCCGTTCACGTTCACGGGCGCGATGGTCGTGCGAGCGGGCCAGTACCCGGTGCTCGGTTCGCACTTCGCGATGTACATCCGCAGAGACGCGGCGCCGCTCCAGGTGAGGCCGCGTGGCGTGCTCACGGACATCTTCCGAGCGCTGCACATCACCGGGTCCGTGCACACCGGCGACGCCGACTTCGACCGGCTCTATGCGCTCACCGCGGAGCACAGCGAAGCGCACCTCACGCTGACGCCGCTTCTGCGAACGGCGATGGTGGAGCTCGCGCGGACGGATGTGCCCACGCTGATCGTGGAGCCCGGGATCGCGCGCCTCTTCTGGTCGTTCGAGCTAGCCACACCGACCTTCGAAGCCGTGGCGCGAACAGCGCTGCGGTGCCTTCGCGAGGTCCGCCGCGCCGCGAAGCCAGCCTTGTAAGCATGCTTACGAAACCACTTCGACCGTAAGGTTTGCCGCGAACTATGCGGATTTATTGGGGCCTGGATTAATTCCGGCGTGTGCGCACATGTGGGCTTTGACCGCACACGGATCGGCTGTCAGAAAGTGCCTCGCCGCGACCGACTCCCTCCGCAATCGAGCGGGTCGGTACGCAGGTAACCCCGCCGCGCTGGTCGTGGCACTTACGGAGAAACCACCATGAACCTCTCGAACATCATCAAGCTCGGCGTCGTTGCCCTCGGCTCCTCCTTCCTCTGCATCGCGTGCGCGGCAGAGACGCAGGGCGAGACCACTGCAGAGTCCACCGATCAGGACCTCAGCGCAGCCATGACCTCGTGCCACGCCGACTCGGACTGCGTCACGGTCTCCGTGGGCGGCTGCTGCCCCAACGGCACCAAGGTCGCCGTGAACAGCTCGCACGATGAAGCGTACGAGACCTCGCATGCATGCAAGCACCCCGGCCAGCAGATGTGCCCGCTCAACATGATCCTCGACACGCGCGTCGCCGAGTGCGGCACCAACAACAAGTGTCACATGGTGGAGATCGAGAAGATCCAGTGCGGCGGCTTCGTGATGCACCCGCACACCTGCCCGTCCGGCTACAGCTGCGACCACACCGGCAAGAACCCCGACGTGCCCGGCACGTGCACGGAGTCCAAGCCGAAGGACTGCCGCGACACCGGCTGCTCTGGTACGTCGCAGTGCAGCCCCTGCTGGGGCAAGTTCGCGTGCATCCCCAAGGGCGCGGTCTGCTGAGACTGACTACTTCGCTGGTGTGAATCGCAGGCCTGGGACGCACTGTTCCAGGCCCGCGCACGCTTCCGGCATGCCCTTGCAGACTATCTCCGGTTGCGTGAAGGCCCGCAGGCAGTCCTCGATCTGGTGCGTGGGGGCATCGCACTGGAGAAACTTCTTCTCGCAGTCCCCGTCCTCCAGGGAAAAATCGTACTTCACGCCCGTCTCGCATTCGTAGCCGCGGCTCTGCATGCGCTGGTTTTGGCGGAGGAGCCATTGCTCGCCCCACCAGAGGCACAGGCGGTGGCGATCGCGCGCGGACGACTGCTTTGGTGGAAGATCGCGATCGATCGGCGGCGGCAGCGCGAGTCTGACCGCCGTGCGTGCAGCGCCTCTCGGCGTGGGTTTGCCCCGCTCGCCGTAGAGTGCGCTGTCGTATTCCATGAGCCGCGTGACCTCCGCGCCGTCGTAATAGAACGCCCAGGCCCCCAGCCCGTGTCGATCGAGAATGTCCGCATAGGCGCGTCGCTCTTCGTCGGTCATCACCGGCGGCTCGTAGCCTCCGCGCGCTCCGTCGGGTGACGGGCCCCACTGGAACTGCCCGCACTCGAAGCACGTCTCGAGGCGCCCCGTGGGTATGCCCATCTCGTCGAAGAAGACGAACGCATGGTGCGGATTGAAGTCGCAGCGGACGCGCGGGCGGCTCTTCCCTCTTGCCTGCTCCGCTTCTGCCTCCGTCACGAGCGCCAGCACCGCCTCGCGCTCGCGATCGTCCAGCACAACACTGTGACCGATCACGCCGTCGCACAACGCTCCGTCGATCTCGAACGGCATACCGAACGCCGATCGGTTGGCGCACTTGTCGTCACCGAAGACATACGCACGGATCTGCGCTGGCGGCTTTGGCTTCGCGCGGTGCCGCAGCGGAGTTCCCGCACGGACGACGGGCTCGTCGGTGGGGGAGCCGGTCACGAAGACCGTGCTCCGCCAGTCGTGCAAGCGGTCGAACTCGGCGAGGCGCGCCTCCATCACCGCGTTCGGCTGAATTCCTGCGTCGAGAATTGGTTGTATAATACCGGCATCACGTGGCGTGCTCGCTGTCAGCGGACGCGGCGCGTTCTCTGCCGGCAACGTGGAGGCACACGCCGCCGCGAGCGCGAGCCCCACAGGCACGATGACGAGCGTGCGCGGTGTCACGCGCCTTTGAGCCGCTCGCACTTCGCGACGCCGCGGACCACGGTGACGCCCTGGTTGCTGGGCAGCCGCTGGTTCACGACGCGCGTGACCTCTGGCGAGCCGGTGAAGATGTCGATGTGGTCGCCCTTCACCGCGCCACCGCGATCTTCCACCACGAAGCATCCATCGTGGGGCGCGGTGTCACCGGGCAGCACCAGGCCGTCGAACTCCTTCACGTAGATCACGGTGCCGAGCGGGAGCACCGCCGTGTCCGCGGCCACGGTCACCAGCGGGCGGATCGCCAGGCCGGCAGCGCCACGCCCGAACGGAAAGCGCTCGGCGTCGAGCGGCTCGAAGCAGATCTTCTGTCCGGTACGTGCACACGTGAGCGCGCACGTGCAGTCGCGCTTCGCGAACGACACGGTCTGACCCGCGGCGAGCTTGCCGCTGCCTTGCACGCACACGGCGTCGTGGAAGCTGCGCGGGACGTCGGCGATCTTCGCGCAGCTCGCGGACATGAGCGGCACCTTGTCGCCCGTGAAGTCCTTCTCGTTCGGGAAGTCGTAGTACGTGTTGCGGAACACGCCGAGCACGTCGCCGGTGACCTTCGTGCCGCGCGGCTCGTCGTCGGTCTGGGGCTTGGGCCCGGCGATGGTGCGCGCGCCCATGGATGCCCCTCCGGAGGTGGGCCGACCAGAGCCTCCGCTGCTGCCTCCGCTGGAGCTTCCTTCCTCCGGCAACGGTGACTGGACCCACTCCTTGCCCGAGCCCCAGGCGCACCCACCGAGCACGAACGCGAGACCCAGCCAGAGGACGTTGAGGCGCATCCCCGAAGTGTAGCGGCCCGGCTCCGAGGAGTGGAGTTTTGGTCCTATTTTACCGCGCGGCAGACACGGCGCATGCGCGCTATGCTTGTCCATATGGTGCGCATGCGCGTGCTCGCTTTGTCCTTCGTTGCCCTGTCGCTGACCGCCATCGCGTGCGGAAGCTCCAGCACGCCACCCGAGTTTCCGGATCCGGCCGTGACGGGCACCGCGCAGAATCCGGACGGTGTTCCATACCCCACGGACCGTATCGGCTCGCGCGCGCGCGTCACCGGTCGCGCTGGCGATCGCATCGAGAACTTCGCGTTCCAGGGCTATGACCACGGCAACGTCGCCGCGGGTCTGAAGACTTTCAGCATGGCGGATTTCTACGACCCCAAGGCGGTCCGCGTGAAGACCATCGTCATCCAGGGTGCGGCCACGTGGTGCACCGCGTGCGCAGCGGAGGCCGACAGGATCACGTCGCTCGTCCCCGGACTGGAGAAGGAGGGCGCCGTCATGCTCTCGGTGATCACCGCCGGTCCAGCGGCGGGCTACGGGCCGGAGCTCTCGGACGTGAACGCGTGGGTCACCGAGCACAAGGCAAACTACAACACGCTGATCGACGTGCGCGCGCGTCGCCTGGCCAGCGTGGGCCTCACGGGCGTTCCATGGAGCGCGCTGGTCGATCCGCGGACCATGGAGATCCTCTTCGCCTCCGACGGCTACCCGGACGATTTCACCAAGTTCGTTCATCTCGGAACGGACTTCGTGAAGACCAACCCACCGTCGTACTGAAAAAGGTCGAGGCCGAGGTCGAGGTCGAGGTCGAGGTCGTCGTCGTCGATGTCGATGTCGTGATAGGGAGCGTGTGTGACTCGTCGTCGGCTCTTGGGGGTGGCTTCGCTGATCGGGCTCGCTCTCGTCTTGCCCGCCGCTTGTCGCCCGCCGGTCGATGCGAGCGCGGCGCTCTCCGTGGACGCGTCCTCCGTGGATGTGTCCGTGGATGCCTTCGAGGCCGCGGCTCTTGGCGACGTGCCCGACGCGTGGATGAATGATGCCGCGGACGCTTTCATTCCGGACGCGGCTCCAATCCGTGTCGGCGATCCGATGGCGACTCACTTCACCCGGCGCGAGGACCTGCTTGCGCTGCTCACGCTCCGCCCGATGACGGACAAGGAGCTCATCCAGGTTCGGCCCTACATGATCCTCGACGCGCTCGTGGGTGCCGGTGCTCCCACGCGCATGAACCAGGGCAACAAGGCGTCGTCGCTCCACACGACGAGCCGCGACGCGTGCCTCGCCGGTCTTGCGAACGTCGTGCTCCAGACCCCCGAGCAGCGCGCGATCTGCGGCGCCCCGAACATGGTCCCCGTCTGGGCTCCGGAGCGAACCAGCACGCCCGCTGCCGACGCTGGCGATGGTGGCGCAAGAAAGCCTGCATTCTGCATCGATATCTTCGAGTTCCCGAACAGGGTGTGCGAGCTCCCGTTCGTGTGGGTTTCACCATCGGCCGCGAGCACCATGTGCAGGCTCGAGGGCAAGCGGCTCTGCATGCAAGAGGAGTGGTCGCTCGCATGCCGTGCCGATCCCGATGGAGGCAAGGACACTCGCTACGCGTATGGTGACCGGCTCGATCTCGAGGTCTGCCACACGAACCGCGCCCACCGGACGCGGTGCGTGAGCCACGACGCCAACACCACGTGGTCCACGTGCACCACGGACACGGAGCCGTCCGGATCGTTCCCTAAGTGCCGCTCTCGCTACGGGGTCTTCGATCAGCACGGCAACGTGGCGGAGATCATGGTCCGCAAGGACACCGATGGCACCAAGGTGAGCCAGCTGAAGGGCAGCGCCTGGTTCTATCGCGAGCTCGCGCGTGAGCCCGACGAGCCCATCCCCGCCACCACGCTCTTCAAGGACAGCGCGCATCCCGACCACTGCAACTTCGACCCGCGCTGGCACGTGGAGAGGATCGAGACCGCGCTGCATGTGAACTACCACCTCGGCTTTCGCTGCTGCAAAGGCCTCTAGGGCTGAGGTCGCGGTCAGAGACCACGGCGCGATCGCGATCTCTCCTTGCGCCACTGCCATCCTGCGCTAAGCCGTCCGACGATGAGATCCGCGCTTCCCTTGCTCTTCGTCCTGTCCGTCTTCGCTCCTGCTTGCGCGTCCGAGACCTCCGAGGTCGATCACGCCGAGGGTGCATCGACGACCTCCGAGGACGTGACGGCCGCGAGCGACACCCGCGCGAAGAATGCGATCGTGAAGGCGGCCACCGGGCTCTCGTTCCTCTCCGAGAGCGACCACTTGCTCGTCTGGGTCGGCTCTTCCACCGCTGCCACCGCGCCTGCGAACGCCGCGTTCGTTCATCGCACGTTCAACGCCGTCACGGACAACGACGCCATGGCGGACAAGCCGCTCTCCAAGATGAAGTCGGAGACGGTGGCGTTCGAGTCGTTTGCGTCCAGTTACGTCGCCGTCGCTGGCGAGGACCCGGACAACTTCACCTATCACCAGCAGATGACCAAGGTGCTGAACGCCGTGCGCAGCCACCTCAAGAACCCGATCGTCATTCGCGTGGGTCGCAAGAGCGGAAGCGGCAACTACCTGGTCGGCGCGATCTCCGTCTACGTCATCGGCACCTTGCCCAGCGGCAAGATCGGTGGGCTCTTCACCGTGTCCGTCGAGACCTGACGCACGCGCCAATCCGCCCCGGTGAGGCGGTTGCGTGAAACGAGTTGCGGCGGTCGCGCTCGCGCAGCCACGCGTGAGGGCCCATTTCCCCTGCATTTTCGCATGGCTCGGCTCGTGCACGTGTGGTGCCGAAGACTCCACACAAAGGCAGCCCATGACTTCCCGTAGTGCATTCCAGAATCAGCTTCGCGCATTCGCTCTCCCGGCGCTTGCCGCCCTCGTAGCGTCCGCGTGCGCAAGCACGAAGTCGGAGAACGCGGAGTCGACGCAGTCGTCGCTGGGAGTCGCGCCGCCGCTGGGCACCGCGGCAAGCTTCACGGTCCTCGGCGGCACCACGGTCACCAACATCGGCGCCACCGTCATTGGAGGCAACCTGGGCGTCAATCCGGGCCTCGCCATCACGGGCTTCCCGCCCGGGATCGTCGTCAACGGAGCCGTCCACGCAGGTGATGCGGTCGCGCTTCAGGCACAGAGCGACGTCACTGCGGCCTACGGCGTCCTCGCTGGCGAGGCGTGCAGCGTGGACCTCACGGGCAAGGATCTTGGCGGCCTCACGCTGGTTCCGGGCGTCTATTGCTTCTCGTCGTCGGCGCAGCTGACGGGAGCGCTCGTGCTCGACGCGCAAGGCAACGCGGACGCGGTCTTCGTGTTCAAGACGGCCAGCACCCTCACCACGGCGAGCAACGCCTCGGTGCACGTCATCAACGGCGGCAACGACTGCGCAGTGTTCTGGCAAATCGGAAGCTCCGCAGTGCTCGGCACCGGCACCGACTTCGCCGGCAGCGTCCTCGCGCTCACCAGTATCAGCGTGGCCACGGGCGCGAAGGTCTCGGGCCGCGTCCTCGCGCGCAACGGCGCCGTCACGATGGACACCAACGCGATCTCCACCGCCACCTGCGCAGCTGGACCCAAGAGCGACGCCGGCGCAGCCGACGCAAGCGTGGCCGATGCAGCGCGGACGGACAGCGGTAGCGATGCGGGCGCGAGCGCTGACGCAAGCATCCCGCCGAGCGACGCTGGCACCCCGCCGAGCGACGCTGGCACCACCGACGCAACGACGACCTCGAACGACGCCTCCACCAACGGATTCGACGCCTGGACCGGCCCGTGAGTGACTAGAGGGCGCTCACGCGGCGCATCAGGTTGCCGCATAGGTCCGAGCCGGGGTTCTTGCTTCGTTCGAGCTTCAGCGCCCTCTTGAAGATCTCCGTCGCCTTCTCCGGCTCGCCGAGCACCACATACGCCATGCCGAGCATCTCGTAGTCGGCAGGGTCATGATGCTCCACGACCAGGAGCTGTAGCGCAGGCACGGCTGCATTGTGTGCCTTCGCGCGATCCTCCTGCGCGGTCGATTGCGGCTTTGCGAACACGAGCAGGCGCAGCGCGCGCCGCCGGTCATCCGCGCGGCACGCTGCAAATGCAGCCGTTCCAATCAGCATCCCCAGCTGGCGGTAGCTCTCGGCAACGCGACCATCCTTGGCCATCGCGCGGATCTCCTTGAGCGTGGTGACCAGCTCCGCGTTGCGCGGCGGCACGGTGGATGCACGCTTCTTGGCGCGCGTCGTGAGCATGAGCGGCTCCGTGCGCACCGGCGGGCGCATCGGCACCTTCGTCGGCAGCGCTGCCGGCACGCGCGACGGCACTGCCGGCAGGCGCGACGCGTTGCGGACGTCCGGCGGTGGCGGCGGAGGCATGGTGGGGGGCGGCAACTGGGAACGAACCATGGGTCGCATGGGCGGGAGCAGAGCGGCCTTTGCCGCGAGCGTTCCGTCCACCGCGCGGTGCGTCCCCGAGCTGCGCGCCACGTTCGCCGCGGCGACGGGAGCCTCGATCGCCGGCGGGCGCATGGAGGGCAGACGCGGCTCGAGACCGAGCGGTGAGAACATCGCGCGGTGCGCGGCGTCGAGCGTTGCGATCTTGTCGCGCAGCATGGCCTTGGGCATGAAGATCTCTTCGCGCTGCCCATCCTCGCGCGTGTGGCGCAAGATGAGCTCGTCATCGGCGAGCGATCGTGCGGCGACCTCCGCCACCGTCGGCGCGAGCGCCTCGATCAAGCGCGAGACCAGCTGCACGAGCAGCGGCTGCGCCTCCGTGTTCGTTCCGTCGAACGGCTGGTCGTCGAGCGTCGCGCTCACCAGCTTGCTCCGGGGAAGCCCGCGCGCCGCGTCGCGTACCTTCGTCGCAAACGCGACCAGCGGGGGCACGTCCTCCGCGTCCACCGGGAACGGACCCGCCGACGGATCATCCTTCGCGGCCACGCGCACGGCGGTGACCGTGCCGGCAGCAGGATCGACCGACAGATCGTAGCCCGCCTCCTCGTCCAGGTCGGGCCGGAGCGAGAGCAGCATGCGCGGGCCAAGGTCGGTGGCGCGCGTCACCACCCAGCGATGGAGCTTCTGCCGCTTCCGCTTCACCTCCTTCTTGATGATGCCGGTCTTCTGCGGCGCATTCATCGCGAGCGAAGGCGCAAGCAGGTCCACGCGCAGCGCCGTTGCCCACGGCGAGCCCTCCGGGATCGCGAGCTCCAGATGCCATGAAAGCCCGAGTGACGAACGGCCCGACACGTCCGCGCTGTAGTGCTCCTCGTCCGTCTCTTCGTTCAAAGCGAGAGCAAGCTTGATCTCGCGTTCGCATCCAGGCGGCTCCACGAGGCGAAGGTAGCCCTCGAGCGCCACCGCGTATTTCTGGCGCGCGGCGACCACGGCGTCGTCCACCGCGTGGAGATCCGCGGAGAGCTTTGCGCGCACGGCCTCGCCCGCGGCATGGTGGCGCTCCGTCGCGACACCCGCGAGCTCCGCGGCGAAGCGCGCGGTCTGTGACGTGACCTTGCCCTTCTCCGCGCCCGCGACCACGGCGAGCACCGCGCGCTGCAGCGCCTCGAGGCGGCGCGAATCGGCCTCGGCGGCGGCAGCGTGCTCCGCCTTGCGCGCCTCCACCGTGACGATCTTCTCGTCCGCCTCCGCGATCTGCACGGCGAACGCGGTGGCGTCGCGCAGGCCCTCGAGGAAGTTTCCTTCGAAGGTCGCGGGTGTGGAGTCACCGAAGAAGAAGCTCACCTTCCCACGGTATCGGGTCCTGGGCTGGTCTGGGAAGATCCCGCCTGCAGGTTCATGATCTCGCTGCCCGCGAGCAGGAAGCAGCCCACGCCGAAGTCGTCGTAGTTCGGCCTTTCGTCGTAGGCGACCGGTTGCCCGTCCGACGGCCCGGTCGCCGTGCCCTGGACAAACCCGAGCACGCCATCCGCATGCACGGCGTCCTTCACCATGGCGCGCCACGAGGCTCGCACCGCTGGCTCATAGAGCGCGCGTGACAGGAGGCCGTGCCGGACTCCCCACGCCATTCCATAGACAATGAGTGAAGTGCCAGTCAGCTCCTTTCCGCCGAACTGCGTCGGGTCGCGCAGGCTCGGGTTCCAGAAGCCGTCGGCCCGCCGCGCGCGCAGCAGCGCCTCGGACATGGCGACGAAATCGGACTGGTACTCGCTCCTGTGCGGGGTCCCGGGCGGAAGAAACGTGAGCACCCGCGCAAGGCCGGCATACACCCAGCCGTTGCCACGCGACCAGAAGCAGCCCTCACCGTTCGGCGCGGCGTGTGGTGGCAAGAAGGTCGCGTCGCGAAACCAGAGGTGCTGTCCTCGATCGTAGAGACCCACGCCCCCGGCTGCGTCGCGCGTGTACGTGTATAATGCATTCATCTTCTCGAGCGTCTGCGGGCTGTTCGTGAGGACACCCAGCCGCGCGAAGACCGGCATCGCCATCTGGATCGCGTCGATCCACGTCCAGTCGTCGACCGCTGCGCTACTCACCATCGCGTCCACGTTCGCCGCGACGGCGTCGATGCGAGCCACGTTGGGCGCGCGCGCGTGCAGCTCGAGGTACGCCTGGCCCGCGCACTGGTCGTCCGCGAGGCGCGTGCTCTGCCCGCCGTGGAGTCCCCACGCGTGGCTCTCGCCCCACGAGAGCGCGTAGTCCTGAAGACGCTGGTCGCCCGTGATGTCCTGGAGCGCGAGCAAGCCCTCGATGTAGACGGCGCGCGTCCACGTGTTGCTTGGTTCGCGCTTCTTCACGCCTATCTCCGCGCCGGGGGATGGCCACTCGGCCATGAAGCGCTCGTTCACCAGGTTCATCACGGCGACCGGATCCGCGGGATCCAGCTGCGTGTGTGGAGCACTCGGATGGGGTGCCTCGGGATCCGTCATTGTGCACGCACCCGCAGCGATGGACAGCAACGTGGCCACCAAGACAGCGTCGAGCCTCGACATCAGCTGCCGTGCTTCGCGAGCCACGCCATCACCGCGCTCAGGCGGGCAGAGACGAGAAGCTTCATCGACGATCAAACGGGGGCGTCGCGCGCGGAATTAACCCCTTGCCGCTTCATCGCAGCGCGCGCCAGCGGGACCTCCTGCGCAAACGTCGAGCTCACGCTCGGTCGCGCTTGCATTCGCTTCGCGTAGACATGGAGCGCAGGGCGCTCGCCCAGTGGCAGGCCCAGGATCGGCGCGAGTGTGAGCGCCCACGTCAGGTATGCGTCTGCGATCGTGAAGGTCGCTCCTGCCAGGTGCTCGCGTCCGTCCAGATGTCGCGCGAGATGATCGAGCACGGGCGCCGCCGCGCTCTTCGCGTAGTCCTTCGCGGCGGGCGGGGGCCCGGGGTTCGCGATGGGCCAGAGGATCCTCTTGTGCAGCTCGCATGCGATGAAGCTGTGCCACGACAGCACCTGATAGCGCTCCGGGGTGCCCTGCGCCGGCAAGAGCCCGCTGCCAGGCCCTTGCTCCGCGAGCCACGTCGAGATGGCGAGCACCTCCGACAGCAACGTGCCGTCATCCAGCCGGAGCAGCGGCACGAGCCCGATCCGGGAAACGTCCAGGTACGAACCGCCAGCACCGGGCAATGCCTTGGAGAAGACATCCACCTCCTGGAGGTCGAGCGCGACCCCTGCCTCCATGGCGACCACACGCACGGCGAATGAACATGACAGCGGTGAGAAATACAGGACCATCGGCGCCTCCTTCGAGCTTCGAGCCAGAGGGGATCTTGGCGCCGAACGATGCTCGGGGCTGCGGGCGAATTCGACAGTTTTCGGACCGATCTCGCCACCGCCGCTCTACGTGCGAGCGAGGTCAGATCTCGCAGTAGTCGGGGTAGATCTTCCGGAGCAGGTTCTTCACGCGCGACGTGAGCTCGTCGCGATCGAACGGCTTTATCAGGACCTCCTCCGCCCCGACGCTCCGCGCGCGCGCCCCCGCGGCGCCATGGAGCGAGAGCGCGGTGACCAGCATCACGGGGATGTCCTTCGTGTTGGGGTCGGCCCGTATCGCGGTCGTCACCTGGTAGCCATCCATGCCCGGCATCATGACGTCCAGGAGGATCAGGTGCGGGCGTTGCTTTGCGATCATCGCGAGCGCCTCCTTGCCACCAGGCGCCAACTCCACGACAAAGCCGAGCCAGTTCAGGATGACCTCCACCAGCTCACGGTTGTCGGGCTCGTCATCCACGATGAGCACGCGCACCCGTCCGCCACCGATCTGGGGAATCGGCTTCACGTTCGTGGCAGCTTGGCTTCGACGGTCGCAAGGAACTCCCGGTACCGCATGGGCTTGGCGATATAGCCATCGCAGCCGGCGGCCTCGATGCGCTCCTGATCACCCTTCATGGCGAGCGCCGTGAGCGCGATCACGGGAATCGCGCGGGTCGACTCGTCCCTCTTGAGGATCGAGATCGCCTCTATGCCGTCCATCCCGGGGAGCTGGATGTCCATCAGGATGAGGGCCGGGAGCTGCTCCCGCGCGATCGTCAATCCGCTCTCGGCGTCGAACGCGTTGAGCACGGTGTGGCCCGCCGCCTTCAGCAGGAACGCAGCGAGCTTCATGTTTGCCGCGTTGTCTTCCACGATCAGAATGGTCGCCATGTCAGGCGACCTCCTCGCGCGCGGCGAGCGCTTTGTGTATCTCCGCCGTGAACCGTCGCGGCTCGAGTCCCGGCTTGCCGACGATGCCGGACACCATGCCTCCGAGCCTGGCAGCGTCTGCGGGGGTGATCTCCTTGGCTGTCACCACCACGATGGGAATGCGCGCCGTCTCCGGGGATTCTTGCAGCGCCTTCACCACCTCGAATCCGTCCACGCCGGGCATCATCAGGTCGAGCACGATCAGGTCCGGCAGCTCCTTCCGCGCGATCTCGATGGCTTCCAGGCCCCCGCTGGCGCGGTGAATGGTTCCGGCGAAACCCGCGATGCGGGCCGTGACCAGATCGACCGCCGCCGGTTCGTCGTCCACCACCAGCACGTTGGGCTTCGCGCCGTCAGGTGAAGGAAAGAGACCAAGCTCGGCGATCGCACCGTAGAGGTCCTGCCTCGACAATGGCTTTTGCATCACGGCGACCGCCCCCAGCCCGAGGCCCTTGTTGCGGTCCGCGACGATCGAGATGATCACGACCGGAATGTTGCACAGCACTGGGGAGGCCTTGATGCGCGCCAGGAACTGCCAGCCATCCATGTTTGGAAGCATGATGTCCAGCGTGATGAGCGAGATGGGCTCTGCGGCGGCGAGCGTGAGCGCAACCTCGGCGGAGGCAGCGTGGAGGACCGTGAAGCCCTGCGCTTCGAGCTGCACGCGAACGAGATCCGCGGACCTGGCGTCGTCTTCGATCACGAGGGCAATCGGAGCGCCCGCCCTGGCATTGGGCCGTGGCGTCGCTGCGGCTCTTGGTGGAACCAGCGCCTCGGGCCCCGACGGCGATCGCAGCGGCAGCCACACAGTGAAGCGCGAGCCATGGTCCAGCGCGCTCTCGACAGCCACGGCGCCGCCATGCAGCTCCACCAGCAGCTTCACCATCGCCAGTCCCAGCCCCGTTCCCTGGAAGTTTCGCGCCAGCCCGCTGTCGATCTGGCTGAAGGGATGAAACAGGTGCGCCAGGCCCTCCCTCGAGATGCCCATCCCGTCGTCGGTCACGGTGATCTCGAGGAAGTTCTCGTGTTGGGTGTCCACGAACGGAAGAGAGCGTCCGTTGCTGGGGTCCTTGAGCAGGCCAACGGCGTCCCTCGAGACGCGGCGTGCATGCAGGGCCACTTCACCTTCGTCGTGGGTGAACTTCACCGCGTTCGACAGCAGGTTGTAGACGATCTGCTTCACCTTTCGCGCGTCCGCGTGGATCGTCCCGAAGTCGAGCGACGAGTCCAGGACGAGCCGGATGCTCCGGGTCGCCGCCTTCTCGCGGATGATCGACAAGCTGTTCGAGAGGAGCGACGTGACGTTCACGGGCTCGATGTCGAGCGTCATCTTGCCGGCCTCCACCTTGGACAGGTCGAGGATGTCGTTGATGAGCGAGAGCAGATGACTCCCGCTGTTGAAGATGTCGCCAATGAAGCCGCGCTGCTGCTCGGTCATCTCGCCCAGCAGGCCGTCCTTCAGCACCTCCGAGAAGCCGATGATGGCGTTCAGCGGCGTGCGGAGCTCGTGCGACATGTTCGCAAGGAACTCCGACTTCATGCGGCTCGCTGTCTCGAGCTCGGCGTTCTTCTGTTGCAGTGTCTCCTCGATGCGCTTCAGCTCGGTCATGTCGCGCGCGGCGGCGAACACGCCCTGTAGTCTGCGGTCGCGATCGTGGAACGTCGTCGCGTTGTAGGAGACGACCGTCAGCGTGCCGTCCCTGGCGCGCGCGGTCAGCTCGTAGTTCTTGACCTTGCCTTCGTTGAGGACGCGGTTGATGGCCGCCTCGGCGCGATTCGCGTCGGTGAAGTAGTTCTTGAAGGGCGCGCCAATGAGCTCATCACGGGTGCAGCCGGTCAGCGCTTCCGTCTGCTTGTTCACGTCCGTGATGATGCCGCGCGGGTCCGTGGTCAT
>JBBRNJ010000045.1:0-71911 GCA_038230375.1 Polyangiales bacterium | reverse complement strand
GTGCCTATCGTCGCCGACCCGCGACGACGTGGACAGGATGAGGCGCAGCGTGGCACAGTCTTGAGGTGCGTTTGACGCCCGCAAGGATCGTGATTGCAGCCCTCGCGGGGGCTGCGTTGGTCGCGTGTGGTCTGAATGCGATCGGCACTGGCGAGTTCGTCGGTGTGCCCGGCGCCGAGGCCGGCACTGACACCGGCACGGACGGCACGACGAGCGGCGAAGGCGATGGCTCCAACCCGCTCTCGGACGGCGGCGTGGATGGATGTCCGGGCGCCAACGTGGCGTCGGATCCGAACAACTGCGGCGCGTGCGGTCACGACTGCCTTGGCGGCGGATGCGAGGCGGGCGCATGCCAGCCATTCCGGATCGGGATGCTCGATGCATCGGCGGCCTCGATCACGGTCAACGACGGCGGTGTCTACTGGGTCGTGCAGCTCGGCTCGGCGGTGCTCGGCTGCCCGCCTGCTGGCTGCGGCGTGGGCAAGCCCACGATGCTGGCGGGCTCGTTGTCCAACACCGTCGCGCTCGTGGATGTCGGGGGCACGCTGGTCGTGCTGGACGATCAGGATATCCACGCAGTCACCATTCCGGGAGGCGCGTCCGTGGCGATCTACCCGTCGATCGGAATCATCAATGGATCGTCGGCCCTCTGCACTGACGGAACGGGATATGCCTATTTCATCGCGAGTAGCGGTGGGCAGTTCGTCGATCGCATCCTGAGCGACGGCGGCGGTGTGGCCAGGCTGGCGACCAGCAGCAACCTCGACACGTTGGGTTGCGGCGCAGGTCACGCCCTCTGGGAGATCAACTCGGGGCTCGACGACATCTACTCATGCGCCGAGCCGGCGGACTGCGGCGCCCCCGCGCCGATCGATCCTGGCAACGGTGGCGGCGAGACGCACATCGTCGCGACCGCGGACCAGGCCTATTTCACGCGTCGTTTCACGGGCACGCTGAACCGATGCTCCATCACTGGTTGCTTCGCGCCCACCATCCTCTACAGCGGCAACGACCTGAACGGCGTGGCGGTCGACACGAAATACGTCTACTTCACCACCGGCAAAGGCGGCGCGGTCGCGCGCTGCAATCAGGACGGTTGCGGCGGCGCAAGCTTCCGTGAGCTGGCGACGAATCAGATAAATCCGCACGCGCTCATTGCAGACGACAAGGCGCTCTACTGGGCAACCGACTCCATTCCGACCGTTGGAGCGGACGCCGGCACGCCGCCCGCGATCTACCGACTCGCGAAATGACGCGTTCAAGAACCGTGGTAGACTGATCGGGTGAGGCGCTGGCGCACCCTCTGGCTCGTGTCGGCGATCGTTGCAGGATGCAGCGCTGCCAGCAGTACACCCGGCGGCTCGGATGCTGGCACCGACGCAGGCGGTCCGTCCAACATGACGTCCGATGCAAGCGCGGCGGGTGACGGGACCACCGCGCCCGGGACCGACGGCGGGACCGATGCGTGTGCGACCGCCGACTTCATGACCGACCCGCGGAGCTGCGGCGCGTGCAACCACGATTGCGTGGGAGGCGCGTGCGCAGCGGGTGTCTGTCAGCCATTCCGCGTGAGCAAAGCAGATGCGTCCGCCTCCTCCATCGCAGCGAACGGCAACGGCGTGTTCTGGGTGACGAAGAGCGGCTCGCAGGTGCTGTCGTGTCCCGCGGGCGGTTGCCCCAGCGCGCCGGCCGTTCTCGCGGCCTCCTTGAACGGCACGGTAGCGCTGGTGGCCGTGGGAGCGGACCTTGCCGTTCTGGACGACAACGATCTTCAGAACGTCACCACGCCTGCGGGTGCATCGACTCTGATCTATCCGCGCGTGGGCATGGTCAACAACGGCCAGTACATCTGCGGCGACGACACGCCGTACGTCTATTACGAGATGAGCGCCGGCAACCCGTTCATCACGCGCATCCGCGTGGACGGCGGTGATCCGCTTCCGGGTGTGTACGCGTCAACGAGCAATCTGAACGCGCTCGGGTGCGGCGGTGGACACGCGCTCTGGTACACGAGCAACGGCGTCGACACGATCTACGCGTGTCAGAACACAGCGGACTGCGGAGCGCCCGCGACCATCCTCCCTGCTCCGAACGGCGGTGAGACCCACCTCGCTGCAACGGCCACACTGGCGTTCTTCACGCGGCGGCAGACCAACACGCTCAACTCGTGCGCCATCACCGGATGCCCTGCGCCCACCGTGCTCCACACGTTCCCGGACATGAACGGCGTCGCGGTCGACGACACGTACGTGTACTTCACGAGCGGCACGGGTGGCATTGTCGGGCGATGCCCGCAAGCCGGATGCGGCGGCAACCCCACTGTGCTTGCAAGCAACCAGACCAATCCCCACGCGCTGCTCGTGACGAAGGACGCGGTCTACTGGGCTACGGACTTGCTACCTCCCGTCGGCGCCGATGCGGGAACGCCGCCCGCGATCTGGCGCGTCATGAAGTAGGTCAGTGATGCGCGATCTTCGCGCGTGTGTCTGGCGTGATGCCATCCACCACGAACTCGCCATCTTCCACATCGACCGTCGCGACGTCACCGCGTGTGAGCTCGCCCCTGAGGAGAAGCTCGGCGACGGGCGCCTCGATATGCCGCGAAATCGCGCGTCGAACGGGGCGTCCGCCCATCTCTGCGTCGAAGCCGCCGCGGTCCAGGAGCAGCTCGATCGCTTCGTCGGACACGTCGAGCGAGATGCCGCGCGCGCCCATGAGATCCTCTCCGAGGCGCCTGATGAGTCGGCGCGCGACCTCGCGCACGTCGTCCCTGGTGAGCGGCGCGAACGCGATGGCCTCGTCGATGCGGTTCCAGAGCTCGGGTGGCAGCGCCTTCTTCGCGGCGTCCGACACGGCGGCTTGATACGCCAGCGTCTCCGCGGAGAGGTCGCGCGCGCGACCGAAGCCAATGACCTTGCGCTGCGTCGCCGGGTTGATGTTGGAGCCCAGGTTGGACGTGAGCAGGATCACCGTGTTCGAGAAGTCCACCGTGCGTCCGCGCCCGTCGGTGAGGCGTCCCTCGTCGAAGACGCCAAGGAAGCTCTGGAGCACTTCCATGTGCGCCTTCTCCACCTCGTCCAGCAGGATGACCTGGTAGGGACGGCGACGAACGGCCTCTGTCAGCTGACCGCCGGAGTCATGACCGATGTAGCCGGGCGGAGCGCCGATCAACTTCGCGACCGCGTGGGCCTCGGAGTACTCCGACATGTCGACGCGGGTCATCGCGTCAGTCGAGAAAAATAGGCATTCTGCGATCGCCTTCGCGGTCTCCGTCTTGCCCACGCCCGTGGGCCCGAGCAGGAGGAACGTGCCCAGCGGCCGGCGCGCGCGCACGCCCGTGGCATTGCGACGCAGGATGCGCGAGATACGCATCAGCGCCTCCTTGTGCCCCACGATGCGCTCGGCGAGCAGCGCCTCCAGTCCGAGCAGGCGCTCACCATCGGACTCCAGCAGGCGCTCCTCGGGCACACCCGTCATGTCGGAGACCACGTGCGCAATGAGCTCGCGCGACACCTCCGTCAGCGACTTGCGCCGCGCCCGGGCCGTGGCCAGATCGATCACCGAGATCGCCTTGTCCGGCAGCGCGCGGCCCGGCACGTAGCGCGACGTCATGAGCACGCTCGCCGCCGCGACCTCGTTCGGGATGCGCACGTTGTGATGACGCTCGTAGCCGGGAAGGATGCGGGTGATCGCGAGCAGGGCTTCTGCCTGGGACAGCTCGTCCACCTCGATCGCGCAGAAGCGCCGGGACAGCGCAGGATCGCGATCGATCGTTCGCTTGTACTCCTCGGTCGTCGTCGCGCCGATGCACGCGAGCTCGCCCTTCGCGAGCGCAAGCTTCAGCTCCGTGGCGGCCTCCTCGCCGGCCTCCGGTCCGAACAGCGTGTGGATCTCGTCGAAGAAGAGCACCACGCGCCCCTCCGTCTTCGCGACCTCCGCCTTGAGCTGACCGATGCGCTCCGCGAGGGACCCGCGCGCGGCCGTTCCCGACAGCAGCATCGTCGGCTCTATCTCGATGACCAGCCGGTCATCCAGCGACGCGACGTCCTCGCCCTGGGCAATGCGCATCGCCAGGCCGTGCACCACGCTGGTCTTGCCCACGCCCGCCAGACCCACGAGGCACGGGTTGTTCGCGTGGCGCTTTGCAAGCACGTCGAGCGCGCGATCGATCTCCTCGTCGCGTCCCGTCACCTGATCGAGCTCGCCCTTCGCCGCGAGCCACGTGAGGTTCCTCCCCAGCTGCGTGAGCAGCGGGAACTTCTTCGCGTCCAGCACGAAACGCGACGCCGACTTCGGCTGCGCATGCGCGACCGGCTTGTGCTTCGCCTTCGGGGCAGGCGCGGGCGGTGCCACGGGAGCGTGATGTCTTGGCTCGATTCGCGCGGTCGGCGTGCTCGTGCGCGGCTTCTGCGGTTGCTGCGGTTGCTGCGGCTGCTGGCGTGGCGACGGCTGCGTGAGGCGCGACGGGGTCGTGGTTGCGGTCCTCGCGGCCTCGGTGACCTTGAGCCGCGGCGCGCTCTGCGGAATACGCGGCGGCGGCGCGATCCCCATCGCGACCTGCATCGCAGTCATTCGCATCTTCGCCACGTCGACCCCGCACTGCGTGAGCATTGCGCCAGCCGCACACTTCGGATCCTGGCAGAGCGCGAACAGGAGGTGTACGCCGCCCGCGCCCTCATCCCCCGTGCGCCCGGCGAACTCCTTCGCGGACCTCACGACGCGGTCGACGGCCAGGCCGCCCTGTTCGTCGTCGATGCGCACGCGGCTCGCATGGACCAGGGTCGCCTCGTCCAGACGGCGCTCCCTGAGCAGGCGTTCCGCTGTACCGCCGCCTTGCATCAATGCGGCCAGCAGGTGACCCGTCGTGAGCTTGTCGCCTTTCCGCTCCGCGAGCGCTTCCGCGCGCTTGACGATCATGGGGAGCTCGGCCTCGCGACGTTTGAGCATCGCGCTTTCGTCTCATGTCTCCTGCCGCGGGGCCAAAAAAGCCGCGCCGCGCCCCTTGCGCGGGCGGCGCGTCGGAATTATTGACCGGTGGGTCATGTCAAGACCCGCAGACCCCACCGCCAAGATCGCGCTGCTCCGTGCCGCCGAGGAGGTCTTCGCCGACAAGGGCGTGGACGGCGCCAAGGTGGAGGACATCGCCCGCGCCGCCGGCATCTCCAAGGGCGCATTCTACCTGCACTTCGAGAGCAAGGAGGCGCTGCTCCGGCAGGTGGTCGAGTCCTTCCTGGGCCGAATGAGCGCGCAGTTCACGCTGGAGGCAAAGACCCCGGAGTCGGCGGAGGCCCTGCTTTCCCTCTGGCTCTCGCGTGACATCGAGTCCTTCGAGTTCCTCTGGCAGTCCCGCGCCATCCTCGGGATCCTGGAGTCCTGCGCGGGCGACTACCGGTACCTGGTCGATGCATTTCGCGGCGAATGCAGGAACACGGCCGCCAGGTGGATTGCCCTCTTGAAAGAGAACGGGCTTGTCCGCAAAGACGTGGACGCGGAGCTCACGGCGCTGCTCATGAACGGCGCCTATAGTGAGCTCGTGACACGGCTACTGACCGAGCGGTCACATCCCGAGTTCCGGGGGTGGCTTTTGACGACACGGGAGCTCTTCGTTCGGGGGATTGGCACGCAGAAGCTCATCACGGCGCTCGAGAAGGAAGCCGAATCCGCTGGTGCGCCCCAGCGGCGCGAGCCTCGGCCTTCACGGACGCACGGCACGAACGGTAAGCGGCACGAGGGAGCACATCGATGAGCATCGGGAACGAGACCGAGAACGCAGCAGAGCCTGGACATCCGTACCGGCAGGCCACCTCTACGGTCCCGCCGCAGTCGAAGGCCGGCGTCCGGATTGCGCTCGCCATCCTGGCCGTTGGCTTGCTTGCCGTGTTCGGCATCATCGGGGTGCGCGTGAAGCAGGCGAAGGAGAAGGAGCACCTCGTCGCCTCGCAGCGCGAGGAGGCTCAGGCAGCCGCCACCCGCAAGGAGCCGTCGCACGTCGTCGCTCCCGCGCCCGTGAAGTGGAAGCCCACCATCGAGCTGACCGGCACGCTGCGGCCATGGCGCGAGGCCGATCTGGGCTTCGAGACGCAGGGCCGCGTGGTCGGCATGAGCGTGTCGGCCGGTGACAAGGTGCGCGCGGGGCAGCCGCTTGCAACGCTGGACTCCACCATGGCAGGCGCGCAGGTGTCGCAGGCGGAGTCGCAGATCCATGCGGCCGAGGCGAACCTGGCGCTCGCGGAGGACGGCCTGAAGAGGACGGACGCGCTCTACAAGACGAACTCGATCGCGGAGGCGCAGGTGGAGCAGGCGCGGCAGCAGGTCGCGCTTGCAAAGGCGCAGCTCGATGGCGCGCGCGCATCCGCGCAGGTCGCTCGGACCAGCCAGGGCCTTCACGTGATCGCAGCGCCGTTCGCGGGCCTGGTCACGAAGGCGCCCACGGGCGTCGGGCAGATCGTGAACCCGATGGCGGGCGCTTCGCTCATCCATCTGGAGGACACGTCGCGCTTCCGCCTCAGCGCCACCATCGGCGAGGAGGACATCGACAACGTCATCGTCGGTGCGCCCGTCACGCTGATCTACCGTGACCGCAAGGTCACCGGGCGTGTCGCAACGGTGGTTCCTTCGCTCGATCAGGCCACGCGCCGTGCGCCCGTGGAGATCGAGGTTCCGAACGACGCGACCGCGCCGCTCATGGCGTGGGGCTTCGTCCGCGCGAAGATCACGCCGCCGTCGGAGGTCGCCGCCCTTTCGATCCCCGCGAACGCACACAAGCCCGGCACCCAGGACGAGGTCGTGATCGTCTCCGGCACCAAGGCGAAGATCCTCCACCTGCCGCACTGGACCGCGGAGGACGGCTCGTGGATCGTTCGCGGTGGTCTCACCCCCGACGATCGCGTGGTCGTGTCGCCGTCGCCCGAGGCGCAGGACGGCGATCTTCTCGAGCTCGCGAAATGAACGGAGCCACCGAATGAGTCTCTCTTCCGTTGCGATCAAGCGGCCGGTCTTCACCGTCATGGTGGGGTTTGCGCTCGTCGTGCTCGGGCTCATGGGCTACTCGCGCCTGGGCACCGACCTGTTCCCCGACGTGTCGTTCCCCGTCGTGTCCGTTGTCATCCCGTACCCCGGCGCGTCCCCGGCAGAGGTAGAGCAGCTCGTCACGAAGCCGATCGAGGACTCGGTCGTGTCGCTCAACGGCATCGACCGCGTGCGCACGATCTCGCGCGAGGGCGTGTCCACGACCATCGTGATCTTCAAGCTCAACGTGGACATCCAGCAGGCCGCGACCGAGGTCCGCGAGCGCGTCGCGCAGACACGCTACAAGCTGCCCACAGAGGTGAAGGAGCCCGCTGTGTCGCGCCTGGACGTGGGGCAGTCGCCGGTCATCATCTACTCGCTGTCGGGTGGCGGTCGCTCGCTCTCGGAGACGTACAAGTTCGCGGACGACGTGCTGCGCCCCTCGCTCGAGCAGGTCGACGGCGTGGCGCAGGTGGACATCAAGGGCGGCGCCCCGCGCGAGGTCCACGTGAACCTCGACCTTGCCCGCATCGACGCGCTCCACCTCTCACCGCTCACGGTGATGCAGTCGCTCCGCGCAGAGAACCTGAACGTGCCCGCCGGACACTTCGACGAAGGCACGCGCGAGATCAGCGTGCGCACGATGGGCGAGCTCACGACCGTGGAGCAGATCCGCAACGTGATCGTCGCCACCGCGCAGGACGGCTCCAGCGTGAAGCTGTCCGACATTGCGCGCGTGGAGGATGGCTACCAGGAGCTCCGCACGCGCATCCGCGTGAACGGCGAGTCAGCCGTCTCGTTCTCCGTGCTGAAGCAGTCTGGCGCCAACACCGTGGCCGTCGCGGACCTGGTGAAGGCGAAGCTCACGACCATGAAGGCCACGTTCCCCAAGGGAATGCAGGCCAGCATCATCATCGACGCATCGGACTTCATCCACGAGAACACGCACGAGGTGGAGGTCTCCATCTTCTTCGGCGGCGCGATGGCGATCCTCGTCATCCTGTTCTTCATGCTGGATCTGCGCTCCACGCTCATCAGCTCGGTCGCGTTGCCCACCAGCGTCATCGCCACGTTCTTCGTCATGTACGTGCTGAAATTCACGCTCAACATGATGACGCTGCTCGCGCTGTCGCTCGCCATTGGTCTGCTCATCGACGATGCGGTCGTCGTGCGAGAGAACATCACGAAGCACCTGGAGCGCGGCGTTCCACCGCGCGAGGCCGCGGAGAAGGGCACGCAGGAGATCGCGCTCAGCGTTCTTGCGACCACGCTCACCATCGTGGCCGTGTTCATGCCGGTGGCGTTCATGGACGGCATCATCGGGCAGTTCTTCCGGCAGTTCGGGCTCACGATCTCCGCGGCCGTCCTGGTCTCGCTCTTCGTGGCCTTCACGCTGGACCCCATGCTGTCGTCGCGCTTCTCCAAGCCGCATGTCGTGGGTCAGAAGGACCCTTTCCTGTTCATGAAGCGGCCGTTCCTTGCCGTGTTCGAGGGCATAGACGCTGTCTACCGGACGATCCTGGGCTTCGCGGTCCGGAACAAGATCATCGTCGGTGTCCTGGCCGTGGCCTCGCTCGTCGGCATGGTGAAGATCGCCGGGCTCATGGGCTCGGACTTCGTGAACCAGGAGGACCGCGGTCAGTTCCTGCTGGATGTGGAGCTGCCGGCCGGCACGAAGCTCTCGGAGACGGCGGAGCAGCTGCTGCCTGCGGAGAAGGAGCTCCTCACGGACAAGCGCTTCGTGACGATCATGTCGCGCCTGGGACCCGACGGCGACGTCAACAAGGCGAGCCTCCGCATCGTGACCGTGAAGAAGAACGAGCGCACCGTGGGCATCAACGAGCTCCGCGATGTGGCGCGCAACGCGGTCAAGAAGCACATCCCCCTTGCCAAGGTCGTCGTCACTGACCCACCGTTCATCGAGGGCGCAGCCACGGAGGCGCCGATCATGGTGCAGGTGCGCGCGAGCACGTACGAGGAGCTCGCGCCGCTCGCGCATCAGTACGAGCAGGCCCTGAAGGCGATCCCGGGCATCGCCGACGTGAACATGAAGTACACACCTGGGCAGCCGGAGCTCCGCGTCGCGGTCGATCGCGATCGCGCGGCGCGCGCCGGTGTTCCCGTCGCCACGCTCGCCATGCTCCTTCGCGCCGGTATCGAGGGCGACGAGGCAGGCAAGATGCGGCAGGGCAAGGACGAGGTCCCCATCCGCGTGCGCCTGCGCGAGGGCGACCGCGGCACCGTGGACGACGTGCTCCGCATGACCGTGTGGACGCAGAAGGGCCCCATGGCTCTCGGCGATCTCGCAACGGTGGAGCGCGGCGAAGGTCCGAGCCTCATCGAGCGCGAGGACCGCGAGCGTCAGATTGTGATCTGGGCGACGCCGCAGAACCGCTCGCTCGGCGAGCTGGTCACGGACATGAACCTGGCATTCGCGAAGATCAAGATGCCCGCCGGCTCGAGCTGGCACTGGGACGGACAGGTCCGCCAGATGAACGAGTCCAACTCCTCCATGGGCGTGGCGCTGCTCCTTGCGATCATCTTCATCTACATCGTGCTCGCATCGCAGTTCGAGAGCTTCATCCACCCGCTCACGATCATGCTCACGCTGCCGCTCGCGTTCGTTGGCGCGTTCGTGGCGCTCTTCGTGACCAAGAACTCGCTCGCGATGGGCTCCATGATCGGCATCATCTTGCTCATGGGCCTGGTCACGAAGAACGCGATCTTGCTCCTGGACCGCGCCATCGTGCGCGTGCGCGAGCACGGCGAGACCCCCATGCAGGCCATCCTGGAGGCAGGGCCTGAGCGTCTTCGGCCCATCCTCATGACGTCCGCCGCCATGATCCTTGGCATGCTTCCCACCGCGCTCTCGAACGGGGAAGGAAGCGAGTTCCGCGCGCCCATGGCGATCGCCGTCATCGGTGGCGTCATCAGCTCCACGCTGCTCTCGCTCGTCGTGGTGCCGGCCTTCTATCTGGCGATCGAGGGGCTCAAGTCGGTGCTTGGCATCGGGAAGAAGCCGCGCCCCATTCCGTCCGTCGAGCCCACCGACGCCGCATCACCTGCGGAGTGAGGCGATGACCATCACCGAGGAGCAACGCGCGCTCGCGATCGAGATGCTGAAGGACGGTCGCCCGCCCGAGGCCGTGCATGCGCGCATCGTGGAGCTCGGCGGCACGAACGACGAGGTGTACGCGTTCGTGTCGGAGCTCGTTCGATTGAAGAGCGAGGCGGCGGCTCGCGATCCCGCTCGGCTTCGTGAAGAGGCGAAGTGGATCCTGATTCGCGGCGGCACAGTTGAAGACGTGATCGCGGCGTTCGGTGCGGTGGGCGTGGCCGCTGAGCACGCGCGGCCCGAGGCGGAACGCATGCTCGCGATCGTGCGAACCATGCGGCCTTGCACGCGCTGCGGCGCACCTATGCTGCCGAACGAGGTGATGTTCGACATCGCCGGCAACACCATCTGTCCAAGCTGCTACACGCGCGCCGAGATCCTGGTCTCCGAGCAACGAGGCGCCGCCGCCGAGATGGACGGCTACGCCGGGAGCGGTAGTGGCCTCATGCTCATGGCCGTCGTCAAGCTGATCGAGGGACCACCCGCGTACGCCACGCCGCCACTGCCAACACTGCCGACGAGAAATCCTGGGGCCGTGTGTCCCTCGTGTCACTCACCGGCGCTCGTGTCCACGTCCACGCTTCCTCCACATCACCCCGTCGCGTCCTCCGGAGCGCGCATGGTCTGCTTGAACTGCGGCGTGGGTCAGCCCTGAGTCAGCCGTAGTTTTCCACGCCCAGAGCGCAGCGCCAGGCAAGGTCAACCGCCACACACCGCCAGGTACTCGCAGACGACATCGTTGGCACTTCCTTCTCCTTGACCCGCATGGTGACATCCGCGAACGATCAGCGGCATGCCACCGTCCGAGTAGTTGGGACAGTAGTGCTCGCAGTCGGACGTGTTCGGGACATCAGGGAGTGGGCACGGGCCGGCCCCCGCATCGGCGTTGCCACCGTCACTCCCACTCGCTCCAGCGTCGCATGTAGGAAGGTTGGACTGGTGCGCGACGCAGCTGAACGTGCCGCAGCCGGTCTTGCTGAACGGTGGCGATTGAAGCGCGCAGCTCGTCGTTCCACTTTCGACGGCACCTGCATCGCTCGCGGGGCCTGCATCCACCGCGTCCCCTGACGCGCCACCCGAGCTGCAGCCCGCGATGGCGCTGATACCAATGAGCAGCCCACATGCGCGCAACCTTGCTCCGATCGAATCCATCATGGTCGAAAGCAGCAAGGGATGTGCCGGCTCGGCATCGCGCGCTGGGCAGATTTCCAGCGGTCCTGCATCCGCCAACGTGTGCCACGGCGTGTGTCCGAGTCGCGACGATCACATGCGAGCCGGGGGCGTCTGGGACTTCTTGAACGCCCTACCCGTAGATCTCGACGCCGAGGGCGACCAGCTCCAGCTTCGGAAGTGGATGCCCCATCTGCTCCTCGGCCTCTGCGCGACAGCCATTCTTTTCTTTCTTTGCGGCATGGCCCGGCGCCGCCGGCCCCGACGCGGTGCTCATCATGGCCTCGTCGGCGTCGTCGCATGCGGGCTCTTCCTGCGAGAGCTGAACCTGCGCGAGCACCTTCGCCTTCTTGCCTGCGGCGTTGCGAGGGACCATGAACGCGTGGCCGGCCATGCGGATGTGCGCTTCGCTGGCGTCGTCCTTGATCTCCATCCAGCAACCGCGGTGCTGGCAGATCGCGGTCACCGTTCCGGTGGTGGTGATGGTGGCCTTCTCGAACTTGCGAGGCTCCTTCGCGATGTCGGCAAGCCGTGCGCTGGTCGCTGTAGCCTCGATCGCCTGGCCGAGCCTGAGCGCCGCGGGAGCGACCGCGACGGTCCCGGTCTGGGCCCCCGAGTTGCCAGCGGGCTCGCTAGCCCCCTCGTTGCAGCCAAGTGCCGTCACCCAGGCAAAAACGGCGATGAGGACAGTGCCGCGGAGCATGAGGTGGACTTTAGCAAGGTTCACCGGGAGAAGAAACGGTAACGCATCCCTGAGTTACTTTCCGGTGGCGGGCTCCGGGGCGCGTGCTACGCCCAATGTCCGTGAAACGCGCAGGTCTTCTCTCCATGTTGGTTGGGCTGGGGATGGCCCTTGTTTCGCCTCCCGCCTCCGCCGTCGAGGCGCACACCAGCGTGAAGCTTTTGCCCTCCGCGAACGGACGCGCGGCGATTGCGTACGACCGCACCACGTACCGGATGAAGCAGCACCTGGAGCACCCGTACGCGTATCCATCCGCCGGCGTGCAGTCCCGCAACTTCGCGTTCGACAGCTACCCCGGCGTTCGTGTCGGCGGCGCGGGTGGCACCGGCACGTGGCTCGGCAACGTGGCGCCCACGCTCATCGAGTACGTGCAGAATACAAACATTGTCCACACGCAGCGGACGGTGTCTGGTCTCACGGTGGACGAGTACGTGTTCGCGCCGATCACGCTCGACGACAACGTGGCCATCACGCTGGTGAAGGTCACGCGCACGAGCGGCAGCGGCAACGTCGACGTGTACCAGCTGTTCAACTACCACCTGGGCTCCGGCTCGCCCGCGCCCGGCACGGACGCCGAGCAGACGCTCTTCGACGCCCCGCGCGACGCCTTCTACGAGTACGGCCCCGCGAACGTGACCTTCGCGCACGGCAGCGTGAGCGCTTCCACGAAGCACACGACCACGCCGGACAATCCGTACCCGCTGCTCATGAGCGGCTCCGACCTCCCCAACACCAACGCGACCACTGGCGCCACCAGCGACGCGGTCCCCGGCTTCCAGGTGTCCGTGGGCAATCTTGCCGTTGGCGCGAGCGGATGGGCCGGCTTCTACAGCGTGGTCGCGCTCGACTCGAACGCCGCGCCCGAGGCCGACAAGGTCCGCACGTGGGTGAGCGGCCGCGCGCCAGACGTGATCCTCGCTGCGGAGACCGCGGCATGGAACGGCTGGCTCACCGCGCCACCAAAGGGCGCGTCGCCCATGGAGGCCACGCTCTCGAAGGCCTCGCAGGTTGTCCTTCGCGGCGCGCAGATCACGGAGGGCGGCAACGCGAACGGCCAGATCATGGCGAGCCTGCCGCCTGGCAAGTGGAACATCACGTGGGTGCGCGACATGGCATACGCCACCGTGGGCCTTGTGCGGTCGGGTCACTTCCCGGAGGCGAAGGCCGCGCTCCGCTTCCAGCTCAACGCGACCACGAACAACTACCAGGCGCAGGTGGGCAAGCCGTACCAGATCTCCGTCGTGCGCTACTTCGGCAACGGGACCGAAGAGAGCGACGTGAACGCCGACGGCCCGAACATCGAGTTCGACGGCTTCGGCCTCTTCCTCTGGGCGCTCGACGAGTACGTGCGCGCATCGGGCGACAACACGTTCGCGATCAACGCGTGGTCCACGGTCTCCGCGAAGGTGGCCGACGTGCTGGTGTCGCTCCAGGAGCCCACGGGCCTCATCAAGGCCGATTCGTCGATCTGGGAAGTCCACACGAACGGCAAGGAGCGTCACTTCACGTACACCACGCTCACCGCCGCGAATGGGCTCTGCTCCGCTGCGCGCCTCGCGAAGGTCGTCGGCGACACGGGCTCGCAGATGACGTACCAGAGCGCTGGCGAGAAGGCTCGCGACGCCTTGCTCACGCACCTTCGCGCGCCGGATGGCACGCTTGCGCAGAGCACCGAAGGCCTTGCCTCTGGCACGCAGTGGCTCGACGCCGCCGTCGTGGAAGCGCTCAACTTTGGTCTGGTCTATCCCGACCGCCACACCGCGAAGGCGTCACTCGCGTCCATCAAGGCCGGCCTGGTTCCGCCGAGCGGGCGTGGCTTCATGCGCAGCAACATCCCCGCCTGGTACGACTCGCAGGAGTGGGTCTTCGTGGACCAGCGCTCGCAGCGCGCGATGGAGCTCAACGGCGACACCGCCTCTGCGTCCACTGCGTTCGCGTGGAACGTGGCGCAGGCTGCGGACAACTACAACCAGCTGTCGGAGCTGCACGACCGCGTCAGCGCCGACTACGTCGGTGAGGCGCCCATGGTCGGCTTCGGCGCCGGGGCATACCTCATCGCGCTGGCCGATCGCGGCTCAGCCGGCATTCCCACGTGCGGCGCGTATGCGAGCGAGCCCCCGGAGCCCGGCACCACCGACGGCGGCGTGAGCGGCAAGGACGGGGGCGCAGGCTCCGCGGTCGACGGCGGTACGAACGACGGCGGCATGGATCCCGGCCTCACCCAGGACGGCGCCGCGGCGAACAAGAAGGACAACGACGGCGGGTGTGCGACCGCTGGTCGTGGCGAAGGCGGCAATACCGCTGGGTTCATGCTCGCGGCGCTCGCCCTTACGGGTCTGCTTCGCAAGCGTTCGAAGAGGAACGCGTGAACAAGCCCGCTGCCCTGTTCAGTGTAATATGCACATTGTTTGTCGTGGCCGCGGTCGCCGCGTGCGACACGGGCACGTCTACCTACGCTGCTCCCCCGCTCGACGGCCTGGACGGCAGCGCTGAAGGTGGCGGCACGCCCGGCATGCCCGGCGATATGGACGGCGGCAATGGCAACGTAGATGCGGGGCCGAGCACGGGTCCGTGCGACGTGACCTTCACGTGGAAGCCCGCCGTGGGCACCACGGTCCAGAGCGCCGCGCTCGCGGGCGAGTGGAACATGTTCGCGAAGCCCGGCACCGCCATGAAGGGCCCCGACGCGAACGGCGCATACACCGCCACCGTGCAGCTCACGCCCGGCATGACCGGCTACAAGATCATCACGGACGGCGCGAACTACCAGCTGGACGCGAACGCGTCGTATCGCAGGTACGTCGGCGGCGTGGAGAACAGCGGCGTGCGCGTCGCGAACTGTTACGAGCCGAGCCTCACGCTCTCGCAGAAGTCGCTCTCGGGCAGTGTGTTCTCCGGCACGGTGCAGTGGGCCGACGGCAAGCAACACCCTTCGATCCGGGAGAGCACGATCACCGCGACGCTCCACAAGGACGGCGCCGACACCACCGTCCCCGTCACGTTCGACGCCACGAAGAAGAGCATCTCGTTCAAGACCGCGCAGCTCGCAGACGGGAAATACACGCTCTTCGTGAACGCGAAGGATCAGGGAGGCACCTCCGCGAAGCCGCTGCGCCTGGTCTTCTGGGCAGAGGCCACGCCGTTCATCTGGAACGACGCGGTCATCTACATGGCCATGGTCGACAGGTTCGGCAACGCCGACAAGTCGAACGACGCAGCGCCCATCAACGGCGTCGACCCACGCGCGGACTACCACGGCGGCGACTTCGGCGGCGTCACCGCAAAGATCACGGACGGCACGTTCGACAAGCTCGGCATCCGCGCCATCTGGCTCTCGCCGCTGCACACGAACCCCAAGGGCGCGTTCCCCGCCGCCGATGGCGTGCACCAGGTCACCGGCTATCACGGCTACTGGCCCACGAAGGCGCGTGAGGTGGAGCCGCGCTTCGGAGGCGAGGCCGCGCTGAAGGCGCTCGTGACCGAGGCGCACAAGCACGGCATCCGCATCCTCCAGGACTTCGTCGTGAACCACGTGCACCAGGAGCACGAGTACTTCACGCAGCACAAGGACTGGTTCCGCACGGGCTGCGTGTGCGGCACGAACAACTGCGACTGGGACAGCCACCGCCTGGACTGCCTCTTCGCCACGTACATGCCTGACGTGAACTGGACGGTGCCACAGGTGTCCGATCAGTTCGAGGCCGACGCCGCGTGGTGGCTCGACACCTTCGACCTGGACGGCTTCCGCTTCGACGCTGTGAAGCACGTGGAGGACGCCGCGGTCATCAATCTCACCGCGTCCATCCGCGACGAGTTCGAGAAGGCCGGCACGCGCGTCTTCATGACGGGCGAGACCGCCACCGGCTGGAGCGACTGCGGTGTGGCGTGCAACCAGAGCCAGTATGATCTCATCAGCCGCGCGATCGGTCCGCACGGGCTGGATGGGCAGATCGATTTCGTCACGTATTACGCGGTGCCCACGAACGTGTTCTCCACGGACAACAAGGGCCTCATCCACGCGGACTACTGGTCGCAGCAGGCCACCACCCAGTACCCCGCCGGCGCGATCATGACGCCGTACATCGGCAGCCAGGACTCGTCGCGCTTCATCACGCTCGCGAGCTACCGCGGGCAGGACGCATCGCACGACCCGGGAATTCCAGGCAATCAGTGGAGCAACATCGCGGGTTCGCCGCCGGACGCCGACACCTATGCCCGCCACAAGCTGGGTCTTGCGTGGCTCCTCACGCAGCCCGGTGCGCCGCTCGTCTACTACGGCGACGAGTACGGGCAGTGGGGCGGCGCAGACCCGAACAATCGCGCTGACTGGCGTGGCGACAGCGTGACCGGTGACGAGGCTGGCACGCTCTCATTCGCGCGCGCGCTCGGGCAGGCCCGCAAGTCCAACGTCGCGCTCCGTCGCGGCGACTACGTGCCGGTGCACGCGGAGGAGAGCTGGATGGTGTTCGCGCGACAGACCAGCGCAGGCGACGTCGCGCTCGTCACCATGACGAAGAACATCACGGGTGACTCCGTGAACGCGCAGCTGCCGCCTTCGCTCAACCTGGCGAACGGCACGGTGCTGAAGGATCTGCTCGGCGGCCCGTCCGTCACGGTGCAGAACGGCGCACTCGTGACGACGCTCGGCGCGCGCGGCGTGGCCATCTACGCGAAGTAGAACCCCCGCGCCGCTCACTTCTTGATCGAGAGCAGGATCGGCCACTCGTGCACCACGGTCCCATCGGCCGTCGTCGCGGTGCTCTCGAGCACGACCAGCACATAGCGCTTCGGTCGGGACTTGAGCTTCACGGTGAGCGTGGCGGCCTGGCCCGGCGTCAGGTGGCCTGCGCTCAGCGACACGTCGAGCACGTTGTCTCCCAGTCCGAACGTGTTCGTCGCCTCCTTCGCGGTCACCTTGAAGGCCGAGAGCGGCGCGTCGGAGATCGCGGTCAAGGGGATCGTCAGCGACTGGCCGACGGTCATCTCGTAGTTGTTCCCGTCGCGCGGCTTCACGTTGAAGTACGGCGATGCGGGCGCGGGCACGCACGGGTCGTGGCCGGCCTTCGCGGCGGTGTTGGAGTAGGAGCGCTGGAACACGAAGCCGCGCTCACTGACGCGTGGCGGTGACGCCATGAAGTCGTCCTGGCACCGGTCACCGACCTCGCCGCCGAAGAGATCCCATGCGTCGCCGCGGCTGCTCCACGCCTCGTTCGGATCGAAGATCGGGTTGGTCGCGGCCTCCGCGATCTCGTGGCTCGCGACCTCTGTGGTGAAGTTCAGTGTGGGCGCGGTGGTCTTCCCGTCCGAGCATCGGCCCACGACGCCGAACGCGAACTGCACGCCCTGGTACGTGGTCCAGTTATGATAGGCGTCCATCCCGTCGCACGTGGCGTCGCCGTCTGCCGTGACGCTGCTGCCCTCTGGCAGATAGACCATCACCAGTGTGTTGACGGTGGGCGCGGGCAGCTGTCCGGTCGTGAACAGGTTCACCAGGTACGCCTTCAGCGTGGATGGCTCGCCCTCGGTAAAGGAGTCCGTCAAGCTGGTCTGCCATGCGTTCGCGGGCACGCGGAGGTGCGCGCCGCCGGTCGCCTTGCCGATGCAGTTGTGCTGCGCGTCGCAGTAACCGGCCCGAACGGCGTCCCACCACGCCGTGGTGCCGACCATGTCGCCGAACGCTTCCAGGTCCGCCTGCATCGGATCTCCGTCCACCGTCACGGTCACGATGCTTGGATCCGCGATGATCCGGCCGCCGCCGTACGGCATCTCCGGAAGCGACTGCGGATTGGCTGCGGGCCCCGTCGGCTCGGCGCTCTTGCCGCCGTTGTTCGCCGCGCCTTGATCGCCTGCCGGCGCCGGGTTCTGGCCTACGGCAGTCGTGTCACCATTCGCCGCCGTGGTCGCGGGCTCGGACGCGCAGGCTGTTGCGCCTGCGGCAAGAGAGAGGATCGAGAGGGCAGTGCGGAAGGGGCGGAGGTTCGTCTTCATGGTCACTGACGCAGCCACCTCCGGCGCTTCTCAGAAATAGTTCGGGTACCGTGTCGAATGTCGCGGCGTACACTGTGAACGAGACGAACCCCAGCAAGATGTCGACGCCCGCGCCCACGTGTCCGACGGACGAGTACGTGCTCCTCTATGTAGAGGGCTCGCTGCCCACGGCAGAGGAGGACGAGGTCCGCGCCCACCTGCTCGGCTGTGATGGGTGTCGCGACCTGGTTGTCGCGATCACGCGTGATCCGAAGACCAGCGCCGGCTCGCGAGCAGGTTCGCGTGGGAGCTCGTCGTCGCCGCGCCGTGAGCCCGAGGTCATACTCGGCGGGAAGTACGTGGTGGAGTACGAGATCGCGCGCGGCGGAATGGGGCGCGTGGTCGCGGCGCGGCACGTGAAGCTCGGGCGGCGTGTCGCCATCAAGACCATCCACAAGGCGCTCGTGGGTGACCCCGACGTGCTGCGGCGCTTCGACCGCGAGGCACGCGCCGTCGCATCCCTGCACAGCAAGCACGTGGTGCGCGTGCTGGACATCGAGACGACCGACGACGGCGAGCCGTTCATCGTCATGGAGCTGCTGCACGGCGCCGACCTTGGCGCGCTCGTGAAGCGCAACGGGCCGCTCCCCGTGAAGGACGCCGTCCGCTATGCGCTCGACGCGTGCGACGCGCTCACCGAGGCGCATGCTGCGGGGATCGTGCACCGCGACATCAAGCCGGGGAACATCTTCCTGACGGAGAGCGACGCGGAGCCGGTGCTCAAGGTGCTGGATTTCGGCCTCGCGAAGGCGCTGCCGGGCGCTAGCTATGAAGGCGCCGATCACACGGCCGCGAGCCTCTCGGGCTCCATCGTCGGCTCTCCGCCGTTCATGTCGCCCGAGCAGATCCAGGGCTTCCCCGTGGACGCGCGGACGGACGTGTGGTCGCTCGGTGCAACGCTGCACCACCTGCTGTACGGCCAGGCGCCGTTCGGCAGCGGTGACGTGCTCGCGCTGCGTGCACGGATCCTGAAGGGCGAACGCGTGCGCGTCTCGTCCCCGCGCGCGGACGTGTCGCCGGAGCTCGAGGCTGTGATCGCACAGTGCCTGCTACCCGTGGGTGAGCGCCTCCAGAGCATCGCGCTGCTCGGCGGCGCGCTCACGGCTGTTCGGTTCGAGACGACCGCCCCCATGGCTGTCGCCAGCCTCTCCACGCCGCCGCCGGCCACGTCGCCAGCTCCGGCGTCGCCTGCGATCGCGGATGCCACCACGTTCGACGACGCGATGACGATCGCGAAGCCGGCGATCGTCACGAACACGCCACCGCCGCTGCTGCATGAGGAGCCCGCACGTGCGCCTCTTCGTACGGGCCTCTGGCCTCTCTTCGCGGCGCTGTTCGTCGGGCTCGCCGTCGCACTCGTGTACTATGCACGCATGCAGCAGGCGCCGCCGGCCATTGCACCGGTCACATCGGCGCAGATCGCACTGACCCCTTCGCCACCCGTGCCCGTCTCGCCCGACATGATCGAGCTCACCGACCCGCCCGCGCTCGCGACTGGCGGCACCGTACCTGGCGTGCGGCCTGCCGGGTCCAGCGCCAGAAAGCGCGCGCCCGTCGCAGCATCCTCGTCCGCAGCGCCGCCCTCATCCGCGTCCTCCGCGGCGAGCTGCGACCCGCCGTACGTCGTTGACGCGAACGGCATCAAGCGGTACCGGCGTTCGTGCTTCAGCCCCGGTGCGATGCCGGATCCGCAGTGAAACAAGCCACTTCGTGAAAAGCGCGCGCCGGCTCTCTTTTTCCTGAGAAGTGCGCGCGGTCACCGCGTCAGGGAAGTGAAGGTGCCGAGAGGCCCCGGGTCGCCAAGGTGGTGTGCCCGAACCGTGGAGGTGTTCCCATGAAGACGATCTCGATCGTGCTGTTCGCCTGTGTCTCACTCGTTGCATGCACGGTCAATGCTCCGCCAACGCCGACTGGCACCTCGTCCGACCTTTCGAAGGCAGGGTCCAGCAAGGGCGACGACGGCAGCAACGGGAGCGGCAAGGGTGACGACAACGGCGACTGCTCGGCCAGTGGGAAGGACGGATGCGACGACCCCGACGGCGGCGCGGACAAGGGTGGCAGCGATCCAAGCGGCAAGGGCGGGAGCGATCCCGGCAGCGATCCGGGCGGAAAGGGCGGGAGCGATCCCGGCAGCGATCCGGGCGGAAAGGGCGGGAGCGATCCCGGCAGCGATCCGAGCGGAAAGGGCGGGAGCGATCCGGGCGGCAAGGGCGGCAGCGATCCCGACGCAGGGAAGAGCGTGGGCGGTAAGTGAGCGATCGTCGACAGGGTGCGGCAACACTCTTATGATCGGAGCCGATCCGAGCATGCCGCGTCGCCCTCACGTCCTGTTGCTCGCGTCGATGATCCTCGGCGCATGGTCGCGAGACGCCCATGCTGCCGAGCGTTCGACGGATCAGTGCATCGACCTCGCAGAGCGCGGACAGACCGACCGCGCCGCAGGGCGGCTGCAAGCGGCCCGCACGAACCTCGCGGAGTGCGCGCGCGAGGAGTGTCCGGTGGTCGTGCGTCGTGACTGCGCGCACTGGCTGGCCGATGTGGAAGCGGTGATGCCGAAGGTGACGTTCGTCATCCTGGACGTTCATGGCCGCCAGCTCACCGACGCGACGATCAGCGTGGACGGCGTGGTGCTTGCGCAGGAGCAGCGCGCGCACCCGCTGGACCCAGGGCCGCACGACGTCGAGGCGGCGAAGCCTGGCTATGCCTCCGCGAAGAAGCAAGTCACGCTAGTCGCTTCCACGACCACGGTGATCGATCTGCGGCTGTTCTCCCTTGCCGGTGAGTCTCCGCGGAGCGTGGAGGCGTCCCCTCACCCGACGACCCTCTCGTGGGGCCTCACAGGGGCGAGCGCGGGGCTCGCGGTCGCAGGGCTCGTGATCTTCGGCGTCGCGGGCGGCACCGCGGAGTCGGACTTCAATCACCTGAAGAGCACGTGCGGAACGCGCTGCGATCCGCGCCGCGTGGACGACGTGCACACGCGCTACCAGGTCGGCGACATCGGTCTGGTCACAGGCATCGCGTTCGCGGTGGGCGCGGCTGCGATCTACCTCTTCGGTCCGCGGGAGACACGATGACCCGCTCGTTGCCCGCCGCATGTCTTCTGGTGCTCGTCCTCGTACCTACCGGCGGCTGCCTGCTGTTCCGCGATACGGGCTCACTCACACGGGACGACGCAGATGGCGGCAGCAGCGGCCCCACCGCCGACACGTGCAGCATCACGCTGTCTGGCACGAGCGGCGCAGGTAAGTGCCCGGCTGCGCCAAGCGGCGTCGTGAACGGAAAAAAGATCGAGCAAGGCACGGGCGCCACTCTCATTCCGGGCGACGCGGTTTGTGGTGCCGTCAGCATCAATGAGACGGAGAAGTTCACGATTCTGGCGCCGCTGGACGGGTGCATCACGATCGAGTTTGCGTCAAGCACGGCCACCTTGAGCGTGACCGGCACGAAGGTGAACTTCACCATGGGCCCTGGTGACACGACAAAGGATCTCGAAGCGGCGGCCAAGGACACGCTCAGCATCGCGATCACCACCACCACCTTTGACACCTACAAGCTCTCCGTCCAATGACGTAGAGTTGCAGCGTGTCGATCGACGGCTCGATCCTCTCGCTTGCCCAGCGCGCGGCCGCGGCCCATCCGCAGGTGCTCGTGCCCGTGGACGCGTTCGCCGCGCATCTTCGCGCGCAGCTGGACGCCACGACCACGGACGCGGCCACTGCAGCCGCCGTGCTCCTGGCATTGCATGTAGATGATCTGTTCCTCGCGTTCGCCTGCTCGGTGGGCGATGCGGATGCGTGGCGCGAGCTCGGGCGCAGCTTCCTGTCGCAGATCCCGGGCTACATCGGAAAGCTCGAGAGTTCGCCTGCGTTCGCAGACGAGGTGCGACAGCGCGTGTCCGAGAAGCTCTCTGGTCCCGATGGAAAGCTTGCAGGATACACGGGTCGTGGACCTCTCGGCGCGTGGCTGCGCGTGGCCGCCGTGCGTGAGGCGCAGACGTTGCTCCGTGGCAGGAAGCGCGAGACGGGCGCGGAGGAGGCGGATCGCGCCGCAAGCGCCAACGATCCGGAGCTTGCGCTGCTGAAGGAGCGCTCCGCGGACGTGTTCAAGCGCGCGTTCGCGGAGGTGCTGGCGGCGCTCCCGCCGGAGGAGCGCACCATCTTCCGTCTCTACTTCATCGACCAGCTCACGCACGAAGAGCTCGGGCGCGTGCTGCACATGAGCCGCGCCTCCGCAGCGCGCCGCGTGACCGAGGCGAAGGAGAACGTGGTGCGCCGCGTGGAGGCCCGCATCCGCGCGGAGCTCGGCGCAGATTCCCCCCACGCCGCGAGCCTCTTCGCGCTGGTCGCAAGCCAGCTCGACATGAGCGTGCTGAAGCATCTCGAGGACTCGGAGCACTGAGACCTAGATGAAGACCAGGTCGCCGGGGAGCGGGACCTCGCAGCGGACCAGAGGAAGCGCGGCCTTCATCAGATCGCGAAAGATGGGGCCCGCGCCGTCGATGTTCTCCGAGATGACGTACTTCGCGAGCGGGTCGTAGAGCACGCCCTCCGCGTGCGACGGCAGCACCACGCGTGAGCCCAGCGTGCGCGCCGCCGTGACGGCGTGCTCGGGGCGCATCACGTGAAGGTCACCGCCGCGAATGCGCGTGCCGTCCACGGGCAGGATGGACGCCTGCGGCGCGAAGCGCTCATAGATCTCCGGCAAGGATGGGTGCAGCCGCGTATCACCTGCAAAGTACACGGATGTGCCGCCGCCCTGCATCACGAAGCCGATCTCGTAGATGTCGTGCAGCGCAGGCACCGCCGTCACCGTCACGCCGCGCACCACGATCGACTCCCACGGTGCGAGCACGTGCGTCTCCTTGCGGCCCGCCTTCTTCGCCTTCTCCGCGAGCTCTCTGGTCGCGACGATGCACGTCGCCGCGTCGGGCAAGGTGGCGAGCGCATCCATGTCCACATGATCCGGGTGATCGTGCGACACCAGGATCGCGTCGAGGGGCGTGATCTCCGCAGGCATCGCAGGCAGCGGGTGCTCGTGCGCCATGGAGCCGAACGCGGGATCGTGGAACCACGGGTCGGTGAGGAACCGCACGCCGGCCACCACCACGAGATGCGTCGAGTGACCCACGTGCACCACGGCGCCCTTGCCCGCGTTCTCCGGCAAGAGCAGCCGCTTCATGCTCTCCGCAAACGTCTCCTGGTGGAGCAGCTTGATCACGCGCCGGTGATCCCAGCTCCCCGTCAGTGACTCGAACTCCAGCGCGCTCGCGCCGAGAAACAAGCCGCCCGCGAGCAGCTTTCGCCGGGTGAGCAATCGCTGCCGCAGGCTCTTCGGCAAGGCTAGCGGCGTCCTTCTTCGACGAGCTCGGTGAGCGTGGGGCGACGGCGCGTCATGAGGTCGTCGTAGCGTGCCTCGATGCGGCGTCCGAAGCGGAAGCCGTCCCACGTGGTGAGCAGGACCTCCTTCATCAGCGGCCGCGGCTTCTCCCCGTCCTGGCGGATCGCGCGCGGCTGCCGGTAGCGAACGACGGCGCTCTGCACTCCGCTCCAGAATGCCTGGCGCGCGTCGAGCGAGAGCAGAGCGCCGCGGCGGATCTGCGCGCGTGCCTGCGTGGTGGTGCCGAACTGCGCGAGCGCCTCCTCGAGCCACGCGCCGTGGTCCACGTCCTGCTCCACATGAAGAAGAAAGTAGTTGATCTCCTCGCGCGAGAAGCCTGCGCGGAAGAGCCCGGGGATGACCGCGTCGAACATCTTCGGGATCGCCCACTCGTGGCCGGGGCCGACGGCGCCCAGGCCCACCAGGAACGGCTCTTCCATCACGATGCGCCGGTGCTCCCGGATGAATGCGAGCGCAGCGGCAGGGACGCGCTCTTCGCTGCGACGATCGGGCACCACACTTCCGCACGCGCGCATGAAGTGAGCATACAGCGTGGTGTGATCCTCGCCGTTCGAGCCCTCGCCGTATTCGTCCACGAGCACCTTGGCGAGCCAGAGCTTTGCTTCACTGGTGGGGGCGCGCACGAGCAGGCGCTCCAGGTAGCTGGTGAACACGCAGACCAACGGGAAGTGATTCTCGCCGAAGACCTTGTAGTCCTCGCGCGAGAACGGTGACGTGGCGCACCGGTTCAGGAACATGTGGTTCACGCCGGGGTGTGCCTCGATCTCGCGGCGCAGCTCCGCGAGAAAATCGCGTGTAGAATGCACTATTCGCCTCCCGCCCCCATGCTCGCGTCCTCGAGCATGCGTCTTGCGCCAGCGTGATCTCCTGCGTCGTGCTTCACCGCCGCGCTCATCTCGTCTGCCCAGATGCGACGTGGGACGCGCAGCTTGACGAGCTTGCCGCTGGCGTCCGGCTTCTTCTCGACCTTCTCTTCTTCGCCGCTGGGATACGTGACGTCCTGCCACGTGAGCCGGGCCTTCGCGCCGGGGCCATTCAGGAGACCCGCCTCGTCGCGCAGGAACGTTGTGTAGTCGTCGGAGATCTTCTGGTAGCGCCACGTGCGCGAAAAGAACCAGATCATGCCCGGCAGGATCTTGCGCACGAAATCCGGGCGCCGCTTGATCATCACCTTGAACGCGGCGCGCGCGGTGTTGTCCGTGGCACGGTAGGCGCGCGCGAACTCCTTGTAGAACTCGTCGCGTGGAAGGCGCGTGGGTAGGACCGCGTGGAGCAGGTCGAAGAGCCGGTGGTCGGTCGTGAGCAGCTTGTCCTTGTAGGCCTTGTAGAGCTGCGTGCCGGGCAGCGGCGTGAGGATGGTGAACAGCGGCATGCCGATGGTGAGGCTGCGCACGTACTCGTAGAGCTGCTCGAACTGCTCGTGGGTCCAGTCCGGTCGCACCATGAAGATGCCCGTGAAGAAGATGCCGTTCTCCGCCATGATCTCGTTGGCGCGAACGTTCTTCTGCCAGGAGTTGCGCTTGCGCAGCGCCTTCAGGTTGTCGTCGCTGTTCGACTCGAAGCCAGAGAGCACCATCACCAGGCCGTTCTTCGCGAGGCGCGCGATGACGTCGGGATGATCCGCCGCGAAGTCCGTGCGGCCCTGGGTCATCCAGTACTTCTTGACGCCGCGGCGCTCCAGCTCGTCGCACAGCTCCAGCGCGCGCTTCTTGTTCGTGAGGAAGTTGTCGTCCAGGACGAACACGAAGTCCTCCCAGCACGCCTCCATCTGATCCACGATCTTCTTCGCGGAGAGGAAGCGCGTGCGGCGCTCGTAGAACTCCCAGATGGCGCAGAAATTACAGTCGAACGAGCACCCGCGGCTGGTGAAGATGCTCGCCATGGGGCGGATGCCCGTGAAGAAGTAGCGGCCCTGGTACTTCTTGATCAGGTTGCGATCGGGGACGGGAAGCTCGTCCAGGTTCTGCGTCTGCTCGCGCTTCGGCGTGGTCCTGAGCGCGCCGCTCGCATCGCGGAAGCGAAGGCCGTGGACGTCCGCGAACGTGCGGTCGCCCGCGGCGCGTTGCTTGTCCCACGCGGTGCACAGCTCGCGGAACGTGAGCTCGCCTTCGCCCTGCACGATCACGTCGACATACGGCTCGTCGAACTCGTCTGGCGAAAGCGTGGGGTGGTGCCCGCCGACGACCGTGAGCGCCTCGGGGCGAATACAACGCGCAGCACGCAGCACGGCCTTCGCCTGGTACGCGTCCGTGGTCATGCTCGTGGTGCCCACGACGTCCGGCGCAAACGACACGAGCGTCTTCGCGAGCGTGCCTTCGTCCTCCAGGCGCATGTCCAGGATGCGCACGTCGTGCTCCGGAACGGCCGCCCCGACAGCGGTCAGGGCAACGGGCTCCGACATCCACGCAACGTTTTCGAGCCCGAGCCGCCCGTTCTCGAAGGGCGTGGGCATGACGAGGAGAATCCGCATGAGGGGTCCTTTCTTGACGAAGGTTCTGCGTCTGTCCAGGTTCTGTTCGTCGTCCGGGCGATCCTGGATTCAAGGAACCTGACGATTCTTCCGAAATCTTCGCGTGTTGCCGGGGGCCCCACACCCCCGTAGTCGATCTCGGTAGACTGGATGGATGACCGACGGGAAGCCGCTTCTGGGGAAGGTCGCGCTGGTCACCGGAGCCAGCCGCGGGGTGGGCAAGGGGATCGCGCTTGGGCTCGGTGAGGCCGGCGCCACTGTCTACGTCACGGCGCGCGGAGCACAGACGCGCGCGCCGCTACCAGGCACCGCGGAGGAGACTGCGACGCTCGTGAGCGCGCTCGGGGGCGAAGGCGTCGCCGTCACGTGCGACCACCGTCACGACGAAGAGGTGGCCGCGGTGTTCGAGCGCATCGATCGCGAGCGCGGTCGCATCGACATCCTGGTCAACAACGTCTTCGCGATCCCCGACGGCCCCCTGTTCAACACGTCGTTCTGGGAACAGCCGATCGAGTTCTGGGACACGATGCACGACGTCGGGCTCCGCTCTCACTACGTCGCGAGCGTGTTCGCGGCGAAGCGGATGGTGAGCGCGAAGGACGGACTCATCGTCAACGTGTCGAGCTTCGGCGGGAAGCGATATGCGGTGAACGTCGCGTATGGCGTGGGCAAGGCGGGCGTTGACAGGCTGGCGCGCGACATGGCGCACGACCTTCGGCCGTTCAACGTGACGTCGGTGTCGCTGTGGCCGGGCATCGTGCGTACGGAGCGGCTCGTGGCGATGGAGGCGAGCACCGCGGGCTCTCCATTCGACCTCTCGCAGGCGGAGAGCGCGCAGTTCTCCGGGCGCGCTGTGGTTGCGCTCTACACAGATGCACTGCGCATCCATAAGTCCGGCAAGGTCCTCGTGGTTGCAGAGCTTGCGCAGGAATACGGCTTCACGGATGTGGATGGCGGACAGCCGCGCTCTCAACGAGGAGTGGGCGAACCTACACGCCCCGCCTGAACGGACAGAACGCAGTAGCTGCGACCACATGTGGCTCTTGTGGAATCATTGCCCAAGACTGGACCATGTTCGTTTTGGTCATCTACACTTGATCGCAACGTGACCGATCCTGCTTCAAGTTCGTCTCAGCTCGGCAAGTACGAGCTGATCGCCGAGATCGCCCGTGGCGGCATGGGCATCCTGTACCTCGCGCGCCCTGGTGGCGGGCTCGGGGGCTTCAACAAGCTCGTCGTCGTGAAGGAGCTGAAGCCGGAGCTCGCGCACGAAGAGAGCTTCCGCGAAATGTTTCTGGATGAAGCACGTCTCACAGCGCGGCTCAATCATCGGAACATCGTGCAGACCAACGAGGTCGGCATGGCGGACGGTCGCTACTTCATCGCGATGGACTATCTCGAAGGTCGTGCGCTGAACCGCGTCGTGAAGGTGTTCGAGAAGACCAAGCCGGTGACGACCAACACGCAGCTCCGCGTCTTCACGGAGACCCTCGCAGGCCTCCACTATGCGCACGAACTTGCCGACTTCGATGGCAGCGGCCTCGGCATCGTCCACCGCGACGTATGCCCGCAGAATGTGTTTCTGACATTCGATGGTCAGGTGAAGATCGTCGACTTCGGCGTCGCGAAGGCGCGCAATCGTCTGCAGGAGACGCAGGCCGGCACGCTGAAGGGTCGCGTCGCGTACATGTCCCCCGAGCACATCGGCGGAACCTCGATCGACCGGCGCGCGGACGTCTTCTCCGTTGGCGTCATGCTCTGGGAGCTCCTCGCGGGCAAGCGCATGTGGGGACCGGCGCCCGAGCTCGAGATCCTGCGGGCGCTCGTCGAGCGGAAGATCCCTGCGTTGCCCGAGTCGGTCGAGGCGCCCGAGCTGCGGGCGATGGTCGCGAAGGCGACTGCCGCCGATCCCGAGCAGCGCTACGCGACCGCGCACGAGTTCCGCCAGCAGATCGAGCAGTACCTGCTTCGCTCGCCCAACGACGAGTCGCTCACCGACCTGGGCACGCGCATGATGGAGGCGTTCGCCGAAGAGCGCGAGAAGCTCCGCAAGGTGGTCGAGGGGCACGTGGCCAAGGGAAGCTCCGCGCACATCGAGCTGCCGAAGCTCGACTTCAAGGCGGCGGGTAGCGAGGCGAGCATCTCGAGCGTGAGCTCCAAGCCCGCGCTCGACGCCAGCTCCTCCGGGCGACTGAACGCCGCGACATCGGGTCCTCACAGCGTGCCCAGCATCAGCAGCGTGAGCAGCATCACCGTCACGCCGTCCGCTGGCACGCCGATGGGCGCCGAGGTTCCGCAGCTGATGATCCGTCCGCCGCCGCCGAGCCGGCTGCCGTGGATCCTTGGCGGCGTTGCCGCGATCATCGCCATCGGGGCCACGGCCGTTGCCCTGCGTCCTCGCGATCAGCCGACGGTGGCCGCGCTGCCAACACAGACCGCCGCGCCGATCCCGACCGACGTTCCCGGCAGCGATCTCTGGCAGACGAAGTATGGACAGGTCGACGCGATCGATCTCACCATCGTCGTGGCGCCTCCAAACGCGACCATCTTCCTGGATGGCGCGCAGCTCACCGGAAACCCCTACACCGCGAAACACAAGAAGGGCGGCAAGCACAAGATCACCGCCACCGCCCCCGGCTATGCGCCGAAGACGCAAGACTCGGACTTCGAATCGAACACCCAGATCTCGCTCTCGCTCGACAAGTCGGCGCCCGTCGCTGTGGGCTTCCCGGTTCCGGCGGTCGTGCCACCGCCCACGCCGAAGACCGCTGCAACGCCGTCGGGCGCGGGCGCCCCATCGACCACCGCCGCCACGCCGCCGCAGCCAGGCACGGCGAAGCCCGGCGACATCAGCCCCCAGGGCGGAACCGCGCCCATCCACAAGATCGATCCCAACAATCCGTACGGGAACTAATGAACCTCAAACGATCGCTCAGGGCGCTTCCTCTCGTGGCGCTGGTATCCCTCTGTGGAACTGCCCACGCCGCGGATGACAAGGAAGCTGGAAAGCATTTCACGCACGGCGTGTCGCTCTACAACGAGGCGGACTATCGCGCCGCGCTCGCGGAGTTCAAGAAGGCGTACGAGATCGCGCCCAACCCAGCGGTGCTCTACAACGTCGGTCAGACGCAGTTCCAGCTGCGGAACTATGCCGCGGCGCTCGGCAACTTCGAGCGATACAAGCTCGAGGCCGGGCCGAGCGGCAGCCACTACCAGGAAGTGATGACGGCCATCGAGACGCTCAAGACGCGCGTTGGTCACCTTCGCATCGTGACGAACGAGCCGGGCGCGGAGATCCTCATCGACGACGAGCTCGTCGGCAACGCGCCGCTCGACAAGACGCTGGTCAGTGTCGGCTCGCGCAAGATCACGGTCATCAAGAAGGGCGCGCCGCCGCAGACGCGCAACGTGGAGGTCGCGGTCGGTGACAACCGCGAAGTGAGCTTCATCTTCGAGCTCGCGACGGGCAACAGCGGCAACGCGAACCCGCCGCCCCCGCCGCAACCGGCGGAGAAGAAGTCCAACCTGGTGCCGATCATCGCATGGTCGGCGACCGGCGTGTTCACCGCGGCGGCGGTCGTCACCGGCATCGTCGCGCTCAACGCGCAGAGCAGCTTGAAGGACGAAGAGGGCAAGCTGACCAACCGCGGCCGCCTCGACGATCTACACAGTCGCATGAACACGTTCGCGCTCACGACAGACATCCTGGGCGGCGTCGCGATCCTCGCTGGAGGCGCGGCCGTATACTTCACCTTCTTCTCTTCGCCGAAGTCGGACTCCGTGGGGCTCAGCGTGGCTCCCAACGGCGCCGTCCTTCATGGGAGCTTCTGACATGAGCCCTTTCTGGACCCGCAGGGGACGCGCGCTCGTCCTTGGTCTTCTCCTCATTCCCGCGGCCGCGTGCTCGGTCCTCCTCAACACCAGCGCCGACCAGTGCAGCTCGGATGGCGACTGCAAGAAGTTCTCGGCCACGGCCGTCTGCGAGTCCAAGGTCTGCGTCGACAACTCGGCGGGCGAGGCCGGGGCGGACGGCGCGCTTCCTGGCGACGGGAGCACCGTCGACGGCGGGGGCAGCAAGGACGGCGGCGGCATCACGCAGGGCTTCGACGGCTGCTTTCCCGGCAAGCCCACCACACCGGAACAGCTACTCAACGCCTGCACCAACGCGGACTGCTTCGTCTACGACAACTGCGCGATGCTGGGCCTGTGCAACGACGCGGGCCTCCCCGACGGCGTCTTCCCGGATGCAGCGGCAGCCCCGGCCACCGATGCGGGGCCGAACCCCGCCATCGATTACTGCGTCGATCCGGTGCTCCGTCCGAACGTCGTGTACGTGACCGGCTCCACGAACCTGCCCGGGTTCCTCGCCTCCGTCGCGCCCGTCCTGGCGACCAACAACCCGCCGTACACGATCGTGTGGCAGGCCTCGAACTCCTGCACCGGCGTCGACTCCCAGTTCAACGTCGACCCGTTGAAGCACGTCATCAAGGATGCTCCCGGCAAGCAGACCTTCTTCTACGACGGGACCGGCAACGCGATTCCGTGCTGGCTCGGCGACTCCACGAACAACCCGATCACCGGCGGCGTCCCCGTTCCGTACGCGTCCGTCCCCGTCGACGTCGGCGAGTCGGACATCTTCTCGTCCTCGTGCGCGACGAAGCTCAAGTACATGCCCGACCCCGTGACAAACGGCACGGGCGAGTACCTCGGCCCCATCCAGGCCATGACGTTCCTCGTCCCGCAGGGCGGCACGCAGCAGGCCATCAGCGCGGAAGGTGCGCACATGGTCTACGGGCTTGGCGGTGTCGGCGACGCAGGCGCGATCCCGTGGAATGACCCCACGTACATGTTCAACCGCGCCGACAGCACCGGCACGAACCAGATCCTGTCGCGCGGGGCCAACCTGACCCCCGCGTGGTGGTGGGGCACGCAGAAGTCGTCGGCGAGCGTCATGGCGGCGCAGCTCCAGTCCGTCCCGGCCGGCGCCATCAACAAGACGATCGGCACGCTCTCCGCCGACCTCGCAGACCAGAACCGCGGCAACCTGCGCGAGCTGGCCTTCCAGTCCTTCGGGCAGCAGTGCGCCTTCTGGCCGGACTCCACGAAGTTCGCGAAGGACAAGCGGAACGTCCGCGACGGTCACTATCCGCTGTGGGGCCCGCTCCACTTCTACACGGCGCTCAGCGGCGGAGCTCCCTCGGCGGCCGCAGGTGCGTTCGTGCTCCGCTTCGGGGCGCCCAAGCTCGACCAGGGCCTTGTGAAGGCGATCGCGCTCTCGGGTAACATCCCGGCGTGCGCGATGGACGTGAAACGAGATGTCGAAATGGGCCCCCTCCGCAGGGAGGAGCCCGCCTACAGCTGCGGCTGTTTCTACGACTTCACGGTCAACGGCAGCAGCACTTGCTCGACCTGCAACGGGTCGGGTGACTGCAAGGATCCGGCGAAGCCGACCTGCAACTACGGCTACTGCGAGCCCGGTAACTAGCTTCCCAGCTCGGCTACTTCTTGCAACTCGGCCTGTTGCAAGGTGGAATAGGGGTTCCCCATCCCCGAGACCATGGAAGAAGAAAAGAAGAAGGAGACGCCAACGCTTGCACCGCCCCCGGGGCAGGTGGAAGACGTCTACAGCGCCTCGACCGTGGTGGGCCAAGCTCCCAAGGAGATCCTGGATCTCATCGCTAGGAGCGCCGAGGCACGGGCGACCAACGAGCCGAAGCTCGCAGAACCTGTTCCGCCGAAGGTCCTCATCAAGACGCCACCAGCCATACCGGTGACGGACTTCAGCATGCCCGAGGCCACGACCGCGAAGACGGCCGTCGTGCCCGAGGCTCTCTCCAGCAGCGGCCTGCTCGACGACGACGACTGGATCATCCCGGATGAGGCGGCCAAGCCGCCGCCCACACCTCCGCAACGTCCACCTCCCGCGCCCGTCATCGCGCCAACCTCACCCGCGGGCTTCACGCCGCAGGCCATGAGCGCGGCGCTCGCGGAGGCAGCGGACTCTGGCGCAAGCCTCGATGCCCCGGCATCTGGACCTGCCGTGCCGCACGCGGCGCCCTCACGGCCCATCACGCCTCGCGCGGATTTCGCGCCTGCTTCTCAGTCGCAACGGCATATGGAAGCCGCGCGGGCCGGGCAGGTCGCGCAGGCCGGGCAGGTCGCGCAGGTCGCGCCGGTCGTATCGGCTCCACCCGCGCCCGTGTCTCGTCCCGCGACACCTCGTGCGGACTTCGCTCCCGTCTCGTTGCGCGTCCAGACGCCGCGGGCGGATTTCGCGCCTGCCTCTAGCGCGGTCGGCGCGGTGCTCGGGCTGGTGGCTGCGCCCACGGGTGTGCCCGAGGAGCGTGCCTCCGCCGCGAAGCTGCTCGCAGCTGCGCCCGATCCAAACGTGCGGGTCTCTCGCGTCGACGACGAGATCTTCTCCGTTCGCAACCCGCCCGTCGAAGGCGCGCCCGGTCCTGCCGTCGAGGACGCGGGAGCGTCGCCCATGTCGGATCGGGCCGCTGCAGGTCAGGGTGCAGGTCAGGGTGCAGGTCAGGCTGCAGGTCAGACGGGTCAGCCGGTCCACGTCGCGCTGCTCGGCGATCCGGAGCCCGCGAGCGGCAATCCGAATCACCTCCCGATCGCAGCAGCGCCAAACTCGATGCACGTGCCGATCGGAGCAGCCAGGGCGCCGTCGCGCACACCTGTCGGCGCGATCATCGCCGTGGGCATCGTGTTCGTACTGCTCGTGCTCGGCGCGATCGTGTTCGCGGTCCTGCGGTAACCGCTATTCCTTCACGTCCATGGCGACCCTGGGTGCGGAGAGGTCGCGGTCTGCGCCCTCGACCACGAGCGTGAGCGGGGTCACCAGCCGCAGCGTGTAGCTGCCGGTCGCCAGTGGCGTGGTCGGCGCCTTCGGGTAGCCGCCCTCGGGGACCTCGCCTCCCTTCACCTGCTCGGTCGCCCAGCGCGTGTTCGACGCGGTCCAGCCGACCTTCATCTTCGCGACGCCGCCCGGGAGCAGCGTGATGCGCGCGGTGTTCTTCTGCGATGGCTTTGCGGCCTTCGGGACCTTGCCCTTGGGTACGCCCACGAGGCGTCCCTTACCGTCGAGCGCGTCCACGTCGAAGCGCGGCGCCGGATCGAGCAGGAAGTGCAGCTGCAGCGGCCTCTGGCTCTTGTTCTTGTACGAGATGACGAGGTCCACGCGTCCTCCCGGAACGATCTCCGGAGTCTTGGCGGCAACGCTGACCTCCAGGTCGGCCTTCACGTCCGCCGGCTTGTCGCCGCGCGTGTCCACCTGGCACGCAGGGTTGGTCAGCACCAGGTACAGATTGTCGAAGCGGGCAGACGTGCAGTCCGCGCTCTTCTCCGACGGCACCACGGAATCGGTGCCCGCGGGCGTCGTGGTGTTGTCCGTGTCCGTCGTGGGCGACGTGGTGGACGTGCCCTCCGGCGGCGTGAATGTCCCGATGGGCACCATGTCCAGCTGCCGATGCGCTGGCGGCGGACTACACGCGCCGGCGAACGACACCGCAAGCCACACGCTCCAGAACCAGGCACTCGAACGGACCCGCTGCACGTCCTCGATGCTACTCCGGCCCGTACACAAAGGCTCGATTCGAGCGCCTCCCTCGGTATTTCAGGGCCATTCTGGCGTAACTCATGGCTGAGTTACTTTTTCATGGCGAGGCCCATGAATCCTGCTAGACGAATCCTCCGCGCGATGGTCGGATTGCGCGCCCAGTGGAGACGGAAGTGACGCACGCCACGTTGTCGCCCTCCTTGCAGTCCGCATGCAAGCGAATGAAATCGCTCGTCTCGCATCGCCGGGCGAGGCGACTGCTCGCGACCCTCGTGTCCATGTCGGCCCTCGCGATGATCGGGGGTGTCGCGCACGCTCAGAACCCCGTGGTCGTGCACTCGCCGAACCTACCAGGACCAGCAGCCACGGCCGAGCCGGAGCCGCCTGCGGAGAAGCCGCCAGAGACGCTGCCGACCGTCATCGTGCCGCCCGGCACGGCTGCTCCCACCGAGGCGTCACCCTACCCGCAAGGCAAGTTCGAGTTTGGCTCGTACGGCCGCGTGCGCGTCGCGAGCGATCTGCGCGGCGGCACCGGTCGCCCCTCGAACATCGTCTCGCACGGCGCGCGCTTTGACGAGTCGGACTACGCGGAGCTCGAGCTGCGCCGCGAGGACAAGATCACGGCCGACGTGGACAGCAAGGTCGTCGCGACCATGGCGCTGTTCGGTCCGTTCTTCCACTTCACGGGCAACCCGTCCGACAACATTGGCGTGCGCAACCTGTACGCGCAGGCGCGCTACAAGGACGTCACCATCTGGGCCGGTGCGCGCATGTACCGCGGCGACGACATCTACGTCCTCGACTACTGGCCGCTCGACAACCAGAACACCGTGGGCGGCGGCGTGGGCGCGAAGGTCTACGAGACCAAGGCGGAGAACGGCACCAGCTACGAGACCAAGGTGCAGGCGCACTTCGGCATGAACCGCCTGGACGACACGTACCAGTACCAGAAGCTCTCCGTCGTCGCGCCGTTCGGCTTCGGCACCACGGACATCGCGAAGCTCGATCGCCCGCGCATGGTGGAGACCCTGAAGCTCAGGGAGCTGGTGAAGAGCGGCAAGGACAAGAGCGGCTTCAAGGTGATCCTGTACGGAGAGGCACAGGAGCTCTCGGCTGGCGTGTACACAGACACGAACACGCACGTCGAGCAGCCGCTGCCTTCGGAGACGGGCTATCTCATCGGGAGCGAGCTCGCGTACTTCACGGGCGAGCGCGACACCTACGTCGCACTGTTCCTGAAGCATGCGCGCGGCATCGCTGCGTACGATCCGCTGAGCGTGCCGCTCACGTTCGCCGGAGACAGGTCCGTGGGCGACGCGAGCGAGTCACTCGTGGCGCTGGGTGGCAACTATGAGCGCGGGGCCTTCGGGCTCGTCGGCGGGGCTTATTTCAGGGCGTTTCGTGATGCCTCGGCCAACCAGACCGGCACGCAGAAGTACGACGAAGGCGCCATCGTTCTTCGGCCGCAGGCCTACATCACGGATCACTTCGGCGTCGCGCTCGACGCGAGCTACCAGGCGCGTCGCACCGCCATCATCGACCCGAACGGCAGCGGCGCGCTCTCGGCATCGGTGGTGCGCGCCGCGCTCATGCCGTACTTCTCACCGTGGGGGCGCGGCAGCTTCAAGCGTCCGCAGATCTATGCCATCTACGCGGCCACCTTCCGCGACTCCGGCGCGCGCGCGCTCTACGCCGCGGAGGACGTGTTTGCGCAGCGCAAGATCGAACACTTCGCCGGCATCGGCGCCGAGTGGTGGTTCAACTCGAGCTCGTACCCGTGAGCCCCCCATGAGAAATACCAACCCCTTCCTGTCTCGCTCCGTCTTCGGCGCCCTCTTCGCGACCGCGCTCATGGCGCCGGGCTCCGGCTGCGTCAGCGTTCCCGATGAAGGCAAGCAGCCCGCGCTCGCGACCCACGTCGAGGACTGGCGCGACGAGGTCATCTACCAGGTGCTCGTGGATCGCTACGCCAACGGTGACGCGAACAACGACTACAAGGTGCAGCCCGGCGCGCTCGCGCGCTACCAGGGCGGCGACTGGCGCGGCCTCGCGCAAAACCTGGACTACGTGCAGAGCCTTGGCGTCACCACGCTCTGGATCTCGCCGGTCGTGAAGAACGTGGAGACCGACGCAAACGTGGACGCGTACCACGGCTACTGGGCGCAGGACCTCACGCAGACGAACCCGCATTTCGGCGACCTCGCGGACCTGCGCGAGCTCACTGCCGCGGCGCACAAGCGCAACATGAAGGTGGTGCTCGACATCGTCACCAACCACATGGGGCAGGCGTTCTTCTACGACATGAACCTGAACGGCGTGCCGGACACGAACGTCTTCGGCACGGGCACATCGTCGCCCGTCCAGCACATCAGCGAGTACGATCCCGACTGGGATCCGCGCGGCGTGCAGGCGTTCTCTGCAGCTGGAAATGCAGGCCGCGCGCCGATCGTCTTCATCCAGGACGCGAGCATCAATCGCGTGCCTCCACAGCCCGGCATCCTGGGCACCGCGGCCGCGTACCACGGCTTCGGCCGCATCTTGAACTACGACGACCCCGCGCAGCGAACGCTCGGCGATTTCCCCGGCGGCCTGAAGGACGTCGCAACGGAGCTGCCGGACGTGCGCGCCACCATGGTCGATTCGTACACGCGCTGGGTGGAGCTCGCGGACCTGGACGGCTTCCGCATCGACACGGTGAAGCACGTGGAGCACGAGTTCTGGCAGGTCTTCACCGCGGCTGTGCGCGCGCGGCTGGCGAAGCAGGGCAAGAACCGCTTTCTGATGTTCGGCGAGTCGTTCGACGGCAACGACCAGCTCCTTGGCAGCTACACGGTGCCGGGCGAGCTCGACAGCGTGTTCTACTTCTCGCAGCACTACGCGGTGTACCGCGACATCTTCGTGAACGCGCACGATCCGAAGTCGCAGAAGGGCACCGATCAGATCACGCAGCTCTGGGCACAGAAGAAGACGCACTACGGGACGGTGCCGCAGACGGACGGCGCGGGCGTGGCGCCGTACAAGCTGCTCGTGAACTTCCTGGACAACCACGACGTCGCGCGCTTCCTCTCGGATGCGGCGGGCGACAAGGACGCGCTCCGCAACGCGCTCACGCTGCTCGTCACCGAAGATGGCATCCCGTGCATCTACTACGGCACGGAGCAGGACTTCTCGGGCGGCAACGATCCTGCGAACCGCGAGATCCTCTGGACGTCCGGCTTTGACACCAGCGGTGACACATTCCGCCACGTCGCCAAGCTGACGGCGCTTCGCAAGAAGTACGAGGCGCTGCGCCGCGCGGACACGAAGGTGGTCTGGTCCAGCGCGCACACAGGCGCGGAGAGCGACGCTGGGATGTTCGCGTTCGAGCGCGCAGGCGGTGACGTCAGCGCGGGCGGATATGCGCTGGTGGTCCTCAACACGAACGCGAAGAACCGGGGAAACACCCAGGACGGAATGAAGACCATGACGGTCTCGCAGCCTGCGGGAACCGTCCTCGTCGACGTGCTCGATCCAAACCCCGTGCAGCTCACCGTAGGTACAGGCGGCACGCTCGCGGTCACCGTGGACCCGCAGAAGGCACGAATCTTCGTGCCGCAGGCGCAAGTGAAGCCGTAGCATCTACGTCGGCATGGGCGACGATGACGACAAGCGCAGCGAGCACGGCAAGCACGAACTCGAAGGGATGAGCGCGCGCGATCTTGCGCGTCAGGTGCGCGAGAAGCACATGTCCGTGACCGAGATCGTCACGCACTTTCTGGACGTGGTACGGCGCGAGAACCCCACGCTCCTCGCGTTCGTGGAGGTGCACGACTGGCGCGCGCGCAGGCGTGCTCGGTTGATGGACAAGGCGCTCGCGCGCGGCATGGGTCGCGATAGCCCATTCCCCGCTTTCTACGGCGTGCCCACGGGCCTCAAGGACGACTCGCCCCTGCGTATGTCCTTCCTGCGCGTGGGGTCGCGCTCGCTTCGGTACGTCATGTCTCCGTTCGACGGGATGCTCGCGCGCGCGTGCAGGGACGCGGGCGTCGTGTTCCTTGGAAAGCTCGCCACGAGCGAGATGACGATCCTTCCGTTCGTGCACACGGACCTCCACCCGCCCACGCGCAACCCGCACGATCTGTCGCGTTACTCCGGTGGGTCCAGCGGTGGCTCCAGTGCCGCCGTGGCGAGCGGCATGCTGCCCATCGCGCCCGGGTCGGACGGCGCGGGCTCCATCCGCATCCCTGCAGCGTTCTGCGGGCTCGTCGGCTTCAAGGCCTCGCGCGGCGCCATGCCACATCCGTACGCAAAGGTGGACGTGTCGGGGCTCTCCACCACGGGTCCCATCGCGAAGACGGTCGAGGACGCGGCGCTCATGCTCGACGTCATTGCGGGCGATCCGTTCCATCATGAAACACCGAAGCCCGGCTCGTACCTCGAAGCGGCGGGCGAGACGTCAGCGCGCGGTCTGCGCATCAAGGTGTGCATGACCTCCAGGCTCGCGACCGTCGATCCGCAGATCGCAGACGCCGTGAAGCGCGCGGCCAAACTCCTCTCGCAGATGGGCCACGACGTATCCGAGGCGCCCGAGCTGGACGCGGACGTGGAGACGTTCCTGCCGATCATGCAGCGCATCTCCGCGAACGCACCACTGCTCCCGTTCTCCGATCCCTATCTGCAGCCCGTCACCAGATGGATGCGGGCCGAGGGCAAGAAGCACAGCAACGCCGACGTGAAGGAGAGGCACAGCATGCTGTCGGCGCGGGTGCTCGCCCAGTTCGAAGGCGCCGATGCGTGGCTCACGCCGACGGTCGCCGGTCTTGCACCGAAGGTCGGCGCGTACGAAGGCATGAGCGGCGAAGAGACCCTGCGCGCGGTCATCCCCATCGGCGCGTTCACGGCTCCGTTCAACGTCACCGGGCAGCCGGCCGTGTCGTTGCCAGCTGGGCGCTCGTCGTGCGGCGTCCCCATCGGCGTGCAGCTCGTTGGAAAGCCCTCGGGTGACCACGCCTTGCTCGCACTTGCAGCCGAGCTCCATCGCGCGCTTGGCTGAAAACTTGGCCGCGCGTGCCGGGATTCTATACCGGAAAGAGTATGCGAACTGCTCTCGTCTTGGGTGCGTGCGCGGCGTTGGTCGCGTGCGGGGGAAAGTCGGCTGACGGCGGCGCTGATGGAACCACCATCACGCAAGACCCGGGCTCATCGCAGCCTTCTGCGTCCGCGGGTGGTGGCAACGGCGGTGGCGGAGGCCCGGTCGTCATGCATCCGTCGCAGGTCGTAGGCAAAGGCTTCACGCAGGCGACTGCGATCATGGCCGTCGGACCGAACCTGTACGTCACCACGAAGGCCACGATGATGGGCGGGGTGCTCACGCAGAACGGCGGGCTCTACATGCTCGCGAAGGCCGGAGGGCCAGCGCTGCTGCTCGCGGCGGACCATCGCGGCGCCTCTTACACGGACCTCGCGCTGGACGCGAACGGCGACGTGGTCGTGGGCACCAGCGACGGACGCATCGTGCGCGTGCCGATGTTCGGCGGCGCGGAGACCGAGGTCATGAACGGCGCGCCGGAGATCGTCTCCATCGCGACCGACACGACGCACATCTACTTCGCGCATGCGAAGGGCAGCGTTCTCGCCATCGACTACATGGGCCATGCACCCACGCTGCTCGGGACGCCCGGCTCCAGCATCCGCGCGATGACCGTCGCGGGCGACTCGCTCTACGTCGCGTACGAGTCCGGCAAGACGGGCGGTCTCTTGCGCATCCACACCGCGGACCAGACCACGGAGACCGTAGCTCACACGGGCGTTGGCCTCTCCGGCCTGTCCGTGATCAACGACGTGGCCTACCTCTCGAACCACGCGGGCGACGTGCTTGCAACGAACGTGACGGGCGGCGCGACCTCGCAGATCGCGAAGGCGCAGCCCAGCCCGTTCGGCGTGCTCGCGGACTCCTCCAACGTGTTCTGGCTCTCGGTCACCGGCGCAAACCTCTGGCACTCGAGCCACGACGGCAAGACACAGGCGCCCATCGCCGAGGTCGCGAAGGCCGTCGCGTCGCCGCATGCGCTCGCCGCGGACGATGCAGCGATCTACGTCCTGGCCGACTCCGAGGTCGTCCGCGTCGAGAAGTGATAAAGTCCGCTCCGTGCAAGCGGAGTGGAGCCCCGAATCCTGGAAGAACAAGCCCGAGGCGCAGCGCGTTGCGTATGACGACGAGGCCGCCCTCGCGCAGGCAACGACAGAGCTGTCGTCCATGCCGCCGCTCGTCACCTCGTGGGAGGTGGAGAAGCTCAAGGGCTTCATCGCGGAGGCGCAGGAGGGCAAGCGCTTCCTGCTGCAGGGCGGCGACTGCGCAGAGACGCTCGCGGATTGCCGTCCCAGCGTCATCACGAACAAGCTGAAGATCCTGCTGCAGATGTCGCTGGTGCTCGTGCACGGCGGCAAGACGCCGGTCATCCGCGTGGGACGCTTCGCCGGACAGTACGCAAAGCCTCGCTCCTCGCCCACGGAGACCGTGGATGGCGTCACCCTCCCGAGCTACTTCGGCGACCTCGTGAACCATGCCGAGTTCAACGGAGACGCACGCCGCGCAGACCCGCGCGCGCTCATCCGCGGCTACACGCGCGCCGCGCTCACCTTGAACTTCATCCGCTCGCTCACCGCCGGCGGGTTCGCGGACCTGCATCATCCCGAGTACTGGGACATGGCATTCCTGTCGCGCGCGGATCTGAATCCGAAATTGCGTGAAGACTACACGCGAATGAGCCGCGATCTCTCGTCCGCGCTGCGCTTCATGGAGGCGCTCGGCGAGACGTCGATTGACGACCTCACGCGCGTGGAGTTCTTCACGAGCCACGAAGGCCTCTCGCTTCACTACGAGTCCGCGCAGACGCGCAGGGTCCCGCGCCGCGAGGGCTTCTACGATCTCACGACACACCTGCCGTGGGTGGGCGAGCGCACGCGCGACATCGGCGGAGCACACGTGGAGTTCTTCCGCGGCGTCGCCAACACGGTCGGCGTGAAGGTGGGGCCGAGCGCGAAGCCGGAGGACGTGGCGGCGCTGGTGAACGTACTGAACCCCCGGAACGAGCCGGGCAAGATCGTGCTCATCGCGCGCATGGGCGCCTCCAAGGTGAAGGACGCGCTCCCGCCGATCGTGTCCAGGGTGACGGAGTCCGGTGCCCGCGTTCTCTGGGTGACGGACCCGATGCACGGCAACACGATCTCGCTTCCGAGCGGGATCAAGACGCGCAACTTCGACGACATCCTCGCCGAGATCGAGCGCTCGTTCGATGTGCACAAGTCCATGGGCACGCGACTCGGCGGCGTTCACTTCGAGCTCACGGGCGACGACGTGACCGAGTGCCTTGGCGGTGGACTGTCCGAGGCGGATCTGGACAAGAACTACGCGAGCGTCTGCGATCCGCGGCTCAACTACCGTCAGGCGCTCGAGATGGCGTTCCTGATCGCCCGCCGCATGTCAAAATGATCGCGGCGCCCTTGGGCTCTCACGTCTTCAGCATCCACACGACGATGAAGATGAACACGAAGAAGCCCAGGATGAGCAAGATGCGCGTGCTTCCTGCTCGCTTCATGGGGATGTCCACCGGGTCCAGCGGTGCTTCCTGTGGGGGCTCCAGCGGTACCTCCGTCTTGCCGCGTTCGGACGCCATTCCCCTTGGCGGGTCCGAGTTCCCCGTGCTGTAGACCATTCCCAGCGGCAACGTCTTCGTCTGCGCCTTGACGTCGCTGAAGGGCTTCGGCTGCGGCGCATCAGAGGTCTTCAGCGTGACGCGGCGCTGCGTCGTCCGCGAGTCGACAGGGACGGCGGCGGGAGCGGCAGGTGCGGGGACGGCGGCGGGAGCGGCAGGTGCGGGGACGGCAGCCACAGCCGGCGAGATCGCGGTCTCGTTGTCCGGGTCGCTCGCCCTCTTTTCGGCGATCGCCGCGGCGAGGTCCAGCGGAACGGACTCCTCGGTGCGCTCCGAGGGTGTTGGCAGGCGATCCGTCTCGCGGATCGTCTCGGGCGCCACCACCGCCTCCACCACACGCGGCGAGGCAGGCTCGTAGCGCGAGCTCGCCTCGAGGCCCAACGCAGAGCGCTGCGTGGGCGGCGTGGGCTCACGCTTCGTCATCGCGATGCTCGAGCGCGAGAAGGGCCGAAGGGCGCGGCGGAGCGCATCCGCATCCTTGAAGCGGTTCTCGGGGATTCGCGCGAGGCACTTCATCACCAGACGCGCGAGCGCTGGATCGAGATCGGGGGCGAGCGTCTCGATGTCCTTCGCGAGCTCGTCGCCCATGAGCATCACGAGCGTCAGCTGCGGCGAGCCTCCGTCGTAGGGATATTCTCCGCAGAAGAGCCAGTAGGCAATCACGCCAAGGGACCACACGTCGCTCTCGGTGCTTGCAACGCCGGACTTCCTGACCTGCTCGGGCGCCATGAAGCGCGGGGTGCCCAGCACCTGATCCTGCGCAGTGATGGCGAGCTCACGGTTCGTGGAGCCAATACCGTCCTTCTTCGCCGCCCGGCCCTCCTCCGTGACCTTCGAGATCCCGAAGTCCAGCACCTTCACGAGCGACGAGCCGCTCGCGAGCTTCGTGAGAAAGACGTTCTCGGGCTTGAGGTCGCGATGAACGATCCCGCGCGCGTGCGCGTCGGCGACACCTTCGCAGATCTGATTGACGATCGAGATGCTCTCTTCGCGCGGAAGGCGGCCGCGCTCCTCCACGTGTGCGCGGAGCGTGTGCCCCTCCAGGAACTCCATCACGATGTAGGGTTCACCGGTGTCGAGCTTGCCCACGTCGAGCACGCGCGCGACGTGCTCGCTCTTCAAGGAGAACGTGTTCTTCGCCTCGCGGGAGAAGCGGGAGCGGGCTTGCTCGTTCTCGCCGTACATCGGGTTCAAGAACTTGAGCGCCACGCGCTCGCCGAGCTCCACGTGACGCGCGGCGAACACGACGCCCATGGCACCGCTGCCTATGCGTTCTTCGACGCGGTACTTGCCCGCGACCAGATCTCCGACGGCGACCGGAAGCTCCATACCGGGAGCGAGGCTATCAGTTTTCCCGCTGTTTGGCCTTCGACCAGCCTCCGACCAGCCTACGACCATGACGGGTCGTTCGACCGTCGCTTGACGGATCGGCAAACGCCCACTATCACACGCGACTCACGGCTGTCTGGGGCGAGAAGAAGGTACGCAGGTTCATGGGTAGTCGAATGTCGTGGCCAGAAATTCGGCAGTCAGCCGAGTATCGCGGACGCTGGGTGGCACTGGACAACTGCAAGTACGACGCGAAGACCGCCCAGCCCGTCGAAGGCAGCGTGGTGGACGCGGACGAGGATCTCGTCGAGCTCTGCCACCGCATCAAGCAGGGCGAGAAGTGCCACTGCGCGATCCTGTTCTGCGATAGCGATCCGCGCGATCCGCCCCCTTCGTCGCGCCGCAGCTCGCTGCCGCCGCACTAGCACCAGTAGCTTTGGCTACTTCTTCTCCTTGTCCTTCGTGTCGGCCGTAAGGTCGGCGAGGCTCGGCTGCTTGTGTCGCTGCGTGATGGTGCTCGGCAGCGGGGGCGGCGGCTTGGAGTTGCCGATTGAAGGTGCGCGCGGGCGCATGGCCGGGATGTCCCCGGTGGTCTTGGGCGGGCTCGTCGTGGCAGCTGGGACGTCGCCTGTGCGTCTACCAGGCACGTCACCGGTACGGACCCTGACATCACCCGCCTTGGCGGTACCGCCAGGCATCGGGAGCGAGCCGCGCGCAGTGGTTCCGGGTGGCGGAAGACGGATGGACGGATTGCTGGGCGGTGCGCCTGGATTGGTGGTGGGCGCAGGCTGCGCCGCGCGCATGGACTGGCTGATCGGCCCAGGCGACGTGCGCGTACCGGGCGGCGCCATGCGTGCCTGCGCTCCCGGCGGCGGGATGCGGATCGACGTGCCAGGCACCGGCAATGCAGCGCGCATGTGGCCGCTGCTCCGTCCGGCGCTGCCATCGCTGGCCGCACGTCCGCCGTCGGTGATGTCCGTCCCGGCCTCACGCGCGCCATCTTGCCCGTGCGCGGGAGCCGCCGCGCGCATGGAGGAGGCGCTGCCCGGCGGAGCAAGCCGCATCGAGGTGCTCGCAGGGTGAGCCGCGCGCATCTGTGCGCTCTGGCGTCCGGGCACCGGCAAGGCGATTTTTGATGCCGATTCGCGCATGGCTGGTGGCGGCGCGCTCGGTACCTTCGGCATCACGGGCGAGTGCGGATCGAACGGCGGTGGGGTGTTGCGGTTCAGGCGTGCAGCCGCGCGCGGTGCGCCGGGATCGGTCTTCCGGATGTTGGGGCGGCTGTTGCCGAATGGCGCGGCGGTGTGCGAGCGCTCCACGCCCGGGACGTTGGGGCTCTTCGGGATCACCACCTCCCCCGTGTCCATCAACCCCGGCGGGCGGTTCGTGGGCATGTCGTCGTCCCCGTCGTCGTCCTCCTCCACGACGATGCGACGCTTCGAGGCCGGCGCTTCGGGCCGCTCGGTGTCCGTAGGAACGCTCTCGCCGCGTAGCTCCGCTTCTACCTTGGCCAGGATGCGGCGCTCCTCGTCCGAGATCGCCTCCATGTCACTGGCGACGTCGGCCTCGAGCTCACCGAGATCCACGTCGATGTCGAGCTCGATATCCGCGGCCTTCTTGCCGGCCGCGGCGTTGGCGCCGAAGCGTTTCTGAGCCTTCACCATGTGCCGCTTGAACGTGCCGTCTTCGATCGCGCGACAGGTGCGATGCCACAGCGACTGGTACGTGTTCAGCTTCTGCGTGACGACAGTGAAGCGAAAACGCAGTGCGGTGTTGCGAATCTGTTCACGCCGAAGCACCTCCACGCGACGCTCGACGTCCTTGCGTGGCACCTGCGGCTCGAGCTTCTCGTAGCCAAGGAAGTACTGATCGTAGAGCTGTCGGAGCCGGTCCAGGCGGCTCTCGAGCTCGGCAACCATGCCTTCGATCTCTTTCTGATTCAGCGCCACGCGCCTCCGAAATTACCGCATCCATCCGTGCGCGGCCACCTCCGTCGGCGGGGGGAGCCAGGGTAGGCGCAAGGTAGGCGCAAGGTAGGCGCAAGGTAGGCGCGCACGGCAGAACGAGCGACCGTTACGGGACTCCCCAAAAGAAAGGGACGTGCGGGTCGGGCGGACTGATACGTTCCACAGTGGAGGCTCGTATCATGCATTCACGCCGGACCGTGTTGGGCTACGCGGGCGTACTCTTCGTGGGCATCGTCGCGGCCTGCTCCAGCTCGTCGACGACGGGCGGCGGCGGCGATACCGCAGATGGCGGCAACCCGGGCGAGGGCACGGACGGAAGCGTCGTGGTCGGTGGTGATGGCGGTGGCGGCAAGGCGGACAGCGGTCCCACGATCGCATGCAAGACGGGCAAGGACTGTCCGTCGGGCGTCTGCTCCGGCAAGGGCACCTGCCTGGACCCCACCTCGACCGACGGCGTGAAGAACGGCACCGAGACGGACATCGACTGCGGCGGCACTGCACCCACGAATGCGCCCGCATGTCAGGACGCCAAGGCTTGTAAAATAGGTGCAGACTGCAAGGATCTTGTCTGTACGGATTTGATGGACGGCAAGGGCCTGCGCTGTCAGGCGCCCACCTCCACGGACGGCGTGAAGAACGGCAACGAGACCGGCGTCGACTGCGGCGGCATGGGCAATCCGCAGTGCGCGAACGGTCAAGGCTGTGCGGCGCGAACCGACTGCACGAGCGGCGTCTGCGTGCCGCCCGAAGGTGGCGCAGGTCTGCTGTGCACGGCGCCCACACCGGCGGATGGAATGCAGGACGGAACCGAGACCGACGTGGACTGCGGCGGCGCGGCTGCGCCTCCCTGCATCGACACGCTGAAGTGTCTCGTCGGTGGCGACTGCACGAGCAAGGTCTGCAAGAATCTCGGTGCGGGACTGCGTTGCCAGCCGCCGACCTCTGGCGACGGCGTGACGAACGGCACCGAGACGGACATCGACTGCGGCGGCGGTGCGCCCACCAATGCCGCGGCGTGTGTCGCGGGCAAGAACTGCCTCGCGCCGGCCGACTGCCGGAGCACCGGCTGTAGCTATGCGAACAAGTGCACCATCACCAGGAGCTGCATACCGCACTACGGCGGTGACTCGTGCGGCACCGGTGAGCCCGGCATGATGGGCGCCGTCAACGAGGAGTGCTGCGCGACGGCGCCGGTCACCGCCGACCAGGGCACCGTCAACCTGGGCAAGTACCAGGTCACGTCGGGACGGATGCGGACGTTCCTCACCGCGGTCGGCGGCAACGTGCGCGGCTTCATCCAGAGCGAGCGCGCGAAGAACCCTGCGCTCCACGGCGCGACCATGAACGCCGCCTGGGACATGTACCTTCCGAGCGCGATGATCGGCTGCGAGCAGGACGGCTCGTGCGCTGTGAACGAGATCTCCGACTACTCGATGTTCGAGGACATGAGCGGTCTCCACCCCGATCTGCCCGCGTATACAGGCCTCTACTCGAGCGCGTACAGGCAGCTCGGTGGAACCGTGTTCCACGGGCAAGGCACCACGCTGCAGGGCTGTCGACTCGACGCGCCCGGCACGCACTCGTACTGGATGGACAAGACCACGCAGACGAACTACTTCGGCGACAGTCAGTCCGAGTTCAGTCAGCAGGTCTACGACGAGAAGCCCTTGAACTGCGTGCCGTACCTCATGGCGCAGGCCTTCTGCATCTGGGACGGCGGCCGCCTCGAGACCTTCCCCGAGTGGCAGGCAGCGTGGGGCGCCGGCACGTATCCGTGGGGCGCATCGCCGCAGCCGAAAAACCAGATCTCCGCCACCGACAGCGCGTATCGCTACCCGACAGCAACGGACGCGATCCTTCGCTCGCACCTGGGCGACGTGAACTACGTCCAGTCCCTGATTCCGAGCGCGAGCCAGAGCATCGAGTACGCGGACTTCACGTACAGCTACGAGTACCCCAACCTGCTCAACTACGACTACATCGTCTTCCTGGATGCGCCGGGGCGCGTGAAGGGCCGCGGCCCCGCGGGCCACTCGGACATCCTGGGACCCATGATGGAGGTCACGTCCACGGGCTCGTTCAGCGCCGACCCGCGCAGCGCATCCGCATACTGGACGGCGAACGGTTCGTGGGAAGGCCACCAGTACCAGAAGACCGTCATCTGGACGGGCTTCAGCCTCACGAACAAGTACGGCAAGCAGAGCATGCGCTGCGCGTATCCGACGTTGCCCTGATCCGTTGCTGCGAGACGCGGTGCAGAGCTACTGCGGCAGCGGCGTGATCTTCACGTTGTCGAAGCAGACCTTTGCTTCCCAATCGTTGAAGCCGAAGTGATCGTGGCCGGGGCCCATGAGGGGCTCCGCGTCCACGAAGGTCGCCATCAGCAACGTGTCCACGTAGTAGCGCACGGTCTTGGCGTCGTTGCGCTCCACCTTGAGGTGGTAGACCTGCCCGCGCATGACGGGGCGCTGGCGCGGGTCGTCGGAGTCCTTGTCCACGCGGACGACCTTGCGGTCCTCCTTGTGCTCGTCGAGCCGCGCAAGCACATGGAGCGTGTTCTTCCAGCCGCCGAGGATGGCAAGGTAGCTGGTCGCGTCGTTGTAGGAGTTGCCCTTCGCGAAGCCGCGGCCGTCGCCCCAGAGCTCCACCTTCAGGTCGCCTTCGGGTGAGTCGCCCTTCGCGTCCCACTCGATGCGCGCGTTGATCGGAATGGGCCGCGAGAACCAGATGCCGTGGTTGTGCGCGTTCTCGACGCAGAGCCAGCCGTCCTCGATGTGCCAGGCGTTCGTCTGCGCCTGGGTCCAGTTCGGGCCGATGTTGGTCTTGTCCTCGCCCGGCGCCGGCTGGAAAGGCTGCCCGGACTGGGCCGGCTTGTCCTGCGATCCCATCGGGACCGGGACTGTGCGAAGTACCATCGCGCCATCGGGCAACGTGTCCAGGAAGCGCCGCATGCGGACCCCGCCGTCGGCGGCAGCGTTCCCGCCATCACGAAGATCGCCGCTCGCGTTCGCGCCGGCTTCGCCCGCGCTTGTGGGTGTGGTGTCGGCGCCGCCCTCGGCGGTCAGGTTTCCCATGCTGGAGAGGGGAGGCAGCTTGGACGCCGGCCCGCCCTCGGGGCGCTCGAAGGTGTCCTCGAACACGGTGGTGAGGACGTTTGCCGGCGCTCTGGGCAGCGTGGAGACGGGCGTTGCGCTGGCGGTGCCAGCATCATCTGGCGTGGCGTTTCCCGGAGGAACGCAACCGGCAGCGGCCGCCGCCGCCGTCAACAACGCAGGGAACAGGAGCTTGATTTGCCTGGACGAACGCATGCGCACGGGGTGCCCTCTTAGCACTACTGCCGGGTGGCGTTGGCATCGAATCAGGGGGATGCGGGTACGGTACTTCCACGGGCAGAATTGATGCTAAAAGCGGGGACGCCATGCATCCGATCCTTTTTCGCATCCCGCTCCCGAACAAGCCGCTCTTCCTCTGGTGGGTGCTCGCGGCGGTCGCGGTCCTCTCTGCGCTCTATGCCGGCTGGTCGTTCCGCAAGGCTGACAAGAACTCAGCGGCCTCGGGCCTCGTTGTTGCCGTGGCGCTGGGCGCGCTGGGCTACGTGTTCCGCGACAAGAACTGGGTGATGCCAAACCTGCCCATCTACTCGTACGGCGTGATGCTCGGCATCTCGCTCATCGTGGGCTGGTACCTGACGCTGCGGCTCGCAACGCTGGACGGTCTCCCCAAGGAGACCATGGCCAACTGCTACGTCATCACGGCTGTCGTGGCCGTGGTCGGCTCGCGCGTGCTCTTCATCGCGACCAACCCGGACGACTTCAAGGAGGTCTCGGACGTGTTCGCGCTCCGTCGCGGCGGCCTGGTCGCGTACGGCGGATTCCTCGGCGGCTACGTCGGGAGCTGGTTGTATCTTACACGCAATCGCGTGCGCCTCATGCCGTGGGCGGACGTGGCGGTTCCCAGCCTGGCCTCTGGCCTCTTCATCACGCGCATCGGCTGCTACCTCTTCGGCTGCGACTTCGGCACGCGGCTGGAAGACGGCGCGCCGGGCTGGCTGAAGAACCTGGGCACGTTCCCGCACTGGACGGGCACCATGGCCGACTCCGGCGAGGGATCGCCTGCGTGGCTTCGCCACAGCGATCTCTTCAAGGGCACGCCTGCCGGCATGGAGCTCGCGAAGCTCGGACACTCGTTCCCCGTGCATCCCACCCAGATCTACGAGTCGGTCGCCGGCCTCCTGCTCCTCTTGTTGCTGCTCAGCCAGCGGAAGAATCAGGTGTTCCGCGGGCAGATCTTCTTCCTCTTCACGTTCGCGTACGGCGTCATTCGCTTCATCATCGAGGTCTTCCGCGACGACACCGAGCGCGGCTCCTTCGGCCCGTTCGGCGCGCGTCACATCATGATCTCCTTCGCGCTGCTGCTGATGGCGGTGGGCTTCACGTTCGGTATCGCGCTTGGCATTCGCAACGAGAAGGCGCGCACCGCTGCGCGCGTCCTGTCGTTCGCGTTCCCGGTGGCGGCGTTCATCATGCTCCGCCCGCAGTCGTTCGCGGAGAGCACGCGCATCCAGTTCTCCACCAGCCAGTGGGTGGCGCTCCTGTCCGGCCTTGCCGTCTCGTTCTTCTATGCACGGTTCTGGCTTGCTGCGCAGAAGAACCCGCAGATGGCCATGGGCCTCGGGTCGCTCGGTGACGGCGTCGCGGAGCTCGCCGAGAAGGAGGCCGAGGAGGAGAAGAAGGAGAAGAAGAAGGCCGCGAAGGCCGCCGCGAAGAAGGCCGGCGACACGGACGCGGACGAGGTCACGTCCGAGGCGCGCTTGAAGGCGAAGAAGAAGGCCGACGAGGACGGGGGCGACGACGACGACGACGACGACGGCGACGGCGACGGCGACGACGACGAGAGCAAGGCCGACGAGAAGAAGGCTGACAAGAAGGCCGACGAGAAGAAGGCTGACAAGAAGGCCGACGAGAAGAAGGCTGACAAGAAGGCCGACGAGAAGAAGGCTGACAAGAAGGCCGACGAGAAGAAGGCCGACAAGAAGGCCGACGACAAGGCCGGCGAAGAATCCGCGTAGCCGTCGTGGCTACGCGGGCGACCCGTCGCAACGCGCTGCAGCTCGGCGGCGCGGTGATCTGTGGGCTGCTCCTCGAGCGCGCGTCGCTCCGCGGTGCATTCGACAACACGCGACGTGAGGTCTTCGCCAGCACTGACGTGTTCGCGCGCAGCCTCGCCTCCCTCGATGCCCGCCCTGAGCTCCGCGCAGGATCCATCCTGCATTTCGGGCACTCCACGCACCTGCTCACCGTCGCTGGCGTGCGCGTGCTCACCGATCCGTGGCTCTACGATCCCGCGTTCGGTGCGCTTCGCCACGAGCACGGGCTCCCGGCGAACCCATCCGGGCTGGCCACAGCCGATGTGCTGTGCCTCACGCATGAGCATGCCGACCACGCGGATCCCACCGCGCTCGCGCGCATGCCGCGTACCGCACGATGCCTGGTTGGGTCCACGCGCACGGCCCAGCTCGCGCGAGACGCGGGGCTCACGGATGTCACGTTGATGGAGCCATGGCAGAGCGTGCGCGTGAAGGAGCTCGAGATCACCGCGGTGCCCGCGCTGCACGACGTGCCGGAGCTGGGCTTCGTGCTGCGAGGGGCGGAGAGGTCCGTGTATTATGCAGGTGATACGCGCGAGGGCCCTGCGCTCGCCGAGATCCGCGCACGGCTCTCTCCACGGACGGCCATCCTCCCCGTGGACGGGATGCATCGGAAGGGCGAGGAGCGCATGACGATGGGGCCCGAGGAGGCGATCGCTGCCACGCGCACACTGGGCGTTTCCCAGGTCATGCCGTCCCACGCGGAGACCTTCCTGCACGATCCCATCGCGAGCGCGTTCCTCTGGGAGAAGACCGACGACGCGGCCCACGCGTTCGTCGCGCTCGCGGCCGCGGGCCTGCCGGGCGTCGTGTGCCTGAACCCCGCTGCGGGAGAGATCGTGGCGCTGTGAGCTTCGCTTTCGTCCCGGGTGTTCTAGGCCTAGACTCCTCTCCGCTTCGTTGAGACGCCCTTCATCCTTCTTGTTTGCCGCCGCGCTCGTTCTTGCCGCCCCCGCTGCGTGGGCCGACAAGGTCGCCGTGCTCAAATTTCATGGCGCCGGCCTGACCTCCGCCGAGCTCGAGGCCGCACGCGCCGTGACGCGCGACGCCGCCACCGCGAAGGGACATGTGTTCCCCACGGACGCGGAGCTGATGCAGGCGGAGACCAGCATCCACGACGGCGTCGCCGACACCAGCGCCGAATACCGCGATGCCGGTCGCGCCGCAGGGGCGGACTGGGTCGTGGCCGGTCGCGCCGACGCAAACCCCGCTGGCGGCTATCACCTGGAGCTCGAGGTCTGTCAGATCTCGAGCGGCCGCGTGGAATCCGCCGCGCGCGACATCGAAGGACCCACCGCGAAGGCAGACGTGGAAGAGATGCTCGCGTTCGTGCTCCGTCCAGCAGGCATCGGCCGCGAGACGCCGCCATGGCTGGGCAAGGGCAAGCCCAAGCCGCCGCCGCCGCAGCCAGTACCGCCACCTCCGCCGCCACCGCCGCCTCCGCCGCCGCCACCGCCTCCGCCGCCGAAGGAGCCCGAGAAGCCGCCGCATGCCTACGCGGAGGGACATCCGATCATCCTGGGCCTGGGCCTTGGCGTGTCGAGCGCGCTCAAGCGACCTGCTCGCGCATCCGGTCCCACGACCTCCATGATCATCGACGGGTTCGGCGGCTACGCGATCGAGAGCGTGCGCGGCCTGGAGCTGCGCGCGAACCTGGGCATCACGGCCGTGGGTCCGTCCGCGTTCACGCTGGATGGCGGCGCGCGCTACGCGTTTGCCGTACTCCCGCGGCAGCAGCTCTACGTGGGCCCGGAGCTCGGCATCGGTGCGTTCGTCATCGAGGGCGCGAAGAAGCAAGGCTACTTCCTCACGCGCGGCTCGGCGTTCATCGCATGGGAGCCGCATCCCAACGTGCAGGTAGAGCTGGTGGGCGATCTGTCCGCGGCAGTGGGCGGCGACACGTTCGTGCTCGGCGGTGGTACCGTTCGCGGCACCGCGCGCTTCTGATGCTCTCGCTCCGAAGTAGAAGAGACACCACCCGTCTTGCCGTGCGCGCCGCGAAGGTGATGGTGCCAGGCGCGCTGGTGTTGCTGTCAGGCGGGCTTGGGGCGGGCAAGACGTTCTTCGCGCGTGCGCTCCTCCGAGGACTGGGCGTGACAGCCGCAGTGCCCAGTCCCACGTTCACGCTCGTGCAGGAATACGAGACGCGCGCTTTCTTGGTCCTTCACGTTGACCTCTACAGGCTGCGCGAAGCGGGGACGGACACCCGCGCGGAGATCGCGCGACTCGGCCTGCGTGAGCAGCGGGGTGACGGCGCCATCCTGCTCGTGGAGTGGGCCGACGGCTTCGAGCAGGAGCTGGGTGGCGCAGCATCGCTCTCGTTCGCGTTCGATCGCGCCGGCGGTGCGTCCGGTCTGGTCGGTGAGGAGCGCTCCGTTCGCGTAGGCGGCGTGGACGCAGACAAATTGTAGATTACACGCAATCCTGCGGGCCGCGGCGGTCGAGCTCGTTGTTCATCACGCATACGGCGTCGTCGCTATGCAGACTCACGGGGCCCAGGGAACCCGAGATGGCGCCGCGCGCGCGCAGGTCTGCGAGCGTCGCCTCGTCGAACCCGGTGTGATCGCCCAGGACGATCACGGGCTCTGCCGCGAGCCGCGCATCGCGCACGTCGGGCGCGCCCTCCGAAAGGACATAGAGCGGCCGCCCCGTGAACGTGGAGAGCAGCGCAGCCGCTCCGCACCGTGAGATCGACACGCCTGGCCTTACCTCCACGAAGCCCGGGGCATCGTCGTCGGCGTGGCTCGCGAGCGACTTCTGCAGGAGGATGGCAAGGCTCCGCTCATCCGGCCGCAAGAACTTCGCGGTCGCTCCCTGGAAGCGCACGGTGCGAGGCGCGCGGTCCCCGCCCAGGAGCACCAGGAAGATCTCCGAATCCTTGCGCACGCCATGCGACGTGAGAAGCGCCGCCCGCACGCAGCGCACCAGGACGTCGAGCCGCCCGCTGGAGCCCGCCAGATCATCCAGCAAGAACTCGGACGATGCCGTCGCGGTCCGGCCAATGATCACGAATGAGCGCACTGCCCCATCATAACTCGGCGTGCGCGACGGCCCGCGAGGTCTTATGTTGGCCGAAGACTCCGTGTCAGAAACGGCTCACTCCGCTGCTCGCCTGCCTCCGCCCACGTCGATGGCCCCCGCCACCGCGGCGCAGGCGCTCATCACGCAGCTCGGCTCGCCCCCGGAGAAGCTCGGCCCCATGACGGTCGCGGATGCGTCCGCGAAGAGCGGGCTCGCCTTGCGCGACGCGGAGGCCGGGCTCACGTTCCTCACGGCCGAGTACCGTGGACATCTGCGCGTGACGGAGGACGGAGATCTCCTCTACGTCTTTCCCGACGGCTTCACCAAGCCATGGGAGACGAAGGAGCGCTGGCAGCGAGCCATGGGCGCCGTCACGCACGCGCTGGTCGGCGCAGGGCGCTTCGTCATCCGCGCGTGGCTGCTCATCGCGATGGTCGCGTACGCGCTCATATTCGTGGCGATCCTGATCGGCCTCAGCATGGCAGGCAATCGCAGGGATGAACGCGGCCCAGGTGTGGGCCTCATCGGCGTGCTCTTCCGCGCCATCGCTGACGCGGTCTTCTGGACGGCTCGCCCGTTCTCGCCGGTCTACGTCTATCCGTACGCATTCGCGGATGATGGCTTCTCCGGCACCCGCCGTCGCGACCAGCGCCGCGCGGCCGCGCAGCCCGGCGAGGAAGAAGTGCCGTTCTACGAGCGCGTGAACCGCTTCGTGTTCGGTCCGAAGGAGCCCGCGCCCGATCCGCTCGCGGTGCGCGCGAGCATCCTCGAGGTCATTCGCAACGGCAAGGGACGCATTGGCCTCTCCGACGTCATGCGCGTCACCGGTCTTCCACGCGACGCCGCAGACCCGCTGATGGCGCGCCTCATGCTCGACCACGACGGCACCGTAGAGGTGTCCGACGCGGGCGGCATCTACTACGTCTTCCCGGAGATGCGCCGCACTGCCGCAGCGGTAGATTCGCTGCCCTTCCCGCCGCGTGGCCCGAAGGCCGCATGGGAGACGCCGAAGACGCAGGCGCCGCTCACCGGCAATGGCGTCGGGCACAACCTGGGCATCGCGGGCCTCAACGCATTCAACCTGCTCGCGAGCGGATGGGTGCTCGCAAACGGCCTGACCATCGGCAACCTCCTGCTCCTGTTCTCGAAGAAGCCGCCGATGGTGCTGCCAGATGACGGCCTTCCGATCGCGCTCGGCGTGGTGCCCCTCCTGTTCTCGCTCTTGATCTTCATGCTGCCGGTGCTTCGCGCCGTGAAGAACAAGCTCGCTCTTGGCGCGGTGAAGCAGGAGAACGCGCGCCTGCAGATCATGAAAGAGGTGCTCACGCATGCGGCGCGCAAGGAGCCCGTGTCCGACGACGTGCTCCGCGACCGCGTGCGCGTGGCCACGGGACACGAGCCCACCTCGAAGGAGATCACGCGCAAGGTGGTCGCGCTGGGCGGAGACGTGGACACGGGTCCGGAGGGTGAGATCCGCTACCGCTTTGCCGACCTCGAGGCAGAGGCAGAGGCGCTGGAAGAAGAGCGCGCGCACGCCCCGGAGAAAGAGGCGCGTCTGGGCCGCGTGATATTCGGCAGCGATACGTGAACACACCGGTCGATCCCGGTGTTGCATGTATATTACATGATCTTGCAGGCGGGCGTCGCCAGACGATAGGGCGTCTGGTTCTTGATCGCGGAGCACAGGTCCATGCAGGCGCCGCCAGAGCACAGGTTCACGCCCGTGGCGGGCTTCGTGGGGCAGGTCGATGGCATGCCCCAGCACGCGGGGTTCTTCAACACCGCGCCGCAAGTGGTGCCGCCGATGTCGGGCTTATCGAACGCGCAGTCCGCCGCCGCGAGGGCGCTGCACTTGGCGTTGCCAGCGGCCGCTCCATTGCAGAGGGCGGGCGTGGCGCAGGCACCTGCGGACTTCACTGCCGCAACGAAGCTCGAGGCCGTGGCGGCGTTCCAGTAGTTCACCGTGTCGCAACCACAGACCGGGCTGTAGTCACTCGCGCCGGAGACGATCTTCTGGCAGATGCCAGTCGCGCAGTTCGCGGAGACGCAGACCTCGTCGGCCGCGCAGTTGTTGCTGGTGCCGCCCGAGTCCACCGTGCACGGATGGCCCGTACCGGCGTCCTTCACGGAGCCGGAGTCGACCTTGCTCCCGCCGCCGCTGTCCTTGCTGCTGCCCCCGCTGCCGCCATCGTCCTCGTTGTTGCCGCCGCCGCCGCCGCCATCGGCAGTGAAGCTTCCATCCAGGCCGCCGCCGCCGCCCCCGCCGTCGGAGTCACCGCCGAACAGGTCCGTGGTGTTTGCACCACCGCACGCCACGAGCACCGCACAAACAAGGCCGGAAAAAGCAAAGCGTCGCATGACTTCATTCTGCCGCTCGGGCAACGTCCACGCAAGAAACCTCACTGGGTCGTCATGCTCACAGTGAGAGTATTGGCCTGGCCCGCAGCGAGAGGGAGCTTCACCCACACCGTCCCGCCCACGTCCGCCGTCGTGAAGTAGCCGCTGGGCGCCTTGTTCAGTGCATCCATTGACGCGGCCTTGGTGAGCGGCGCCATTCGTGCGGTCACTGTACTGACCACGCCGCTTCCGACGCCGCCAAGGCTCACGATCTCGAGCAGCGCGCCCTTCACGAACGTCCCGCCCGCCTTCAAGTTCATCGCAATGTCCGGCAACGTCACGGTGGCGTCCAGGTGGAAGCCGTCGAACACATCAAGGTTCACGGCACCGATTGCGCGCGGCGCGAACCGCACGCCGAGCACGCCGGGGTCCGCGGCGAACGAGTCGATCATGGTCGGGTTCGCGACCGGCGACAGTGTCTGCACGGTGGAGCGCAGCATGGGGATCGCACCCGTGGAGCGCAGGAAGAGCGGCAGCTTCTCCAGCGGCGCGGGCACTGTCTTCGTGGTGCCGCCCGGGTAGATCGTGCCATCCCACCAGTCGATCCACTCGCCCGCGGGAAAGATCACGCTGCGGTGCGTGGCCCCGCGCTCGAGCACGGGCGCAACGAGCAGGTCGTCGCCGAACATGTACTCGTCCGACGGATGCACCCCGAGCTCCGGATACGCGAAGCCGAGCGGACGCAAGATCGGGTGCCCCGACCGGAGGATGCCCTGCGCGAGAGTCCACGCGTACGGGAAGAGCCGCATGTGGAGCGACGCGTACTGGTTGAACAGGTCGAGCGTTGCCTGCGTGCGACCGTTGTCCGCGGTGAACTCCCAGGGCATCTGCGAAGAGCCGTCGCCGACCTCCATCACGGCCGCGAGGGCGGTCTGCTCGAACCAGCGGATGTAGAGCTCGTTGTCCGGCGGAGAGTTGCGATAGCCGCCCGTGTCGGACGCGAAGAACGGAAAGCCAGACACGGAGAGCGACAGGCCTTGCACGACGGTCGCAGGCAGTCCGCCCACGCCGTTCACCATCTTGCCGTCCTTCGTCATGTACGGCTCGCCGTGGTGCCCGAACGTGGAGTCCATGTCACCGGGCCACATGATGGAGGCGCTCGCTTGATCGCCCCAGCGTGCGGCGCGACAGAGCAGGAAGGAGCTCTCGGGCAGAGCTGCCTTGTACGCGTCGTGGAATGCGCGCGTGTACGCGTAGTGTCCGGTGCGCTCGTCCGTGCCGTCGTGGAACTTCCATGTGTTGCGCGAGTTGCGGAGCGCGGGGATGACATCCTCGCCGTAGTCCAGCTTGAAGCCCTCGATGCCGGCCTTGATGTACGGCGTGAGGGCGCTCTTCCAGAATGCGTTCGCACCCGGCGCGGTGAAGTCGATCGGCGCGCTCCAGTTGTTGAAGAGGATCCCATTCTGTAGGGGAAAATAGCCTGATTGATCGGCCATGGTGCGAAAGGGCTCTGCGCCCTTCTCGATGTACGGCACATGCCAGAGGCCCATGCGAAGGCCCGCCTTCTGCGCCTCCGCGATCATCCCCTGCGGGTCCGTGTAGGTTGCATCGAAATCGAAGGTGCCGATCTTCGTGGAGTACGGGCGGTCGATCCAGATCGCGCTCGCCGGGACGTGCAGGCTCCGTATCTTTGCGATGTCGTCGCGGACCTGCATCTCCCCCTTGGCGCTGTTGCGCCACAAGAAGGGGCCGAGCGCCCACGAGGCGGGGAGCAACGGGTACGCCGTGTCCCTGTAGTAGTGCTGCGGGATGTCGACGGGCTTCACCTCCGAGTAGAGGTGGAACACGAAGCCGTCCTTCGTGGTGCCGCCGGTGCCGTACGTGATCTCCACGAGCGTCGGCTCCTTGCGCGCGACGTCGAACAGACCAACACGCTTGTCCTCCACGAAGATGCCCCACCCGCGTGAGCCGACAAGGAACGGGATGGGCGCGTGCGCCTCGTTGTAGCCGCTCTCCGTCGTGCCATCGGGCTCGATCTGCATGGGTCGCAGCTTGCCGCGGTTGTCCACCAGGTCCTCGAGCTCACCCAGACCGTAGAAGCCCTCGTTCGGATCGGCGGCGGTTCGCGGCCGGATGCGCACGTACGCCACGGGCTGCGGCCCGGTGACGTTGACCGTCAGGGTTGCCTTGAACGAGCCCGGCTCGACCTGTTCGAGCTGCACGTTCACGATGGCGCCGTCGTACTCGAGCGAGAGGGTGGCGTGGTAGTCGTCCACGACCGACACCTGGAAGCGCGAGGGCGCGCGAAAATCTGCGTCCAGGCTCGGCGGAGCGACGCTGCCGTCCTGCGTGTACTCGAGCCAGTAGGGATCGTAGCTGGCCACGTCGGAGATGGCGTCCACGAAGCCGAGCTCGAACGCGTCGCTGCCGAAGTAGAGCTTCGGTAGGTTGTTCTGCTGCAGCGTGACGCTCTTTCCGCCCTCCTCGATGACGATCGAGTTCGCGCGATCCCCCACGAAACGCGTCTGCTCCGTGTTCCCGTTGTGGCAGCCACTGGCGGCTGGCGCGAGCACGCAGAACCCCGTGAGCACGGCGAGCGGCAGGAGGCGGACGTGCAAGCGGCGCGCTTGTTCGTTCATCACACAAATCCTACCATGGCCCCAAGTGCAGACGGCGTTTCCGACCCGGTTCGTGGGGAAGGTGCTGCCCCTCCTCCTTGGCGTCTATGCGTTCGGGTCTGGAGAGGGGGTGCGCGCGCCGGCCCCCCACGCGCGCTTCGCTGAGCCGACGGAGATCGTGGGGCGTGCTGCGTCGCTCCGCGTGGACCCGGCGGAGTCGACCATCAGCGTGGTCTCGGACGACGGAAAGCGCGTCTCTCGTATGGAGATCGCGATCGTCCATGGCGGCGTGGCGCACGCGCTCTCGGGCCTTTCGATCAAGACAAAGCGAAGGCACGGTGAGGTCGTCGTGCAGATCGGCGGGAAGGAAGGCCTGCCGCCATCGAACCTGCATTTCTCGCTGGACCGCATCCACGACGTGTTCAACGTGGTGCTGGAGGCGCCGCCCGAGGTGTCACTGCGCTTCGACGTCACGCGACCGCGCGCCGTGTTCGTGCCGGGTACGGGCGTGCTCGCTGACGTGGGCACGGTGAACGGCAAAGCCGTCGTGCTCGACATGGAGGACGAGCCGTACGCGCTGGCATCGGCCGACATGCCGCTCTACGCCACGTTCACGGGCGACACGCTGGAGAGCGCGCACCTGACGATGACCGTGGGAGATGCGTCACAAGGCGCTGCCCGGGAGAAGCCGAAGCTCGCGCTGCAGCTGGTGGCAACGACGCTGGACTCGGAGCTTGTCTCGCGCACCTTCCAGGCGATGGGCGAGGAGGTGAAGCCGCTCAAGGTGATTGTCGCCGGCGCCACCGAGGAGTCCCGCATCTTCGGCTCCGACGACGACGGTCGCTTGATCGTCCGCATGCGCATGCACCCCGGCGAGCACGTCACGGTGATGGTGCCTGCGCGCGTGATCCGGTACTACGCGGCGTCGGCTCCGGATGACACCAGCGCGCCGGTTCGCTTCGAGCCAGGGCTCCCGTGGGAGCTGGTGCTGGACGTCTCGCCTGGCGGTGAGCTGCATGTGCGCGTGGTCGACGGAGACACGGAGTCGCCAGTCACTGCGCGCATCGTGGTGCATGGCGTGGAGGGCACGCTCGACCCAAGCTTCGGTCCCGACTACCGCGCGTCCGGCGCCGGGCCGATCATGGACTCGCAGAAGGGCGAGGTGGTGACGCCGCTCCCGGTGGGTCGCTACCGCGTGCTTGCCACGAAAGGCCTTGAATACAACGTGGACGCGGAGACCGTCGACATCCAGAGCGGCAAGAAGAAGGCTGTGGATCTGGTCCTGCGCCGCGTGATCGACACGCCCGACATGGTCGCATGCGATCTACACGTACATGCGCGTCCGTCGTTCGACACGCCCGTATCGATCGAGGACCGCGTGCTCTCTCTCGTGAGCGCCGGCATCGAGTTCGCGGTGCCCACGGAGCACAACATCGTCGGTGACTATGCGCCCGCGCTCGCGGTGCTCGGAATGGAGAAGAACCTGTCGTTCGTGCCTGGCGTGGAGGTGACCACGTACAACCCGCGCTTCGGGCACTTCGGGATCTTCCCGTATCCGCTCGGCGCGCCGCCGCCGTACAAGGGCACGACCATCGGCGCCGTGTTCGCCGCATCGAAGGGCAACGATCCAAACCGTGTGCTGGTCGTTCACCATCCGCGCCTGCCGAAGCAGATCGGCTACTTCGACGTGGTCGGGTTCGACCCGCTGAACAAACAGACGTTCGGAAAGATCCGCATGGACTTCGACGCGCTCGAGGTCTTCAACGGCTACGAGAAGGACAGCTCCGAGAAGATCCAGCGCGTGCTCGCCGACTACTACGCGCTGCTCGACACCGGACATCGCTTCGCGGCCACCGGCAGCAGTGACTCTCACCGGATCCAGTACCAGTGGGCGGGCTACCCGCGCACGATGGCGCTCGTTCCCCCGGAGAAGGGTGGCTCGTTCGAGCGCCCCGTGGACACACAGGCTGTTGTCTCCGCCATCAAGCATGCGCACGCAACCATCACCAGCGGGCCCATCGTGGAGATCTCGATCGACGGCAAGGGCCCAGGCGACGAGTTCACCATGCACGGCGGTACGACACTGGCCGTTGCGCACGTGCGTGTGCGCGCGGCGCCGTGGGTGGATGTCACGTCCGTGGAGGTCGTGTCGGCCGGGAAGGTGCTCGCGACCATCCCGCTGAAGAGCAGGCCCACGGGTATCGGAAAGGAGCGCGGCGACGACGCGGAGCTCGCCGCGAAGGTCCTGCGGTTCGAGGGGAACGTCCAGCTGGAGCTTGACCCCGGTGCGAGATGGGTGCTCGCGATCGCGCGCGGAACACGCAAGCTCGACGACGTGCTCCCGTTCATGCCCGTGGTGCCGATCGGGCTGACCAATCCGGTGTGGATCCGCAGAATTGATGGTATCCCGTGAGCGGGGCATGACCACTTTCGGACGCTACCGCCTGCTCGAGCGCCTCGGCCAAGGAGGCATGGCCGAGGTCTTCAAGGCGAAGAGCTACGGCGTCGAAGGCTTCGAGAAGGTCATCGTCATCAAGCGCATCCTGCCCGAGCTGGCGGAGAGCAAGGACTTCGTCGACCTCTTCATCCACGAGGCGAAGCTGGCCGTCCGCTTGTCGCACGCGAACATCGTCCAGGTCTTCGACCTTGGCGTGACGAAGGTCGAGGCAGAGGCGAGCGCCGGCACGTACCCGGAGAACCGCACGTCGCCGGACGTCTATTACATGGCCATGGAGTACGTGCAAGGGTTCGACCTGGCAACGCTCCTCACGAAGGCGCGGCGCCGGCAGGAGCTGCTGCCCATCGAGATGTGCGTGTATATTGCATCCGAAGTCGCGAAGGGGCTGGACCACGCTCACCGCCGCCGTGACGAGCAGATGCAGCCGCTGGGTATCGTGCACCGCGACGTGTCGCCGCAGAACGTGCTGCTGTCGTTCGAGGGCGAGGTCAAGGTCACGGACTTCGGCATCGCAAAGGCAAAGGGCGTGCTCATGCCCACGAACCTGGAGGACACGCAGTCGCGTCGCCTGCAGGGAAAATTCGGATTCATGAGCCCCGAGCAGGCGCGTGGTGACGACACGGATGCGCGCTCCGATCTCTTCTCGCTCGGCACCGTGCTCTACGAGTGCCTCACTGGCGTGAACCCGTTCTCTGGTCCCACCACGTTCGAGACCCTGCGCCGCGTGCAGGCATGCGAGTACCCGCCCGCGCTGTTGCTCAGGCCCGACATGCCGGAGGAGCTGGTCACCATCCTGAGCACCTCCATGGCGAAGGAGCCCGCACAGCGCTACCCGGACGCCGCGCGCATGTACGAGGCGCTCGTGGCATTTCTCTACACGCGCGATCGGCGCTGGAGCGCGCGCGATCTCTCCGAGTACCTGCTCACGCGTCGCGACGACGCCGAGGCGCCGCATCCGGTCGTCGCGCTCGCGGAAGGCAGCGAGTACGAGCGCACGCCCGTCGAGGGCCCCGTGCGGCGAGGCAGCTACCCCTCCATCCCCGCGATGGAGGCCGGCCCAAAGTCCGTCGACCTCGAGGCCACGGCGGCGCTCGGCGAGCGGCGCGAGGTCACCGCGCTCGTCGTCAGCGCTGGAACCCGCGATGCACCGGCGTTCCAGGAGCGCGTCGCCGCGGCGCTCGAGCGCTATGGCGGCCGCATCTACTCGCGCGATCCGGCGCAGGTCACCGCGTTGTTCGGGCTCATGGAGCCGGACGGCCGCGACACGGAGATGGCGGCGCGCGCCGCGCTCATGGTCGTCCGCAATCCGCACGGCAGCCAGCGGCCCAGCGCAGGCATGCACTCTGCACGCATTCATGTCTCGCAGACGGGCGAGCCCACGGAGGACGAGCGCCTGCAGAGCGTGATCGCCACCGCGCGCGATCTGGCCCGCGCGAAGGAGGGGCGCGTCGCCATCTCCGCGTTCGCCGTGAGGCAGGTGCGCTCCACGTTCGTGTTCGAGACGCTCACCGACGCGCCTCCTGGTCTCTCCACGTCCTCCACCTTCCTGGTGCGCAACGTGCGCGACCCCAGCGAGGCGTTCGGTCGCTTCATTGGTCGTCGCGAAGAGCTGCGCGTCATTGGCACGGTGCTGGCGGACGCGTCCAAGCGCAGCGCGCAGGCGCTCACCATCCGCGGCGAGCACGGCATCGGCAAGACGCGCATCCTGGTGGAGATCGAGCGCCGCCTGGGCAAGCTCGGTTACAACGTGGGCTTCTACGTGGCCACGTGCCCGCCGCGTGGCGCAGAGCATCCGCTCTCCGGCATTGTGTGTATGTTGCAATCATTGTGTGGCGTGGACGAGTCGGACCCGCCCGAGCTCGTGCGCTCCGTGCGCCCGCGTCTGCGCGCCGTGGGCCTGTCCGACGAAGAGGTGATCGCCACCATGGACGCGCTCGGCGTGGGCGAGGCCAGCGAGCCCTCCGACGGGGGTAATGAAGCGCGTCGCAAGAGCGGCGGCACCATGACGGACAGCCTGCGCTCTGGCTTCATCCGGATCGTGCAGAGCCTGTCGGAGGACCGGCCGCACGTGTTCGTCTGGGACGACGCCCACGCCCTGGACCAGGAGAGCTACGCGATCATCTCGTACGCGTTCACCAAGCTCGCCGGCTCGCGCGTGGTGTTCACGTTCGCGGCGCGCGGAGGCTACACCCACGCCATCGCGGACGGCGTGAGGCACACGGCGCTGGATCTCACGGACCTCCCCGCCGCGGACGTGGAGCGCCTGATTGCCGCGCGCCTGGGCGTGGACCGACCGCCGCAGGAGCTTCTGCGCTTCGTACGCGAGCGCGCGGGCGGGCACCCGCAGTTCATCGAGGAGGTCCTGCGTGCGCTGTCGGACGCACGCGCCATCACGATCGCAAAGGGCCATGTCCTCTCCATGCGGCTCGTCGGACAAGAGCTGGCGCTGCCAAAGACGCTGCGCGGTCTGGTCGCGTCGCGCGTGTCGCGTCTGGATGCGCCCGCGCGCGCCGCGCTGCAAGCGGCATCCGTCCTTGGCGACCCGGTGAACCTGGAGGTGCTCGCGCACATGACGGCGCAGCCCATCTCTCGCCTGGAGTCGATCATCTTGCGGCTGGAGCGCGCGGACTTCGTGGTTCACACCGGCCCCGTCGAGGTGGTGTTCAAGTCACCCAGCGTGCGCGAGCTCGTGGCCGACGCGATCCCAGGCGACGGCGCGCGCGCCATGCACGCCGCCGCGGGTGATGCGCTCATCGTGGTGGCGGGCGCCGTGCCGGAGCACGCATCGCGGATCGCCGCGCACCTGTACGAGGCCGGCGATCGTGAACGCGCTGCCGTCTACTTTGGACAGAGCGGCACGGCGCATCTCTCCAACCGCAACCTGGACGCGGCGGCCCGCGATTTCTCGCGCGCGATCGACCTTGCCGACAACAAGTCCGCGGACGCAAAGACGCTGCTCACGTGGCTCACCGGTCTCGCAGCTGCGGTGCGGCACGTTCGCGCGGCGCCCGAAGCAGAGGCCATGTGCGAACGCGTCATCTCCGCCGTCGACAACGCAGGAGACCTGCGCATGCGCGTGCGCGCACGCATCGAGGCTGGGCGTCTGCTCTCCGCGCTCAGCTCGTTCGACGCTGCGAAGGCTCAGTTCTCGCAGGCCGAGTACATCGCCGGTGATCGCTACGACCTTCTCCACGAGGCGCTCGTGTCCGCCGCAGAGCTGGCCAGCCAGAAGGGCGATTGGCGGAGCGCCCTCACCACGCTCTCACGCGTGACCAACCTTCCAGCGAAGGCCAGCGACAAGCTCGAGGAGCACAAGCTGTTCTTGAGCCTCGCGCACGCGAACGCCGCCACTGGTGACGGTGCCACGGCGCGCAGCTTCCTCGCCCGCGCGGATGCGCTCGGCCTGGATGGTCCGGCGGCCTGCGAACGCGAGCACGTGCGCTCGCTTGTCGCGTATTTCGCGCGCGATTTCCGCGCGGCCGCCGCGTATGCGGAAGAGGCCGTGGAGCTGGGACGTCAGCACGGGATCTCGTACGAGGTCGCGGAGAACCTCTATCACCTGGGCGAGATCCTCGTGCGCCTTGGCGACCATCCGCGCGCGTACGGCGCGCTGAAGCAGTCCCTCGCGTCATGCGACGAAGGCGGCTTCGATCGCCTTGGCAACCAGGTGCGCATGGCGCTCGGGTTCCTGGACGCGTTGGCTGGCGACAAGGACGCAGAGCGCGCGCTTGCGAACGGCATCGCGTACGCGGAGGCGAACGGTTACTCCTGGGACACGCTCGGTGGTCGGCGGCTGCTCGCCGAGCTGCACCTGCGGAGCGGCAACGGCGACGCGGCAAAGAAGGAGCTCGACAAGCTCATCGCGCTGGCAGAAGAGACGGGCGGACGCATGTTCGCCGAAGAGGCGGACCAGGCGTTGCGCGCGCTCTCGCTGTCCCCACCGGCCTGACCTGCCTGCGCCTACGTTGCGGGGCGTGCAGCGGCGAGCTCGCGGACCAGTGCGTCGTGCAGCTTGCCGTTGGTGGCAAGGACGTGGTTTCGCGCGAAGCGCATGGGCGAGCCGTCCAGCGACGTGACGTTGCCGCCCGCCGCGCGCACGATCGCCGCGCCGCCCGCCATGTCCCACGGATGCACCAGCTCCCAGTAGCCTTCGTACGTGCCGTCGGCCACGAGGCACATGTCGAGCGCCGCAGACCCGCAGCGCCGGATGGCCTGCACCCGCGCCTTCATGTGCAGGAACTCGGTGAAGTTGGCGAGCGCCGGGTTCGTGTGCCGGTCTGACGGAAAGCCCGTGGCAAGGCACGCGTCCTCGAGCGCAGCGATCCCGCTCACGCGTGCGGGCGCATCGTTTCGCATCGCAGGAATCCCCACGCCTCCAGTCCACGTGATGCCGAGCGCCGGGGCGTGCACCACGCCGAAGACGGGTTCGCCGTTTTCCACAAGGCCCACGGACACGGAGAACCACGGATGCCCGTGCGCGTAGTTCGTGGTGCCGTCGAGCGGGTCCACGAAGAACATGCGCGGTGCAGCTGCCCCGCCTGTCTCTTCTCCCACCACAGCAACGCCGGTCTTCGCGAGCGCCTTCTTGAGCAGCGCCTCGCTCTCGCGGTCGAACTTGGTGACCAGGTCCGTGCGGCTGGATTTGTGTTCGATCGTGACGTTCGTGCGGTGACCCGTCATCAGAAAATCGCCAGCCTCGCGTGCCGCCGCGGTGGCGATCTTCGCGATCTCGGCGAGCTCCGCAGGGGTGTCCAGGAAGGCCATGGTGCGCTCTTAACACGCGCTCTTACACGCGCTCTTACATTTCTGACGCTAGGTGAGCGCGGTCAGCATCTTCTGGTGGATGCCGCCGAACGCTCCATTGGAGAGCAGCGCGACCGTGTCGCCCGACTTCGCGTGGGTCTTCACGTACGCGATGATCTCGTCCGGATCCTTCGCGCAGAGCGCCTTGGGCCCCAGGCGCGCCGCCAGCTTGTCCAGATCGAGCCGCTCATTCTGGGGGATGTTGGTGCGGCCGAGCGGCGCGAAGATCACATGCTCCGCGGCGCTGAATGCGCCCACATACTCTTCTTGATGGAGCGCGCGACATGCCGTCGCGGACCGCGGCTCGAAGATCGCGAAGAGCGCGCCCTTCGGGTGCCGTGATTTCAGGGCCCGCAGCGTCTCGTCCACGGCGGTGGGGTGGTGCGCGAAGTCGTCGTAGATGTGAACACCGGAGGGCACACCGAGGAGATCCTGTCGCCGTCGCACCCCGTCGAACTCGGCAAGGGCAGAGCGCGCGTCTGCGACCTTCACGCCGAAGGCCTCGCAGCACGCGGCCATGGCGCCAATCGCGTTTCGGACGTTGTGCGCGCCGGGCACCTTGAGCGCGAGGCGCCCGCACGACATGCCGCCGATGAACAAGTCGAACGACTGGACCTCACGGCTCTCGGTCAGCCCGCCCGCCTCCGCAGCGTGCGCCGCATCCCCGACGACGGCGCCGAGCCACGTGGGGGTCACGTCGCCCGTGTCGTCGCCGTCGAGCGCGTAGTACACGACCTTCGCCTTGCACTCCTTCGCGAGGTGCCGCGCGCGCGGGTCACGCGCATCCACGACCAGGAGCCCACCCTCAGGGATGAGCGCGACCATCTCGCGAAAGCCGTCCTCGTACGCGGCGGCCGTGGGGTAGATGTCCACGTGATCGTGCTCCACGCTCGTGAGCAGCACCACGTCGTGTTGACCGACACCGACGTAGTCCAGGAACTTGGGCTTCTTGCGCCAGTAGACCGAATCGTACTCGTCGCCCTCGACGACGAACGGCGGCGCCGCGCCGGGCAGCGCGACCTCCTTGCCACTGGACGCGAGCTTCCGCTTCGTCTCGCCAAGGCCCGCGCCCGACGGGAAGTTCTTCGGGATGCCGCCAATGAAATACCCTGGATTTTGCCCTGCGCGGTGAAGCACCCACGCCGCCATCGCGGACGTGGTGGTCTTGCCGTGCGTGCCGGTGACGACGAGCGGGCGATGGTGCGCAAGGAAGTGAGCGCGCAGCGCACCGGACATGCTCTCCGCGTGCAGGTGGTTGTCGCGGACGTGGGCCGCCTCCTCGTTCTCGCTGCGGATCGCGTTGCCCACGATGGTCACATCGGGCCGCGGGAAGAGGTGGTCCTTCGAGTAGCCCGTGAAGCAGGTGACGCCATTTGCGAGGAGCGTGGGGCCCATCGGCGGATCGAACGATGAGTCCGACCCGGTCACCTCGTGGCCTTGCGCGCGATAGAGGAGCGCGAGCGAGCCCATGCCCGTGCCGGACACACCGACGAAATGAACGCGCATGGGTGCTGGACCCTCCTAGGCCTTCTCGAACTTGAACTCGTCGTTCTGTACGTCCACCTTCACCGTGGCGCCAACGGCGTAGCCTCCCGCCAGGATCTCCTCGGCGAGCGGATCCTGGATGCTCTTCAGGATGGCGCGCTTCAGGGGACGCGCGCCGAACGCGGGCTCGTAGCCCAGATCGACGAGCTTCCGCTTGGCGCTCTCCGTCAGATCGAGCTTCAGCTCGCGATCGGTGAGGAGCTTCTCGAGGCGACGCAGCTGGATGTCCACGATGCCGCGCAGGTCGTCCTTGGAGAGCGGACGGAAGATGACGACGTCGTCGATGCGGTTCAAGAACTCCGGCCGGAGAAAGTTCTTCAGCTCGTCGCGGAGCACGTCGCGGAGCGCGTCGCGTCCTTCGGGAGACTCGAAGAGCTTCGGATCGGTCTCGAGGATGCGCTGCGAGCCGATGTTGCTCGTCATGATGACGACGGTGTTCGAGAAGTCCGCGGTACGACCGCGCCCGTCCGTGAGGCGCCCGTCGTCGAGCACCTGCAGGAGCAAGTTGAAGACGTCCTGGTGCGCCTTCTCCACCTCGTCGAAGAGGAGCACGCTGTAGGGCTTGCGACGAACGGCCTCCGTCAAGAAGCCGCCCTCCTCACTGTCCACGTAGCCAGGCGGCGCCCCTACGAGGCGCTGCGCCATGTGCTTCTCCATGAACTCGCTCATGTCGAGGCGGGTCATGGCTGCTTCGTCGTCGAAGAGGAACTCAGCAAGCGCCTTCGCGAGCTCCGTCTTGCCCACGCCTGACGGGCCCAGGAACAGGAAGCTGCCGATCGGCTTGCCCGGGTCGCGCAGACCCACGCGGCCGCGACGGACTGCGCGCGACACGGCGCGCACGGCCTCTTCCTGGCCCACGACGCGCGCACTGAGGCGCGCTTCCATCTTCAAGAGCTTCTCGGATTCGGCCTCGAGCATCTTCGCGACCGGGATGCCCGTCCAGTCGCCGAGCACCGCCGCAACGTCCTGCTCGGTCACGACCCGCGTCTGCGCTGGGACCAGCCCCTCCTTCGACACGGCGGCATCGGCGGCATCCAGCCTGCGCTTCACGTCGGGGATCTGCACGTGCTCCAGCTCGCCGAGCTTCGCGAAGTTCTGCGCCTTCCGCGCCTCTTCGAGCTCGGCGTTCATCTTGTTGTATTCTTCACGCAATGCAGCCTGCGCTGCGATGGCGCCGCGGCGCGAGTCGAGCTTGGCGCGCATCACGGAGACGGACGGCTCGAGCTCCTTCGCCTCTTTTTCCAGGCGCTCCTTCGTCTTCATGCTCATCGCGTCGTCGTCGTCCAGAAGGCCAGCGAGCTGCGCCTTGATGGACGCAAGCCTGCGAATGGCCAGGTCCACGGGCGCGGGCAGGCCGTCGATCTCCACGCGCTTGCGTGCGGCGGCCTCGTCCAGCAGGTCCACGGCGTTGTCGGGCAGCGCGCGGTCCTGCAGGTAACGCTTCGCGAGGCGCACCGCGGCCGTCACGGCGGGATCGCCGATCTGCACCTTGTGGTGCGTCTCGTAGCGCGTGGCGATACCGCGCAGGATCTCGATGGCCCCCTCCGGCGTGGGCGGATCGATCGTGAGCAGCGTGAAGCGACGCAGCAGGATCGAGTCCTTCTCCTGCATACGCTTCACGCCCTCGGGCGTGGTCGTGGCGAGCAAGCGCACCTCGCCGCGGCTGAGCAGTGGCTTCAGCAGATCGCCAACGCCGCTGCCTGCAGCGCCCTGCGAGAAGAGGGACTCGATGCCGTCGATGAAGAGGACCGTGTCCTTCGACTTCACGGCGCCCACGACCTGCTTCAGGCGCTCCTCGATCTCGCCGCGGAGCTTGGCGCCCGCGACCAGCGTGCCCACTTCCAGCTCGAGGATGCTGAGGCCCGCCAGGTTGTGCGGCACGTCGCCGCTGGCGATGCGCTGCGCAAGGGCGCCGACGATCGCCGTCTTGCCCACGCCGGGCTCGCCGACGAGCAGCGGGTGGTTCTTCTGCCGCCGCTCCAGGATCTGGACGAGGCGGCGCACCTCATTGTCGCGGCCGATGACCGGGTCGAAGCCATTCTGCTTCGCGCGCGCGGTGAGATCCTGGGTGAAGCGCGACGCCTCCACCTGTGTGCCGCCCCCCACCGTCGACGAGGATGCCGCCTCGCGAGGCACGCTCCGCAGCGCGGCCATGTGTGCGCGGAACGACCCGGGTCCGAGCGCGAACGCCTGGAGGACGGCGCCCGCGGGCCCGCGGATCTCCTGGGAGAGCGCGTTCAGCAGGTTCTCCACGCTGACCGGAGACTTGTCCGCTTCCTTCTCGGCGCGAGAGAGGAGGGAGAGCATGGCCGTCGACAGATAGGCCAGCCCACCCCCCGACTTCGGCAGCCGCGCGAGCTGAGTCTCGGCCTCGGCCGCGACGTCAGAGGGGTCAGCGCCGGCCTTCTTGAACACCTCTGCCACGCCGCGATCGCGGTCAACGGCGCGGGTCAGGAAGTGGATGGGCTCGACCTGCGGATGCTTCCGCTCGTCGGCAAGGGATTGGGCGCCAGCCACGAGGGCCTTCGCGTCGGTTGCGTATCGCTCGAGATGAATCGTTTGCTCGGACGCCATGGGGGTTGAGAGCGTACCATCGCAGGGGGCGAAGGCGCGATAGGGGACTGGGACCGGAGACCCTCATGATTCACGGGGACGGCCGTTCCGTAAGATGAGACACTGGGAGCGCGCATGGGTGCGGACGACGACAGAATTGGCCAGACCATTGGCGAGAAATGGCGCGTGGAGCGTCTGCTCGGCAAGGGCTCGATGGCAAGCGTGTACGACGTCACGCATCGCAATGGCGCCAAGGCGGCGCTGAAGGTCCTTCATCGAAACCTCATCGACGACGAGGGCGCGGTCGAGCGCTTCCTCGCGGAGGGCGCGCTCGCGAACTCCGTCTCCCACCCCGGCATCGTGAAGGTCCTCGACGACGGCAAGACGCAGGACAAGTGCCCGTACATGGTCATGGAGCTGCTCGACGGCATGACGCTCGAGCAGCTGCGTGTTGCGCGTGGTGGCTACGTCGCACCGGCGGAGATGCTGGAGCTCGGCAAGCGCCTGATGGACGCGCTCGTCTCCATGCACGAGGGCTCCGTCATTCACCGCGATCTCAAGCCCACGAACGTCTTCTTGACGAACGAGGGCACCGTGAAGCTCCTCGACTTCGGGCTCGCGCGCTCGCTCATCTCCGGCGCGCGCGCCAAGTCCAGCGTGTTCGGCACGGTGATGGGAACGCCGTCGTTCATGTCGCCGGAGCAAGCGCTCGGCAAGCGAGACGACGTGGACGCACAGAGCGACGTCTGGTCCGTCGGCGCCATCCTCTTCACGCTGCTCACAGGCCAGGTGGTGCACCCCGCGCCCACGATCGAGCACCGACTGATCGCGGCCGCATCGAAGCGCGCTCGCTCGCTCAAGTCAGTCATTCCGACCGTGGACCCGGTCATCGCGGAGGTCATCGATCGGGCGCTCGCCTTCGACAAGAAGGAGCGCTGGCCCAGCATGCGGTCGATGCGCGACGCACTGCTCGTCACGCTTCCGGCTCCGCCGCCCGCGCCCGCGCCCGCGCCCGCGCAGTCACCGCCCGAGATGATGAAGCTGCCTTCCGTGGAGGCAGCACGCCCGTTGCCCTCCGTTGCAGCGGCGCCCGCTCCGGTGCAGAGGCCACGCGCGGCCTCTGTACCCGGCATGGAGCCAGACGAAGACGCGGGCTTCGGCGCCGAGTTCGAGTCCAACGAAGGAGACTGGAACGACGAGTTCGCGAACGCGGATGACGACGTGGGCGGCGCGACGCAGCTCGACATGAAGCCGCCGAAGATGGCGAGCGAGCGCGTGGACCAGACGCCCGCCGGCAGCCTTCGCTCCTCGAAGTCGACGCTCGTCGGCGTCGCTCCCCCCGACAGCGGTCCCGTCAGCTCGCGTCTGCCCGGCGTTCCGGCTGCGCCCCCGTCCTCGCCCGGCGGTGCCGGTCGCTCGGCGCCGAAGATTCGCCTGAAGAGCACGGACGAGGGACTGGGCAACGACGAGCCCCTCTCCGCGCGCCCGAGCCCGGCCGCGAGCGCGCGCACGCCGGTGAAGCAGATGCCGCCACCGGGCGCGCAAGCGAAGGCACGCGCGCAGATGGGGTCCGCACCTGGCGCTCCGTCAGCCGGGGCGCAGCAATCGGCTCAGCCCGGAGGGCAGGCCGCCCCGGCGATGCAAGCGAACCCGTTGCCTGCGCCTCCGCCGCAGCAGCCGTCGATGCAGGCGCCAGTGCAGGTGCCGGTGCAGCCGCAGATTCAGGCGATCAAGCTGCCGCCGCCGCGCCAACCGCAGGCGCAGATGCAGACCGAGCCGCTCCTCGTGCCGTCGTCGCGCCCTCCGCCGAAGCTGGCCCCGCCTGACAAGAGCGATCCGGTGCCCGGTGAGTTCTTCCTGCCTGACATGTCGCTTCCAGCGATCGAGAAGGAGCCGCCCACCTCGGTGAGGCACGCGCCCGTCGCAGGCCCCGTTCAAGCCGCGCCTCCCCAAGCCGCGCCTCCCCCAGGCCCCCCTCCCCAAGCCCCCCCTCAGCGCGCTCCACCGCAGCAGGTCGCTGCGCGCATGCCAACGCCTGCGCGCGAGTCCGTTCCGCAACAGGTTCCTGCGTCCGTGCCTTCCGCGCAGATGCGCGCGCAGCACGCGCCGCCCATGCAGCAGCATCCGGTGTCATCGCCAGGCATGCCGATCGATATCCCCATCAGCGCGGGCACGCCCGCGATGAACTTCGCGCCGCCGCCGCACATCATTGCGAACGCCGACGCTCGGCCGATGGCAGAGCCCACCATGCTCGTTCGTCAGGTACCGCTGGCGCCGCCGCCTGGGAAGACGCGCCTGGTCGCTGCGGTCGTTGGCGCGATCTTGGTCGTGCTCCTGGGCGTCGCCGTCGGTTTCATGATGCTGCGTCGCCGCCACTAAGCGAAACGCCCCACTCGTTTCCGAGCAGGGCGTTCTGGTTCAAGCGGAGCCGGCTTTCACCGGCTCACGCGCGTCGGGTCACTTCAGGCCGACGGACTGCACTCCCCAGTAGCCGCTCGCGATGAACAGCGTGTTGTCCTGGCGAGAGAGGGAGTTCGACCACCAGCCGCGGGTACGCGTGTACTGGTCGAAGGTGGGAGCCTGCGCGGCGCCGAGCTTGTAGATGTCGAGACCAGAGCCCCAGCCCGAGGTCAGGATGGCGCGGTCGCCTTCGACGCCGAGGAGCCAGCCCCAGCCGGACTTCGCGGCCGACGTGTAGTCCGCGGGGTGCTTCGGGTCCGTGATGTCGACCTGGTGAAGCTTGACGGTGGAGGTGCCGGTCCACGGACCCGTGGGCGTGTACTCCTGCGCCGACATATAGGCCGTGTTGCCGCGGACGAAGACGTCGCCAGTCCAGCCGGAGATCTCGACGTTGCTCTGGAGGTACGCCTTGCTGTTCTGGATCTTCGCGACGCTGAACTCGTTGTGCGGGAACTCGGAGCTGTCCGCCCAGCGATAGTCGAGG